>NZ_JBXUNH010000003.1:0-466462 GCF_057197165.1 Pseudomonas sp. SYWMCR5
GAGGGTTTGGCAAAGGCGCCGCACCGGGTAATCCGTCGAGTGCTTCTTGATGAAGGCGTACTTCAGCCGCACTCCTTTGCAAAGTACGCGGCGGCCTTCTTTAAGATGTCTCGCTCTTCCGTCACGCGCTTAAGTTCGGCGCGCAGCTTGCGCAGTTCGGCTTGCTGGTCATCGTCTTGCTGACGCTGCTCTTGGGGTTTGCTGTAGAGCTTGATCCAGGCGTAGAGGCTGTGAACGGACATGCCCAAGCGCTGGGCGACATCGGCGACAGGCTTGCCTTTTTCGATCACTTGCTTGACCGCTTCGATCTTGAATTCTTCGGGATAACGCTGACGACTCATGGCACCTCCTATTTGGACCTCATTATGAGGCTTGGAGGTGTCTACGAAACCAGGGGCGATTCAGTGGGAACATCTTCCCAAGAATAGGATTTAAGCTCAAAACCCGCTTCCAGCGCACCTTTGTAACTCCAGCCTCGCAGTGAACTTCCGTCGGGTATTTCATACGTTTCGTCCATTGCCTGCCTCCGTGATTGGTCTGCTTATAGAAGCTGTGCACCGACATTCCCATGGGGGGGGTGACTGCCGCCAAACGAATTGGATGAACTTCACAATGCCCGACCGATACAGGAAGACGAGGCAGGACCGGATGCCAGAGACTCACAGTTAACGCTTACCATAGAACCCTGCGATCTCAACAATCTGGGAAAAAACACCACGAAACCCTGAAAAATCAATGTTTGAATACGGCGGGGCACCACTCACGATGTAATCGGCAAACTTATTTTTTGGAAGAGCAACGTTTCGTCGCTCGACCATGTCAATCACGTTATCATCATATATAAGCGACTGTTTATTAATTCGGCAAAAGAGATGTGCCTCCCCTTTGAAGCAGCCGAGCGAGTCGAACTCATCCTTTGAATATAAACGCCGACCTTGAGCGTCGGGAATATATAGCTGTGAGTCATTATAGAGATGCTCGATGCAAATAATATCAGAGTCTCTGAAATCTGGCACCGGGATGATTAGGCTAAAAACGTTGTTGGTGTGATCGCGATAATTTCCAGGAGACCCACCCATTTCGGTTATGATTGGGCGCTCGTCGCGGTCGAATATACAGATTGTCAGATGCTTTTGAGGAGCCTCACTTAAATGCTCGCAGAGCGCTTTAAGCACAGAGCTCCCAGGCTTACGAGTATTCCTAAAAGTAAGATTAAGATTAGTGAACTCGCCACGTGCCTTAAAAAATTTTAGCGCTGTTTCAAGATGCTTACAGTCTGTTATCCCTTCCGTGTATACGTGAATTTCATCAGTGAGCGACCGGAGAATCTTTCTTTCATCAAGACGATAAGTGGGGTCCAGAGACTGAAGCTTCTTCGCCAAGGTCAAGAATACCGGATCGTTGTAACCCTTGACGTGGCCAATGTGATTGATTTTTCCTCTAATTACCCAGCTTAGCCTCGGCAAGGAATCACCCCACCTGTTGCGATCATCTATGCGTTCACGCCAATATTCTTCAGCTTGCTTTAAATCGTATTTATCCCACGCATAAAGGGCTGCTCGGACTGACTTAATATACTCTTTGGGTACATTGAGCTTACGATTTACAATCACGCCAGTAGCCAATTGCCTTTCAGCTCGGTTGCGTAAAATCGTCTTACCGTGGTTTAGCTGAAACCCAGCGCCCCCAATTATCTCAAGGACCTCATCGCTGAGTTTCACTACTCCATTGGAACCGCGCTCAGCGATGGCTGATGGAAATAAGCTACCATTATTTGAGATGAAAACATCGTCGGCATAACGTGTGTAATAGCATTTATTCTGCGACGCAAGCTCTTTCAGTTTATAATCAAGGCCGCGACACAAAATATTACTGATTATCGGACTGGTTGGGGCGCCTTGGGTTAACCTGCCGGCATTGGTACAAAGCCGAGCGATTGTCTCCGCTACAGGTTTGGAAAAATTGAAAGGAGGATGACGAAAAAGGCCGGCTACCCGTACTGCGGAGATAGTATGAAAAAAATCTTTGAGATCAAATCGCAATAACCATCGCTGGTTGGTGTGAACTGCGGCGTGCTCAACGATACCCCTGCCTTTTACATAGGCAAAAACGCAACTGCGCGCCTTATAATTAGGCTCGATAAGCTTTACAATACTTTTTTGGATATCTTTGAGACCCTTTACAGGAGCCTCAATCACCCTTACTCCGCCATTCCGCTTAGAGATATTGAAGGTTTTATATTTGCTTTCTTCAGCAAGATAATAAGCATAATAAGTGAGTTTATTCACCGAAATGCCCAATAAGGCCGCTAATTCTTTATTCGAAGAAATACTGATCTTAGGAAACTGACCGAAAGGTAGCGATGCGTCCATTGCAAAAGCCTGAATAGGGGGTGGGTTACTCAGGACTCCAACATCCGCCAAAGTGCACGGCGGCGCGACGCGAAGCGTCAAAGGTAAAAGCGCTACAAGCTGAGACGTATACATCTCAGAAATGCGAGTCCTGAGCCCCGGCTAAATACTATCGAGAAGGGATTGATAGGGCAAGCTGCTCGTTCCGAGGCATAACCTGCGACAGAGCGGCAGGCTTCGACATTGCTTTAACCTTGATCGAGCGCGAGGCCAGCGGCCTCGCGTTTGAAACCAGCGGAAAAAGAACGACGCTGCTTGGTAAGCAGGCACCTCAATCTAGCGACCATTCTCGCCTAACCGAGTGTCCGGAATCGTTAGACCACGACAGTCTCAGCCTGTGTCAGTAAAGGATACTGCTCTCGGATATCGCTGATTGAGGCATCGTGCTCAAGTACAGTTAGGTAATCTCGCTCTGCATTGGACAGCAGGTGGTGTGTGCGGTGAATTTTGACTCCCGCGATCATGTGAGAGACACCCTTCGATTTGATCTCCCACACTTTGATCCATGGCTTATAGGAGTCTCTGACTCCACATCCACGACCCGATTGAATTTTTTTATCTATTTTTGCCTGGGTCATCAGCTTGCGATGCGCAGCCTTGACCGGAGCTAGTGGCATGGATGCCATAGGTCGAGTCGCTCAAAAATGGGCGACCCGCTCGACGGGGACGAGGACAAGTGTCGTGCACAGGGGACACCCCCAGAGAGCGGGCTGAGCCAGGACAACAGTCACAGCGGTGAGTAGAGGATTGTCACCCGAATCTTCGAGGCCTGGCTCCGGCCCGATGTGCGGTCAGAGCCTGCCTTGTGACAACCTTTATTACGTTGTGACAACCTTTATTGTTATGTGACAACCTTTATTATTCAAAAACACCACCATCTGCTCAGCGCAACCGCTTACTCCACCGTCACCGACTTCGCCAGGTTACGCGGCTGGTCGACGTCAGTGCCTTTGAGCACGGCCACGTAGTACGACAGCAGCTGCAGCGGGATGGTGTACAGGATCGGTGCCAAGGCATCGATGATGTGCGGCACCTTGATCACGTGGGTGCCTTCGCCGTTGCCCATGCCCGACTGCTCATCGGCGAACACCACCAGCTCGCCGCCACGCGCGCGGACTTCCTGCAGGTTCGACTTGAGCTTTTCCAGCAGCTCGTTGTTCGGCGCAACAGTGACCACCGGCATGTCGGCATCGACCAGCGCCAGCGGGCCGTGCTTGAGCTCGCCAGCGGGGTACGCCTCGGCGTGGATGTAGGAGATCTCCTTGAGCTTGAGCGCACCTTCCATCGCCACCGGGTACTGGGCGCCACGGCCGAGGAACAGGGTGTGGTGCTTGTCGGCGAACAGTTCGGCGGTCTTCTCGACCACGCTGTCCATCGCCAGGGCTTCGCCCAGACGCGTCGGCAGGCGGCGCAGTTCCTCGACCAGCTCGGCTTCGACGCCCGCTTCGAGGCTACCGCGTACCTGACCCAAGGCAAGGGTCAGCAGCATCAGCGAGACCAGCTGGGTGGTGAAGGCCTTGGTCGAAGCAACGCCGATTTCCGGGCCGGCCAGGGTCAGCAGGGTCAGGTCGGATTCACGCACCAGCGAGCTGATGCCAACGTTGCAGATCGCCAGGCTGCCAAGGAAACCCAGCTCCTTGGCGTTGCGCAGCGCGGCCAGGGTGTCGGCGGTTTCGCCCGACTGGGAGATGGAAACGAACAAGGTGTCCGGCTGCACCACCACCTTGCGATAGCGGAACTCACTGGCGACTTCGACCTGGCACGGAATACCCGCCAGGCTTTCCAGCCAGTAACGGGCGACCATGCCCGCATGATAGCTGGTGCCGCAGGCGACGATCTGTACATTGCGCACCTTGGCGAACAGCTCGGCAGCCTGTGGACCGAACGCCTGGACCATCACGTGATCCTTGCCCAGACGGCCTTCGAGGGTACGCTGCACCACCGACGGCTGCTCGTGGATTTCCTTGAGCATGAAGTGGCGATAGGCGCCCTTGTCGGCCGCCTCGGCGCCTTCGTGGTACTGCACGGTCTCGCGTTGCACCTTGCTGCCGGCCTGGTCCCAGATGCTCACCTGGTCGCGGCGGATTTCGGCGATATCGCCTTCTTCCAGGTACATGAAACGGTCGGTGACCTGGCGCAGGGCCAACTGGTCGGAGGCGAGGAAGTTCTCGCCATGGCCAAGACCGATCACCAACGGGCTGCCGCTGCGCGCGGCCACCAGGCGGTCGGGCTGCTTGACGCTGATCACCGACAAGCCATAGGCACCGTGCAGGCGCTTGACCACCGCCTTGAACGCGTCGGTCAGGTCGGGAATGCTCTTGAGGGTGTGGTGGATCAGGTGAACGATCACCTCGGTGTCGGTCTGCGAGGTGAATACATAGCCCAGGCCCTTGAGCTCTTCACGCAGTTCCTCGTGGTTCTCGATGATGCCGTTGTGCACCACGGCCACTTCCTGGCCGGAGAAATGCGGGTGGGCATTGTGCTCGGTCGGCGCGCCGTGGGTTGCCCAGCGGGTGTGGGCGATGCCCAGGTGACCGTTGAGTGGCTCGGCAGTCACCGCGGCTTCCAGCTCGCTCACCTTGCCGATGCGGCGACGACGATCGAGCTCGCCCTGCTGGGTGATGACGGCCAGGCCCGCGCTGTCGTAACCGCGGTATTCCAGGCGCTTGAGGCCCTCGATGAGGATGGAGGTGATATTGCGCTCGGCGACTGCACCGACGATTCCACACATGGTCATTGCTCCTGGCTGATCGCGGCGCAGATCAGGTTGATGCCGCGGGCTTGAATCTGTTCGCGTGCCGCTGCGGGCAGGCGATCATCTGTAATAAGGGTGGTAACGCTGCTCCAGGGCAGCTCGAGGTTGGGGATCTTGCGTCCGACCTTGTCCGATTCGACCATCACGATCACTTCCCGGGCCACTTCCGCCATCACCCGGCTCAGGCCGAGCAGTTCGTTGAAAGTGGTGGTGCCGCGGTTCAGGTCGATGCCGTCGGCACCGATGAACAACTGGTCGAAATCGTATGAGCGTAGTACCTGCTCGGCGACCTGGCCCTGGAACGACTCGGAATGCGGGTCCCAGGTGCCGCCGGTCATCAGCAGCACCGGTTCGTGCTCGAGCTCACTGATGGCACGGGCCACGTTCAGGGAGTTGGTCATCACGACCAGACCGGGCTGGCGGCCCAGTTCCGGGATCATCGCGGCGGTGGTACTGCCACTGTCGATGATGATGCGTGCGTGCTCACGGATGCGTCCGACAGCGGCTCGGGCGATGGCTTTCTTGTAGCTGGAAACGGGCTGAGCGGATTCGCCAAGCATCTCCTGCGGGACGGGCACCGCGCCGCCGTAGCGACGCAGCAGCAGGCCGTTGGCTTCCAGTGCGGCGAGATCCTTGCGGATGGTCACTTCCGAAGTTTCGAAACGCTTGGCCAACGCGTCCACACTCACCTCGCCCTGCTCGGCGAGCAAGGCCAGGATATTGTGGCGGCGCTGGGGGGTATTTCGTTTCGACATAAGCTTGTAAGTTTCGGTTCGAAAGATAATGGTTGCAATCAAAACCTAAGATGAAGGATTCGTCAAGCAGCGAATAGACTTACCTGGCAACGCTACTCCCTGTGGGAGCGGGCTTGTCCGGCAATAAAAAAGCCGACTTACTCACATAAGTCGGCTTTCGATCGAAACGTCTGTGGATAACTCAGCTTTTCTTGATCTTCTCTGGCCGTTTCCAGCCATCGATGTTGCGCTGACGCGCGCGGGCTACTGCCAACTGAGCGGCTTCGACCGACTGGTTGATGGTCGAGCCCGCCGCAGTGGTGGCGCCATCCTTGATTTCCACAGGCGCAACCAGCGAGTTGTTCGAGCCGATGAACACATCTTCGCCTAGGACGGTCTTGAACTTGTTCGCGCCATCGTAGTTGCAGGTGATGGTACCCGCGCCGATATTGGTGCGCGCACCGATCTCGGCGTCGCCCAGATAAGTCAGGTGACCGGCCTTGGCGCCTTCGCCCAGACGGGCGTTCTTCAGCTCGACGAAGTTACCCACATGGGCCTTGGCTTCCAGTACGCTGCCTGGGCGAAGGCGAGCGAACGGGCCGGCATCGCTGCCCTCGCCCATCACCGCACCTTCGATGTGGCTGTTGGCCTTGATCACGGCGCCCTTGCGCAGGGTGCTGTTCTTGATCACGCAGTTCGGGCCGATCTGCACATCGTCTTCGATGACCACCTTGCCTTCGAGAATGACGTTGATGTCGATCAGCACATCGCGCCCCACGATCACCTCGCCACGCACGTCGAAGCGCGCGGGATCACGCAGGGTCACGCCCTGGGCCATCAGTCGGCGTCCTTCGCGCAACTGGTAATGACGCTCGAGCTCGGACAGTTGCAGACGGTCGTTGGCGCCCTGCACTTCCATCGCGTCATGGGGCTGTTCGGTGGCAACCACCAGGCCATCGGCCACGGCCATGGCGATCACGTCGGTGAGGTAGTACTCGCCCTGGGCGTTGTTGTTGGACAGACGCCCCATCCAGTCTGCCAGACGCGCGGCCGGCATCGCGAGGATGCCCGTGTTGCCTTCCTTGATCGCTCGCTGTGCATCACTGGCGTCCTTGTGCTCGACGATGGCCGCAACCTGACCTTGGGCATCACGCACGATGCGGCCGTAACCGGTTGGATCCTGCAGGGTGACGGTCAGCAGGCCGAGTTGCTGTTCATTGACCTTGGCCAGAAGCCGCTCGAGCGTGCCCACCTCGATCAATGGCACGTCGCCATAGAGCACCAGCACGGTATCGGCGGTGATCGCCGGCAGTGCCTGGGCGACGGCATGGCCGGTGCCAAGCTGCTTGTCCTGCATGACGAAATTCAGGTCGTCAGCCGCCAAGCGTTCACGCACCAGCTCTGCACCATGGCCGATGACCACATGGATGCCCTTTGGCTGCAACTGTCGCGCGCTGTGGATAACATGGCCAAGCATGGAATTACCAGCAACCGGGTGCAGCACCTTGGGCAGCGAGGAGCGCATACGGGTGCCTTGGCCTGCGGCGAGAATAACGATATCGAGGGACATTGACTGGCTACCAATCCTGGGTGGTCAGGGATGTGACCGAAGGCGAAAATTCGGAAAAGAAAAAGGGTAGCCGAGGCTACCCTTTAACTCAATCGCAACGCAGGTTACCGGGAGGACCGGATCACTTGCCCTTGCGCAATTGCTGGACAGTACGCAGCTGAGCTGCAGCCTCGGCCAGACGTGCGGCAGCAGCGCCGTAGTCGAAGTCCGAGCCTTTAGTGTTCAGCGCGTTCTCGGCAGCCTTGAGGGCTTCCTGAGCCTGAGCTTCGTCCAGGTCGGCAGCACGTTGCACGGTGTCGGCGAGAACCTTGACCATGTTCGGCTGCACTTCGAGGAAGCCACCGGAGATGTAGAACACCTCTTGAGTGCCACCCTGCTTGGTCAGCGTGATCGGACCCGGCTTGAGATTGGTGATCAGCGGCGCGTGGCCTGGAGCGATACCCAGATCGCCCAGGTTGCCGTGCGCTACTACCATCTCGACCAGGCCGGAGAAGATCTCTCCCTCTGCGCTGACGATGTCGCAATGGACTGTCATAGCCATCTGCTTGCCTCAACCTGATTAGCGCCCCTTGCGGGGCGCCGGGATTACAGTTTCTTGGCTTTCTCGATCGCTTCGTCGATGCTGCCGACCATGTAGAACGCTTGTTCTGGCAGGTGGTCGTAGTCACCTTTGAGGATGCCGCTGAAGCCAGCGATGGTGTCCTTGAGCGGAACGTACTTGCCTGGCGAGCCGGTGAAGACTTCGGCCACGAAGAACGGCTGCGACAGGAAGCGCTGGATCTTACGAGCGCGGGCAACCAGTTGCTTGTCGGCTTCGGACAGTTCGTCCATACCCAGGATCGCGATGATGTCCTTCAGCTCTTTGTAGCGCTGCAGAACATACTGAACGCCACGAGCGGTCTCGTAGTGCTCGGTGCCGATCACGTTCGGGTCCAGCTGGCGCGAAGTCGAATCCAGTGGGTCTACCGCTGGGTAGATACCCAGGGAGGCGATGTCACGGGACAGAACGACGGTGGCGTCCAAGTGGGCGAAGGTGGTCGCTGGCGACGGGTCGGTCAGGTCGTCCGCAGGTACGTATACGGCCTGAACGGAGGTGATCGAACCTTCCTTGGTCGAAGTGATGCGCTCTTGCAGAACGCCCATCTCTTCAGCCAGGGTCGGCTGGTAACCTACTGCCGAAGGCATACGGCCCAGCAGTGCGGATACTTCAGTACCGGCCAGGGTGTAACGATAGATGTTGTCGACGAACAGCAGAACGTCGTTACCTTCGTCACGGAACTTCTCAGCCATGGTCAGGCCGGTCAGCGCAACGCGCAGACGGTTTCCTGGTGGCTCGTTCATCTGACCGTAGACCAGCGCTACCTTGTCGAGAACGTTGGAGTCCTTCATCTCGTGGTAGAAGTCGTTACCCTCACGAGTACGCTCACCCACACCAGCGAACACGGAGTAACCGCTGTGTTCCATGGCGATGTTACGGATCAGTTCCATCATGTTTACGGTCTTGCCGACACCGGCACCACCGAACAGACCAACCTTACCACCCTTGGCGAACGGGCAAACCAGGTCGATAACCTTGATGCCGGTTTCCAGCAGGTCGTTGCCGCCTGCCTGGTCAGCGAAGGAAGGCGCTGGCTGGTGGATACCGCGACGCTCTTCTTCGCCGATCGGGCCGGCTTCGTCGATCGGGTTGCCGAGGACGTCCATGATACGGCCCAGAGTGGCCTTACCAACTGGAACGGAGATGGCCGCGCCGGTATCGACGACGTCCAGACCGCGCTTCAGGCCTTCGGTCGAGCCCATCGCAATGGTACGAACCACGCCGTCGCCCAGCTGCTGCTGAACTTCCAGGGTGGTTTCCGCGCCTTGTACTTTCAGCGCGTTGTAAACACTCGGCACGACGTCACGTGGGAATTCCACGTCGATGACGGCGCCGATGATTTGAACGATACGTCCGCTACTCATAGCTGGATCCTCTGAATTTTTGAACCGTTAAACCGCGGCAGCGCCGCCGACGATTTCCGAGATCTCCTGGGTGATCGCAGCCTGACGCGCCTTGTTGTAGATCAATTGCAGCTCTTTGATCAAATCACCGGCGTTGTCTGTGGCGTTCTTCATGGCGATCATCCGGGCCGCTTGTTCAGCAGCGTTGTTCTCGACCACCGCCTGGTACACCTGCGACTCCACGTAACGCACCATCAAGCCGTCCAGCAGCTCTTTTGCGTCGGGTTCGTACAGGTAATCCCAGTGATGCTTGAGATCCTGATCCGGGGTTGCCACCAACGGTACCAATTGCTCGACCGTCGGTTTTTGGGTCATGGTGTTGATGAACTTGTTCGAAACCACCGAGAGGCGATCGATACGGCCATCGAGGTAGGCGTCCAGCATCACTTTGACGGAGCCGATCAGATCGTTGATCGATGGCTCTTCGCCCAGGTGGCTGATCGCGGCTACGACGTTGCCGCCAAAGATGCGGAAGAAAGTCGCACCCTTGCTGCCGATCACGCACAGGTCGATTTCCACGCCCTGTTCGCGGTTTGCGCTCATGTCCTTGACCAGGGCCTTGAACAGGTTGGTATTCAAGCCACCGCACAGACCACGGTCACTGCTCACCACGATATAACCGGCGCGCTTTACAGGGCGCTCGATCATGAACGGGTGGCGGTATTCCGGGTTGGCGTTGGCCAGATGACCGATCACCTGGCGGATACGCTCCGCGTAAGGACGGCTAGCAGCCATGCGCATTTGTGCCTTGCGCATTTTGCTGACCGCCACTTTCTCCATGGCGCTGGTAATTTTTTGCGTGCTTTTGATGCTCGCAATCTTACTGCGAATCTCTTTTGCGCCTGCCATGTATCACCTATCAGGTTAGCAAGCGGGGGCCGGAGCCCCCGCTGCGGCTTACCAGGTCTGGGTGGCCTTGAACTTCTCGATACCGGCTTTCATGCCAGCGTCGATTTCGTCGTTGAAGTCACCTTTCACGTTGATCTTGGCCAACAGCTCGGCGTGATCACGGTGGAAGTAGGCGATCAGCGCTTGCTCGAAGCTGCCGACCTTGGAGACTTCTACGTCAGTCAGGAAACCACGCTCAGCGGCGTACAGCGACAGAGCCATGTCAGCGATCGACATTGGCGCGTACTGCTTCTGCTTCATCAGCTCGGTAACGCGCTGACCATGCTCCAGCTGCTTGCGGGTAGCCTCGTCCAGATCCGAAGCGAACTGGGCGAATGCAGCCAGTTCACGGTACTGAGCCAGTGCGGTACGGATACCGCCGGACAGCTTCTTGATGATCTTGGTCTGAGCGGCACCACCTACACGGGATACCGAAACACCGGCGTTCACTGCTGGGCGGATGCCCGAGTTGAACATGGCCGATTCCAGGAAGATCTGACCGTCGGTGATCGAGATCACGTTGGTCGGAACGAACGCGGAAACGTCGCCAGCCTGGGTTTCGATGATCGGCAGGGCGGTCAGGGAACCGGTCTTGCCAGTCACTGCGCCGTTGGTGAACTTCTCGACATACTCTTCCGAAACGCGCGATGCACGCTCCAGCAGACGGGAGTGGAGATAGAACACGTCGCCTGGGTACGCTTCACGTCCTGGTGGACGGCGCAGCAGCAGGGAGATCTGACGGTAGGCAACAGCCTGCTTGGACAGGTCATCGTAGACGATCAGGGCGTCTTCACCGCGGTCACGGAAGAACTCGCCCATGGTGCAGCCGGCGTATGGCGCCAGGAACTGCAGTGCGGCGGATTCCGAAGCACTGGCAACGACCACGATGGTGTTGGCCAGGGCGCCGGCTTCTTCCAGCTTGCGAACGATGTTGGCAACGGTGGAACGCTTTTGGCCGACAGCAACATAAACACAGAAAATACCGGAGTCTTTCTGGTTGATGATGGCGTCGATGGCCATGGCGGTCTTGCCGATCTGGCGGTCACCGATGATCAGCTCACGCTGGCCACGGCCGACTGGGATCATGGCGTCGACGGACTTGTAGCCAGTCTGTACAGGCTGGTCTACCGACTTACGCCAGATCACGCCTGGGGCCACTTTCTCGACCGCGTCGGTCTGAGTGTTGCCCAGAGGACCTTTACCGTCGATCGGGTTGCCCAGTGCGTCAACGACGCGACCCAGCAGTTCCTTACCAACCGGAACTTCCAGGATGCGGCCGGTGCACTTGGCGCTCATGCCTTCGGCGAGGGTGTCATAGGCACCCAGGATCACTGCACCTACGGAGTCTTGCTCCAGGTTCAGTGCCATGCCGAATACGCTGCCAGGGAACTCGATCATTTCGCCGTACATGACGTCGGCCAGACCGTGGATCCGCACGATACCGTCGGATACCGAAACAACGGTACCTTCGTTACGGGCTTGGGAGCCGACATCGAGTTTCTCGATGCGACCCTTGATGATTTCACTAATTTCGGAAGGATTGAGTTGCTGCATTGCTCTGCTGCCCCTTCAAACTCAAGATTTCAATGCTTCGGCCAGTTTCGCGATCTTGCCGCGAACCGAGCCATCGATTACCAGGTCGCCGGCGCGGATGACGACGCCGCCGATCAGGCTGGCATCCTCCGACGCGTGCAGGCGCACTTCCCGGCTGAGCCGTGCACTGAGAACCTTGGCGAGTTTGTCTTGCTGTTCTTGGTTCAACGCAAAAGCACTGGTGACTTCCACGTCCACGGATTTCTCTTGCTCGGCCTTGTACAGGTCGAACAGAGCGGCGATCTCCGGCAGAAGCAGGAGACGGTCGTTTTCCGCGGCAACATGAATGAAATTCTGTGCCTGTACATCGAACTTGTCACCGCACACTTCAATGAATGCGGCGGCCTTTTCTGCGCTAGTCAGTTGCGGGGCCTTGAGCAGGCGCTGCATGGTGCCGTCTTCCGACACCGCAGCAGCCAGGCCGAGCATGGCTGACCAATTGGCCAGTTGCTGCTGGGCCTGGGCGTGCTCGAAAGCTGCCTTAGCGTAAGGTCGGGCCAACGTGGTCAGTTCTGCCATGATCGCCCTCGCTTAAATTTCAGCGGCCAGTTTGTTAACCAGCTCCGCATGCGCGTTTTGATCGATTGTGGCGCCAAGGATCTTTTCAGCGCCGCCAACGGCCAGGGCACCCACTTGGGCACGCAGGGCGTCTTTGATGCTGTTGAGTTCCTGTTCGATCTCGGCTTGAGCCTGAGCCTTCACACGGTCAGCTTCGACGCGAGCCTGATCACGGGCTTCCTCGACAAGCTGAGCAGCGCGTTTCTTGCTTTGCTCAATGATTTCGGCTGCCTGTGCTTTTGCTTCACGCAGTTGCTGACCCGCTTTCTCTTGGGCCAGCTCCAGGTCGCGAGCTGCGCGGTTGGCAGCGTCCAAGCCGTCGGCAATCTTCTTTTGGCGCTCGTGCAGAGCAGTGATGACCGGAGGCCATACATACTTCATGCAGAACAGCACAAAAATCAGAAAAGCAACGGATTGGCCAATCAGGGTTGCATTAATGTTCACGCCAACACCTCGCTCGGTCTTTGTCCATCACACCAATCAACTCGTAGGAACGAGTGATTAGCCGGCGATCTGACCAACGAAGGGATTCGCGAAGGTGAAGAACAGAGCGATACCAACACCGATCATGGTTACGGCGTCGAGCAGACCGGCAACGATGAACATTTTGACCTGCAGCATCGGAACCATCTCAGGCTGACGAGCAGCGCCTTCCAGGAACTTGCCGCCCAGCAGGCCGAAACCAATGGCGGTACCCAGAGCACCCAGGCCGATCAGCAGAGCAACAGCGATAGCGGTCAGACCAACTACAGTTTCCATCTTTCCTCCCGACTTTTACGTCGTATTGGTTAGGTTTTTTAATTGAAGCGGTAAAACAAATCGTTTGAAACAACTGCCCTTGCGGACTTTTTCAGTCTTCCCCCCGAACAGGCGGGGAAGACTATCAGACACGCCAGGCGGTCTTAATGGTTATCTTCGTGCGCCATCGACAGGTAGACGATGGTGAGCATCATGAAGATGAATGCTTGCAGAGTGATGATCAGGATGTGGAACACGGCCCACGCCCACTGCAGCACCACACCTAGGCCGCTCAGCCAGAGGATGCCGGTGCCGAACATCACGGCGATCAGGATGAACACCAGCTCGCCGGCATACATGTTGCCGAACAGTCGCAGTGCCAGGGAGATCGGTTTGGCGATCAGGGTGACGAATTCCAGCAGGAAGTTCACCGGGATCAGCAGGATCTGCACGAAGATGTTCTTGCTACCGAACGGGTGGAGCGTGAGCTCGCCGATGAAGCCGCCGATGCCCTTGACCTTGATGCTGTAGAAGATGATCAGCGCGAACACGCTCAGGGCCATGCCCAGGGTGGCGTTCGGGTCGGTGGTCGATACGGCGCGGAACGGAATGTGCGGATCGCCCGAGATCAGGATCGCCAGCTGCGGAATCCAGTCGACCGGTACCAGGTCGATGGCGTTCATCAGGAACACCCAGACGAAGATGGTCAGGGCCAGCGGTGCGATGACCGGGCTACGACCGTGGAACGAGTCTTTCACGCTGCCGTGAACGAAGTCGACCAGTACTTCGACGAAGTTCTGCAGGGCACCAGGCTGACCGGAGGTCGCCTTCTTGGCCGCCATGCGGAAGATGAACAGGAAGATCAGACCCAGTGCAACGGACCAGCCCAGGGTGTCCAGGTGGAATGCCCAGAAGCCCATTGCCTTGGCTTCGGCAGCCGAATGGGCCAGGCCCCAGCTGCCGTCTGGTAGTTGACCGTAGGTCAGGTTCTGCAAGTGGTGCTGGATATAGCCCGAAGCGGTTTCTGCTGCCATGGTTGCCTCAAACGCCCTAAGGTCTCGAAAGTCTTTTATTCATCAGCAGTGGCGCGAACCAGCTGACCGTGAGAGTCAGCAGGAAGACGCCGAATACTGCTAACGGCGCCAGTGGCTTCACTCCTGCAAAGGTCAGTGCGAACAGCACTGCCGTCAAAATCAATTTGCCTGCCTCGCCTGCGTAGAACGACTTGACGATGGCCTGCGCCGCCCGGGCTCCGCTGAAGCGAAAAGCCTTCCAGGCGAAATACACGTTGGGCAGCCAGCCGATCAAACCTCCACAGAGGCCCGAATAACCGCTGACCTTGCCCTGCCACTGCCACAACACCAACGTTGCCAGCAATAACACCCCAAATTGAGCCAGCAGTACCGGGAAAACCGCCCAGCGATGGAAAGGCAGGCGGTTTGGCGTGCGGATTTCCATCAAAACTGCTCCTCGAAAGTCGACTGCCCAGTCAGCTATGACTTGGCATAATTTGTGCCGACAAAATGCGCGCAGAGTATAGGGGTGGATTAACCCCTATTCAACTCTTGGGTAGTGATTTCCGACTGCGCGCTACAACGGGAATTGTTTCAGCGGATGTGAGCAAGTACACCCTGAAGCTCGTCGAGGGAGTTGTAGCGGATGACCAGCTGGCCCTTGCCCTTGTCGCCATGGCGAATCTGCACCGATGAGCCCAGGCGCTCTGCCAGCCGCTGTTCCAGCCGGGCGATATCCGGATCAGGTTTGCTCGATTCCACCGGCTCAGGCTTGCCGTTGAGCCACTGACGGACCAGTGCCTCGGTTTGGCGCACGGTGAGGCCTCGTGCGACAACATGTCGCGCCCCTTCTTCCTGCCGGCTCTCCTCGAGCCCCAGCAAGGCGCGCGCATGGCCCATTTCCAGGTCGCCGTGGGCGAGCATGGTCTTGATCGCCTCAGGAAGGCTGATCAGGCGCAGCAGGTTGGCCACGGTGACACGCGACTTGCCCACGGCATCGGCCACCTGTTGCTGAGTCAGCTCGAACTCCTGCTGCAACCGCTGCAGGGCAAGGGCTTCTTCCAGCGGGTTGAGATCCTCGCGCTGGATGTTTTCGATCAGCGCCATGGCGATGGCGGCTTCGTCCGGCACCTCGCGGACCATGGCCGGGATAGTGTCCAGGCCTGCCTGCTGGGTGGCGCGCCAGCGACGCTCACCGGCGATGATTTCGTAGCGGCCTTCGCCAATCGGGCGAACCACGATCGGCTGCATCACGCCATGATTGCGGATCGAATGCGCCAGCTCCTCCAGCGCCTCCGGGTCCATGTCACGGCGAGGTTGGTACTTGCCACGCTGGATCAGTTCGACCGGCAGGCGCTGCAGTTCCTTCTGGTCGACCGTGACAGCCTGCTCTTCGAGCGCGCTGACGGAAGGACCACTGAGCAGTGCATCCAACCCACGTCCGAGACCGCGTTTCTTGATGGCCATGCGGATTCCTTAAGTTGTTTGTGCAGTGCGGGATTGACGGCGCTGACGGCGCACCAGTTCCCCAGCCAGGGCAAGGTAGGCGAGCGCACCACGTGATTGCTTGTCGTAGGCCAGCGCCGGCATACCGAAGCTTGGAGCCTCGGCCAAGCGAATGTTGCGCGGTATCACGGTGTCGTAGAGCTGATCGCCGAAATGCTCCTTGAGCTGGGCCGAAACATCGTTGTTCAGGCTCAGGCGCGGGTCGTACATGGTCCGCAGCAGGCCTTCGATCTTCAGCTCCGGGTTCAACCGGGCAGCGATGCGCTTGATGTTATCCACAAGGTCGCTCAGGCCTTCCAGCGCGTAGTACTCGCACTGCATGGGGATAATCACGCCATCGGAAGCGACCAAGGCGTTCAGCGTCAGCATCGACAACGAAGGCGGGCAGTCGATGAGGATGTAGTCGTAGTTGTCGCGGATAGGCGCCAGCGCGTTGCGCAGGCGGCTCTCCTTCATCTGCATTTCCAGCAGCACCACCTCTGCGGCGGTGAGGTCACGGTTGGCGGGCAACAGCTGGAAGCCGCCGTGCTCGGAGTACTGCATGGCCTGGGCCAGGTCGCATTCCCCGATCAACAGGTCGTACACCGAGTGCTCGAGCTCGTGCTTGTCCACACCGCTGCCCATGGTGGCATTGCCCTGTGGATCGAGGTCGATCAGCAGCACGCGACGCTTGGTCGCGGCCAGCGATGCGGCGAGATTGATGCAGGTGGTGGTCTTGCCGACACCACCCTTCTGGTTCGCGATTGCGAATACCTTAGCCATTGTTGCGTGTGTTCCCAGTCAAGCCTTGCGGCGCAGTATCAGCAGATGGCGCTGGCCCTGGCAACCTGGAACGGTCAGGGCCTGCTCGCTTTCCACTGTGAAGTCTGCGGGCAATGCTACCAGTTCATCGGCAGGATGCAGCCCCTTCATTGCAAGCCATTGCGTACGGGCGTCACCCAGGTGGCGGGTCCAGTTGGTGAAATTCTCCATGCTGCTGAACGCCCGGGAGATGATGCCGCAGAACGGTTGCTCGGGCTGAACCTCTTCCACACGGCTGTGGATAACCGTCAGGTTGTCGAGTTTCAGCTCCATCTTCACCTGCGTCAGGAAGCGGGTCTTCTTGCCGTTGCTGTCCAGTACCGTCACCTGCTTGTGCGGATGCAGGATAGCCAGCGGGATACCCGGCATGCCGCCGCCGCTGCCAACATCCAGCCAACGTTGCGTGTCGCTGTGGATAAACGGCATGACGCTGAGGCTGTCGAGCAGATGACGCGACACCATCTCGTCCGGATCGCGCACTGCGGTCAGGTTGTAGGCCTTGTTCCATTTGATCAACAGGGCCAGGTACCCAAGCAGCAGTTCGTGCTGCTGCGCACTCAGCTCGACTCCGAGCTGGCGCGCACCTGTGGACAACTCTTCGGCATGTTGCGGGGTGACCAGGGAACTCAAGCGCTTTGCTCCAATTCGCGGCCAGCGCCGCGTTTTTTCAGGTGAATCAGCAACAGAGAAATTGCCGCCGGGGTAACGCCGGGAATACGGGAAGCCTGGCCGAGGGTTTCCGGACGGGTCTGGCCGAGCTTGCTCTGGATTTCCTTGGACAACCCGGAAATGCCAGCGTAGTCGATATCCACAGGCAGACGAGTGTCTTCGCTGGCGCGCAGACGGGCGATCTCGTCCTGCTGGCGATCGATGTAGCCGGCGTACTTGGTCTTGATCTCGACCTGTTCGGCCACCTGGGGATCGATGACATCACCGCCCGTGGCTTCGATCAGCCCCGCGTAGTCGATCTCGGGGCGCGCCAGCAGGTTGAGCAGGTTGTACTCGTGGGCCAGCGGTGTACCGAACTTATCCACAACGGCTTGGCCTTGCGGTGTGCCCGGGCGGATCCAGGTGCTCCTCATGCGCTGTTCTTCGCGCTCGATGCCTTCGCGCTTGGCGGTGAAGGCGGCCCAGCGCTCATCGTCGACCAACCCCAGCTCGCGGCCTTTCTCGGTCAGGCGCAGATCAGCGTTGTCTTCGCGCAGGATCAGCCGGTATTCGGCACGCGAGGTGAACATGCGGTAAGGCTCCTGGGTGCCCAGGGTAATCAGGTCGTCGACCAGTACGCCGATGTACGCCTCGTCACGGCGCGGGCACCAGCTTTCGCGGCCCTGCGCACGCAGTGCGGCGTTGGTACCGGCCAGCAGGCCCTGGGCGCCGGCTTCTTCGTAGCCGGTGGTGCCGTTGATCTGGCCAGCGAAGAACAGGCCGCCGATGACCTTGGTCTCGAGGCTGTACTTGAGGTCACGCGGGTCGAAGTAGTCGTACTCGATGGCGTAACCCGGACGCACGATGTGCGCGTTCTCCATGCCGCGGATCGAACGGACGATCTGCAACTGCACATCGAATGGCAGCGAAGTCGAGATGCCGTTGGGATACAGCTCATGGGTATTCAGGCCTTCCGGCTCGATGAATACCTGATGGCTTTCCTTGTCGGCGAAGCGATGGATCTTGTCCTCGATCGACGGGCAGTAGCGCGGGCCGATGCCTTCGATCACACCGGAGTACATCGGCGAGCGGTCGAGGTTCGAGGCGATGATCTCGTGGGTGCGGGCGTTGGTGTGGGTAATCCAGCAGCTGACCTGGCGCGGGTGCATCTGCGCATTGCCCATGAACGACATCACCGGGATCGGGGTATCGCCGGGTTGTTCGCCCATCACCGAGAAGTCTACCGAGCGGCCATCGATACGGGGCGGCGTGCCGGTTTTCAAACGGCCAACGCGCAGCGGCAGTTCACGCAGACGATGAGCCAGGGCAATGGCGGGAGGATCACCGGCGCGACCACCGGAGTAGTTCTGCAGGCCGATGTGGATAAGTCCACCGAGGAAGGTGCCGGTAGTCAACACCACAGAGTCGGCGAAGAAGCGCAGGCCCATCTGTGTCACCACGCCCTTGACCTGGTCCTGCTCGACGATCAGGTCATCGCAGGACTGTTGGAATATCCACAGGTTCGGCTGGTTTTCCAGGATCTCGCGGACCACGGCCTTGTAGATGGCGCGGTCAGCCTGTGCACGGGTGGCGCGCACAGCCGGGCCCTTGCGGTTGTTCAGGATGCGGAACTGGATGCCGCTCTTGTCGGTGGCAAGCGCCATGGCGCCGCCGAGTGCATCGATTTCCTTGACCAGGTGGCTCTTGCCGATACCACCGATGGCCGGGTTGCAACTCATGTGACCGAGGGTTTCCACGTTATGGGTCAGCAGCAGGGTTTTCACACCCATGCGTGCGGACGCAAGCGCAGCCTCGGTACCGGCATGGCCGCCGCCGATGACGATCACTTCAAAACGGGAAGGGAAATCCACCACGCACCTCGTGCCTGTTTTGCGAATAGAGAAGGTAAGCCGACAAGTATAGGGACTTCACCCGCTCTAGTGAAACCGTCTGAGCAAATTTTGACCAGTCTGTGGATGAATGGCGGCAATAGAAATCAAAAAGGAAAAATTTATAAAAGCTTTGTTTTTATGTTTATTCTTAGGCGGCTATCCACATGTGGATAAGTGAATTGAGGCCAGTATCCATGCTGCCTTCAGAGAATCATAACCCTGTGTCGAAGGGGGGATGAGGGTTCTGGATAACGGCGTTTAACCTGTGGATTAAAGTACGTGTTACCCACAGGCGGGATTGTCCTCAGAAAAAAAGCCTGGTTATCAACGGACCTGAAGGCCAGTTTTCCACAGGGCTCCTGGTGATGGTTTTCGGTCTGTGGATGAGATCTACAGTGGGTAATCGATTCGCGGGCAAGCCCACGTTTCTGACAGGCAAAAAAAAGCCGCTCCTGGCTGGAGCGGCCTTGGTGTTGCCGAGCTGTGGATTATTTACCGATACAGAAGCTCGAGAAGATCCTTCCCAACAAGTCATCCGAGCTGAATGCGCCGGTGATCTCTCCCAGGGCCTGTTGAGCATGGCGCAGGTCCTCTGCCAGCAACTCACCGGCACCAGCGAGCGTCAGTTGGGCATGACCATGATCGAGGTGGGCGCTGGCCTGGCGCAGTGCATCCAGATGCCGCCTGCGCGCACTGAAGCTGCTTTCCGCAGTCTGTTCGTAACCCATGCAGGCCTTGAGGTGATCACGCAGCAGATCCAGGCCTGTGGCGTCGCCCTTCGCACTGAGGGTGATCGTCACGTGGCCATCATCACTCTGCTCGATACCGACGCTCTCGCCGCTCAGGTCGGCCTTGTTGCGAATCAGCGTGACCTTGGCAGGGTCCGGCCGCTGATCGAGGAACTCCGGCCACAAGGCGAACGGATCGTTTGCCTCGGGCGCAGTGGAATCCACCACCAGCAGTACCCGGTCTGCCTCGCCAATCGCCTTGAGTGCGCGTTCCACGCCAATCTTTTCCACATGATCGTCGGTATCGCGCAGACCTGCGGTATCCACCACGTGCAACGGCATGCCATCGATGTGGATATGTTCGCGCAGGATGTCCCGGGTGGTGCCAGCGATGTCGGTGACGATCGCCGCCTCGCGTCCGGCCAACTGGTTCAGCAGGCTCGATTTGCCGGCATTCGGACGGCCTGCAATCACCACCGTCATGCCGTCACGCAGCAACGCCCCCTGCCCCGCCTCACGCTGAACTGTGGACAAGTCGTCCCGGACGGCTTCCAGCATCTTCAGCACATGGCCATCGGCGAGAAAGTCGATTTCCTCCTCCGGGAAGTCGATCGCCGCTTCAACGTAGATGCGCAGGGCGATCAGCGCTTCGGTCAATGCATGCACCCGCTTGGAAAACTCCCCCTGCAGAGAGCGCAACGCATTGCGTGCGGCTTGGGTGGAACTGGCTTCGATCAGGTCGGCGATCGCTTCGGCCTGGGCCAGGTCGAGTTTATCGTTGAGGAACGCCCGCTCGCTGAACTCGCCAGGACGGGCGAGACGACAACCCAACTCGACACAGCGCTGCAACAGCATGTCGAGCACCACCGGCCCTCCATGCCCCTGCAGTTCCAGGACGTCTTCACCAGTGAACGAGTTGGGGCCAGGGAAGAACAGCGCAATGCCTTCATCCAGGACCAAACCACCGTCGGCACGAAATGGCCCGTAGTGGGCATGGCGCGGAGTCAGTGTGCGGCCGGTGATGGCCTGCCCGGCCTGGCTGGCCAGTGGCCCGGACAAGCGGACGATACCGACGCCACCGCGGCCCTGGGCGGTGGCGATGGCGGCAATGGTTTCACGCACGGTGTTCATGCTCGAAAGCCTCTACGACAAAACGACGGATAGCAAAAACGCCCCACGAAGGGGCGTTTTTATTCACAGGCTAACGGGTCAACCTGTCAAGCAGCCGCTTTTTTCGTGGCTGCTTCGATACGGCGGGTGATGTACCACTGCTGAGTGATCGACAGGCAGTTGTTCACAACCCAGTACAGCACCAGACCTGCCGGGAACCACAGGAAGAAGAAGGTGAAGATGATTGGCATCATTTTCATGACCTTCGCCTGCATCGGATCCGGTGGGGTCGGATTCAGACGCTGCTGGATGAACATGGTGGCGCCCATGATGATCGGCAGGATGAAGAATGGATCCTTGATCGACAGGTCGGTAATCCACAGCATCCAAGGGGCCTGGCGCATCTCGACGCTTTCCAGCAGTACCCAGTACAGGGCCAGGAACACTGGCATCTGCACCAGGATCGGCAGGCAGCCGCCCAGCGGGTTGATCTTCTCTTTCTTGTACAGCTCCATCATCGCCTGGGACATCTTCTGGCGATCGTCACCGAAGCGTTCCTTGAGCTGGGCCAGTTTCGGCGCCACGGCACGCATGCGCGCCATCGAGCGGTAGCTGGCAGCCGACAGCGGGAAGAACAGACCCTTGATGAGCATGGTCAGGACGATGATCGACCAGCCCCAGTTACCCAGCAGGCTGTGGATATGTTGCAGCAGCCAGAAGATCGGCTGAGCGATGAACCACAGGAAGCCGTAGTCGACGGTCAGCTCCAGGCCTGGGGACAACTCCTTGAGCTTGGACTGGATCTTCGGACCTGCGTACAGCATGGCGCTGGTCTCGACCTTGCCGCCGGCAGGCACGTTCAGCGCCGGGCCGGTGTAGCCGATGATGTAGTTGCCCTGGCTGTCCTTGCGGGTCTGGACCACGTTGTTGTCCGACTTGGCCGGAATCCACGCGGTCACGAAGTAGTGCTGCAGCCATGCTACCCAGCCGCCAGACACATTTTCTTTCAAATTACCTTTGTCGATGTCCTTCATCGACACCTTCTTGTACGGCTCCGAACTTGTCCACAGGGCAGCGCCCAGGTAAGTCGCGGTACCGGTCGCGGTGCTCGAGGAAGGATCGGAGCTGGCGTCACGCTTGAGCTGGGCAAACATGTTGCCGGTCCAGGCTGCACCGCTCTGGTTGTCGATCAGGTAGCTGACGGTCAGGTCGTACTCACCGCGCTTGAAGCTGAAGCGCTTGATGTAGTTGACGCCGTTATCGCTGAACTTGAGGTCGACCACCAGTTGGTCCTGACCGTCGGTCAGCTGGAAGCTCTTCTGGTCGGCAGCGTACAGGGGACGACCGCTCGAACGGGCGTCCGGGCCATTCGCGCCGGTCAGGCCGCTCTGCGCCAGATAGACACGCTCGCCGCCGTTGTCGAACAACTGGAAGGCGATGTCCGGATGATCCTGACGGCGTGGGTACTTGGGCAAGGTCAGCTGGACGATGTCACCGCCGACCGGGTCGATAGCCAGGTCCAGGACATCGGTCTTGACCCGGATCAGGTCCTTGCTGAGCGCGACTGGCGCGATTTCAGCGGGGCTGGCTTCGGCATTGGCGCTCGGCACATCGGCGCTGGCGCCGTTATTGCCGGCCGGCACGGTGTCCGGCAGAGCCGGTGCAGCGTTGCTGGCAGCAGTATGCTGAGTCGGCAGGGCTGCCTGACCATAGTCCTGGTTCCACTTGAGGACCAGAACGTAGGACACGATTGCCAGGGCGACGATCAGGATCGTGCGTTTAATATCCATGATTACTCGGCTATCGAAGAAGTTCGGGAGGAAGGAGCAGGCGGGACGGGATCGAAGCCGCCATCATTCCACGGATGACAACGACCCAGGCGACGAACGGCAAGCCACCCGCCACGCAAGAGGCCATGGTTTTCTATGGCTTCATACGCGTAACAGGAGCAACTGGGGTAGAAACGACAGTGACTGGCCATCAGAGGACTAATGGCGTAACGGTAGAACTGGATCGGAACGAGGGCCAGCTTACGCATCGTGACTGTCTACCCGTGCGGAATCGGCAGGTACCGCTGGAGAGGGCCGACTGCGGGCCAGGCGCTTCCAGAGTTTGCCAAAGTGTTGGTGCAATTCTGGGTTTTCTATCTCACCCAACCCCTTGCGCGCGACGATCACGATATCCAGCCCGGCCAGACTTTGCTGGTTCAGACGGAATGAGTCGCGCATCAGGCGTTTGAGGCGGTTGCGTTGAACGGCGAGCTTGACGCTCTTCTTGCCGATCACCAGGCCGAGGCGTGGATGATCGAGGCCGTTCTCGCGGGCAAGGATGAGCAGGCTTTTCCCTGGAACCTTGCCGGTTGGGGAGTCGAAGACTGCTTTGAAATGCCGGGGTGTAAGCAGTCGCTTATCCCGACTGAAGTCCTGACTCACCACCTGTGCCGAAAAATCAAATTGCCAGACGCTTACGGCCTTTGGCACGACGACGCGACAGAACAGCGCGGCCGTTCTTGGTGGCCATACGGGCACGGAAACCGTGGGTGCGCGCGCGCTTGATGGTGCTTGGTTGGAAAGTACGTTTCATGGCGTGTTACCTGGGTTGTCGAC
Organism: Pseudomonas sp. SYWMCR5; assembly: GCF_057197165.1. Classification (NCBI taxonomy): domain Bacteria; kingdom Pseudomonadati; phylum Pseudomonadota; class Gammaproteobacteria; order Pseudomonadales; family Pseudomonadaceae; genus Pseudomonas; species Pseudomonas sp. SYWMCR5. Next base: position 23,553 of record NZ_JBXUNH010000003.1, read on the forward strand.
AACGGGCCGGGATGGCCCCCTTTTTAAGAGACCGGCGATTCTAGAGAAAGCAAGCCGATAGGTCAATTTCCAACCAGCATTCCTTATAGACGGCCTTTCCCCTCTGCCAGCCTGAGGACCGGTTGATTCGTACGGAACAGATGCTCAACATGTAAAAAAAGAGAGACATATAGAAAGCTTTTTTGAAGAACTTATAGATCTTAAGTGGATAAGTATCTGTGGATAACCTATTGCAGGCCACAATCCATCGACTGTACAGAGAATCATAAGTATGTCGGTAACAGGTGCTCTGGCTGTGCCGGACCCGCGGAAAAGCTGTGGATGGAACAGGCATTTATCCACAGATGAATTATCCACAGGGCTGAGCCCAGGGTTGTGCATAGCCCTCATGTGCGGTTATCCACAGGGCTTATTTTCCGCTTGAAAGGTCGTTTTTGCCGCTAAATGACTGATTTGGCACAGCTCAACACACCACGACATGTGGATAAGTGACTGCTCGCCCGGTACAATGGCGGTTTGTTTTTGCCTCATCCGGCTTTCAACTCAGGGGATATCCGTGTCAGTGGAACTTTGGCAGCAGTGCGTGGAGCTTCTGCGCGACGAACTGCCTGCCCAGCAATTCAACACCTGGATCCGTCCGCTACAGGTCGAAGCCGAAGGCGACGAGTTGCGCGTCTATGCGCCTAACCGTTTCGTTCTCGATTGGGTCAATGAAAAGTACCTCGGCCGCCTGCTCGAACTGCTGGGTGAACAAGGAAACGGCCTTGCACCTGCCCTCTCCTTATTAATAGGCAGCCGCCGCAGCTCCGCTCCACGAGCGGCACCTAACGCACCGGTCAGTGCTGCGGTCGCCGCATCGCTGGCCCAGAGCCAGGCCAAGCCGGCTGTTCAGCCAACAGCGGTTGCCAGTGCACCGGTCACGGCGCTCGAGCCTGAGTTGGTCAGTGAGGTGCAGGAATCTACGTCCCACGACGGTTTCGATGGGGTGGGTGATTCGACGCCTGCGCCTGCGGCAACCACGCGTACCGAGCAACGGACCGTCCAGGTCGAAGGTGCGCTCAAGCACACCAGCTACCTGAACCGAACCTTCACCTTCGAGACCTTCGTGGAGGGTAAGTCCAACCAGCTGGCGCGCGCTGCGGCCTGGCAGGTTGCCGACAACCCCAAGCATGGTTACAACCCGCTCTTCCTTTATGGGGGCGTGGGCCTGGGTAAGACGCACTTGATGCACGCTGTGGGTAACCACCTGCTGAAGAAGAACCCGAATGCCAAGGTCGTCTACCTGCACTCGGAGCGCTTCGTCGCCGATATGGTCAAGGCGTTGCAGTTGAACGCAATCAACGAATTCAAGCGCTTCTACCGTTCGGTGGACGCGCTGTTGATCGACGATATCCAGTTCTTCGCCCGCAAAGAGCGTTCCCAGGAAGAGTTCTTCCACACCTTCAATGCCCTGCTTGAGGGTGGACAGCAGGTCATCCTCACCAGTGACCGCTACCCTAAAGAGATCGAAGGCCTGGAAGAGCGCCTGAAGTCGCGTTTCGGTTGGGGCCTGACGGTGGCTGTCGAGCCACCGGAGCTGGAAACCCGCGTGGCGATCCTCATGAAGAAGGCCGACCAGGCCAAAGTCGAACTGCCGCACGATGCTGCGTTCTTCATTGCCCAGCGCATCCGCTCCAACGTGCGTGAACTGGAAGGTGCGTTGAAGCGGGTCATTGCTCACTCGCACTTCATGGGGCGAGATATCACCATCGAGTTGATTCGCGAATCGCTCAAGGATCTGCTGGCGCTGCAAGACAAACTGGTCAGTGTGGATAACATCCAGCGCACGGTCGCCGAGTACTACAAGATCAAGATCTCCGATCTGTTGTCCAAGCGCCGCTCGCGCTCTGTCGCGCGCCCGCGGCAGGTGGCCATGGCGTTGTCCAAGGAGCTGACCAACCACAGTCTGCCGGAAATCGGCGACATGTTCGGCGGTCGGGACCACACCACCGTGCTGCACGCTTGCCGCAAGATCAACGAATTGAAGGAATCCGACGCGGACATCCGCGAGGACTACAAGAACCTGCTGCGCACGCTGACCACCTGATGGGTGTCGGCGCAGCTCTTTGAAGGCAAGGGACTAGACCATGCATTTCACCATTCAACGCGAAGCCCTGTTGAAACCCCTGCAACTGGTCGCAGGCGTCGTCGAGCGCCGCCAGACCTTGCCGGTCCTGTCCAACGTACTGCTGGTCGTGCAAGGCCAGCAGCTGTCGTTGACCGGTACCGACCTGGAAGTCGAGCTGGTTGGCCGCGTGCAACTGGAAGAGCCGGCTGAGCCTGGCGAGATCACCGTCCCGGCGCGCAAGCTGATGGACATCTGCAAGAGCCTGCCCAGCGATGTGCTTATCGATATCAAGGTCGATGAGCAGAAGCTGCTGGTCAAGGCTGGTCGTAGCCGCTTCACCCTGTCGACCTTGCCGGCCAACGACTTCCCCACCGTGGAAGAAGGCCCAGGTTCGCTCACCTGCAACCTGGAGCAGAGCAAGCTGCGTCGCCTGATCGAGCGCACCAGCTTCGCCATGGCCCAGCAGGACGTTCGCTACTACCTCAACGGCATGCTGCTGGAGGTCTCCACCGACACGCTGCGTGCTGTCGCCACTGACGGTCACCGTCTGGCACTGTGCGCCATGCAGGCGCCCATTGGCCAGGCCGAGCGTCACCAGGTCATTGTGCCGCGCAAAGGTATCCTGGAACTGGCGCGCCTGCTGACCGATCCGGAAGGCATGGTCAGCATTGTCCTGGGCCAGCACCACATTCGCGCCACCACCGGTGAGTTCACCTTTACCTCGAAACTGGTCGACGGCAAGTTCCCGGATTACGAGCGCGTATTGCCCAAGGGTGGTGACAAGCTGGTGATCGGTGACCGTCAGGCGCTGCGTGAAGCGTTCAGCCGTACTGCGATCCTGTCCAACGAGAAGTACCGTGGCATTCGTCTACAACTGGCCTCCGGTCAGCTGAAGATTCAGGCCAACAACCCCGAGCAGGAAGAAGCTGAAGAAGAGATCAGCGTCGACTACGAAGGCAGTTCGCTGGAGATCGGCTTCAACGTCAGCTACTTGCTGGACGTTCTTGGGGTCATGACCACTGAGCAGGTTCGTCTGATTCTTGCCGACTCCAACAGCAGCGCCTTGCTGCAGGAAGCCGGCAATGACGACTCGTCCTACGTTGTCATGCCGATGCGTCTGTAACCCGTAGCAGGCCAAATGTCCCTTCGACGTCTTTCGGTCACCGCGGTGCGCAATCTGCACCCGGTGACCCTCTCCCCCTCCCCTCGTATCAACATCCTCTACGGCGCTAACGGCAGCGGCAAGACCAGTGTGCTCGAGGCCGTGCATCTTCTGGGGCTGGCACGCTCATTTCGCAGTACCCGATTGAACCCCGTCATCCAGTACGAACAGCCAACCTGTACTGTATTCGGCCAGGTTGAAATCAACGATGGCGCGACGAGCAACCTCGGAGTTTCGCGCGAGCGACAAGGGGATTTCACCATTCGCATTGACGGTCAGAATGCGCGCAGCGCTGCGCAACTGGCGGAGATGCTGCCGTTGCAGTTGATCAACCCTGACAGCTTCCGTCTGCTCGAAGGTGCTCCCAAGGTGCGTCGCCAGTTCCTGGATTGGGGAGTGTTCCACGTGGAACCTCGATTCATGGCGACGTGGCAACGCTTGCAGAAGGCCCTGCGGCAGCGGAACTCATGGCTGCGACATGGTACACTTGACGCTGCTTCGCAAGCCGCCTGGGACCGGGAACTGTGTCTCGCCAGCGCGGAAATAGATGAATACCGTCGCAACTATATCAAGGCCTTGAAGCCCGTCTTCGAGCGAACCCTGAGCGAACTGGTCGAGCTGGACGGATTGACCCTTAGCTACTATCGAGGCTGGGACAAGGATCGGGACCTCAGTGAAGTCCTCGCCACCTCTCTCCTTCGCGATCAGCAGATGGGCCATACCCAGGCCGGTCCGCAGCGTGCTGACCTACGCCTGAGATTGGGCGCCAATAACGCGGCCGATATCCTGTCTCGTGGTCAGCAAAAGCTGGTCGTTTGTGCCCTGCGAATTGCCCAAGGGCACCTCGTCAGTCAGGTTCGTCGCGGTCAGTGTATTTATCTGGTGGATGACTTGCCGTCCGAGTTGGACGAGCAGCATCGACGCGCGCTGTGTCGCTTGCTTGAAGAATTACACTGCCAGGTTTTTATCACCTGTGTAGATCACGAATTACTGAGGGAAGGCTGGCAGACGGATACGCCAGTTGCTTTGTTCCACGTGGAACAAGGCCGTATCACCCAGACCCACGACCATCGGGAGTGAAGGCATGAGCGAAAATCAAACGTACGACTCCTCCAGCATCAAGGTGCTGAAAGGGCTGGATGCCGTGCGCAAGCGTCCCGGCATGTACATTGGCGACACCGATGATGGTAGCGGCCTGCACCACATGGTCTTCGAAGTGGTCGACAACTCGATCGACGAAGCGCTCGCCGGTCATTGCGATGACATTACCGTCATCATCCATCCGGACGAATCCATCAGTGTTCGCGACAACGGTCGTGGCATTCCCGTCGACGTGCATAAAGAGGAAGGCGTTTCCGCCGCCGAGGTCATCATGACCGTACTGCACGCTGGCGGTAAGTTCGATGACAACTCCTACAAGGTTTCTGGCGGTCTGCACGGCGTCGGCGTCTCGGTGGTAAACGCCCTCTCGGAGAAGCTGGTTCTGACCGTTCGCCGTAGCGGCAAAATCTGGGAACAAACCTACGTCCACGGTGTGCCACAAGCTCCGATGGCTGTGGTCGGTGAAAGCGAAACCACCGGTACCCACATTCACTTCAAGCCTTCCGCCGAGACCTTCAAGAATATCCACTTCAGCTGGGACATCCTGGCCAAGCGGATTCGTGAGCTGTCGTTCCTCAACTCGGGCGTTGGCATCCTGCTGAAGGACGAGCGCTCCGGCAAGGAAGAGTTCTTCAAGTATGAAGGTGGTCTGCGTGCTTTCGTCGAGTACCTGAACACCAACAAGACCCCGGTGAACTCCCAGGTCTTCCACTTCAACGTCCAGCGTGACGATGGCGTGGGTGTCGAAGTCGCCCTGCAATGGAACGACAGCTTCAACGAAAACCTGCTGTGCTTCACCAACAACATTCCGCAGCGCGACGGTGGTACTCACCTGGTGGGCTTCCGCTCCTCGCTGACTCGTAGCCTTAACAGCTACATCGAGCAAGAAGGCCTGGCCAAGAAGAACAAGGTCGCGACCACGGGCGACGATGCCCGTGAAGGCCTGACCGCGATCATCTCGGTGAAGGTGCCGGATCCAAAGTTCAGCTCGCAGACCAAGGACAAGCTGGTTTCCTCGGAGGTGAAGACCGCCGTGGAGCAGGAGATGAACAAGTACTTCGCCGACTTCCTGTTGGAAAACCCCAACGAAGCCAAGGCGGTTGTTGGCAAGATGATCGACGCTGCGCGTGCTCGTGAAGCAGCGCGCAAGGCGCGGGAAATGACCCGCCGCAAAGGTGCTCTGGATATCGCTGGTCTGCCGGGCAAGCTTGCCGACTGCCAGGAAAAAGACCCTGCCCTTTCCGAACTGTACCTGGTGGAGGGTGACTCCGCCGGTGGTTCGGCCAAGCAAGGTCGTAACCGCCGCACCCAGGCAATCCTGCCGTTGAAGGGCAAGATCCTCAACGTCGAGAAAGCGCGTTTCGACAAGATGATCTCGTCCCAGGAAGTCGGCACGCTGATTACCGCCTTGGGCTGCGGCATCGGCCGTGAAGAGTACAACATCGACAAGCTGCGCTATCACAACATCATCATCATGACCGATGCTGACGTTGACGGTTCGCACATCCGTACCCTGCTGCTGACCTTCTTCTTCCGTCAGTTGCCGGAGCTGGTCGAGCGCGGTTACATCTACATTGCCCAGCCGCCGCTGTACAAAGTGAAGAAAGGCAAGCAGGAGCAGTACATCAAGGACGACGAGGCCATGGAAGAGTACATGACCCAGTCGGCCCTGGAAGATGCCAGCCTGCACCTGGACGAATCGGCGCCTCCCGTGTCGGGTGTTCAGCTTGAGGCACTGGTCAATGAGTTCCGCGGTGTGATGAAGACGCTCAAGCGTCTGTCGCGCCTGTACCCGGAAGAGCTGACCGAGCACTTCATCTACTTGCCGGAAGTCACTCAGGCGCAGTTGGCCGATCACACGACCATGCAAGCCTGGTTGGGCAAATTCCAGGAGCGCCTGAACAACAGCCAGAAGTCTGGGCTTACCTACCGGGCCAGCCTGCGCGAAGACAAGGAACGCAACATCTGGTTGCCGGAAGTCGAAGTTACTTCCCACGGTCTGGCCAGTTACGTGACCTTCAACCGCGAGTTCTTCGGCAGCAACGACTACCGTTCGGTGGTCGTGCTGGGCGCCAAGTTGGCGACCCTGCTTGGCGAGGGTGCCTATGTTCAGCGTGGTGAGCGTCGCAAGGCAGTCACCGAGTTCAAAGAAGCCCTCGATTGGCTGATGAACGAAACCACCAAGCGCCACACCATCCAGCGATACAAAGGACTGGGTGAGATGAACCCGGATCAGCTGTGGGAAACCACCATGGACCCGACCGTGCGCCGCATGCTCAAAGTCACCATCGAGGATGCGATTGCGGCCGACCAGCTGTTCAACACCTTGATGGGGGACGCGGTAGAACCGCGTCGTGACTTCATCGAAAGCAACGCGTTGTCGGTGTCCAACCTGGACTTCTGATTACGAGCTTCAGCTACGAAAAGCCAAGGTCTAGACCTTGGCTTTTTCGTTTTCTGGGGCACGAAAAACGAATGTTCCACGTGAAACACTGTTCAACGGGCGTCAGGATTCGAGGTCCTTGAGCCTTCTGTACAAGGTGCGTTCACTCATCCCCAGCTGCTTGGCCAGCTCGCGTCGCGATCCCTGGAAGCTGTCCAGTGCTTGAGCGAGCGCCTTCAGTTCATGCTGCTCGCGTGACTGATGTCTCGCCGCTGAGTCCGGATCGGTGCCTTCGACCAGATGTTCACTGCGAATCAAACCATCATCGGCAAACAGCCAGGCCCGCTCCAGCATGTTCCGCAACTCACGAATATTTCCCGGAAACGGATGCAGGTTGAGACGCTCGAGTGCGTCATGGCTGATTCGAGGTGCGCCTTTGCCCGCCATACGTTGCAGCAGGCTTTCGATCAGTAGCGGCAAATCTTCGACACGCTCACGCAGCGCCGGCAGACGAATCGGAAATCCACTGATGCGGTAATACAGGTCTTCACGGAAGGCGCCCTGCGCGACCATCGCCTTGAGCGGCTTGTGTGTCGCCGACACCAGGCGGAAATCCGAGTGCACGGTGCGCAGGCTGCCCACCGGGCGAAAACTGCCGGTCTCGATCAGGCGCAGCAGTTTGACCTGCATGGCCAGCGGCACTTCACCGATCTCGTCCAGGAACAGGGTGCCGCCATGCGCCGCCTCGGCCAAGCCGATCTTGCGTTGTGTCGCGCCTGTGAACGCGCCTTTCTCGTAACCAAACAGCTCACTCTCGAACAGTGATTCGGTGAGACCGGTGCAATCGACCACCACCAGCGGGCCGTTGGCCCGGGGGCTACCCAGGTGCAGGGCGCGTGCGAACAGCTCCTTGCCTGTTCCAGACTCACCTTGGAGCAACACCGGAATCTGAGCCGGAGCGGCCCGTCGAAGGCTGGCGAGTGCCGACTTGAACGCCGGTGACTGTCCGACCAGCCCCTGCTGCTGCGGTTGTGCGGACGCCAGGGTGATGCTGGTCAGCCGTTCGACGAATGCCACCACCCTGCCCTGCTCGTCGAGGATCGGCCGCAGTTCGACGTCCACATGTTCCGGCCCGCGCGGGGTGTGATGAATGTGCAACACGCGCTCCGGCATCTTGCTGCCCCATGCCTTGCGCAGCGGACAGTGCTCCCCAGCCTGATCGCAGGGCACGGCGTAATGGTGCGAAACCCTGTGACACTTTTCTCCCAGAGGGGCGCGATCCTGCGTGGCGAACTGGCGTCGATACGCCGCGTTGGCCGCAAGAATGTTGTAGTCGGTATCGAGCACGATGGCGGGCAACACATCGTGTTCGAGGTAGGACACCAGGGCGAGGATGGCAGGATGGTTTGCAGCAGGAAGCTCGGACATGGGGGCACCGGCAAAAACTACCCGGCGAGGTTAACAAGGACTGCCAATCACTGCCAGCAGCTGACAGATGACTGCCAGTCTTCTTGGCAGTCTTTAACTATCGTGTTGATACAACACCTGCAAATGCAGGACATATCCGCCGGAAATGACCTGGCATGCATCTTGATAAAGCGTCTGTTCCTGCCGCCGCCTCTATTCAGGTGCGGCAGCGCTTTGGAGACTGTGATGATCATTGGCAACAACCTTCATGTGGAAGCCCTGTTCGACCCGGCGACCTCGACCATCAGCTACCTGCTCATGGACCGCGAAACAAAGCACTGCGCATTGATCGACAGCGTGCTGGATTACGATCCGAAGTCAGGCCGTACCAGCCACGCCTCTGCCGACCGGCTGATCGCGCAGGTCGAGGCATTGGGTGCCAAGGTGCAGTGGATTCTTGAAACCCACGTGCATGCGGACCACCTCTCGGCAGCGGCCTACCTCAAGCAACGGCTGGGCGGCCAGATTGCCATTGGCGCCCACATCACCCAGGTGCAGAAAACCTTCGGTTCGCTGTTCAACGCCGAGCCTGGTTTTGCCCGGGATGGTAGTCAGTTCGATGTGCTGTTCGTGGACGAGGAAGGTTTCCGTATCGGCAACCTGCATGCCCGCGCGCTGCACACGCCAGGGCATACCCCCGCGTGCATGAGCTACATGATCGAGGATGCGGGCGAGATTGCCGTGTTTGTCGGCGACACCTTGTTCATGCCCGACTACGGCACCGCCCGTTGCGATTTCCCCGGCGCCAGCGCTCGCACGCTGTATCGCTCGATCCGTCGCCTGCTGGCCTTCCCTGACCAGACCCGGCTGTTCATGTGCCATGACTACCTGCCCGGTGGCCGTGAGTTGCGCTACGTGACCACGGTGGCCGAGCAGCGCGCCAGCAACATCCATATTCACCAGGGTGTCAGCGAAGACAGCTTCGTCGAGATGCGCGAAGCCCGTGACAAGACCCTCGACATGCCGGTGCTGATCCTGCCTTCGGTGCAAGTCAACATGCGCAGCGGGCAGTTGCCCGAGCCGGAAGACAATGGCGTGCGCTACCTGAAGATCCCGCTGAACGCGATTTGAGCGGCTCAGCACACCTGATAAGTATTCAAAGGAAACACCATGCCTGCCTTGCAGTCCCCTGCCGTTGCGCCCAGTACCGAACACCACAAGGTGTTGATCGTGGGCGCCGGTGCCGCTGGCATCGCCACGGCATCCAGCCTGATCAAACGTGATCCGTCGCTGGACATCGCCCTGATCGATCCGTCGGACGTTCATTACTACCAGCCCGGCTGGACCATGGTCGGCGCCGGGGTGTTTAGCGCCTCCTCAACTGCGCGATCCACAGCCGCGACCCTGCCAAGCGGCGCACGCTGGATTCAGGCACGGGTGACGAGTTTCGAGCCTCATGCCCAATTGGTCATGCTCGAAGACGGGCGCGCCATCAGCTACGAGCAGTTGGTGGTCTGCCCCGGCCTCAAGCTGGACTGGGCAGCCATCGATGGCTTGGAAGATACGCTTGGGCGCAACGGCGTGACCTCCAACTACCGCTACGACCTGGCACCCTACACCTGGAAGCTGGTACAGACGCTCAAGCAGGGCCGCGCGCTGTTCAGCCAACCGCCGATGCCGATCAAATGTGCCGGCGCCCCACAGAAAGCCTTGTACCTGTCCTGCGATCACTGGCTGCGTGAAGGCCGGCTGGGCGCGATAAAGCCCGCGTTCTTCAACGCCGGTGCCGTGCTGTTCGGTGTTGCAGACTATGTGCCGGCCCTGATGAGCTACATCGACAAGTACGGTGTCGACCTCAACTACAGCCAGCGCCTGGTGGCGGTCGATGGCCCGAATCAACGGGCGACCTTCGTACGAACCCTCGCCGACGGTAGCAACGAAACACGTACCGAAGTGTTCGACATGCTGCACGTGGTGCCGCCCCAGGTTGCCCCGGACTTCATCCGGCAAAGCCCATTGGCTGATGCTTGCGGATGGGTGGATGTCGATCCGCACAGCTTGCGCCACCGTCAGTTCGCCAACGTTCATGCCCTGGGTGACGTGATCAACACCAGCAATGCCAAGACCGCAGCGGCCGCACGCAAGCAGGCACCGGTTGTGGCCAACAATGTGCTGGTGGCGCTCGGGCGCTTGCCGACACAGGTCGCCTACGACGGCTACGGCTCCTGCCCGCTGACCGTGGAGCGCGGCAAGATCGTGCTGGCCGAGTTCACCTATGGCGGCAAGCTGGCACCAAGTTTTCCGCGTTGGTTGCTCGATGGACGCAAGCCTACGCGGCTGGCCTGGTTGCTCAAGGCTCGGGTACTGCCGCCGCTTTACTGGCAGGCGATGCTCAAGGGGCGGGAGTGGCTGGCGCGGCCGCAGCCTATGGCCGTCGAGGCGTCGAAGTGATCGAGCATCAGCTTCTTGGCGCCGGACTGGGCGCGATCATTGGTGCGGTGCTGGCGCTGACCGGGGCTGGAGGCGGGATCGTCGCGGTGCCGTTGCTGGTCTTCGGCCTGGGGCTGTCGATGGTCGAGGCGGCGCCGATCGGGTTGCTGGCGGTCGGCCTGGCCGCTGCCGTGGGCGCCGGGCTGGGCCTGCGGCAAGGGCTTGTGCGTTATCGCGCAGCGTTGTTCATTGCGGCAATCGGTATCGCCTGCGCACCTTTCGGTCTGATGCTGGCGCACCGTTTACCGAACACACCGCTGGCGTTGGTCTTCGCCTGCGTGCTGGTGTATGCCTGCCTGCGCATCTGGCGCAAGGCAGCTCGCGAGCTACGCGGCGAATCGCCATGCGGTGAGCGGCAGATCATGCCCTGCGTGCTCAATCCCTTGCAGGGACGTCTGCGCTGGACCCTCCCCTGCGCCCGCGCGCTGGCGTTCACCGGCATGTTGTCCGGCCTGCTATCCGGCCTGTTGGGCGTCGGCGGCGGCTTCGTCATCATTCCGGCCTTGAACCGCTATACCAACCTGGACATGAAAAGCATCGTCGCCACGTCCCTGGCGGTGATCGCACTGGTTTCCACTGGCAGTGTGGTGAGTGCGAGCCTTGGTGGGGTCATGCACTGGCAGGTTGGCGCGCCCTTCGCCTTTGGTGCGGTGCTGGGCTTGCTGGTGGCCCGCCCGCTGGCCGCTAAGCTGGCCGGGCCACGCCTGCAGCAACTGTTCGTGGTGGTGGGAATCGGGGCTGCGGTCTCGCTGGCAGGCAAGGCGCTACTCGGCTAGCAACTCGTGCTGCTGCTCGGCGCAGAGCTTGAGCAGGTAGTCCCAGACCACCCGCAGGCGTACTGACTTGTGCAGCTCGCGACGCGTACAGATCCAGTAGCTGCGCTGGATGGTTTCGCTGGGCAGCACGCGCACCAGGCTCGGGTCGTGGCGGCCCATGTAGTTGGGCAACACGGCGATGCCCAGGCCCGCGCGTGCGGCCTGCTGCTGGGCGATCACGCTGGTGCTGCGGAATATCACGTTCGGCGCGCGGCAGAAGCTGTTGAGGAACAACAGCTCCTGGCTGAAGATCAGGTCGTCCACGTAGCCGATCCAACTGTGCCGGGCCAGATCGTCGCGGTTGCGCAGCGGCGGTGCGCGGTCGAGATAGTCCTGGCTGGCGTAGAGGGCCAGGCGGTAGTCGGTGAGTTTGCGGGTGATCAGCAGGTCGGCATTGGGGCGTTCCAGGTGAATGCTGATTTCGGCTTCGCGGTTGAGGATGCTGACGAAGCGCGGCACCGCGACCAGTTCGACTTCAAGCCCGGGGTAGCGCTCGAACAGGGCCCCCAGGCGCGGGGTGAAGAACATGATGCCGATGCCTTCGGTGACCCCCAGGCGGATCTTGCCCAATGGCGTGATGGCCTGGGTGATTTCCTCCTGCGCCAGCAGGGCGACGTTCTCCATGGCTTCGGCGTGCTTGAGCAGCGCCTGGCCCGAAGGTGTCAGCTCGTACCCCTGGGCATGCTGGACGAACAGCGCGGTGCCCAGGTTCTTCTCGATATTCTCGATATGGCGGGCGACGGTGCTGTGTGTGGTGTTGAGGCGCTTGGCCGCCGTGAGCAGACGGCCGCTGCGCTGCAACTCGAGGAAAAACCGCAGATCGTTCCAGTCGAACATGCTGATCCCTGTGAATATCCTTTCCGGCCCGTGCAGGAGCCGTTGTGAAAAAACGCACAACGGCTGCGCAAAATCTCGTGTTTCCTCGGCGAAATTAATCAATAAGATGGGTGGGGACAAGAATAATAATCAGGCGCGAGGTTGCACATGCCATCAGCCGATTCTGTCTTCGACTACGTGGTCGTAGGGGCCGGTCCCGCCGGATGCCTGCTGGCCAATCGATTGTCCGCAGACCCTGCCTGCCGCGTCCTGCTGCTCGAGGCGGGCGGGCGCGACAACTACCCGTGGATTCACGTCCCCGTCGGTTACCTCTACTGCATCGGCAACCCCCGCACCGACTGGTGCTTCAAGACCGAAGCCCAGCCTGGGCTGGACGGTCGCAGCCTCGGCTATCCGCGGGGCAAGGTGCTGGGCGGCTGTTCCTCCATCAACGGCATGATCTACATGCGCGGCCAGGCCGCAGACTACGACCGCTGGGCCGAACAAGGCAACGACGGCTGGAGCTGGAACGATGTACTGCCGTTGTTCAAGGCCAGTGAAAACCACTTCGCTGGCGCCAGCCAAAGCCATGGCGCCGATGGTGAGTGGCGGGTAGAGCAGCAACGCTACAGCTGGCCGATCCTCGATGCGTTCCGCGATGCCGCCGAGCAAAGCGGTATCGGCAAGGTCGGAGACTTCAACACCGGCGACAACCAGGGCTGTGGATACTTTCAGGTCAACCAGCGCAGCGGTGTGCGCTGGAATGCCTCGAAGGCCTTCTTGCGGCCCGTCCAGTCCCGCCCGAACCTTACCGTGCTCACCGATGTGCAGGTTGATCAGGTCGTGCTGGACAACGCCCGTGCCGCTGCGGTGAAGGCGCGCTGGCAAGGGGCCTGGCATGAGTTTCGTGCCCGCCGCGAGATCGTCCTGTGCGCAGGCTCCGTCGGTTCGCCTGGCATCCTGCAGCGTTCAGGCATTGGGCCGCGCAAGCTGCTCGAAGACCTGGGGATAACGGTGCGTCACGAATTACCGGGCGTGGGCGGCAATCTGCAGGACCACCTGCAACTGCGCCTGATCTACCAGATCCAGAACACCCGCACGCTCAACCAGATGGCCAACAGCCTGTGGGGCAAGCTGGGCATGGGCCTGCGCTACCTCTACGACCGCAGCGGGCCGCTGGCCATGGCGCCGAGCCAGTTGGGCGCATTCGTGCGCTCGAGCCCGGAGCAGGCCACCGCCAACCTGCAGTATCATGTGCAGCCGCTGTCGCTCGAGCGTTTCGGCGAACCGTTGCACCGCTTCCCTGCCTTCACGGCTTCGGTGTGCAACCTGCGCCCGGCCAGCCGTGGACGCATCGACATCCGCTCGGCAGACATGAACGCAGCGCCGCTGATCGACCCCAACTACCTCAGCGACCCACAGGACCTGCAGGTCGCCGCTGATGCTATCCGCCTCACCCGGCGCATCGTCCAGGCCCCTGCCCTGGCTGCGTTCGATCCCAAGGAGTATCTGCCAGGCCCCGCGCTGCAAACCGAGGAGCAACTGCACGAGGCCGCCGGCAAGATCGGCACCACCATCTTCCATCCGGTCGGCACCTGCCGTATGGGCAATGGGCCGCTGGACGTTGTGGATAACCAGCTGCGCGTCCATGGCATACCTGGCCTGCGCGTCGCCGATGCCTCGATCATGCCGCAGATCGTCTCCGGCAATACCTGTTCACCGACATTGATGATCGCCGAGAAGGCGGCACAACTGATTCTCAAGGGGGCCCCAAGCCACAGCAACCTCAGCGATACCAGCGCGATACCGACGCCCTGACCGGGTGCGTGCAACACCGGCAGCTTGCGGTCGATGGCTGCCGACAGTGGAACAAGAAAAATAATCACTGTGGCCTGCGGGCCGAGGACAGCAACGATGTCGGATTACATTCAAGAGCAGGGCGCGGCGGCCACCAGCGGCAGCCGACGTGAGGAACGCAAGATCATTTTCGCGTCATCCCTCGGGACGGTGTTCGAGTGGTATGACTTCTTTCTCTATGGCGCGCTGGCAGCGGTGATCAGCAAGCAGTTCTTTGCCGGCGTCAACGACACCACCGCTTTCATCTTCGCCTTGATGGCCTTTGCCGCAGGCTTCCTCGTGCGGCCTTTCGGTGCATTGGTATTCGGACGCCTGGGCGACATGATCGGGCGCAAGTACACCTTCCTGGTGACCATCGTGCTGATGGGCCTGTCGACCTTCGCGGTCGGCCTGTTGCCCACCTACGCCAGTATCGGCATCGCCGCACCGATCATCCTGGTGATCTTGCGCATGCTCCAGGGCCTGGCCTTGGGCGGCGAATACGGTGGGGCGGCCACCTACGTGGCCGAGCATGCCCCGCCCGGCAAGCGCGGGTTCCACACCGGCTTCATCCAGTCCACTGCCACCCTCGGTCTGCTACTGTCGCTGATCGTGGTGCTGGGCAGCCGGTACATCAGTGGCGACCAGTTCGAGACCTGGGGCTGGCGCCTGCCGTTCCTGCTGTCGATCGTGCTGTTGGGCATCTCCACCTGGATTCGCATGAGCATGCACGAGTCGCCAGCCTTCGTGAAAATGAAGGCCCAGGGCAAGATCAGCAAGTCGCCGATCCGCGAGTCGTTCACCTCCTGGCCCAACCTCAAGGTGGTGCTCACCGCCCTGTTCAGCATCAACGCCGGCCAGGCCGTGACCTTCTACACCGCGCAGTTCTACGTGCTGTTCTTCATGACTCAGATGCTCAAGATGGACCCGGCCCAGGCCAATACCCTGCTGATCATCAGCGTGGTGATAGGTGCGCCGTTCTTCGTGTTCTTTGGTTGGCTGTCGGATCGCGTGGGGCGCAAACCGATCCTGATGATTGGCCTGCTGCTGGCGACCCTGTGCTACTTCCCGATGTTCAAGGCGCTCAGCCACTACGCCAATCCGCAGATCGACGCCGCCAGCCGGCAGTCGCCGATCGTGGTCAGTGCCGACCCGCAAGGCTGCACCTTCCAGTTCGACCCGGTGGGCAAGGCACGCTTCGACAGCCCTTGTGACAAGGTCAAGACCTTCCTGGTCAAGCAGGGCCTGCCTTACAGCTCGGTTGCGGCGACGGGCAGCGACGTTTCGGTGAGCATCGGTGACAAGACCATCAACGGTTTCGATGAAGTGGCGATGCGCACGGCTATCGAGCAGGCGGGCTATCCGGCCAAGGCCGACCCTGCCCATGTGAACCAGGTGATGGTGGTGGTGCTGATCGTGGCGATGATCCTGATCGCGACCATGACCTACGGGCCACTGGCAGCGGTGATGGTCGAGCTGTTCCCCACACGTATCCGCTACACCTCGATGTCGCTGCCCTATCACATCGGCAACGGCTGGTTTGGTGGCTTCCTGCCGACGGTATCGTTCGCGCTGGTGGTGTATACCGGGGATATCTTCTATGGGTTGTGGTACCCGGTATTGATCACCGGGATCAGCCTGGTGGTGGGAATCTTCTGCCTGAAAGAGACCAAGGATGTGGACATCGACAAGGTGTAGGAGCGGGTTAACCCGCGACGCAGACACCTGGGTTGCCCAGGCATGAAAAAACCGGCGTAAAAGCCGGTTTTTTTATGCCTCGAAAAAACTTATGCACGATTTTCGAAAAAACGTCATACAGAGAAATAAATAGCTAATTCAACTACTTAGATACGATCCGAAAGCATTAATCCAAAAATTGCTAACACGTTATCCACAGATCGTCAGGCGATTGATTCGGTGACGTTTTCTTCTGCCGGCGGCAGCGACCCCATGGCCCGCTGTGTCGCCTCGTTCCACGCCTGGGCACGATCGTTGAGCTCGGCGATGGCACGTGGCCCGGTGCCGTTGGCGTACATCGGCTCGCCAATCACCACCTCGATGGTGCCAGAGCGCTTGCCCCAGCCAGTCTTTGGCCAGAACTTGCCAGCGTTGTGCGCGATCGGCAGCACCGGCAGGCCGGCGTTCACCGCCAGGGCGGTGCCACCGCGGGAGAACTTGCCGACCTGACCATAGGGCACGCGCGTACCCTCGGGGAAAATCAGCACCCAGACGCCCTGCTTGAGCAGTTCGTCGCCCTTGCTCGCCACATGGCGCAGGGCTTCCTTGGGGTTGTTGCGGTCGATGGCGATCGGCCGCAGCATCGCCATTGCCCAGCCGAAGAACGGCACGTACAACAGCTCACGCTTGAGCACCTGGCTCATGGGCGAGAAGTATGCCGAGAGGAAGAAGGTTTCCCAGGTGCTCTGGTGGTTGGACAGAATCACGCAGGGCTCTTTTGGCACGTTCTCGGCGCCGATGATCTTGTAGTCGATACCCAGGATCACCCGTGTCAGGAACACCGCGCAGCGGCACCAGTAGACGTTGATGAAGCGATAGCGCCGCGGAAACGACAAGAAGGGCGCGATGAAGAAGCTCAGCGAGCACCACAGCAGCGAACTGGTGCCCAACAGCAGGTAAAAAAGAAAGATTCTGATCGCCTGCAGGATCGACATAGTGGCATGTACCGTTGCGGGGCTCGCCCGCCTGAGGAAGTGCGCCGAACAGGCGCACTCTTTAAATAAGTTCTCTGGCGATGGCTGCCAGATCGTCGAAAATCAATGTGTTTTCAGGGATGCCCTTTTTCAGGGTCTTCTCCCCTTTGCCGGTTTTCACCAGCACCGGTTGTGCTCCGACGGCCAGGGCGGCCTCCAGGTCACCTGTGCTATCGCCGACGAACCATACACCGCGCAGGTCGACTTGGTAATACTCGGCAATCGCCCGCAGCATTCCGGGCTTGGGCTTGCGGCACTCGCAGCCTTCGTCCGGCCCATGCGGGCAATACACGATATGCCCGACCTCGCCGCCCTGCTCGGCGACCAGCTCGCGCAGACGCGCGTGCATGGCCTCCAGCGTGGACAGCGGGTAGTAGCCACGGGCAATGCCGGACTGGTTGGTGGCCACTGCCACCGTCCAGCCCGCCTTGCTCAACTGCGCAATGGCCTCGATCGAGCCGGGAATGGGGATCCACTCCTCCAGCGACTTGATGTAGGCGTCGGAGTCGTGATTGATCACCCCGTCTCGATCGAGAATCAGCAGTTTCAAGGCTTACCCCAGCAGCGAGATGTCGGCCACGCCCAGGAACAGACCGCGCAGGCGGCTGAGCAGGGCATAACGGTTGGCGCGTACCTTGGCGTCTTCGGCGTTGACCATGACCGCCTCGAAGAACGCATCGACCGGATCGCGCAGCGCAGCCAGGCGTGCCAGCGATTCGCTGTACTGGCGTGCGGCAGCCATTGGCTGCACAGCCTGGTCGGCCTGCTGGATCGCCGAGTACAGGGAGAACTCGTTGGCGTTGTCGAAGTACTTCGGCTCGACCTGGTCGGCGATGGCGCCTTCGGCCTTGCTCAGCAGGTTCGAAACGCGCTTGTTCACCGCGGCCAGGGCCTCGGCTTCCGGCAGCTTGCGGAAGGCCTGCACGGCCTGCACGCGCTGATCGAAATCCAGGGCCGAAGCCGGCTTCAGGGCACGTACCGACAGGTAGGTGGCCACATCGACGCCTTCGTCTTCGTAGCGTGCACGCAGTCGATCGAAGATGAACTCCAGCACCTGGTCAGCCAGGCCTGCAGCCTTGACCTTGGCGCCGTACTGCTTGACCGCGAACTCGACCGCAGCGGTCAGGTCCAGGTCCAGCTGCTTCTCGATCAGGATGCGCAGCACGCCGAGGGCGGCGCGACGCAGGGCGTAGGGATCCTTGCTGCCGGTTGGCAGCATGCCGATGCCGAAGATGCCGACCAGGGTGTCGAGCTTGTCGGCGATGGCCACGGCGGCGCCGGTGAGGGTTTCCGGCAACTCAGCGCCAGCACCGCGCGGCATGTACTGCTCGTTCAGTGCCAGGGCGACATCTTGTGGCTCGCCATCGTTGACGGCGTAGTAGTAGCCCGCGATGCCCTGCATTTCAGGGAATTCGCCGACCATTTCGGTGGCCAAATCGCACTTGGACAGCAGGCCGGCGCGGCCGGCGTTGGCTGCACTGCCGCCGATGAACGGGGCGATGTAGGCGGCCAGCCTGGAGACACGCTCGGCCTTGTCGAACACCGTACCCAGCTGGGCCTGGAACACCACGTTCTTCAGGCGTTCGTTGAAGGTTTCCAGAGGCTGCTTCTTGTCTTGCTTGAAGAAGAACTCGGCGTCGGTCAGGCGCGGACGCACGACCTTCTCGTTACCCTCGACGATTTGCTTCGGATCGAGGCTCTCGACGTTGGCCACGGTGATGAAGCGCGGCAGCAACTTGCCTTCGCTGTCGAGCAGGCAGAAGTACTTCTGGTTGTCCTGCATGGTGGTGATCAGGGCTTCCTGCGGCACTTCCAGGAAGCGCTCCTCGAACGAGCACACCAGCGGCACCGGCCATTCGACCAGCGCAGTCACTTCGTCCAGCAGCGCCGGCGGTACGATGGCGCTGCCTTCCTGCTGCAGGGCCAGCTCTGCGGTGCGCTTGGCGATCAGCTCGCGGCGTTCGGCGAAGTCGGCCAGTACGTGGGCCTTGCGCAGGTCCTCGACGTAGTTGGCCGGGGTGGTGATCAGCACGTTTTCCGGGTGGTGGAAGCGGTGCCCGCGCGATTCGCGACCGGCTTTCTGCGAGAGGATGGTGCAGTCGACGACTTGGTCGCCCAGCAGCATCACCAGCCACTGAGTGGGGCGCACGAACTCTTCACGGCTGGCCGCCCAGCGCATGCGCTTGGGGATCGGCAGGTCGTTGAGCGAGTCTTCGACGATGGTTGGCAGCAGGCTGGCAGTGGCTTTGCCCGGGATGTGCTGGGAGAAGCGCAGCTTGGCACCGCTCTGGTCGATCTCGGACAGCTCGACGCCGCACTTCTTGGCGAAGCCGAGGGCGGCCTGGGTCGGATTGCCGTCGGCATCGAAGGCGGCCTGGCGGGGCGGGCCGTCGATATTGATGCTGCGATCAGGTTGCTGTACGTCCAGTTGGCGGATCAGTACGGCCAGGCGGCGTGGCGCGGCATAGACCGACTTGCCGGCGTAGTTCAGGCCGGCGGCCTGCAGGCCTTTCTCGATACCGGCCAGGAATGCGTCGCCCAGCGAGGCCAGGGCTTTTGGGGGCAGCTCTTCGGTGCCCAGTTCAACCAGGAAATCTTGCGCACTCATTGTGCAGCCTCCAGCTTGGCCAGTACTTCATCACGCAGTTCGGGGGTGGCCATCGGGAAGCCCAGGCGTGCGCGGGCTTGCAGATAGCTTTGCGCCACGTCGCGGGCCAGGGTGCGCACGCGCAGGATGTAGCGCTGGCGCTCGGTCACCGAGATGGCGCGGCGGGCGTCGAGCAGGTTGAAGGTGTGCGAAGCCTTCAGGACCATTTCGTAGGTCGGCAGCGGCAGGTCCAGCTTGATCAGGCGGTTGGCTTCGCTTTCGTAGAAGTCGAACAGCTCGAACAGTTTCTCGACGTTGGCGTGCTCGAAGTTGTAGGTCGATTGCTCCACTTCGTTCTGGTGGAACACATCGCCATAGGTGACCTTGCCGAACGGGCCGTCGGCCCAGACCAGGTCGTACACCGAATCGACACCCTGGATGTACATGGCCAGACGCTCCAGACCATAGGTGATCTCGCCGGTGACCGGATAGCACTCGATGCCACCGACCTGCTGGAAGTAGGTGAACTGGGTCACTTCCATGCCGTTCAGCCAGATTTCCCAACCCAGGCCCCAGGCACCCAGGGTCGGCGATTCCCAGTTGTCTTCGACGAAGCGGATGTCGTGGACCAGCGGGTCCAGGCCGATGGCCTTCAGCGAGCCCAGGTACAGCTCCTGGAAGTTGGCCGGGTTCGGCTTGAGTACCACCTGGAACTGGTAGTAGTGCTGCAGGCGGTTGGGGTTTTCGCCATACCGTCCGTCGGCGGGGCGACGGCTAGGCTGCACGTAGGCAGCGTTCCAGGTCTCCGGGCCGACGGCGCGCAGGAAGGTGGCGGTGTGGAAAGTGCCGGCGCCTACTTCCATATCGTAGGGCTGAAGTACCACACAACCTTGCTCGGCCCAGTAGTTCTGCAGGGCGAGGATCAGGTCTTGGAAGGTACGCACGGCTGGCGTAGGCTGGCTCACGAAATTCACCTGTATCTGGGGATGCGGATGTAAAGAGCGGGAGTATAACCCGATTCGCCTCGCCCTCTACGTAATTGGAGCCTTATGCCACGCTGCTTTTGGTGTACCGACGATCCCTTGTACCAGGCCTACCATGACCAGGAATGGGGAACCCCGCAGCGCGACCCGGCGTTGCTCTTCGAGATGCTTTTGCTCGAAGGGTTCCAGGCGGGCCTTTCGTGGATCACCGTGCTGAAGAAACGCGAGCGCTATCGCCAGGTGCTGCAAGGCTTCGACCCAGTGCAACTGGCCGAGATGAGCGACGAGCGGATAGAAGAACTGATGCTCGATCCAGGCATCATCCGCAACCGCCTCAAGCTCAATGCCGTGCGCCGCAATGCGCGGGCCTGGCTGGCGCTGGAAAACCCCGGCGAGTGGCTGTGGTCGTTCGTTGGCGGCGAGCCGAAGATCAACCATTACCAGGGGCGCGCCGACATCCCGGCGATCACCGACGAAGCCAAGGCGATGAGCAAAGCCCTGCAGAAAAAGGGCTTCACCTTCGTCGGTCCGACCATTTGCTACGCCTTCATGCAGGCCACCGGCATGGTCATGGACCACACCACCGATTGCGATCGCTACGCCGCGCTGGTGCGCTGAGGCGTTACAATGCGCGCCTTGCAGAAATAAGGAATTGGCCTGTGGAAAAGTTCAAGGGCGCCCTGATGGTCGGGGTGCTGCGCCTGTTCGCCAAACTGCCCTGGGGCGCGGTGCAGCGCGTCGGTGCCGGTATCGGCTGGCTGATGTGGAAAATCCCCAACGGTTCGCGCAACGTGGTGCGCATCAACCTTGCCAAGTGCTTCCCCGAGATGAACCCTGCCGAGCGTGAGCAGTTGGTGGGGCGTGCGCTGAAGGATATCGGCAAGTCCTTCGTCGAAAGCGCCTGGGCCTGGATCCGCCCGCCTCAGCAGTCGCTGGAGCTGGTCAAGGAAGTGCACGGCCTGGAAGTGCTCGAGCAAGCCCTGGCCTCAGGCAAAGGGGTGGTCGGCATCACCAGCCACCTGGGCAACTGGGAGGTGCTGAACCACTTCTATTGCAACCAGTGCAAGCCGATCATCTTCTACCGTCCGCCCAAGCTGAAGGCGGTGGATGACCTGCTGCGCGAGCAGCGGGTGCAGATGGGCAACCGCGTGGCGCCTTCGACCAAGGAAGGCATTCTCAGCGTGATCAAGGAAGTGCGTCGCGGCGGGCAGGTGGGCATTCCTGCCGACCCTGAGCCGGCCGAGTCGGCGGGGGTATTCGTGCCTTTCCTCGGCACCCAGGCGCTGACCAGCAAGTTCGTGCCGAACATGCTGGCTGGCGGCAAGGCGGTGGGGGTGTTCCTGCATGCCCTGCGCCTGCCGGACGGGTCCGGGTTCAAGGTGTTCCTCGAAGCGGCGCCCGAAGCGATGTACAGCGAGGATGTGGCGGTGGCTGCGGCAGCCATGAGCAAGGTGGTCGAGCGCTATGTGCGCGAGTATCCGAGCCAGTACATGTGGAGCATGAAGCGCTTCAAGAAGCGTCCGGCCGGCGAGCCGCGCTGGTACTGAGTTATCCACAAACTGTAGGAGCGGGCTTGTCCCGCGATCGGGCGCGAAGCGGCCGTAAAACCAGACGCCGAGATCTATCAGGAAAATCTCGGTTGCCGAGTTTGCGGCCGCTTCGCGCCCGATCGCGGGACAAGTCGCAGCGGCGAACCGCCGCTCCTACAAGGACCGTGGCGTCTGTCAGGCTTTGTTCAGCTTTTTCAGGAACACGGCCATTTCTTTCTCGGCCTGCTTGTCGCCATGGGCCTGCGCCGCAACGATCCCCTCCTCCCACGCCTTGCGCGCCGCAGCGATGTCGCCTTCGAGCTGATACGCCTTGCCCAACAGTTTCCACGCTGCCGAGTACTTCGGGTCCTGCTCGACGCAACTCGCCAGGTGCACCGCTGCTTCGGCGCCCTTGCCCTCATCCAGCCAGGCCTTGCCCAGGCCGAATCTCAGCAGCGGGTTATCCACACCCTTGGCCAGCATCTTTTCCAGCGATTCGCGCATGCCGTCTTCTCCTAGAAGAAACTCAAGCCGACGTGGAACAGCTTCTCCACATCGCGAATGTGCTTTTTATCCACAACGAACAGGATCACATGGTCTCCCGCCTCGATCACCGTGTCGTCGTGGGCGATCAGCACCTCTTCGTCGCGAATGATCGCGCCGATGGTGGTGCCGGGCGGCAGGGCGATGTCTTCGATGGCCTTGCCGATCACCTTGCTCGACTTCGAATCACCATGGGCGACTGCCTCGATGGCTTCCGCTGCACCGCGACGCAGCGAGTGCACGCTGACGATATCGCCACGGCGCACATGGGCCAGCAGCGTGCCTATGGTTGCCAACTGCGGGCTGATGGCGATGTCGATGTCGCCGCCCTGCACCAGGTCGACGTAGGCCGGGTTGTTGATCAGCGTCATCACCTTGCGGGCACCCAGGCGCTTGGCCAGCAGCGACGACATGATGTTGGCCTCGTCGTCGTTGGTCAGGGCCAGGAAGATGTCGGCCTCGGCGATGTTTTCTTCGAGCATCAGGTCTTTGTCCGATGCGCTGCCCTGCAGGACCACGGTGCTTTCGAGGTTGTCCGAAAGATGCCGGCAGCGTGCCGGGCTCATCTCGATGATCTTCACCTGGTAGCGGCTTTCGATGGCTTCGGCCAGGCGTTCGCCGATCTGCCCGCCACCGGCGATGACCACCCGCTTGTTGGTCTCGTCGATACGCCGCAGCTCGCCCATCACTGCACGAATGTCCTTCTTCGCGGCGATGAAGAACACTTCGTCGTCGGCCTCGATCACCGTGTCGCCATGGGGCTTGATCGGCCGGTCGCGGCGGAAGATCGCAGCCACGCGGGTATCGACATTGGGCATGTGCGCGCGGATCTGGCGCAGTTGCTGACCCACCAGCGGGCCGCCGTAGTAGGCCTTGACCGCCACCAACTGGGCCTTGCCCTCGGCGAAGTCGATCACCTGCAGGGCGCCGGGGTGCTCGATCAGACGCTTGATGTAGTTGGTCACCACCTGCTCGGGGCTGATCAGCACGTCCACCGGAATGTGGTCGTTGTCGAACAGCTCCTCGCGGCTGAGGTAGGAGGATTCGCGCACCCGGGCGATCTTGGTCGGGGTGTGGAACAGCGAATAGGCCACCTGGCAGGCGACCATGTTGGTCTCGTCGCTGTTGGTCACTGCCACCAGCATGTCGGCATCATCGGCGCCCGCCTGGCGCAGTACCGTGGGCAGCGAGGCGCGGCCCTGCACGGTGCGGATGTCGAGGCGGTCGCCCAGGTCACGCAAGCGCTCGCCATCGGTGTCGACCACCGTGATGTCGTTGGCTTCGCTCGCCAGGTGTTCGGCCAGCGTACCGCCTACCTGGCCTGCGCCGAGGATGATGATCTTCATCCGCTACTCCCTACCTTTTGTTCTTATCCGCGCGAGGCGGCGATCTTGATCAGCTTGGCATAGTAAAAGCCGTCGTGGCCGCCTTCCTGGGCCAGTAGCTGGCGGCCGTGGGGCTGGCGCAGGCCGGCCTCGGTCGCCAGGTCGAGCTCACGGGCACCGGGGGTGCGGGCGAGGAAGGCGTCTATCACGTCGGTGTTCTCGGTCGGTAGGCTCGAGCAGGTGGCGTAGAGCAGCATGCCGCCGACTTCGAGCGTCGGCCACAGCGCATCGAGCAGCTCTCCCTGCAGTGCGGCCAGGGCCGGGATGTCCTCGGCCTGACGGGTCAGCTTGATGTCCGGGTGGCGGCGGATCACGCCTGTGGCCGAGCACGGCGCATCGAGCAGGATGCGCTGGAACGGCTTGCCGTCCCACCAGCTGGCGGTATCGCGGGCATCACAGGCGATCAGCTCGGCATCGAGCTGCAGCCGGTCGAGGTTTTCGCGCACCCGCGCCAGGCGCTTGGCCTCCAGGTCGATGGCGACCATCTGCGCCAGGCCCGGCTCGGCTTCGAGCAGGTGGCAGGTCTTGCCGCCCGGGGCGCAGCAGGCATCGAGCACACGTTGGCCGGGGGCCAGCTCCAGCAAGTCGGCCGACAGCTGTGCGGCTTCGTCCTGCACGCTGATCCAGCCGTCGGCGAAGCCCGGCAGCCCGCGCACGTCGCAGGCTTCGGCCAGCACGATGCCATCGCGGCTGAACGGGCAAGCGCTGGCGCCGATGCCAGCATCAGCCAGCAGCGCCAGGTACGCATCACGGCTGTGATGACGGCGGTTGACCCGCAGGATCATCGGCGGGTGGGCGTTGTTGGCGGCGCAGATGGCTTCCCATTGCTCCGGCCAGAACGCCTTGAGCGACTTCTGCAGCCAGCGCGGGTGCGCGGTGCGGACCACCGGGTCGCGCTCCAGGCTGGCGAGCAGTTCCTCGCCCTCACGCTGGGCGCGGCGCAGCACGGCGTTGAGCAGGCCCTTTGCCCAAGGCTTCTTGAGCTTGTCGGCGCAGCCGACGGTTTCGCCGATGGCGGCGTGGGCCGGAATGCGTGTGTAGAACAGCTGGTACAGGCCGACCAGCAGCAGCGCCTGCACATCGGCGTCGGCGGCCTTGAACGGCTTCTGCAGCAGTTGTGCGGCAAGCAGGTCCAGGCGTGGTTGCCAGCGGGCGGTGCCGAAGGCCAGGTCCTGGGTCAGGCCGCGATCGCGCTCCTCGACCTTGTCCAGTTGCGCGGGCAGCGAGCTGTTCAGCGAAGCCTTGCCGCTGAGTACGGCCGCAAGGGCGCGGGCGGCAGCCAGGCGTGGGTTCATTGGCCGAGCACCTTGCCGCTTGCGAACTTCTCGCGGCGGCTGTTGAACAGGTCGCTGAAGGCCAGGGCCTTGCCACCGGGCAGTTGCAGGCGCGTCAGGCTCAGGGCGCCGTCAGCGCAGGCGACCACCAGGCCGTCCTTGCTCGCGGACAGGATCTCGCCTGGTGCACCTTTGCCTGTGGACAGGTTCGCGCCCAGCACCTTCACGGTTTCGCCGTCGAGGGTGCTGTGGCACACCGGCCAAGGGTTGAAGGCGCGGATCAGGCGCTCCAGTTCCACGGCCGGGCGATTCCAGTCCAGGCGTGCCTCATCCTTGTTCAGCTTGTGTGCATAGGTGGCCAGGGCGTCGTCCTGCACCTCGCCCTGCAAGCTGCCGTCGGCAAGGCCGGCGATGGCTTGAACCACGGCGCCCGGGCCCATCTGGGCAAGGCGATCATGCAGGCTGCCGCCGGTGTCTTCGGCGCTGATCGGCGTGGTGACCTTGAGCAGCATGGGGCCGGTGTCCAGGCCCGCTTCCATGCGCATCACCGTCACACCGCTTTCGGCGTCGCCCGCCTCCACGGCGCGCTGGATCGGCGCCGCACCGCGCCAGCGAGGCAACAGCGAGGCATGGCTGTTGATGCAGCCAAGGCGGGGAATATCCAGCACCGCCTGCGGCAGGATCAAGCCATAGGCGACCACCACCATCAGGTCAGGCGCGAGCGCGGCCAGTTCGGCCTGGGCTTCGGCGTTGCGTAGGGTCGGCGGTTGCAGCACCGGGATGTCGTGGGCCACGGCCAACGCCTTGACCGCGCTCGGCATGAGCTTCTGACCCCGGCCGGCGGGACGGTCAGGCTGGGTGTAGACGGCCACGATTTCGTACGGGCTGTCGAGCAGGGCCTTGAGGTGTTCGGCGGCAAACTCTGGGGTGCCTGCGAAGACGATGCGCATGGAGTTCTCGCTTCAAAAAAGAAAAAGGCTTGCCGGAGCAAGCCTTCTGGAAGGTGGGGATCAGGCTTGCTGGCGGTGCTGCTTTTCCAGCTTCTTCTTGATCCGGTCGCGTTTGAGCTGAGACAGGTAGTCGACGAACAGCTTGCCGTTGAGGTGATCGAACTCGTGCTGCACGCACACCGCCAGCAGGCCTTCGGCCTCGAGCTCGAAGGGCTTGCCATCGCGATCCTGAGCCTTGACCCGTACGCGCAGCGGGCGGTCGACGTTCTCGTAGAAGCCTGGCACCGACAGGCAGCCTTCCTGGTACTGGCCCATGTCGTGGGTCAGCTCTTCGACGCTGGGGTTGATGAACACCCGCGGCTCGCTGCGATCTTCGGAAAGATCCATCACCACGACCTGCTTGTGCACGTTGACCTGGGTCGCGGCCAGGCCGATGCCGGGCGCTTCGTACATGGTTTCAAACATGTCGTCGATCAGCTGGTGCAGGGCGTCGTCGAACTCCGTTACCGGTTTGGCGAGGGTGCGCAGGCGCGGGTCGGGGAATTCGAGGATGTTCAAGATGGCCATAGGGTCAGGCAGTCACTGTGCGTTTGGTTGAAAACTGAGCACACATAATAAAGGGAAATGGAGCGTTCGGCACCTGGGAAGCTTGGCTAGGGTCTCTATGAGCTTGATAGCTGGCGTTTCAGTCGACAGCTTTTCAAAGTGTTACCCACAAAGTTATCCACAGGAAGTGCCCGCTTATTGGCCTCCTGCCGATCAAGGATGATCCACCATGAACCCATCCCGTTCGTCGCCTTGCACTCCAGCGGAACTGGAGGCGCGGCTGCGTCTGCATCGCCTTCCCGATATTGGCTTGCGTCGTTTCCATACCCTCATCGAAGCATTCGGCAGTGCCTCTTCGGCACTCAGTGCGCCGGCTAGCGCCTGGCGTGCTCTGGGCCTGAAGGCTTCCAGTATAGACGCCCGGCGCAGTGCGCAAGTACGCGATGGCGCATTGGCTGCAATGGCCTGGCTAGAGCGTCCGGGCCAGTGTTTACTGATGTGGGACGGCCCTGGATACCCGGCATTGCTGGCCGAGATAGATGATCCGCCGCCTTTGCTTTTCGTCGCCGGCGACCCTGCCTTGCTCGAACGGCCGCAGTTGGCGATCGTCGGCAGCAGGCGTGCGTCACCCCCGGCGCTGGATACGGCCGGTGCGTTTTCCCGTTGCCTGGCTCAGGCCGGGTTCACCATCACCAGCGGCTTGGCACTGGGTGTCGACGGCGCCGCTCATCGGGCTGCGTTGAACGCCGGCGGCCACACGATCGGGGTGCTCGGCACGGGGTTGCAAAAACTTTATCCACAGCGCCATCGCGACTTGGCACGGGCCATGATCGACAACGGCAGCGCGCTGGTTTCGGAGTACCCGCTGGACGCCGGGCCACTGGCCGGCAACTTCCCCCGCCGCAACCGGATCATCAGTGGCCTGTCGCTCGGCGTGCTGGTCGTGGAGGCCAGCCTGGCCAGCGGCTCGTTGATCACCGCCCGGCTGGCAGCCGAACAGGGTCGGGAGGTGTACGCGATTCCCGGCTCCATTCACCACCCTGGCGCCAAGGGCTGCCATCAACTGATTCGCGATGGTGCGCTGCTGGTGGAGAGTGTCGGGCAGATCCTCGACAGCCTGCGCGGTTGGCAGAACCTGCCTCCTGCGTCTGTGGAGAAACCGGGTCATCCACTGCTGGCGTTGCTGCATGCCGCTCCACAGACCAGCGAGGGCCTGGCCCACAGCAGCGGGCTGCCACTGGCCCAGGTACTGGCCAGTCTGACCGAGCTCGAACTCGAAGGGCGGGTCAGCAGCGAAGCCGGACGTTGGTTTGCCCGTTCCGCCTAAGTACACTGCGCATCAGGCTTAAAGCGGAGAGACAGCAATGGTGAGCAGTTGGCGTGTGCAACAAGCCGCGCGTGAGGTGAAGGCGGGTGCGGTGATCGCCTATCCGACGGAAGCGGTCTGGGGCCTGGGCTGCGACCCGTGGAACGAAGACGCGGTGTACCGCCTGTTGGCGCTCAAGTCGCGCCCTGTGGATAAAGGCCTGATCCTGGTCGCCGACAACATCCGTCAGTTCGACTTCCTGTTCGAGGAATTCCCCCAGGACTGGATCGATCGCATGGGCAGCACCTGGCCGGGCCCGAACACCTGGCTGGTGCCGCACCAGGACCTGTTGCCCGAGTGGGTGACTGGCCAGCACGATACGGTGGCGCTGCGGGTCAGCGATCATCCCCAGGTGCGTGAGCTGTGCGCGCTGGTGGGGCCGCTGATCTCCACCTCCGCCAATCCTGCCGGGCGGCCGGCGGCCAAGAGCCGGTTGCGGGTGGAGCAGTATTTCCACAACGAGCTGGACCTGGTGCTCGGCGGCGCGCTGGGCGGACGCAGGAATCCGAGTGTGATTCGCGATCTGGTCACGGGCGAAGTAGTGCGGCCGGGCTGATTGTTCACACCTTGTAGGAGCGGGCTTGCCCGCGAAAGTAACACCGCGATGCATGGCACCGGCTATGCCGGTGATCGCGGGACAAGCCCGCTCCCACAGGGATGGACTGCCCCCAAGAAGTTGGACACAAATCCAACCCTTGGGGGCAGTCTAGGGATTGGGCTGGCCTTTAGATTTTGAACAAGACAGTTGCTCCTACAACGTGCGCAGTAGCGGTGTGATCTTTCTGATTCTGATCCTTGAGGCTGCACATTTCTGATTTAGGGAAATATCCTACGCGGCCTGTCGATCGCCATTACCTTCTCAGTGGGAACGTCTACCTCTAGGCTCCAGACCGTCGCCGAACAACTTGGCGATCGGGTGTGGTAACCCGAAGAGGATGATCTCCGCAGTCATGGTGGCTGTGCGCGGGAGGCTTACGCCTGCCGGGTCTGAGGTCTCCTCCCGGTTTACCACCCCGCGTGCAGCCGCCACCCATTCGCGTGGTAACGGATGGGGTTGGTCTATTCAGGAGATCAAAAGTGAAGAAGATAGTCCCCGACCCACCCCTCCCAAAAACCACCGCCCACCCCTTCGGCCGCTGCGACGCCGGCCATCCCCCGCTCTTCACCGTCAACCCCGACATCGAACCCCACGACGCCTTGGTCCACGTCGCGCTCTACCTGCGCTGCGCCTACGAAACTGGCATCAAAGCCATTGACCACTTGAGTGACGAAGGTCGCGGCATGTTCTGGTCGAGCCTGCATGCCATCGAGCTGGCAGAGGGCCTGGTTGAAGCGATGCTGGATGGGATCGAGTCGACAGTGAAACCTGGTGAGTCCTCTTAACGGGTTCGGAAAACAACTACGCGCTTCGCTGAATGCATGAAGTTTTCTGCACAGCCCTTGGACAATAAGCTTCTCGGGCTTTGCGAAGCATTCCATCCTGAACAAGCGACGAAGACGCCGATGGTAGGTCATTGAGATGTGTACGTTACATTGTACAATGTTCGCTCAGCTCTCCTTTGTTATCCGGGAAGGATTGGACAATGCACGTAATTACCTTTAGCCAAGCTCGCGCCGATCTGAAACAAACGATGGATGACGTATGTCGTGACCACGAGCCGGCAATCATCACGCGCCAACGTGGCGAGCCCGTGGTGATGCTTTCTCTTGAGGACTACAACGGCATGCAGGAAACCCTGTACTTGCTGAGCTCTTCAGCCAATGCCAAGCGCTTGCGCTCATCTGTCGAACAGCATAGGTCGGGTAAGCCCGCTGCCCATGAGCTGATCATCAATGAACATGAAGTCAAAGCACCGCAACAAGATTGAGGTGCGAAATTCTGTGAGCGTTGCGTTCACTGCTGAGGGATGGGAAGACTATCACCACTGGCGAGCAGTCGATTCGGCGATTTTCGAGGTGATCAATGCACTCATTCGTGAGTGCTGTCGTACGCCTTTCAAGGGAACTGGCAAGCCTGAACCACTCAAGGGAGACCTTTCTGGATACTGGTCACGGCGTATTACCCGAGAGCATCGCCTCGTCTATTTCTATGAGGGTGGGCAGCTAACGGTATTGCAATGCCGTTTTCATTACGATTGATAAGCAAAGCCTACGGTACAAGCCGAATTACCCAGCTTTGACTTGTACCGTCATGACCTCAGGGCAACAGCACCGTCGACCCCACCGTCCGCCGCGCCGACAACTCGGCCTGCGCCTTCGCAGCCTCCGCCAGCGGATATCGCTGCTGGATATCCACCACCAACTTGCCGCTGGCAATCATCGCGAACAGGTCATCGGCCATGGCCTGGGTGTTCTCGGCGTTGTTGGCGTAGCTGGCCAGGGTCGGCCGGGTCACGTACAGCGAGCCCTTCTGCGACAGAATTCCCAGATTCACGCCACTCACCGCGCCGGAGGCATTGCCGAAGCTCACCATCAAGCCACGCGGGCGCAGGCAGTCGAGGGAGGTCAGCCAGGTGTCGGCACCGACGCCGTCGTACACCACCGCGCACTTCTGGCCTTCGGTCAGCTCCAGCACACGCTTGGCCACGTCTTCACGGCTGTAATCGATGGTCGCCCAGGCCCCGAGCGCCTTGGCGCGCTCGGCTTTTTCTGCGGAACTGACAGTGCCGATCAGCTTGGCACCCAAGGCCTTGGCCCATTGGCAGGCCAGCGAGCCGACGCCACCTGCGGCGGCGTGGAACAGAATGAAGTCGCCGGGCTGCACCGCGTAGGTCTGCTTGAGCAGGTACTGGGTGGTCAGGCCCTTGAGCATCACGGCCGCAGCCTGCTCGAAGCTGATGCTGTCGGGCAGCTTCACCAGGTTCGCTTCCGGCAGGGTGTGGTATTCGCCATAGGCGCCCAGCGGCCCGCCGCCGTAGCCTACGCGGTCGCCGACCTTCAAGCGGGTGACGCCCTCGCCCACCGCATCGACCACCCCCGCACCTTCGGTGCCCAGGCCAGAAGGCAGTGATGGCGGCGCGTAGAGCCCGCCACGGAAATAGGTATCGATGAAGTTCAGACCGATCGCATGGTTGCGCACGCGCACCTGCTGCGGGCCGGGCGGTGTCGGTTCGAATTCCACGAGCTGCAGGACTTCCGGGCCGCCATGCTGGCTGAACTGAATACGCTTGGCCATCACACACTCCTGTTGTCGTCATCGCAAAGGCCCTCTATCGGACGCCTTTGCTTGACTGCCGTCAACTGCGGCGCGGCGCTGGCCGGTGGTATGCTACGCGGCGAATTCCTCCCTGCCCCTCCCAGGTGACCCGATGACCAGCCGCACCGAGGCCGTGAAGGCCTATCTGCTCGACCTGCAAGACCGCATCTGCGCCGCCCTCGAAACCGAGGACGGCGGCGCCCGCTTCGTCGAGGACGCTTGGGTTCGCGATGCTGGCGGCGGCGGTCGTACCCGGGTGATCGGCGAGGGCAAGCTGATCGAGAAAGGCGGGGTCAACTTCTCCCATGTGTTCGGCGCCGGCCTGCCACCGTCGGCCAGTGCGCACCGCCCGGAGCTGGCCGGCCGTGGCTTCGAGGCGCTGGGCGTGTCGCTGGTGATCCACCCGCACAACCCGCATGTGCCAACGTCCCACGCCAATGTGCGGTTCTTCATCGCCGAGAAAGAGGGCGAAGAAGCGGTGTGGTGGTTCGGCGGCGGCTTCGACCTGACCCCGTACTACGGCAACGAGGAAGACTGCATCCACTGGCACCGCGTCGCCGAACAGGCCTGTGCCCCCTTCGGTGCCGACGTATACCCGCGCTACAAGGCCTGGTGCGACCGCTACTTCCACCTCAAGCATCGCGGCGAACCCCGTGGCATTGGCGGGCTGTTCTTCGATGACCTGAACGAGTGGGATTTCGACACCTGCTTCGCCTTCATCCGTGCCATCGGCGATGCCTACATCGACGCCTACCTGCCGATCGTGCAGCGGCGCAAGGACACCCCCTACACCGCGCAGCAGCGCGAATTCCAGGAATATCGCCGCGGGCGCTATGTCGAATTCAACCTGGTCTACGACCGCGGCACGCTGTTCGGCCTGCAATCCGGCGGGCGTACCGAGTCGATCCTCATGTCGTTGCCGCCGCAGGTTCGTTGGGGCTACGACTGGAAGGCCGCGCCTGGCAGCGAGGAAGCGCGCCTGACCGAGTATTTCCTGCAGGACCGCGACTGGCTCGGCCAGTAAGCCTGTGGATAACCGAGGATTCCCCATGGACCAGTACGTCGTTTTCGGTAACCCCATCGGCCACAGCAAGTCGCCGCTGATCCACCGCCTGTTCGCCGAGCAGACCGGCCAGGATCTGGAATACAACACCCTGCTGGCGCCGCTGGACGAGTTCAGCGACTGCGCCCGCGGCTTCTTCAAGCAGGGCAGCGGCGCCAACGTGACCGTGCCATTCAAGGAAGAAGCCTACCGCCTGTGCGACAGCCTCACGCCACGGGCGCAACGCGCGGGCGCGGTCAACACCCTGACCCTGTTGGCCGATGGCACGTTGCAGGGCGACAACACCGATGGCGCAGGCCTGGTGCGCGACCTGACGGTGAATGCCGGGGTCACGCTGGCGGGCAAGCGCATCCTGATTCTCGGCGCCGGTGGTGCGGTGCGTGGCGTGCTGCAGCCGATCCTGGCGCATAAGCCGCAATCGCTGGTGATCGCCAATCGCACAGTGGAAAAGGCCGAGCAGTTGGCGCGCGAGTTCGATGAACTCGGGCCGGTGGTCGCCAGCGGCTTTGCCTGGTTGCAGGAGCCGGTGGACGTGATCATCAACGCTACTTCGGCAAGCCTGTCGGGTGAGCTGCCGCCGATTGCCGAGAGCCTGGTCGAGGCTGGTCGCACCGTGTGCTACGACATGATGTATGGCAAGGAGCCGACGCCGTTCTGCCAGTGGGCGACGAAGCTTGGGGCGGCGAAAGTGCTGGATGGGCTGGGAATGCTCGCCGAGCAGGCGGCCGAGGCGTTTTATGTCTGGCGTGGGGTTCGGCCTGAGACCGGGCCAGTGCTGGATGAGCTGCGGCGGCAGTTGGCGCGGGGGTAGGGCTTACTCCTCGAACCTGATCGGACACCCGTCGATCCCCTCCAGCTTCTGCAATTCCTCCACCACCTGGGGCCTGGCCCGATGCAGGGTCAGGCTGCCGCCATTCCGTAACAGCCGCCGCGCCTCGCGGTGCAACATATCCACACCCGAATAGTCGATGAAGTTGATCTGTCGCGCGTCGATCACCACATGCGGCCCTTGGCAGCGCTGCAGGCGTACCTGCAGATAATGCGCTGCACCGAAGAAGATCGAGCCACCGACCCGCAGCACGTCCGCCTCCCCTTCACGGCTCTGCTGCACCCGCGGCCGCGAGGTGCGCTTGAGGTAGAAGAACAGCGACGCCAGCACTCCCGCGTAGATCGCCGTCTGTAGCTCCAGCAACAGGGTGGACGCCGCAGTCAGCGCCATCACCAGGAACTCCGAACGACTGACCCGGAACAACGCGCGAATCGCCCGGTGATCCACCAGCCCCCAACAAATCAGCAGGATGCTGCCGGCCATCGCCGGGATCGGCAGGTGAGCGATGAGCCCGGCGCCGGCCACGGCGAACAGCGCCACCCACAGCGCCGAGAACACCCCGGCCATGGGGGAACGGGCGCCCGCCTCGAAGCTCAGCCCGGAGCGGGTGAACGAACCTGACGACAGGTAACCCGAGAAAAACGCGCCGCCCATGTTGGAAAAGCCCTGGGCGCGGATCTCCTGGTCGGCGTCGATCAGTTGTTCCGAACGTGCTGACAACGAGCGGGCGATCGACAGGCTGGTGACCAGCCCGAGCATGCCCACCGCCACGGCGCTGGGCAGCAGGCGCAGGATCAGGTCCAGGTCGAGCAACGGCAGCGGGCTCAGGGGCGGCAGATGGCCGCTGAACGCAGGAACGCGGGGCACGTGGGCGAAGTAACCGGGCAGCAGCCACGCCACCAGGCTCACCAGCACCAGGCTGATCAACAGCGCCGGCCAGCGCGGGCGCACAAGCTTGATGGCGATGCCAATCAGCAAGGTGGCCAGGCCCAGCCCCAGCGAGGGCAGGTCCACTTCGCGGGCATGGGCGAACAGGTCCTGGGCGGTCTTGAGTGCCGTGGCCTGGCTGGGCAAGTCCATGCCCATCAGATTCGGCAACTGGCCAAGGGCAATGACGATGGCGGCACCCAGGGTGAAACCGAGCACCACGGAATGGGAGACGAAGTTGACCAGTGCGCCGAAGCGCAGCAGCCCGAGCAGCAGTTGGAACACCCCGCCAAGAAAGGTCAGCAGGAGGACGAGGGTCACGTAGTCGCTGCTGCCGGCCACGGCCAGCGGGCTGACGCTGGCGTAGAGGACGATGGAGATGGCGGCGGTGGGGCCGCAGATCAGGTGCCAGGACGACCCCCACAGGCAGGCGATCAGTACCGGCACGATGGCCGCATACAGGCCGTATTCGGCGGGCAGGCCGGCAATCAGCGCATAGGCGATGGATTGCGGCAGGGCGAGGATCGCGCCGCTCAGCCCCACCAGCAGGTCCTGGCGCAGGCTGCGGCCGGATTGCCGGGGAAGCCAGGTCAGGAAGGGCAGCAGATGGGTCAGGCGAGGCATGGGTTATTCACAGTCCTGAGTTTTGCCCCTGTCTGGAGCGGATTCATACCAACTGTAGGAGCGGGCTTGCCCGCGAATGCGTCAGTGAATGCACCACAGCATTCGCGGGCGAGTCAGAAATCAGAGTTTGCCCTTGACGGCCTCCAGTCCATCACCGCCAGCCTTGCTGCTCACGCCAGCGAGCCACGCCTGCAGCACTTGTGGATGAGCCTTCACCCACGCCTTGGCCGCCTGGTCGAAACTGACCTTCTTGTCCACAACCTCGGCCATGATGGCGTTCTCCATATCCAGGGTAAATACCAGATTGCCCAGCAGCTTCGCGGCATTCGGGCACGCCTGTGGATAACCGTTGCGCACCAGGGTGAACACCTCGCCCCTGCTGCCGAACCATTTTTCGCCACCGGTGAGGTAGTGCATCTTCAGCTTCACGTTCATCGGGTGCGGTGTCCAGCCGAGGAAGGTGATGAACTGGTTCTTCTTCACGGCGCGGTCGACCTGCGCCAGCATTGCCTGCTCGCTGGACTCGATCAGCTTCCACTGCCCGAGGTCGAACGCGTTCGTGTCGATGATCTCTTTGAGCGACAGGTTGGCCGGCGCGCCGGAGCCGATGCCGTAGAGTTTCTTGTCGAACTGCTCGGCGTGTTTCTGCAGGTCGGCGAAGTCCTTGATACCGGCATTCCACACGTAGTCGGGCACTGCCAGGGTGAACTCGGTGCCTTCGAGGTTGCGCGACAATTGTTTCACGTCGCCGGTGGCGATGAATTTGTCATGAAAGCCCTGCTGCGCTGGCATCCAGTTGCCGAGGAAGGCGTCCACGCGGCCATCTTTCAGGCCGCCGTAGATGATCGGCACGGCCAGGCTGTCGATCTTCACCTGGTAGCCCAGGCTTTCGAACAGCAAGCGGGCGATGGCGTTGGTGGAGGCGATATCGCTCCAGCCGGGGTCAGCCAGTTTGACGGTGCTGCATTGCGTGTCGCTGTCGGCCGCCTGAGCGGTCAGGGCGCCAAGGCCCAGGGCCAGGGCGATCACGGCGGTGGAGAACTTCTGCATGGCGGCCTCTCTTCTCAATCCATGGGTGCGGGCTGTGGATAACGTGCCTTGCGCTCGAGGTCATCGAGATCGATATGGTTGCGCATGTACTGTTGGCTGGCGTCGACCAGGGGTTGGTGGTCCCAGCTTTTCAGCTTGCCGATGGCCAGGGCCTCGGCCACCAGACGGCGGCGGCGCTGGCTGGCCAGCACCTGCTGGCGCAGGCTGGAAACGTCCCAGCGTTGCCTGGCTTCATCGACAAATGCCTGCAGCAAGCCCTGGTGATCCGGGCTGCCGGTGAGGTTCTCCCGCTCGTGCGGGTCGCGGCTCAGGTCGTAGAGTAGGCACGGGTCGTCTTCGCTGTACACGAACTTGTACGCGCCACGCCGAATCATCATCAGCGGCCCGACCGTACCCTCGGCCATGTATTCGCCGATCACCTCGTCGTGTCCGCCCTGCCCTTGCAGGTGGCCGAGCAGCGAGCGGCCGTCCAGGTGCAGGCTGTTATCCACAGCCCCGCCTGCCAGCTCGACCAGGGTCGGCAGCAGGTCACAGGTGGACACGCTGGCGCTGACCCGCGCCGCGGCGAAACGCTTGGGCGCATGGACCAGAAGCGGCACCCGCGCCGACATCTCGAACCAGTGCATCTTGTACCAGAGCCCGCGCTCGCCAAGCATGTCGCCATGGTCGCCGGAGAACACGATCAGCGTGTCGTCGGCCAGGCCGCAATCCTCGAGGGTCTGCAGCAGCTTGCCGATGTTGTCGTCGATGTAGCTGCAGGCGCCGAAGTAGGCGCGGCGGGCGTCGCGGATCTTGTCTACAGGCAGCGGCTTGTCCCACAGGTCGTAGACCTTGAGCAGGCGCTGCGAGTGGGGGTCTTGCTGGTCCTGGGCGATTTCGTCGCGCGGCAGCGGGATATCCACAGACGCGTAGAGATCCCAGTAGCGCCGTGGGATGGTGTAGGGGTCGTGGGGATGGGTCATCGACACCGTCAGGCAGAACGGCCGACCGTCATCCTCGCGGACGTGGTCGTACAGGTACTGCTGCGCCTTGAACACCACTTCCTCGTCGAAATCCAGCTGGTTGGTGCGCACGCACGGCCCGGCTTGTAGCACCGAGGACATGTTGTGGTACCAGCTCGGGCGCACGTCGGGGGCGTCCCAGTTCACCGCCCAGCCGTAATCGGCGGGGTAGATGTCGCTGGTCAGGCGCTCTTCATAGCCGTGCAACTGGTCGGGGCCGCAGAAATGCATCTTGCCCGACAGCGCGGTGCGGTAGCCGAGGCGGCGCAGGTAGTGGGCGTAGGTGGGGATGTCGGCGGGAAAGTCGGCGGCGTTGTCGTAGGCGCCGATGCGGCTGGGCAACTGGCCGCTGACCAGGGTGAAGCGCGACGGCGCGCACAGCGGGCTGTTGCAGTAGGCCGAATCGAAGACCACAGCCTGATCGGCGAGGCGGGCGAGGTTCGGCATCCTGATCGGCGAGGGGTTGTAGATTGGCAGCATAGGCGCGGCCATCTGGTCGGCCATGATGAACAGGATGTTGGGTTGCTTCATGGGGTGCCCTTCCATCGTCGAACGTTATGTGAATTGCTTGCGATCGAGGATGCGGCTGTGGATAACATGGGTAAAGCCCATGGCGGGCAATGACTGGGATTAGCTGAGCTTATGTTTGAGCACCTTGCGGGCATGTCACTGGAAAGCTTGCGCGTGTTCGAGGCGGCGGCGCGCCTGCGCGGTTTCACGGCGGCGGCACTGGAACTGGGCACCACGCAGCCGGCGGTGAGCCAGCAGGTCAAGCGGCTCGAGGCGCAGTTGGGCACGCGCCTGTTCGACCGGATCTACCGGGGGATCGAGCTGACGGATGCGGGCCAGTCGCTGTTCGAACAGGTCCACCAGGGCTTGCAGGCGATGGACGAAGGCATCGCCGAGGCGAGCGGCCGCGGCCAGCACGAGGTGCTGCAGGTGGCCACCGACTTCGCCTTTGCGGCCTTCTGGCTGATGCCCCGGCTGCAGCGCTTCCACGAGGCTTATCCACAGGTGGATGTGAGCCTGGTGACCGGTGAGCGCAGTCAGGGGATGCTGCGCCCCGATATTGATGTGGCCGTGCTGTTTGGCGACGGGCGCTTTCATCAGGGCGAAAGCCGCTGGTTGTTCGATGAAGAGGTCTTTCCGGTTTGCAGCCCTCGGCTGACTGATGGCAAACCCTTGTCAGCAGTGGCTTTGGAACGATTGCCCTTGTTGCATCTACGCGGTGAACAGGCCAGTGGCTGGTTCGACTGGGCGGGGGTGTTTCGCGGTTTCGGCGTGGTCAGCCCGCCACCACCAGGGCAGTTGCGCTTCGATAATTACACCTTGTTGATCCAGGCGGCGATCGCCGGGCAAGGGGTCGGGATTGGCTGGGGGCATCTGGTCGATGGGCTGGTCGAGCAGGGGTTGCTGTGCCGGCCAGTGGAAGGGAGTTTGCGCTCGTCGCGTGGCTATTACGTGGTGTTGCCGCCACGCAAGCGGCGTGGGGCGTTGATCGAGCGGTTTGTGGAGTGGCTGGAGCGTGAGCTCAGCCTATCGAACCCATCTGTTGCTACGGATTGAGCCAAGAAATGCGCAAAAGAAGGGCGCGCTAGGCGCCCCCCTCTTATTATTTCTTGCTTGAAAGACTCAGGCCTCCGCCTTTGGCGTCCGTGTAGCGACAAATAGTGGAGGTCGAACCTTCCTGCGAGTTGACGAATTTCAACGAGGCCAGCTGAACTTCCTTGGTGCCCTTGTCATCGGCATTCGGCGCAAAGCCTTTCCATTTGCCATCTGCAGAAGTGTAGTGATAGCCACTGAAGCCATCCTCGGTGGATTGTGTCGAGGCTTCCTTGATGTCCTTGGGCTCGGGGCAAGTTGCAGCAAGTGCAGTGCCTGACATGAACAGAGCAAGAAGCGCGGTTGAGAGTACACGCATATCGGCTATTCCTTCAGCAAGTTAGTGAGCTTTCAGCTTGCGATCTCTGAAGGCCTGACACAACTAGCAAAATTATCAGGTAGCCGAATGCATGTGCATGGAACTGTCGTACGCCAGTTCCCCCTCAGCCCCGGGCGCCGCGCACCCCTTCAGCCAGCGCCGAGCACAGGCTCAGCACATCGCTCACAGCCTGTTCGGGTGACTTGGCCTGGGCGATCTTGTCGACCAGCGCCGAGCCCACCACCACGCCATCGGACAGCTTGGCGATCGCTGCGGCCTGCTCTGGCGTACGGATGCCGAAACCCACGCTGATCGGCAGGTCGGTATGGCGACGCAGGCGGGCGATGGCCTCCTTGACGTGCTCGGTGGTCGCCGAGCCCGCACCGGTCACACCGGCCACCGACACGTAGTAGACGAAGCCCGAGCTGCGCTCGAGCACACGCGGCAGACGCACGTCGTCGGTGGTCGGGGTGGTCAGGCGGATGAAGTCGATACCCGCGGCCTGGGCCGGGGTTGCCAGTTCGGCGTCGTGCTCTGGCGGCAGGTCGACGATGATCAGGCCATCGACGCCAACGGCCTTCGCCTCGGCGACGAACTGTTCCACGCCAAAGCGGTGGATCGGGTTGTAGTAGCCCATCAGCACGATCGGCGTGGTCTGGTTGTCGACGCGGAATTCGCGGACCATCTGCAGGGTTTTCGCCAGGGTCTGGCCAGCCTCCAGGGCGCGCAGGGTGGCGAGCTGGATCGCCACGCCGTCGGCCATCGGGTCGGTGAAGGGCATGCCCAGCTCGATCACATCGGCGCCGGCTTCAGGCAGACCCTTGAGGATTTCCAGCGAGGCATCGTAGCCAGGGTCGCCTGCAGTGATGAAGGTGACCAGTGCCGAGCGGCCTTCGGCCTTCAGGTCGGCGAAACGTTGTTCAAGACGGCTCATGCCTGTTTCTCCTGGGCAGCCATGTGGTTCATCACGGTTTGCATGTCTTTGTCGCCGCGGCCGGAAAGGCACACGACCATCAGGTGATCCTTGGGCAGGTTCGGGGCGCGCTTGATCGCCTCGGCCAGGGCGTGGGAGCTCTCCAGCGCCGGGATGATGCCTTCGAGGCGGCAGGTGGCGTGGAAGGCGTCCAGGGCTTCGTCGTCGGTGATGCTGACGTATTCGACCCGCTTCACTTCGTGCAGGTAGGCGTGCTCGGGGCCGATGCCGGGGTAGTCCAGGCCGGCGGAGATCGAGTGGGCATCGGTGATCTGGCCATCGTCGTCCTGCAGCAGGTAGGTGCGGTTGCCGTGCAGTACGCCAGGGACGCCGCCGTTGAGGCTGGCGGCATGCTTGTCGGTGTGCACGCCATGGCCACCGGCTTCGACGCCGATGATCTGCACGCTTTCGTCTTCGAGGAAGTTGTGGAACAGGCCCATGGCGTTGGAGCCGCCGCCGACGCAGGCGACCAGGCTGTCTGGCAGGCGGCCTTCCTTCTCGTGCAACTGGGCGCGGGTTTCCTTGCCGATGATCGACTGGAAATCGCGGACCATCGCCGGATACGGGTGCGGGCCGGCCACGGTGCCGATCAGGTAGAAGGTGTCTTCGACGTTGGTGACCCAGTCGCGCAGGGCCTCGTTCATGGCGTCCTTCAGGGTGCCGGTGCCGGCGGTGACCGGAACGATCTCGGCGCCCAGCAGCTTCATGCGGAACACGTTGGCTTGCTGGCGCTCGATGTCGGTGGCGCCCATGTAGATCACGCAGGGCAGGCCGAAGCGCGCAGCGACGGTGGCGGTGGCCACGCCGTGCATGCCGGCGCCGGTCTCGGCGATCAGGCGCTTCTTGCCCATGCGCTTGGCCAGCAGCACCTGACCGATGCAGTTGTTCACCTTGTGCGCGCCGGTGTGGTTGAGCTCTTCACGCTTGAAGAAGATCTTCGCGCCGCCGCAGTGCTCGGTCAGGCGCTCGGCGAAGTACAGCGGGTTGGGGCGACCGATGTAGTCGCGCTGGAAGTAGGCGAGCTGCTCGAGGAATTCGGGGTCTGCCTTGGCCGCTTCGTACTCGCGGGCCAGGTCCAGGACCAGGGGCATCAGGGTTTCGGCTACGTAGCGGCCGCCGAATGCGCCGAACAGGCCATTGGCGTCGGGGCCGGGGCGGTATTGGGACTGGGACATGGGGCGCTCCATAGGGGTCTGGATTGGAAGATCGTGTCGCCTTCTTCGCGGGCAAGCCCGCTCCCGAAGGCTGAATACAGCACTGCACTGGTGGGAGCGGGCTTGCCCGCGAAGAGGCCACCACTGATCGATGGGCCTACTCTACCCAGCGCAACGTCCCCTGAAAACCGATAAGATTGCGACAACTCGTCAGGAAAACTCACAAGTCAAATGCCTCAGGACCTCCCTCCCCTCAATGCCCTGCGCGCTTTCGAGGCCACTGCCCGGCTGAATAGCGTCAGCCAGGCCGCCGAACAGCTGCACGTGACCCACGGCGCGGTGAGCCGGCAGATCAAGGTGCTCGAGGAGCATCTCGGCGTGGCGCTGTTCATCAAGGATGGGCGTGGCATAAAACTCACAGATGCCGGGGTTCGCCTGCGCGATGCCAGCTTCGATGCCTTCGACCGCCTGCGCAGCGTATGCGCCGAGCTCAGCCGTGATGTCAGCGATGCACCCTTCGTCCTGGGATGCTCCGGCAGCCTGCTGGCGCGGTGGTTCATTCCCCGGCTCGGGCGTTTGAAGGCCGATCTGCCTGAGCTGCGTCTGCACCTGTCGGCCGGAGAGGGCGATCTGGATCCGCGCCGCCCGGGGTTGGATGCGTTGCTGGTGTATGCCGAGCCGCCGTGGCCCGCCGACATGCAGGTGCATGTACTGGCCGAGGAACGTATCGGGCCGGTGCTCAGCCCGCACTTTCCCGGCTTCGAGCGCCTGTGCCAGGCCCCTGCACGTGCGCTGCTGGGTGAAGCCTTGCTGCATACCACCTCGCGTCCACAGGCGTGGCCGACCTGGGCCGCGCAGCAAGGGCTGGACGCCAGTGCGCTGACCTTCGGCCAGGCATTCGAGCACCTGTATTACCTGCTGGAGGCTGCGGTGGCGGGTTTGGGGGTGGCGATCGCGCCGCAACCGCTGGTGGCGGACGATCTGCGTGGCGGACGCCTGGCGGCGCCGTGGGGTTTTTCGCCGACGCCAGCGGCGTTGGCGCTATGGGTGCCGCGGCGCGCCGCCGATGGGCGCGCCGAGCAGTTGGCGCAGTGGTTGCGCCGGGAGTTGCAGGCGCAGGCTTAGGCTCTGTCCGAAAAGCCTTGATACTCGGTGATGCTGCGTTGAAAACAGCCTGACCTTCGTCTCAAGACTTTTCATACAGACCCTAGTTGCGGCGGCACAGCAAGTAGGCCGCAAGCAGGCCCAATGCGCCAACGGCCACGCCCGCAGTGGTCCAGGGGTGTTCCTGGGCGTAGTCACGGGTGGCGATGCCGGTTTCCCGGGTGCGGGTCTTCACTTCTTCGTAGGCGTCGGTCAGCAGGCTGCGCGAATGCTTGAGGGCGTTCTGGGCGTTGCCGCGCAGGGCCTTCATGGTTTTCTGCGTTTCCTCCGAGGCATCGCCTTTGAGGTCTTCCAGCGTCTTGAGCAGGCTTTCGATCTCCGCTTCCATGCTTTCCAGTGAGGTCTTGCGCAGTGCGTTACGGGCCATGTGGACTCTCCTTCGCTGAGTAGGGTGTAAAGAGTGCGACTGCGCCCTGTGCCGAAAGTGCGATCGAACTTTCGCCCGAGGCGATGGCTCGCAGGTAAACCGGGCCTGCGCTGCTAGGCTCAATCCAGCACATCATCCAAGGAGAGTGTTCATGTCCGATCATCACACCTACAAGAAGATCGAGCTCGTCGGTTCCTCGCCCACGAGTATCGAAGATGCGATCAACAATGCCCTGGCCGAAGCCGGCAAGAGCATCAAGCACCTGGAGTGGTTCGAGGTGGTCGATACGCGTGGCCATATCCGCGACAACAAGGCTGCGCATTTCCAGGTTACGCTCAAGGTCGGGTTCCGCATCGCCAACAGTTGAAACAGTATGGGGATAGCCTGTTCCTGAGTTATG
Organism: Pseudomonas sp. SYWMCR5; assembly: GCF_057197165.1. Taxonomy (NCBI): domain Bacteria; kingdom Pseudomonadati; phylum Pseudomonadota; class Gammaproteobacteria; order Pseudomonadales; family Pseudomonadaceae; genus Pseudomonas; species Pseudomonas sp. SYWMCR5. The sequence goes on from NZ_JBXUNH010000003.1 coordinate 66,213, forward strand.
GCGTATGACTTCCAAGGGCACCGGTATACGCCGGTGCTCTATGCTGCTTTTTTGATCCGCATAAGGAACGATGACGATGAAGAAAGTGTTTCTGGCAGTAGGCCTGATGATGTTGGCCGGTGGAGCGATGGCGGCAGGTAAGCCGTGCGAGGAGCTCAAGAGCGAAATTGCAGCCAAGCTCGATGCCAAGGGGGTTCAGGGGTATACGCTGGAGATCGTCGACAAGGGCACGCCGGCTGGCAAGGTGATCGGCAGCTGCGAGGCCGGGACCAAGGAAATCATCTATCGCCGCGGTTGAGGCGTAAATCCGAACACAATACCTGTAGGAGCGGCGGTTCGCCGCTCCTACATGGGGATTGGGCAGGCCTTTAGATTTCGACTAAGGCAGTTGCTTCCACATACGACATTCAATCGCCCTTCAACGCCTGCGCCAGCAGCTCATACGAGCGCACCCGATCGGCATGCTCATACAGGTCGCAGGTGAAGATCAGCTCATCCGCGCCGGTCTGCTCCAGCAGCACCTCCACCTTCGCCCGCACCTTCTGCGGGCTGCCAATCATCGCCAGCCCAAGGAAACTCCCCACCGCATCACGCTCATGGGGCAGCCACAGGCCGTCCATGCTCTGCACGGGTGGGCGCTGCATCAGGCTCTGGCCGCGGATCAGCGCGAGGATGCGCTGGTAGACCGAGGTCGCCAGGTATTCGGCCTTCTCGTCGCTGTCCGCCACCACCATCGGGATGCCCAGCATCACGTAGGGCTTGTCCAGCGTTGTCGACGGCTTGAAATGGTCGCGGTAGATGCGGATCGCCTCGTGCATGTAGCGCGGGGCGAAGTGCGAGGCGAAGGCGTATGGCATGCCGCGCATGCCGGCCAGTTGCGCGCTGAACAGGCTTGAACCCAGCAGCCACATCGGCACTTCGGTGTCGTGGCCGGGCACGGCGATCACTTTCTGATCGTCGGTACGTGGGCCGAGGTAGCGCGACAACTCCTCGACATCGTCGGGGAAGTCGTCGGCGCTGCCAGAGCGCTCGCGGCGCAGGGCGCGGGCGGTCATCTGGTCGGAACCGGGCGCACGGCCCAGGCCCAGGTCGATGCGGCCGGGGTAGAGGCTGGCCAGGGTGCCGAACTGTTCGGCGATCACCAGCGGCGCATGGTTGGGCAGCATCACCCCGCCCGAGCCGATGCGGATGCGCGAGGTGCCGCCAGCGAGATAGCCCATCAGCACCGAGGTCGCCGAGCTGGCGATGCCGTCCATGTTGTGGTGTTCGGCCACCCAGAACCGGTTGTAGCCGAAACGCTCGACGTGCTGCGCCAGGTCCAGTGAGTTGCGTAGCGACTGGGCCGGGCCGGCATCGGCGCGCACCGGCACCAGGTCGAGGGTGGAAATCTTCAGGTCACGCAGATGCGTCATCGGAGCCTCCGCAGGAAATTGGTTGGCCAAGGGCCTTTGTGACTCTGTATGGGCACCCTGCGATGGATTCAATGGTTGACCATGGATTGATCTGAACTTGCTGTAGGCAGTGTCCTCAGAATCCGTAGTGACACCCACTAAACATCCAGGAGGCATCATGAAAAAGACAGCATCGGCGATCTGGCAGGGAGGGCTCAAGGATGGCAAGGGCCTGCTGTCCACCGAGAGTGGCGCCCTCAAGCAGAACCCCTATGGCTTCAATACCCGCTTCGAAGGATCGCCTGGGACCAACCCCGAGGAGCTGATCGGTGCGGCCCATGCGGGCTGTTTCTCGATGGCGCTATCGATGATGCTGGGTGAGGCCGGGCTGACGCCCGAACGCATCGACACCGTCGCCGAAGTCAGCCTCGACAAGCAGCCCGATGGCTTTGCCATTACCGCCGTGCATCTCACCCTCAAGGCCAAGGTCCCCGGTGCCAGTGAGGCGCAGTTCCAGGAGATTGCCAACAAGGCCAAGGCGGGATGCCCGGTGTCCAAGGTGCTCAACGCGACGATCAGCCTGGATGCGACGCTGCTCTCGTAGGTTAGGCTTTGCTTGCTGTAGTCTGGAAGGGTCGGCAGCTTGCCTGCCCTTTGAGGAGCCGTTCCATGATCCGCGTAGCATTCGCCGTTCTGGCCTCGTTGCTGGCCACCTCCGCGCTGGCGGCAGTCAAGCCGTGCGAGGAGCTCAAGGCCGAGATCGAGGCGAAGATCCAGGCGGCCGGGGTGCCTTCCTACACCCTGGAAATCGTGCCGAACAGCGAGGTCAGTGATCCGAACATGGTCGTTGGCAGCTGCGATGGCGGGACCAAAAAGATCATCTACCAGAAGAACGACCAATAGCGGTCGTTGCAGCGGGGTCGCAGCGCGACCCCGTTGTTCATGGGATGCAGAAGATGTTGCTCGGCTCGTCCACCAGCACCTGGCGGTTGGCGTCGTACAGGTACACCTGCGGCTGCATCGCCGGGGCCCGGGCTTCGAGGCGATAGCGCTCACCGGCCTTGAAGTTGTCGAAGCGCACGGTCAAGTAGCAGGTGCGCTCGGTCGGGCTTGTGGTGAAGAGCCCGGCAGTCAGCTCGTAGTCGAAGCGCACCACCAGTTCATGGCGGCCCGGCGTGAGCTGGAAGTACCGGCCGTCGTCGAGGCGCTTGCCATCGAGCTTGTCGGCCATGATGGTACGACCGGGGGTGACGGTATAGAGGTCGACCCAGGCCTGGGCCGGGTCTTTGGGTGGCAAGGGGCTGGCGCAAGCCCCCAGTGCACTGAGGGCGATCAGCATCATGGGCTGGCGCATGATGAAACTCCGCTTGCGGGTCACAGACTACAAGCATAGCGCTGATCAGGTGCGCTGACAGCCCGCTGGCAGGCCTTGGCCTATCAGTTTCTGCTGTTCGTCATAGAGTTTCACCCAAGGCCGGAAGCCGATGCTGCCGGCTTGCAGGCTGTAGCGCTGGCCGGCGCTGAAGTCCTTGAAGGTGAGGTTCAGTTGGCAGTCGCGCCACAGTGGTTCGTCGACTGGGCCGATATTGCTCGGGGTGACCGGAAACTGGTAACGCACCGTCAGTTCGTGGCTACCCGGCGGCACTTCGAAATAGCGGTTGTCGGCCCAGTCGCGCTCGTCCACCTGCACGGCGTGCAGCGAGGTGTCGTCGTCGCGGGCGAGGTCGATCCAGGCCTGGTTGGGGTCGGGGTCGGGCAAGGTGGAGCAGGCGCTCAGCAGCCCGAAGGTGCCGACGGCAAACAGTGTACGCATGGCGAAAAGGCCCTCTGGCGAGATAGTCTTGGAACGCACAGGCCTTGAGCGGGATGAACAGCCCTGATGTTTCGACTTTTTCTGCTACTGCGCTCAGGCCACCGGGCTCTCGACCGCGTTTTCAGCCCTTTTGTTCCGCTGCTGGCCGCGCTCCTGCTGAGCGGTTGCGGCAGCCTCGGCTACTACGGCCAGCTGGCCGAAGGGCAATGGCAACTGCTGCGTGCACGCCAGCCAGTGGAGCGGGTGCTGGCCGACCCCACGACGGACGAACGGCTGCGTCAGCGTCTGCTGCATGCCGAACAGGCCCGCACTTTCGCAAGCGAGCACCTGAAGCTGCCAGACAATCGCAGCTACCGGGTGTACGCCGATCTCGGGCGGCCCTATGTGGTGTGGAATGTGTTCGCCACGCCGGAGCTTTCGCTGCAACCGGTCACCCACTGTTTCCCCATCGCCGGTTGCGTCGCCTACCGCGGCTACTACCGCCAGGGCGCTGCGCGCGGGGCAGCGGCGCTGATGCGCGAGCAAGGGCTGGATGTGTACGTCGGGGGTGTCGAGGCTTACTCGACCCTGGGCTGGTTCGACGATCCGATTCTCTCGTCTATGGTGGGCTGGGGCGAGGAGCGCCTGGCCACGCTGATCTTTCACGAACTGGCGCACCAGCGCTTCTACGTGAAGGACGACACCGAATTCAACGAGTCCTTCGCCACCTTCGTCGAACAGGAGGGCACGCGGCAATGGCGCATGGCGCGTGGGCTTGCGGCGGCTCACGAGGATGGGGCGCGGCAGCGTGAACAGTTCATCCGCCTAGTGCTGGCGAGTCGCGAGCGCCTGCAGGCGATCTACGCTGGGACGCTTGCTGATGCCGACAAGCGGGTGGCCAAGCAAGCCGAGTTCGCGCGATTGCGACGTGAATACCGCGAGCTGCGCGATCGGGACTGGGCCGGTGACCGCCGCTATGACGCCTGGGTGTATGGGCCGATGAGCAATGCCAAGCTGCTGCCGTTCGGCCTGTATGACCAGTGGGTGCCGGCGTTTGCGGCGCTGTTTCGTCAGGCTGGTGGGGACTGGACGACGTTCTATCAGCGGGTCGAGCACTTGGGGCAGCAGCCGATCGATCAGCGAAAAGCGGCGTTGCAGCGGTTGATGGCACAGCCTTGATATGCCGGGGCCGTGCGCGGCCCCGTGGCCATCAAGCCTTGATGAACGCGTGGTGCAAATCCGCCACCGTGTCGAAATGAAACGCCGGCGCCTCGGCCACCAGCTCTTCGCGGCTGCCGAAACCGTATCCCACCGCCACGGCCTGCAACCCGTTGCTGCGGGCGCCGATCAGGTCGTGCTTGCGGTCACCGATCATCAGGGTCTGCGCCGGGTCCAGCCCTTCTTCGTCCAACAGATGGCGGATCAGCTCGACTTTGTTGGTGCGGGTGCCATCCAGCTCACTGCCGTAGATCACCTTGAAATGCCGGTCGAAAGCAAAGTGCCGGGCGATCTCGCGGGCGAACTCCCAAGGCTTGGAGGTGGCAACGTACAAGGTGCGGCCCTGGTCGTTCAGGGCTTGCAGCAGCTCTGGCACGCCGTCGAATACCAGGTTCTCGTACAGGCCGGTGACGCGGAAGCGTTCGCGGTAGAAGTTGACCGCCTCCCAGGCCTTGGCCTCGTCGAAGCCGTAGAACTGCATGAAGGCCTGCAGCAAGGGCGGGCCGATGAAATGCTCGAGGCGGGTCAGGTCGGGCTCGTCGATACCTAGTTTGGCCAAGGCGTACTGGATCGAGCGGGTGATGCCCTGGCGTGGGTCGGTCAGGGTGCCGTCGAGGTCGAAGAGGATGTTTTGCTGGTGCATGTATGCGGGTCCACTCAAGTCTTGCGTCGACTGCTTCACGGGCAAGCCCGCTCCTACAGGATAATCACAGAGCCTGTAGGAGCGGGCTTGCCCGTGAATGGGTCATTCCGGTTGATCGTAGCCTTCGGCCAGGTGCTGGTCCTTGAGCTTCACATAGTTGCTGGCGCTGTAGGGGAAGAACGCGCGTTCCTTTTCGTTCAGCGGCCGGGCCTGCTTTACCGGGCTGCCGACATACAGGTAGCCGCTCTCCAGGCGCTTGCCGGGCGGCACCAGGCTGCCGGCGCCGATGATCACCTCGTCCTCGACGATGGCGCCATCCATGATGGTGCTGCCCATGCCGACCAGGATCCGGTTGCCCAGTGTGCAGCCGTGCAGCATCACCTTGTGACCGATGGTCACTTCGTCGCCGATGATCAGCGGGAAGCCGTCCGGGTTGAAGGGGCCGGCGTGGGTGATGTGCAGCACGCTGCCATCCTGCACGCTGGTGCGCGCGCCGATGCGGATCCGGTGCATGTCGCCGCGCACTACGGTCAGCGGCCAGACCGAGCTGTCTTCACCGATCTGCACGTCGCCGATCACCACCGCCGAACGGTCGACGAAGGCGCGTGGGCCGACTTTCGGCGTGTGTTCCCGGAAGGTCCGGATGGCCATGATAGTGTCCCTCTGCAATGCCGATAGGCAGGCTGCCTGCTGCGGTCGGCGTCGATTGTAATTAAGATGGTCCCGTGTTTCTCCTGCCAAGGTATCCAAACCGTGAGTGCGAACAACCCGCTTCTGCAGTCCCACGACCTGCCACCCTTCTCCGCAATCCGCGCCGAACACGTGCTGCCGGCGATCGAGCAGATCCTGGCCGACAACCGCAAGGCCATCGCCGATATCCTCGCGCAGCAGGGCAAGAACCCCTCCTGGGCCGGCCTGGTGCTGGCGATGGACGAACTCAACGACCGCCTGGGCGCGGCCTGGAGCCCGGTCAGCCACCTCAATGCGGTGTGCAACAGCAAGGAACTGCGCGAGGCCTACGAGTCGTGCCTGCCGGCGCTGAGCGCCTATTCCACCGAACTGGGGCAGAACCGCGCCCTGTTCGATGCCTACCAGGCGCTGGCCAACAGCGATGAAGCCGCCAGCTTCGACGTGGCGCAGAAGACGATCCTCGACCACGCCCTGCGTGACTTCCGCCTGTCGGGTATCGACCTGCCGGCCGACAAGCAGCAGCGCTATGCCGAAGTGCAGAGCAAGCTCAGCGAGCTGGGCAGCCGTTTCTCCAACCAGTTGCTCGACGCCACCCAGGCCTGGACCAAGCACGTCACCGACGAAGCCGCACTGGCCGGCCTGACCGATTCGGCCAAGGCGCAGATGGCCGCCGCTGCCCAGGCCAAAGGCCTCGACGGTTGGCTGATCACGCTGGAGTTCCCCAGCTACTACGCGGTGATGACCTACGCCAGCGACCGCGCCCTGCGCGAAGAGCTGTACGCCGCCTACTGCACCCGCGCCTCGGACCAGGGCCCGAACGCCGGGCAGTTCGACAACGGCCCGGTGATGGCCGAGATCCTCGACCTGCGCCAGGAGCTGGCTGGGCTGCTGGGCTACGCCAACTACGCCGAGCTGAGCCTGGCCACCAAGATGGCCGAGTCCAGCGACCAGGTGCTGAGCTTCCTGCGTGACCTGGCCAAGCGTTCCAAGCCGTTCGCAGCTCAGGATCTGGAGCAGCTCAAGGCCTACGCCGCCGAGCAGGGCACTCCGGAGCTGGCCAGCTGGGACGCCGGCTATTACGGCGAGAAGCTGCGCGAGCAGCGCTACAGCGTGTCGCAGGAAACCCTGCGCGCCTACTTCCCGATCGACAAGGTGCTGAGCGGCCTGTTCAGCATCGTCCAGCGCCTGTACGGCATCGAAATCGCCGAACTCAAGGGCTTCGACGCCTGGCACCCGGACGTGCGCCTGTTCGAGATCAAGGAGAACGGCCAGCACGTCGGGCGCTTCTTCTTCGACCTCTACGCCCGTGCCAACAAGCGTGGTGGCGCCTGGATGGACGGTGCCCGCGACCGTCGCCGCACCGCGGCCGGTGCATTGCAGAGCCCGGTGGCCAACCTGGTGTGCAACTTCACCCCGGCCGCACCGGGCAAGCCGGCGCTGCTCACCCACGACGAAGTCACCACGCTGTTCCACGAGTTCGGCCACGGCCTGCACCACCTGCTCACCCGCATCGAGCATGCCGGTGTGTCCGGCATCAACGGTGTGGCCTGGGACGCGGTCGAGCTGCCGAGCCAGTTCATGGAGAACTGGTGCTGGGAGCCTGAAGGCCTGGCACTGATTTCCGGCCACTACGAGACCGGCGAGCCGCTGCCCCAGGACCTGCTGGACAAGATGCTGGCGGCGAAGAACTTCCAGTCCGGCATGATGATGGTGCGCCAACTGGAGTTCTCGCTGTTCGACTTCGAGCTGCACGCCACCCATGGCGACGGCCGCAGCGTGCTGCAGGTGCTCGAGGGCGTGCGCGACGAGGTCACGGTGATGCGTCCGCCGGCCTACAACCGCTTCCCTAACAGCTTTGCGCACATCTTCGCCGGCGGTTATGCGGCGGGCTACTACAGCTACAAGTGGGCCGAAGTGCTGTCGGCCGACGCCTTCTCGCGCTTCGAGGAAGAAGGCGTGCTCAATGCCGAGACCGGACGCGCGTTCCGCGAGGCGATCCTGGCCCGTGGCGGTTCGCGCGAGCCAATGGTGCTGTTCGTCGATTTCCGTGGTCGTGAGCCTTCCATCGATGCGCTGCTGCGTCATAGTGGCCTGACCGAGGATGCGGCGGCATGAGTGAGGGCGGCGTGATCAAGACCAAGAAACGCTTCATCGCCGGGGCGGTATGCCCGGCGTGCAGCGAGCCCGACAAGCTGATGATGTGGAATGAAGACGGCGTGCCACACCGCGAGTGCGTGGCCTGCGGCTTCACCGACACCCTCAACGAGCAGGGCTTGTCGGTGCCCAAGGAGCTCGGTACCCGGGTAAACCAGCAGGCGGTCAAGGCCGAGCCGGTAAAGGTGCAGACGGTTCAGTTCTTCCCGAACCCGAAGCTCAAGAAGCCGCACTGACCCTGTCCGCCTGACGGCACTGGTCTTCTGTGCAAACCCGGATTACTGTATGCGCATACAGTAATCCGGGTTTTCCACCATGAAACCAACCCCAGTCCGTGGTCGCGGCACCGCCACCAACCCCCACAATCGCTTCGCCCCCAGCCATTCGGTGGTCGAGGACGACGGCTGGCACCAGGAAGTCCCCCTCACCCAGGGCACCGAGGTGCGGATCGAAACCGCCAAGACCATAATCGCCCGCAACACCTCGCCCGACCTGCCCTTCGACCGTTCGATCAACCCCTACCGCGGTTGTGAACACGGCTGCATCTACTGCTACGCCCGGCCCAGCCACGCCTATTGGGACCTCTCTCCCGGCCTCGACTTCGAGACCAAGCTCATCGCCAAGACCAATGCTGCCGAGGTGCTCGAACAGCAGTTGAGCAAGCCGGGTTATGTCTGTGCACCGATCAACCTCGGCGCCAACACCGACCCCTACCAGCCCATAGAGCGCGAGCACCAGTTGACCCGTCGCCTGCTCGAGGTGCTGCTGCGCTACCGACACCCGGTGACCATCGTCACCAAGGGCTCGCTGGTGCTACGAGACCTGGACCTCTTGAGCGAACTGGCCAGCCAGCGCCTGGTGCGGGTGATGATCAGCCTGACCACCCTCGACGACGAACTCAAACGCACCCTCGAACCCCGCGCGGCGGCACCCAAGGCGCGCCTGCGGGCGATCCGCGTGTTGCGCGAGGCGGGTGTACCGGTGGGCGTGCTGTGTTCGCCGATGATCCCGATGATCAACGACAGCGAGCTGGAGCACCTGCTTCAGGCCGCCAAGGAAGCTGGCGCGCAGAGCGCCGCCTACATGATGCTGCGCCTGCCGCTGGAGGTGGCGCCGTTGTTCGAACAGTGGTTGCAGGACCACTACCCGCAGCGCGCGGCCCACGTGCTGAGCCTGATTCGTCAGAGCCGGGGCGGTGAGCTGTATGACAGCCGCTTTGGGGCGCGGATGCGCGGTGAAGGTGTGTTCGCCGAGCTGCTGGCGCAGCGTTTTCGCAAAGCTTCGCGGCAGTTGGGGTTCGAAGGGCGGGAGCAGGTGTCGCTCGATTGCAGCGCCTTCTGCCCGCCAGGCGGGCAGATGGCATTGTTCTGAACCGGTGATGGTCTTGTGGGAGCGGGTTTACCCGCGAAGACGCCACCACAGCACAGTGCTCCACTACCCTGTAATCTGACTAATACCTACCAATAATTTCATTGGAGGGTATTGGCGGCTGATGCTTTTTTGCTATTATCAAAACCTCCCCTCGAAAACCTGGAACGCCCGTTCTAGAGCCTCCGAATTCAGTTTCAGTTAAGTTTTCTCCGCTAGCGTAGGAAGTCAGTCCAGCGCGACTGTGATTTATTACCTGTGCGCGTCATCTAATTCTCCGCATAGCCAGAATCTTTCCCCGGTAAAATGGAACTTACCTACAAACCGTCAAGAGGATGAATCATGCCCGTCAAGGACCCATCCAAGCCTGTTCCGGCCGCTCCCGCCGAGAGCGCCGATGCTGCCCTGAAGCACATCGTCGACGGCTTCCTGAAGTTTCACCATGACGTTTTCCCCGAGCAGCAGGAGCTGTTCAAGAAGCTCGCCACCGCGCAGAAACCGCGCGCGATGTTCATCACCTGCGCCGACTCGCGCATCGTGCCCGAACTGATCACCCAGAGCTCGCCGGGCGATCTGTTCGTGACCCGTAACGTCGGCAACGTGGTACCGCCCTACGGACAGATGAACGGCGGTGTTTCCAGCGCCATCGAATACGCCGTGATGGCCTTGGGTGTTCACCACATCATCGTCTGCGGTCACTCCGACTGCGGTGCGATGCGCGCAGTGCTCAACCCGCAATCGCTGACCAAGATGCCGACCGTTTCCGCCTGGCTGCGCCACGCCGAAGTGGCCCGTACCGTGGTCGAGAGCAACTGCTCGTGCGCAACGGAACACGAGAGCATGAAGGTGCTGACCAAGGAAAACGTCATCGCCCAGCTGCACCACCTGCGCACTCATCCTTCGGTCGCCGCGCGCCTGGCGGCCGGACAGCTCTACATCCACGGCTGGGTCTACGATATCGAAACCAGCCGCATCGAGGCCTACGACGCCGCGAGCGACAGCTTCCTGCCCCTGGCTGCTGGCGAGCCAGTGCCGTGCGCAACTCCGAGAGGCCGCTACTAAGCGACCCCAACACCTGAAGAAACCTTGATAGCCGGCTGCGCCCACCAGGCGCGGCAGGGCTTTCTGCTGCCTTGAGTTTCCCTGACCTACTTGCCGGCAATCCTGCTGGCGGCCCGCGCCTGCGCGCGATTCAGGGATCCCCGTGCCGTCGGCCAGTGGAATGGCCGTGAATCAGAAAAGGAGCGTTATGGTGAACATGACACAGATAAAAGCGGCCTTGCCGCGAGAGTTACTGGCTTCGGTCGTGGTGTTCCTGGTGGCCCTGCCGCTGTGCATGGGCATCGCGATCGCCTCGGGCATGCCACCCGCCAAAGGGCTGATCACCGGGATCATCGGTGGCATCGTCGTGGGCTTTCTGGCCGGCTCGCCCCTGCAGGTCAGCGGCCCGGCCGCGGGCCTGGCGGTGCTGGTGTTCGAGTTGGTGCGCCAGCACGGTGTGGCCATGCTCGGACCGATCCTGCTGCTGGCAGGCCTGTTGCAGCTGCTGGCCGGGCGACTGCGTCTGGGCTGCTGGTTTCGCGTCACTGCACCGGCGGTGGTGTACGGCATGCTGGCCGGTATCGGCGTGCTGATCGTGCTGTCGCAGGTGCATGTGATGTTCGACAGCGCGCCACAGCCCTCGGGTGTCGAGAACCTGCTGGGTTTCCCCGCGACCCTGGCCTCGGCACTGCCGTTGGAAACCGCCGGTAATGGCTGGCAGGCCGGCGCCCTGGGCCTGGGCACCATCGCAATGATGTGGAGCTGGGAGCGTTGGCGCCCACAGCGCCTGCGCTTCATCCCCGGTGCCTTGCTGGGCGTGGCGATTATGACCGTGATCAGCATCTGGCTGGCGCTGCCGGTCAATCGCGTGCAGGTGCCTGCGGACCTGTCGGAGGCGATCGACTGGATTCGTCCGGACGACCTGCTCAAACTGGCCGATCCGACCTTGCTGGTGGCCGCCTTCGCCCTGGCCTTCATCGCCAGCGCCGAGACGCTGCTGTCGGCTGCAGCGGTAGACCGCATGCACAGTGGCCAGCGATCGGATTTCGATCGCGAGCTGTCGGCGCAAGGTATCGGCAACATGCTGTGCGGTGTGCTGGGGGCATTGCCGATGACCGGCGTGATCGTGCGCAGTTCGGCCAACGTCCAGGCGGGTGCGCAGACCCGTGCGTCGGCGATTCTGCATGGTCTTTGGTTGCTGGCGTTCGTGGTGGTGCTGAGCAGCGTGCTGCAGCAGATTCCGGTGGCAAGCCTGGCGGGCGTGCTGGTGTACACCGGTCTCAAGCTGGTCGATTTCAAGGCCTTCCGCGGCCTGGGGCGCTATGGCCGGATGCCGATGTTCACCTACGCTGCCACGGCGCTGGCGATCATCTTCACCGACCTGCTGACCGGTGTGTTGCTGGGCTTTGCTCTGACCTTGCTCAAGCTGGCGTTCAAGGCGGCGCGCCTCAAGATCAACCTGGTCGAGCTGCCGCGCCCTGGGCACATGGAGCTGCGCCTGAGCGGTGCTGCCACCTTCCTCAAGGTGCCTGCCCTGACCCAGGTGCTCGAAAGCGTGCCTGCCGGGACGCATCTGCATGTACCGCTGGCGAACCTGAGCTACATCGACCACTCGGTGCTGGAGTTGCTCGAGGACTGGGGGCGCGCGAGCCGCGCCGCCGGCTCACGTCTGTCCATCGAGCAGCGCGGGCTCAAGCGGCGCATCGAGGGCCGCTTGCGACGCAGCGCGCAGGTCTGAGGCGTCGTGTGCCCAAGTCTCAGGCCGACTTGGGCACCAGCTTGCGGCAGCCTTCTTTACGGCTGGGGTACTGCTCGCATTTGCGCAGTACCTGCTGTACCTGGTCGTCGGCCTTGAGTTGACGATTGGCCAGCAGCTTCTCGGTGATGAACAACTCTTCTGATCCCAGGGTCTGTTCGGCCTTGTCGATCATCCCCAGCGCTGCCTGCGGATCGCGGTTGCGCAGGTGATGACCGATGATCAGGTCATAGACCATCGGGCTTGCCAGCGTCCAGTCCTGGATGCCCTGCAGGTCGGCCAGGGCCGCGCGGCCGTTACCCTGCGCCGAATGCACGGCGAAGGCCGCACGCCGGATGCCTGGCTGGGTGCCGACCGGAGACGCCAGCGCACGGCTGACGAAGGCCTCGGCTTCGCGGGTCTTCTTCTGCTCCAGTGCGGCGGTGGCTGCGTAGGCGTCACGGTAAGCCTGCAGCGAACGCTGCACGGTCGCCGAATCGCGCACCTGTGGCCAGCTGCGACGGTTCACCCGCGCCTGGGTCTGTTGCTGGTATTCGCGGTCCAGATACTGGCGTAGCTCTTCGTCTCGCTGGATCGGCGACATATGCGAGCGGGTCAGGTACTGGCCGGTGGCGTTCAATGCCGTGCCCAGGCCTTGGTTGAGCAGGGTCTGCAGCTCCTGGGTGGTGCGGTTGAGGTCGAGCTTTTTCAGCGAATCGGTCATCGCCGTCTGGCGCTCTTGCAGGAAGCTTGCGAGCAAAGGCTTCTGCTTGCCCTGGAAGTCTTCCAGGCGTTGCAGGCTGACGCTCGAGGCCCGCGGCGCGTAGCCAGCGCGGATCATCAGGTCGGCGCCGAGCAGGTCGGCCTGGTCTTCCTGGGTGCGGCCCCAGGCGGTGCTCCAGACGTTGTCCGAGAAGCTGTTGGCCAGCGAGGTGTAGAGCACGGTGTTGCCGATGGCCTTCTGCGTGCCCACGGGGTCCTTGCTGAACAGTGCGCCGGTCTGCTTGTTGCGTCCGGTATCCTTCGCCACGGTTGCGATCACCACTGTGGTGGTGATGTTGGTGAGCAGCTGTTTCTGCTCCTGGAACGCTGCGCGACGATCATGATGGCGCAGCAGCACATGGCTCATCTCGTGGCCGAGCATGGCAGCGATTTCATCCTCGCTCTCGACGTTGTCGAGCATGCCCAGCGGCACGAAAATGTTGCCGTAGGGGTCGGCCGAGGGGCCGAAGGCGTAGCTGTCGACGATGCGTACCTGCAGGTTCGGCGCCTGCCCCGGCCAGCCTTTGGCCAAGCGGGTGACGATACCTTGCAGGTAGCTTTCCAGGGCCGGGATGCGCACCAGGTTCTGCTGGCGGATCTCGTCGGCGGGAATCGCCCGACCGTCAAAGCTCAGGCGCAGTTGCTGGGTTTGCTGTGGGTCGAGCCGATAATACGAACGCACGTCCTTGTGGTCGACGTAACGCCCGTCCAGCCGCGACTGGGTCGAGGGGCCGACCAGGTTCTGCAAGGCGTCGTTGGCGCCGTTGAGTGTGTTGCAGCCGCCGAGCAGTACCAGCGACAGGGCCGCAGCGACGCGCTTGATCTTGCCCGCACTCATTTCTTGCACCCGGCGCCATAGCCGATGGTCGAGTTGTTCTGGTGGTCGTCGGAGTAGCCGCTCTGCAGGGTCTGGCAGGGGAACTTGACGATGTTCAGCGGCGGGTTCACCCGTACCGCCATGGTGTCCATCCAGACGTTACCCTCGGGCAAGCCTACCTGGATGATGTCCAGCTCCTTGTTGTACTGCAGCACCTTGGGGGCTTTTGGCAGGCTGCTGCTGTCGACCTGGTGCAGTGACTTGCCCTGTTCGTCCAGCACCGCCACCGACTTGCGCAGCCAGGCTTCGACCACCGGCTCGGGGGTGGCCATCACGCTCTGGCTGACCAGCAGCGACAGCAGCAATAGGGAGCTCTTGATCATCTCTGGGGTCCTTTGATAGAGAAATTCCGGGTGTCAGGCCCTGCTGGCGAACAGGGCCTGGATCCTTGCGCTGAACAACGTGAGCGACAACAGCAACAGGCCGAGCACGTTGGCCGGCGTGTAGTTGTAGTGCCAAAGCCCGCAACTGAGCAGGACAATGGCCGCGAGTACCAGGGCCCAGGCAGCCAGTGGTCGCAGCCTTGGGCGACGCCGCTGGATGAACAGCGAGTGGGTGAACAATGGGGCGTCCAGGCTGCCCTTGAGCAGGGTGATGCCGCCCAGCAGGAGCAGTTCGAGGATATCCAGTACATCGACGGAGCCTGCGGGAATGCCAAGGTCGGCGAGGCTGGGCGTGGCTCGGTAGTAGTTCATGCCCCAGTTGACCAGGTTGTCCAGTGCCATGGCATGCCAGTAGACGCCGGGGATCTTGCCGTGCAGTGCGGACTGGGTAAGGTCGCCGGTGCCAGCGATCTGCGCACCGACCAGGACCAGCTTCCCGCGCAGCAGCGATTCGAGCAGCTTGCGGTCGTTCGGGTCGGTGACCTCAAGGTCGGTGGGCGACAGCGTCAGGGTGTACGCGCAGGTCGCCCGTGCCTGTTTGCCCAGCTTCCAGAACACCGCCTGCTTCAGTTGCTCGAACAATCCCGGAATATTGCAGGTGCTGGTATCGGCGACCTTTTCCTGCTCGGGTGAGCGGTGCACGCCCCATTGCACGGTCATCGGTGCAAGTTCGGCAACGCTGGCGGGGTCTGCGGGCAGGTCTGTGCATGCCTGGTGGCGGCAATAGTCGCGGTAGAGCCGCAGGGCCGGAGTTTCCAGCGTACCCAAGGGCGTCTTCACGGCGAGCGGGTACTGGTTACCGAAATCGCTCCAGCTCACCAGCGCAGGTGTGCTGACCTCGGCCAGGCGCGGCAGGGTGTTGACCGCGCCTTCGCTTGCCCGCGGCAGGCCGGTATCGGCCACGTACAGCGGGATATCCTGCTGGCGATAGCGCTCGAACACGTTGGCCAGCAGCTGGCTTTCCATGCGCGGGGGCTGCCCGGGGATTTCCCGCGAGTGGTCGTGGCTGTAGAGCAGGTCGACGAACACCGCTGCCGGCTCATAGGCCAGCAGGCGCTTGAACAGCTTGCTCTGCTCGTTGTATGGCAGCGGCCAGTAGGTGTCGTTGCGCAGCAGGTAGTCATCGTCGATCAAGACCACTACCACCTGTTGCTGGCCCTTGTCGGCGTAGGTAGCAGCCAACAGGCGGTTGAGCCAACGTGACGAGGCATCGTCGGTCGAACTTGCGATACCGAAGGGGTCGAGCAATGCGATCAGTACGACTGAAAGGCCGAACAGTGCCTGGCGCAGGGAAAAAAGGGAGAGCTTCAGCATCCATGCCTCAAACAAGGGGTTGAGGCATTTTGCCACTATTGGCAATGGATCCGAAAGCGCTGGCAACCATCAAGGGGCGCATTGCGCCCCGTCAACGATCGAATCGTCGGTCTGCGGCCTGTTACAGCGCCAGTTCCACGCTCAACTGGCGCGACAGGCACGGCCAGCGCTTCCAGGCTGCGCCGGTCTCGGGGCTGCAGAGGGTGTCGCGATACTTTTCCACAGACTCCACTGCAAAGCTCTGGTCATCGAGCATCTCGTCGACCGAGTGATGCACCACTTCATCCAGCTGGTTGGCGAAGGTTTCGCCGATCAACTGGTGGGCGATGAGATTGGCGACGGTGGTGTCTACCGGAATCAGCGGTTGCTGAAAGTGGCGGATATACAGGTCGTTGACTTCCTCGACTAGGCGATGGGCCAAGTAGGCTTCATCGAGCAGGCAGTCGAGCCCGACGTGCCCGTCCATGACCTGCGGAGGTTGCAGGAAGTAGGCTTCGGCGATCTTCAATACCGGTTTGATCTGCGCTTCGATACCGGCTTCGCGAGCGACCGTGTTGGCGGCCTCGAGCAATTCCGGAACCTGGTCGATGTAGGCGCGGACGAAGCGCGTCAAGGTACCCTGGGCGTCCTGCGGGGGCAGTTGGATCGAAGGATGCAGGTGAGGCAGTTGCTGTTCGAGGCGTTGCTTCAGTTGGCCTGTACGGCTCTCATGTTGATGGGCTTGTTCGATCTGCTCGCGTACAGCTGCGATGTTCATGACAACTCCAGGGACAAGGCGTTACAAACGGAAGACACTAAGTTAGCTCGGCTGCGTAGATTGCTAAGACGCATTTGTTATAACAACAGGGCACTTGTTCCGCCGGGTTATATCAATGTGCCACTATTATGCCCCAAGCCCTCTGGAATAATCCTTTCAGCCATTTCAGCCAATGCGTGAAGTTGTTTTCACATCACGCGTTGCGTGCGATTGGTCGCTGTCTATACTCCGCTTGAACGTGATTCGTTGATGAGGCCCGACTGCCGTTTGCAGGGGGCTCGGTCGTCGAAGCCAGGCAGTCTTGACCCCCGTTCCCCCCCTTATGCCGTAGAAAACGTCGTCCACGCCTCCGGGACTACAAGAACGATAAGGGGAACCCGCAATGATGCGACATCCACATGTCTGGATGGGCCTCCTGTTGTGGACGGTGTTCGGTCCGGCGCACGCCGCCTGGACCGTGAACATGTCTCCGGGGGCGACGGAAGTCTCCCACGCCGTGTTCGACCTGCACATGACCATCTTCTGGATCTGCGTGGTCATCGGCATCGTGGTGTTCGGCGCGATGTTCTGGTCGATGGTCATTCATCGTCGCTCCACCGGCCAGCAGCCTGCGCATTTCCACGAGCACACCTGGGTCGAGATCATGTGGACGGTCGTGCCGTTTCTCATCCTCGTCGCCATGGCCATCCCGGCCACCAAGACCCTGATCGACATCTACGACGCCAGCGAGTCGGACATCGATATCCAGGTCACCGGCTACCAGTGGAAATGGCACTACAAATACCTGGGCCAGGACGTCGAATTCTTCAGCAACCTCGCCACCCCTTCCGAGCAGATCCGCAACCAGGCGCCCAAGGACGAGCATTACCTGCTCGAGGTCGATCAGCCGCTGGTGCTGCCGGTCGGGGCCAAGGTGCGTTTCCTGGTGACCGCCGCCGACGTGATCCATTCCTGGTGGGTGCCGGCCTTCGCGGTCAAGCGTGATGCCATCCCCGGTTTCGTCAACGAAGCCTGGACGCGCGTCGAGAAGCCCGGCATCTACCGCGGCCAGTGCACCGAGCTGTGCGGCAAGGACCACGGTTTCATGCCCGTGGTGGTCGAGGTGAAATCCAAGGCCGACTACGACACCTGGCTCGGCGAGCGCAAGGCCGAGGCGGCCCAGCTCAAGGAACTGACCAGCAAGGAGTGGACGCTGCAAGAGCTGGTCGAGCGCGGCGACAAGGTCTACCACACCACCTGCGTGGCCTGTCACCAGGCCGAAGGCCAGGGCCTGCCGCCAATGTTCCCGGCGCTCAAGGGCTCGAAGATCGCCACAGGGCCCAAGGAAGACCACCTGGGCATTGTCTTCCATGGCAAGCCCGGCACGGCGATGGCCGCGTTCGGCAAGCAGCTCTCGGAAGTCGACATCGCCGCAGTGGTCACCTACGAGCGCAACGCCTGGGGCAACAACAAGGGCGACATGGTCACGCCCAAGGACGTACTGGCGCTCAAGCAGGCGCAAAGCAAATGAGCCGGTGCCCGCTTGATATCCCGCAACGTGCAGGAGACAGGACATGAGTGCAGTGATCGACGACCACGCCCACGGCCATGACCATGCGCACGGTCCGGCCAAGGGCCTGATGCGCTGGGTGCTGACCACCAACCACAAGGACATCGGCACGATGTACCTGTGGTTCAGCTTCGCCATGTTCCTGCTTGGCGGCTCATTCGCCATGGTGATCCGCGCCGAGCTGTTCCAGCCGGGCCTGCAGATCGTGGAGCCGGCGTTCTTCAACCAGATGACCACCATGCACGGCCTGATCATGGTGTTCGGCGCGGTGATGCCGGCGTTCGTCGGCCTGGCCAACTGGATGATTCCGCTGATGATCGGCGCGCCGGACATGGCCCTGCCACGGATGAACAACTTCAGCTTCTGGCTGCTGCCGGCGGCCTTCCTGCTGCTGGTCTCGACGCTGTTCAGCCCCGGCGGGGGGCCGAACTTCGGCTGGACCTTCTACGCGCCGCTGTCCACCACCTATGCGCCGGCCAGCGTGACCTTCTTCATCTTCGCCATCCACCTGATGGGCATCAGCTCGATCATGGGCGCGATCAACGTGATCGCCACCATCCTCAACCTGCGCGCCCCGGGCATGACCCTGATGAAGATGCCGCTGTTCGTCTGGACCTGGCTGATCACCGCCTTCCTGCTGATCGCGGTGATGCCGGTGCTGGCCGGCGTGGTGACCATGATGCTGATGGACATCCACTTCGGCACCAGCTTCTTCAGCGCGGCGGGTGGCGGCGACCCGGTGCTGTTCCAGCACGTGTTCTGGTTCTTCGGCCATCCAGAGGTGTACATCATGATCCTGCCGGCCTTCGGCGCGGTCAGCTCGATCATCCCGGCGTTCTCGCGCAAGCCGCTGTTCGGCTACACCTCGATGGTCTACGCCACCGGCGCAATCGCCTTCCTGTCGTTCATCGTCTGGGCGCACCACATGTTCGTGGTCGGCATCCCGGTGGTGGGCGAGCTGTTCTTCATGTACGCGACCATGCTGATCGCCGTGCCCACCGGGGTTAAGGTGTTCAACTGGGTCAGCACCATGTGGCAGGGCGCGATGACCTTCGAGGCGCCGATGCTGTTCGCCATCGCCTTCGTCATCCTGTTCACCATCGGCGGCTTCTCCGGGCTGATGCTGGCCATCGCCCCGGCGGACTTCCAATACCACGACACCTATTTCGTGGTCGCCCACTTCCACTACGTGCTGGTGCCCGGCGCCATCTTCGGCATCTTTGCCTCGGCCTATTACTGGCTGCCGAAATGGACCGGGCACATGTACGACGAAACCCTGGCCAAGCTGCATTTCTGGCTGTCGTTCGTGGGCATGAACCTGGCCTTCTTCCCCATGCATTTCGTCGGGCTGGCCGGTATGCCGCGACGGATTCCGGACTACAACCTGCAGTTCGCCGACTTCAACATGATCTCGTCCATCGGCGCGTTCATGTTCGGCGCCACACAGATCTTCTTCCTGTTCATCGTCATCAAGTGCATCCGCGGCGGCGAACCGGCTCCGGCCAAGCCCTGGGATGGCGCCGACGGGCTGGAGTGGTCGGTGCCCTCGCCTGCGCCCTACCACACCTTCCAGACCCCGCCGGAAGTGAAATAGGAGACCGACGCGATGACCGGCCTGTCGCTCAAACGCCTGGTGCTGCGCCTGTTGATGCTGACGGTGGTGATGTTCGCCTTCGGCTTTGCCCTGGTGCCGATCTACGACGTGATGTGCAAGGCCTTCGGTATCAACGGCAAGACGGGCGGACAGTACGAAGGCAGTCAGATCAGCGACCCTTCGCGCACGGTGCGGGTGCAGTTCATGTCGACCAACGCCAGCGACATGGTCTGGGACTTCTACTCCACCGCTGACCAGCTCGAAGTGAATCCGGGCGCGGTGAACCAGATGGTGTTCGTCGCACACAACCCGACCGACCGGCCGATGAGTGCCCAGGCGATTCCCAGCATCACCCCGGCCGAAGCGGCGGCGTATTTCCACAAGACCGAGTGCTTCTGTTTCACCCAGCAGGTGCTGCAGCCGGGCGAGCGCATCGAGATGCCGGTGCGCTTCATCGTCGACCGCGACCTGCCGGGCAACGTGAAGCACCTGACCCTGGCCTACACCTTGTTCGACATCACTGCGCGTCACCCGCCGGTTGCCCATGCCGCGGTACAGGACGCTCAGGGCGCCCGCTGAGGGAAGGAGAACAGCAATGGCAAGTCATGAGCACTACTACGTTCCGGCGCAGAGCAAGTGGCCGATCATCGCCACTGTCGGGCTGTTCATCACGGTGTTCGGCCTGGGCACCTGGTTCAACGATCTCAAGGCCGGACACCCGGAATCCCACGGGCCGCTGATCTTCTTCGTCGGTGCGCTGTTCCTGGCCTACATGCTGTTTGGCTGGTTCGGTGCGGTGGTCAAGGAGAGCCATGCCGGGCTGTACAGCGCGCAGATGGACCGCTCGTTCCGTTGGGGCATGAGCTGGTTCATCTTTTCGGAAGTGATGTTCTTCATGGCCTTCTTCGGGGCGCTGTTCTATGTGCGGGTGCTGGCCGGTCCCTGGATCGGCGGCGAAGGCGCCAAGGGCGTGACGCACATGCTCTGGCCCAATTTCGAGTTCGTCTGGCCGTTGCTGCACACGCCGGATCCGAAGCTGTTCCCGCCGCCGAAGGACATCATCAACCCCTGGCACCTGCCGCTGATCAACACCATCCTGCTGGTCAGCTCCAGCGTCACCATCACCATCGCCCACCATGCCCTGCGCAAGGGCCATCGCGGCGCGCTGAAACTGTGGCTGGGGCTGACCATCCTGCTGGGGCTGTCGTTCCTGGCGCTGCAGGCCTACGAATACTACGAGGCCTATGTGCACCTGGGCCTGACCCTGGGCTCGGGGATCTACGGCGCGACCTTCTTCATGCTCACCGGTTTTCATGGTGCGCACGTCACGCTCGGCACCTTGATCCTGATCGTGATGTTCGTGCGCGTGCTGCGCGGGCATTTCAACCCGGACAAGCATTTCGGGTTCGAGGCGGCCAGCTGGTATTGGCACTTCGTGGATGTGGTGTGGGTGGGGTTGTTCATCTTTGTGTATGTGCTTTAGCCGCACGGTGGACCCTGTGGGTGGGGTGATTCAGAACGGCGCGTGCGAAACCAATTGCCCACTGATGAAGCCCCAGGCCACCAGGCCGACGGTCAGGACGGCCAGGGTGACGCGCAGGGTCAGGGCCTTGAGCAAGCGGGTGGACTGGTCGTCGTCCTTGACCAGGAACACCAGGCCACTGAACAGGCTGGCGATGGTGGCCAACAGCATCAGGACAATCGCGGCCTTGAGCATGGCGAAACTCCGGGGGGATGCAGTGATGTGGACAAGTATAGCGATCGACAGGGCGAGGCCGCGGTGAGGCCGTTTCGCCCGGGGCTGGTCCCGACCCTGGTGGTGTTCGCACTGCTGCCGGGGCTGATCGCGCTTGGCTGCTGGCAACTGCGTCGGGCCGAGGAAAAGCGCCAACTGCTCGACAGCTACGCCGAGCGGCGCATCGAGGCGCCGGTGACCGTGGCGCAGCTTGTGCAACTGCCCGACCCGGCCTTCTACCGCGTGCGCCTGTTCGGCCAGTTCGACCCCGAGCACAGCCTGTTGCTGGACAACCGCCTGCGCGATGGCCAGGCCGGTGTCGAGCTGCTGCAACCCTTCCACGACCAGGCCAGCGGCCAGTGGTTGCTGGTCAACCGCGGTTGGTTGCCTTGGCCGGACCGCCGCGTGCCGGTGCGTTTCGACACCCCTGCCCAGCCCCTGGCGTTGCAGGCCACGGTCTACGTGCCGCCAGGCAGCACCTTCCAGCTGCACCCCGACCCGCCCGGCGGCCAATGGCCGCACCTGCTGACCGCCCTTGATCCCGCACAGCTCTGGCAGCAGCTGGCGCGTGAAGGCTTCGCCCATGAACTGCGCCTGGAGCCAGGCCCTGCCAGCTATCGGCTGGATTGGCCGGTCGTTGCCATGGGCCCGGAAAAACACCTCGGCTATGCCGTGCAATGGTTTGCCCTGAGCACGGCGCTGGTGCTGCTGTACCTGTATTTCGGCTGGCACAACGACAACAAGGAGAAACGCCATGGCCGCCGCCACGAGTCCACTGGACGTGCCTGAAGGGCGCAAGTCCCGCACCCGCGGGCGCTTGCAGCTGATCCTGATCCTGCTGGTGACCCTCGGCCCGATGATCCTTGCCACCAGCATGTACAAGCTCAAGTTCTGGGTGCCGGAGGGTCGCAGCTACCACGGCGTGATGATCGGCAATGGCCAGAGCCGCGCCGATATCGGCATCCAGGCCCAGGACGAGCGCTGGCAACTGCTGGTCAGCGCGCCCGATGCCTGCGCCGAGGACTGCCGGCAGCTGGTCTACCTCGCCCGGCAGATCCAGGTCGGCCTTGGCCGCGATGCCAGTCGTGCCAGCCATGCGCTGGCAACCGCGACGCCCTTGAGTGGCGACTACCAGGCGCTGCTCGAGCGCGAGTATCCGCAACTGCAGCGCTATGCGCTGGATGCCGACCGCTACCGCACAAAGGTCGTCGAGCCCGGCGCGCAACTGTGGATCGTCGATCCCCACGGCAACCTGGTGCTGCGCTACGACGCCAAGGTCAAGGGCAAGCATGTGCTCGACGACCTGCGCCACCTGCTCAAGCTGTCCAACATCGGCTAGGAGGCCAGCATGGCCAGACCCGGTTACCGACTCGCTGTGTTCGCCACCTTGCTGGCATTGGTCGTCGTGCTGCTCGGCGCCTACACGCGCCTGACCCACGCCGGCCTCGGCTGCCCCGACTGGCCCGGCTGCTATGGCTTCATCGGCGTGCCCAAGACCGACGCGCAACTGGCCCATGCCGAGTTGCACTTCCCCGAGCATCCGGTGGAAGAAGCCAAGGGCTGGGCTGAGATGGTGCATCGCTATTTCGCCGGCACGCTGGCGCTGGTCATCGCCTGGCTGGTGATAGGTGCGGTACGTCGTCATGGCCGCGACGGCGGGCCCTACCGGTTGCCGGTGCTGCTGCTGGCCGTGGTGCTGGCGCAGGCGGCGTTCGGCATGTGGACGGTGACCCTCAAACTCTGGCCGCAGGTGGTCACCGCGCATCTACTTGGAGGCTTCACCACCCTGAGCCTGCTGTTCCTGTTATCCCTGCGTCTATCCCGGGCCTTTGCGCCACCGCCCAAGCTGCCGTTGAGTCTGCGCCGGGTGGCTGCGCTGGCACTGCTGGTGGTGATTGGGCAGATCGCCTTGGGCGGGTGGGTGAGTGCCAACTACGCGGCAGTCGCCTGCATCGACTTGCCGACCTGCCATGGTCAATGGTGGCCTGCGGCAGACTTCAGCAACGGTTTCCATCTCACCCAGCACGTCGGCCCGAACTACCTGGGTGGGCAGCTCGACAGTGATGCGCGTACGGCCATCCATATCAGCCATCGCCTGGGCGCATTGATGGTCGTGGCAGTGCTGCTGATGCTGAGCTGGAAGCTGCACCGCAATGGCCTGTCCGGCCTGGCCCGGCTGGTGCTGGCTGCCTTGGCGCTGCAAGTGGGGTTGGGAATCAGCAACGTGCTGCTGCACCTGCCGCTGGGGGTTGCCGTGGCGCACAACGCCGGGGGCGCCCTGCTGCTGCTGACCATGGTGCTGGTGAACTACCGCATTCGGGTAGTCGACAAGGTGCGTGTCGGCCTGGGCTGGCGCCTGCGGCCGATCACGCCTGGCGGCGTTTCCCATCACTTGAGGAACGACACGTGGCGACGGTTCTGAGCCAAAGACGGCAGCGCGCTGGCTGGCGCGACTACCTGGAACTGACCAAGCCCAAGGTGGTGGTGCTGATGCTGATCACTTCGCTGGTGGGCATGTTCCTCGCCACTCGCGCGGGTGTGCCGTGGACGGTACTGCTGTTCGGCAATCTGGGCATCGCCCTGTGCGCCGGCGGCGCGGCGGTGGTCAACCACGTGCTGGACCGGCGCATCGATGCCTTGATGGCACGTACCTGCAAGCGCCCGGTGGCCAAGGGAAGGGTGGCGCCCTTGCCGGCGCTGGCGTTCGCCCTTGCCCTGGCAAGCGCCGGGATGGCGCTGCTGCTGGCCTTCACCAACCCGCTCACGGCCTGGCTCACGCTTGCCTCCCTGTTGGGCTATGCGGTCGTCTACACCGGCTTTCTCAAGCGCGCCACGCCGCAGAACATCGTGATCGGCGGCCTGGCAGGCGCCGCCCCGCCGTTGCTGGGTTGGGTCGCGGTCAGCGGGCACCTGAGCGCCGAGCCGCTGTTGCTGGTGCTGATCATCTTCGCCTGGACGCCGCCACACTTCTGGGCCCTGGCCATCCACCGCAAGGAGGAATACGCCAAAGCCGAGATACCGATGCTGCCGGTGACCCACGGCGAGCACTACACCAAGCTGCATATCCTGCTCTACAGCCTGGTGCTGCTGGCGGTGAGCCTGCTGCCCTATGCCATCCACATGAGCGGCCCGCTCTACCTGGCCTGCGCCTTGTTGCTGGGGCTGCGCTTTGTCCAGTGGGCCTGGGTGTTGTACCGTGGCACCCGGCCGCACGCGGCGATCGGCACCTTCAAGTACTCTATCGCGTACCTGTTCCTGCTGTTCATCGCCCTGCTCGTTGATCATTACCTGTTGCTGAACCTATGACCCGAACCCAGAAAACCGTCTTCATCCTCGTTGCCCTGGTCGCGCTGATCATGGGCTTGACCGTCAACAAGGTGCTCAATGGCCGCGGCGAGGCCAACCCGGCCGAGCTGATCGACGCCGGCATCATCCTCCTGCCGCAGAGCCGCAGCGTGCCGGATGTGACCATGAACGACCAGAATGGCCAGCCGGTGGCGCTGGATCAGTTGAAGGGCAAATGGTCGTTGCTGTTCTTCGGCTACACCTACTGCCCGGACATCTGTCCGACCACGTTGGCGCAGTTGCGCCAGGTGAAGAGCGAGCTGCCCAAGGAGGCGATCGACCGCTTGCAGGTGGTGCTGGTGAGCGTCGACCCGAACCGCGACACGGCGCAGCAGCTCAAGCAGTACCTGGGCTATTTCGACAAGGATTTCGTGGGGCTGGCAGGTTCCATCGAGGATACCCAGAAGCTGGCCAATGCCCTGAGCATTCCGTTCATCCCGGCGGACACCAGCAAGCCGGGGTACACCGTCGATCACAGTGGCAACCTGGCGGTGGTCGGGCCGGACGGGCGTCAGCGTGGGTTCATTCGTGCGCCGTTCAACAACCAGAAGCTGGTGGCGCAGTTGCCGGGGCTGGTCAAGCGGGATTGATGAACCCCCAAAAGCTTCGCGGGCAAGCCCGCTCCTACGGGAACGCGATTTCCTGTGGGAGCGGCGGTTCGGCGTTCCGACTTGCCCGCGAAGAGCTCAGCGCGATCGTTCGGCTTAGAACGCCGGCACCACAGCCCCTTTGTACTTCTCGTTGATGAACTGCTTCACCTCAGGCGAGTGCAGCGCCTGCACCAGTTTCTTCACCGCGTCCGCGTCCTTGTTGTCCTCACGGGTCACCAGGATGTTCACGTACGGCGAGTCGCTGCCTTCGATGGCCAGGGCGTCCTTCTGAGGGTTGAGCTTGGCTTCGAGTGCGTAGTTGGTGTTGATCAGCGCCGCATCGACCTGGGTCAGCACGCGCGGGATAGTGGCCGCTTCCAGTTCGCGGAATTTCACGCCCTTCGGGTTTTCAGCCACATCCTTCACGGTGGACAGGATGTTGGTGTTGTCCTTGAGCTTGATCACGCCGGCCTTGTCCAGCAGCAGCAGGGCGCGGCCGCCGTTGGTGGCGTCATTGGGGATGACCACGGTGGCGCCGGATGGCAGCTCGTCGAGCTTCTTGATCTTGGCCGAGTACACGCCCAGCGGCTCGATGTGCACGCCGGCAACGCTGACCAGCTTGGTGCCCTTGGCCTTGTTGAACTCATCCAGGTACGGCTGGTGCTGGAAGAAGTTGGCGTCCAGGCGTTTTTCCGCGACCTGCACGTTCGGTTGAACGTAGTCGGTGAACTCCTTGACCTTCAGCTCCACGCCTTCCTTCGCCAGCTGTGGCTTGACGAAGTTGAGGATCTCGGCGTGCGGCACCGGGGTGGCGGCGACGGTCAGGGTTTCGGCGGCATTGGCCGAGAAGGCCGCGACGGCGGCGACGACAGCGAACAGCTTTTTCATCGATCACTCCTTGTGAGGGCCGCGACGGCCCCCGAACGGGACGGCCGGGCCGACCCTGTTAGGCTTACTTACGGGAAAAATGTACGACCAGCTTGTCGCCGACGGTCTGCAGTATCTGCACCAGCACCAGCAGCAACACCACGGTGACGATCATCACGTCGGTCTGGAAACGCTGGTAGCCGAAGCGGATGGCCAGGTCGCCGAGGCCGCCCGCGCCGACCACACCGGCCATTGCGGTGTAGGACACCAGGGTGATGGCGGTGACGGTGATGGCCGCGAAGATGCCCGGACGGGCCTCCGGCAGCAAGGCATTGGTGATGATCTGGCGGGTAGTGGCGCCCATCGACTGGGTGGCTTCGATGATGCCGCGGTCCACCTCGCGCAGCGCGGTCTCGACCAGGCGCGCGAAGAAGGGCGTGGCGCCCACCACCAGCGGCGGAATGGCACCGGCCACGCCCAGCGAGGTGCCGGTGATCAGCACGGTGATCGGAATCATCACGATCAGCAGAATGATGAACGGCAGCGAACGCAGGATGTTGACGATCAGCGACAGCAGCGCGTAGACGCCCTTCTGCTCGAACATCTGCCGCGGCCCGCAGAGGAACAGCAGCACGCCCAGCGGCAGGCCGAGCAGTACCGTGAACAGCAGCGAGCCGAACAGCATGATCAGGGTGTCGCCGGTGGCGAGGGAAATCTCGGACCAGTCGACGTTGGCGAAGAAATTCAGGGCGTCCATCAGCGCAGGACCTCCATGTGTACGTCAGCCGCCTTGAAGCGGTCGAACGCTGCGTCGATGTTGCCGCCGGTGACGGCGAGGGTCAGTTGGCCGTAGGGGACATCCTTGATGCGGTCGATACGGCCGGCCAGGATGCTGTAGTCCACCCCGGTCTCACGGGCCACGGTGCCCAGCAGCGGCGCATAGGTGGCGTCGCCCTGGAACGTCAGGCGCACGATACGGCCCGGCACGTGGGCGAAGTCGTCGCGCTGGTCGCCTTCGTCGACCTGCTCGTCTTCCTGGACGAAGCGCTTGGTGGTCGGGTGTTGCGGGTGCAGGAACACGTCCGCCACCGGCCCCTGCTCGACGATCACCCCGGCGTCCATCACCGCCACGCGGTCGCAGACGCGGCGGATCACATCCATCTCGTGGGTGATCAGCACGATGGTGAGCTTCAGCTCGCGGTTGATCTCGGCCAGCAATTGCAGCACCGAGGCGGTGGTCTGCGGGTCGAGGGCGCTGGTGGCCTCGTCGCACAGCAGGATCTTCGGGTTGGTCGACAGCGCCCGGGCGATGCCCACGCGTTGTTTCTGGCCGCCCGACAGCTGTGCCGGATATTTCTTCGCGTGGTCCGACAATCCGACGCGGGCCAGCAACTGGCTGACGCGCTTGTCGATCTCGCCGCGCGACAGCTCGCCGGCGAGCACCAGTGGCAGGGCGACGTTGTCGGCCACGGTTTTCGAGGCCAGCAGGTTGAAGTGCTGGAAGATCATGCCGACCTGCTGGCGGAAGCGGCGCAGTTGGTTGGCGTCGAAGGCGGTGACGTCCTCGCCATCGACGATGATCTTGCCGCCGGACGGCGCTTCGAGGCGGTTGATCAGGCGCAGCATGGTGCTCTTGCCAGCGCCGGAGTGGCCGATCAGGCCGAACACCTGGCCATTTTCGATGGTCAGGCTGGTCGGATTCAGGGCGGGGATGTCCCTACCGGCGACGCGGTAGGTCTTGTGCACATGTTGGAACTCGATCACGTAGCGAACCTTGTGGGGCGCATGGAAATTGGGGTCAGCGGTGAGCTGGGGTGGCGCATTTTAGCCTTTTCCCATAGTTGTTCTTAGCATTTATTTCGTAATCGACCAATCCATCCGGCATAACGCGACAACCGGTAATCCCGATGGAACGCTTGGCGAAAGCGTCCAGTCACTACTTCAACAAGCCCGAAAGGGCAGCCTGAAGACTGATGAGGAGAACCGCCGATGGCCAGCAAGAAGAGCACCGCGCCGCATGCCAGCCAGGTCGCCGGGGCCGACACCCCGGACAAGGCCAACACCAACGCCAAGCTGCAGAGCCTGGAAACCTTCCGCAGCGACGCCACCGGCCAGGCGCTGCGTACCAACCAGGGGGTGAAGGTCGCCGACAACCAGAACAGCCTCAAGGCCGGCGCTCGCGGGCCTTCGCTGCTCGAAGACTTCATCATGCGCGAGAAGATCACCCACTTCGACCATGAGCGCATCCCCGAGCGTATCGTCCACGCCCGCGGCACCGGCGCCCACGGGTATTTCCAGAGCTACGCCAACCACAGTGCCCTGACCAAGGCCGGTTTCCTGCAGGACCCGCAGAAGATCACCCCGGTGTTCGTGCGCTTTTCCACTGTGCAGGGGCCTCGTGGCTCCGGTGACACGGTGCGCGATGTGCGCGGCTTTGCCGTCAAGTTCTACACCGATGAGGGCAATTTCGACCTGGTGGGCAATAACATGCCGGTGTTCTTCATCCAGGATGCGATCAAGTTTCCTGACTTCGTCCACGCGGTGAAACCCGAACCGCATAACGAGATCCCCACCGGCGGCTCGGCCCACGACACGTTCTGGGATTTCGTTTCGCTGGTGCCCGAGTCGGCGCACATGGTCATGTGGGCCATGTCCGACCGCGCCATTCCGCGCAGCCTGCGGATGATGGAAGGGTTCGGGGTGCACACCTTCCGCCTGATCAACGCCGAGGGCGTGGCCAGTTTCGTCAAGTTCCACTGGAAACCCCGCCAGGGCGTGCACTCGGTGCTGTGGGACGAAGCGCAGAAGCTGGCAGGCAAGGACACCGACTATCACCGTCGCGACCTGTGGGAAGCCATCGAGACCGGTGACTACCCGGAGTGGGAGCTGGGGGTGCAGATCGTTTCAGAGGAAGACGAGCACAAGTTCGACTTCGACCTGCTCGACCCGACCAAGATCATCCCCGAGGAGCTGGTGCCGGTGACGCCGCTGGGCAAGATGGTGCTCGATCGCAACCCGGACAACTTCTTCGCCGAAATCGAGCAGATCGCCTTTTGCCCGGGGCACATCGTGCCGGGTATCGATTTCACCAACGACCCGCTGCTGCAGGGCCGGCTGTTCTCCTACACCGACACGCAGATCAGCCGCCTGGGCGGGCCGAACTTCCACGAAATCCCGATCAACCGGCCAATCGCGCCTAACCACAGCGGCCAGCGCGATGCCATGCATCGGATGACCATCGACAAGGGGCGTGCGTCCTACGAGCCCAACTCCATCGATGGCGGCTGGCCGAAGGAAACCCCGCCGGCAGCGCAGGACGGCGGCTTCGAGAGCTATCAGGAGCGCGTCGACGCGCACAAGATCCGCCAGCGCAGCGATTCGTTCGGCGATCACTTCTCGCAGGCGCGGCTGTTCTTCCACAGCATGAGCGACAACGAACAACAGCACATCATCAAGGCTTACAGCTTCGAGCTGGGCAAGGTCGAGCGCGAGCACATTCGCGCGCGGGAGGTTAACGAGATCCTGGCCAATATCGACCTGAAGCTGGCAGCGGCAGTCGCGCAGAATCTCGGCCTGCCGGCGCCCAAGGCCGGGACGGTCAAGGGCAAGGAATCGAAGCTCAAGTCGTCACCGGCCTTGAGCCAGATGAATCATCCGGGCGATGTGGGCATCAAGGGGCGCAAGATTGCGCTGCTGGTAGCCAATGGCGTGGATGGCGACAGCGTCGACAGGCTGGTCAAGGCGCTGGAGGCCCACAGCGCACGCCCCATGCTGCTGGGGCCAACCTCGGCGCCGGTGAAGACCTCTGACGGCAAGGCGCTGGCGGTGGATGCCTCGATGGAAGGCATGCCGTCGGTCATGTTCGACGGGATCCTGGTCCCGGCTGGCAAGGCCTCGCTGGATGCACTGGCGGCGAGCGGGGTGTCCAAGCACTTCCTGCTTGAAGGCTACAAGCACCTCAAGGCGATCGGCCTGGCCAAGGACGGCAAGGCGCTGCTGGGGGCGCTGGGGCTCAAGGAGGACAAGGGTTTGCTGCTGGGGGATGACCAGAAGACCGTGGAGGCTTTCGTGAAGGCGGTCGAAGGGCACCGGGTGTGGGCGCGGGAGGCGGCTGCAGAAGCGATTCCGGCTTGATGCCGTAGCATATGTTCGCGGGTAAGCCGCTCCCACAGGTTATGTATGCATCTGTGGGAGCGGGTTTACCCGCGAAGATGTCGACGCTGTTTCAGTGCTGATGCGGCACCAGCACTACCTGTGCTGGCAATGCCCGCTGGATCTCGTGCTTCTGCTTCAACGCAAAATCCGCATCGATCCGCTTCACCCGCTTCTGCAGCAGGGTCTTGAGCCACGGTGCATCCTGGGTGCGCGGCACCTGGAACACCACTTCGCACTGGTAACTCACCACATCGGCGGCGATGTCATCCAGTTGCTTGCGCATGGCTGCAATGTCCGTGGTTTTCAGCGCAATCACCGTGCTCGGTGCCGCTGGGTCGATGACCCGGGCCTGCGGCTTGGATTCTGCAGCCTTCAGCGCGGCTTCAGCCTTGTCCAGCTCGGCCTGGCGGGCGTGGGCGACGGCATCGCCGCCGGTCAGCGCCGGTGCCTGTGGCATCAGTGCGCGGGCGCGGGCCAGTGCGGTGGCGGCCGCATTGACGTCGCCTTTCTGCAGGACGATCTGGCTGCGCTGCAGGTAGGCTTCGGCGATCTGGCGCTGGTATTGCTCGATACGCGCATCGTTCGGCGACTGTGCCTGCAGGCTGGCGAGCTGGTCTTCGGCGGTGGCCAGCTCGTTGCTGGCGATGTTCTGTTGCAACTGCTGCCAGGCGTCCGGCTGCGCAGGCGCGACGGGCTGCTCGACCGGGGCACTGGAACAGGCAGCCAGGAACAGGGAAAACGCGGCAACAAGCAGATAACGGGAGGCGAACGGCTTCATTCCTGCGACTCTCTATTTGCGCAAAAAGCGAGCAAGTCTACACCCAGGTGCGCACGCTCGAAAACAAGTCTTACAGACCCTTTACGGGCGCAAAGGTTGCAGGGTGCGTCAATGCGCACCCTGAAAATATCAGCGCTTGGGCAATGCCAGGCTCAGCAAGAATAGCACTGCGGCGCAGACCACGATCGACGGACCGGCAGGCGTATCCTTGAACCAGGACATCGCCAGCCCCCCGCAAACCGCGGCCACGCCCAGCAGGCTGGCGCCCAGGGCCATCTGCTCGGGCGAGCGCGCGTGACGTTGTGCCGCAGCGGCCGGGATGATCAGCAGCGAGGTGATCAGTAGCACGCCGACGATCTTCATCGCCACGGCGATGACCACCGCGATCAGCAGCATCAACGCCATGCGCAGGCCCGCCACTGGCAGGCCCTCGACCATCGCCAGCTCCTCGTGCACGGTGATTGCCAGCAGCGGGCGCCAGAGCACCGCGAGCAAGGCCAGCACCAACACACTGCCGCCGAGAATCCATGACAGGTCGGTGGTACTGATCGCCAGCAGGTCACCGAACAGGTAGGCCATCAGGTCGATGCGCACGTCGTGCATGAAGCTCAGCACCACCAGGCCCAGCGACAGGGTGCTGGGCGCGAGGATGCCGAGCAGGGTGTCGGAGGCCAGCGGCTGGCGTTGTTGCAGGGTCACCAGCAGGATCGCCAGCAACAGGCAGCCGACCGTTACCGCGAGCGTGGGGCTGACGTCCAGTACGAAGCCCAGGGCCACGCCCAGCAGCGCGGCATGGGACAAGGTGTCGCCGAAATAGGCCATGCGCCGCCAGACCACGAAGGAGCCCAGGGGGCCGGCCACCAGCGCCAGGGAAAGACCGGCAAGCAAGGCGTACAGAAGAAAATCAGCCATGCTTGCAGTGCTCTCCGTGGACATGGGCGCCGGGGGCGATCACCGCACCGTGCAGGTCGTGGCTGTGATCATGATGGTGGTGATAGACCGCAAGGCTTGGCGCGTTCTGGCCGAACAGCTCGACGAATGCCGGGTCGTTGCTGACCTGCTCCGGGTGGCCCGAACAGCACACATGGCGGTTCAGGCAGACCACCTGGTCGGTGGCGCTCATCACCAGGTGCAGGTCGTGGGAGACCATCAGCACGCCGCAGCCGTGGCGGTCGCGCAGGCGGGTGATGAGGTTGTACAGCTCGGTCTGGCCAACCACGTCCACGCCCTGTACCGGTTCGTCGAGCACCAGCAGCTCAGGCTCGCGCAGCAGCGCCCGAGCCAGCAGTACCCGTTGCATCTCGCCACCGGAGACCGTCTGGATCGGGCTGTCGATGACATGCTCGGCGCCCACCTCCTGCAATGCCGACAGCGCCGCGGCGCGATCCACGCCCGGCACCAGGCGCAGGAATCGCAGCACCGACAGCGGCAGGGTGGCGTCGACCTGGATCTTCTGCGGCATGTAGCCGATGCGCAGGCGCGGCTTGCGCCAGACCTTGCCACTGTGCGGCTTGAGCAGGCCGAGCACGGCGCGCACCAGGGTGGTCTTGCCAGCACCGTTGGGGCCGATCAGGGTGACGATCTGGCGCGGTGCGACCGACAGGTCGATGCTGTCGAGCACCGCCTCGCCGCCAAAGGTGACGCCGACCTGCTCCAGGCGGATCAGCGCGTCGCTCATGCGGCGCCCCGGCAGTTGCCGCACAGGCCGACCACTTCGACGGTCTGGGATTCGACGGCAAAGCCCACGGCCTTGGCACTGGCGACGATGGCGCCGCTGATGCTCTCCTGCTCCAGTTCGATGGCCACGTGGCATTCGCGGCAGATCAGGAACTGGCCCTGGTGCTTGTGTTCAGGGTGGCTGCAGCCGATGAAGGCGTTGAGCGAGGCGATGCGGTGCACCAGGCCGTTCTCGAGCAGGAAGTCCAGGGCGCGGTACACGGTCGGCGGCGCGGCGCGGCGACCGTCCTGCTCGCTGAGCACGGCGAGGATGTCGTAGGCGCCCAGCGGCTTGTGGCTTTGCCACACCAGCTCCAGCACACGGCGGCGCAGCGCGGTCAGGCGCAGACCCTGGCGGACGCACAGGGCGTCGGCTTCGGCCAGGGCGCTGTGGACGCAATGGGAATGATCGTGGGGACGGTGAGCCAGCGGCGTGATTGACATGGGCAGCGACGGTTATCGATGGAGACGTTATTATGTTACCTGTTTCTGACGAGCCGAGTATCCACCGTGTCCCGATTCCTTGCTCTCTTTGTCGCTTTCATCACTTTCTCGGCCCACGCCGACGTGCGTGTGCTGACCAGCATCAAGCCCCTGCAGCAGATCGCTGCCGCGGTTCAGGACGGTGTCGGCAGCCCCGACGTGTTGCTGCCGCCCGGCGCCTCGCCGCACAA
Source organism: Pseudomonas sp. SYWMCR5 (assembly GCF_057197165.1). Lineage (NCBI taxonomy): Bacteria > Pseudomonadati > Pseudomonadota > Gammaproteobacteria > Pseudomonadales > Pseudomonadaceae > Pseudomonas > Pseudomonas sp. SYWMCR5. Next base: position 99,341 of record NZ_JBXUNH010000003.1, read on the forward strand.
CTACGCCCTGCGCCCGTCCGACGTACGGAAGGTGGGCGACGCCGACCTGCTGTACTGGATCGGCCCGGACATGGAGAGCTTCCTGCCGCGCGTGCTGGGCAGCCGGAGCAAGCCGACTGTCGCGGTGCAGGCGTTGCCTGGCATGAAGCTGCGCCGTTTCGGCGAAGACAGCCACTCGCATGAAGAAGACCACGACGACCACGACCATGATCACCGCCCAGGGTCGCTCGATGCGCACCTGTGGCTGTCATCGGTCAATGCTCGGGTGATCGCGGCGAAAATGGCCAGTGACCTGGCGGCGGCGGATCCGGCCAATGCGGCGCGCTACCAGGCCAACCAGAAGGCCTTCGGCGAGCGCCTGGATGCGCTCGATCAGCGGATCAAGGCCCGCGTGGCCGGCATTGCCGGCAAGCCCTACTTCGTGTTCCACGAAGCCTTCGACTACTTCGAGGCAGAGTACGGGTTGCGCCATACCGGCGTGTTCAGCGTCGCCGCCGAGGTGCAGCCGGGCGCGCAGCATGTCGCGGCGATGCGCAAGCGCCTGCAGGAAGTTGGTCCGACCTGTGTGTTCAGTGAACCGCCGATCCGTCCGCGCCTCGCCGAAACGCTGGTGGCCGGGCTGCCGGTGACCTTGGCGGAACTGGATGCGCTGGGTGGGACCGATACGGTGGATGGCAAGGGCTACGAGCGCTTGCTGGAGAAGCTGGGGAATGATCTGACCGGTTGCCTGGAGCATCTCTAGCGGCTGACCCGGCCCTATCGCGGGGCAAGACGAATCGTCGCACCGCCCACAGGCAAGGCGCTGATTCTGGGGTCAGCGCTGTGTCTGTGGGAGCGGCGGTGCGACGATTCGACTTGCCCCGCGATTGGGCCGCCGCGCTTACAGCGCGAACGGCAACTTCAACGCCACCTGCTGGCGCTGCACCAACCGCACCTCGAACTCGCTCGGATCATGGATCGTCACGTCCATGCCGGCAAAGTCCCGCGCCGCAATCAACCGCGACAGCCAGAAACGCACGCAACCCACCCGCAGCATCACCTGCCACAGCTCGGCCTCGGCGGCGGTGAACGGCCGCAGCGCGGCGTAGGCGCCCAACAGTGCCTGGGCGCGCGGCAGGTCGATGCCGCCCGCTTCGTTCAGGCACCAGTCATTCACGGTGATGGCGATGTCGTACAGCATCGGCCCGGAACAGGCATTGTAGAAGTCGATCAGACCGGTCAGGTGGGTGCCTTCGAACATCACGTTGTCGCGGAACAGGTCGGCGTGCAGGTTGGCCCGTGGCAGGGCGAGGATCTGCGCCTTGTGCACGTTGATCTCGTCCAGCGCCGGTTGCAGCAGCGCCACCTGGCTGGCGTCGAGCCCGGCCAGCAGCTCGGCGCCGGACGCCAGCATCCAGTCCAGGCCGCGGTCGGTGCGGCGCTCGATGATGCGCTCACGGGTCGCCAGGTGGATATGCGCCAGCAACTCGCCGACCTGGGCGCAGTGCTGATTGTTCGGCGCCTTGACGTGCTTGCCCGACAGCCGCGGCTGCAGCAGTGCCGGCTTGCCGCACAGTTCGCGCAGGCCATTGCCGTCGCGATCGCGCACCGCGTAGGGGACGGGCATGTCGGCGTCATGCAGCACGTCGAGCAGTTCGATGAAGAACGGCATGTCTTCGGCCGGCCCACGCTCGATCAGCGTCAGTACGAATTCCCCTTTTTCCAGGCTTACGAAGAAATTGCTGTTTTCGGTTCCGGCGGCAATGCCCTGGAAGTCGAGCAGACGGCCCAGCTCGTATGGCGCCAGAAAGGTTTCCAGCTCAGGCCGGGACACAGGGGTGAAGACTGACATGTTGAAAAGTTGCCCATACGGGCACTTCCAGGAGGAAGTGCCTGGTTGATAAGAACGATACGCGTTACTAGCTTACCATTCGAAGATCTTCCAGGACGGAATCAGCATGTCCGGCTGGTCGGATCGAATGAAATTGCCATCGGAGCCATCGGCGCGTACCAGGAAATAAGGCTTGCCGTTTTTCGGCGTGATCTTGATCGCATACAGGAAACCGTTCTGACGGTACTCCTGGATGGTTCTGTCGCCTTCCGTGCGAATGGTCACATCGGGATCTGCCGATGGGGCGTCGTCCGCCGCCAGCGTAACGACCGGCATGGTGGCCAGCAGGCTGAGCAGTAACAGGCGAATGGGTGTACGCATGATAACCTAAGTCCTTTTGTCGTCACTGATCCGGCTATTCTAGCTCCGGACCCGTCGAAAAGGTTGATTCTCCTCATGAGCCAAGCGCCTCTCGTCCTGGTGGACGGTTCGTCCTACCTCTACCGCGCCTTTCACGCCCTGCCGCCGCTGACCACGTCCAAGGGCATGCCCACCGGTGCGGTCAAGGGCGTGCTGAACATGCTCAAGAGCCTGCGCAAGCAATACCCGGACAGCCTGTTCGCGGTGGTCTTCGACGCCAAGGGCGGCACTTTCCGCGATGCCATGTTCGCCGAGTACAAGGCCAACCGCCCGAGCATGCCCGACGATCTGCGCGTGCAGGTCGAGCCGCTGCACGCCAGCGTCAGGGCCCTGGGCTACCCGCTGCTGTGCGTCGAAGGCGTCGAGGCCGACGACGTGATCGGCACCCTGGCCCGCAGCAGTGCGGCAGCCGGGCGTCCGGTCATCATCTCGACCGGCGACAAGGACATGGCGCAACTGGTAGACGGCCACATCACCCTGGTCAACACCATGACCGGCACGGTGCTCGACGTGGCTGGCGTGCACGAGAAGTTCGGCGTCGGTCCCGAGCACATCATCGACTTCCTGGCCCTGATGGGCGACAAGGTCGATAACATCCCGGGTGTTCCGGGAGTCGGCGAGAAGACCGCCGTGGGCCTGTTGACCGGTATCGGTGGCGGCCTGCGTGACCTGTACGAGAACCTCGACAAGGTGCCGGGCCTGGCCATTCGCGGCGCCAAGACCCTGCCGGCCAAGCTTGAGGAGCACCGCGACGCGGCGTTCCTGTCGTATGAGCTGGCGACCATCAAGGTCGATGTCGAGCTGGATGTCGAGGTCGATGCCCTGGTGTGCGGCGAGCCGGACCGTGAAGCATTGCTGGCGCTGTACACCGAAATGGAGTTCAAGAGCTGGGTCGCCGAGGTACAGCGCGACGCCGCCCGGGAGGGTGACACCATTGCTCCGGTCGAGGAGCCTGCGGCCCAGGTCGAGGCGAAATACGAAACCATCCTCGACCAGGCGCGCTTCGATGTCTGGCTCGAGAAGCTGCGCCAGGCGCCGCTGTTCGCCTTCGACACCGAGACCACCGGCCTGGATGCCCAGCGTGCGGAGCTGGTCGGCCTGTCGTTCGCGGTCGAGCCCCATGAAGCGGCCTATGTGCCGCTGGCCCACGACTACGAAGGTGCTCCGAAGCAGTTGGACCGCGACGCGGTGCTGAAGGCGCTCAAGCCGTTGCTGGAAGACCCGGCCAAGGCCAAGGTCGGGCAGAACGCCAAGTACGACATCAACATCCTGGCCAACGCTTCGCTGCCGATCCAGATGCGTGGCGTGGCCTATGACACCATGCTCGAATCCTATGTGCTCGACTCCACCGCCACGCGTCACGACATGGACAGCCTGGCGCAGAAGTACCTCGACCACAGCACCATCGCCTTCGAGGATATCGCTGGCAAGGGCGCCAAGCAGCTGACCTTCAACCAGATCCATCTGGACAAGGCTGGCCCGTACGCCGCCGAAGATGCCGACATCACCCTGCGCCTGCACCACGCACTGCAGGCACGCCTGGCGAAAACGCCCAGCGTGCAGCCGGTGCTGATGGACATCGAGATGCCGCTGGTGCCGGTGCTGGCCAGGATCGAGCGCCAGGGCGCGTTGGTCGACGCGGAGCTGCTCAAGGTGCAGAGCGGTGAGCTGGGCGTGAAGATGGTCGAGCTCGAGCGTCGGGCGTTCGAGCTGGCGGGCGAAGAATTCAACCTGGGTTCACCCAAGCAACTGGGGGTGATCCTCTACGATAAGCTGGGCATGCCGGTACTGAGCAAGACTGCCAAGGGCCAGGCTTCCACGGCCGAAGCCGTGCTCGCGGACCTGGCCGCCGAAGGCTATCCGCTGCCGACGGTGCTGATGGAGTACCGCTCCCTGAGCAAGCTCAAGAGCACCTATACCGACAAGCTGCCGGACCAGATCAACCCGCGTACCGGGCGTATCCACACCTCCTACCAGCAGGCGGTGGCCGCCACCGGGCGCTTGTCGTCCAGCGATCCGAACCTGCAGAACATTCCGGTACGCACTCCCGAAGGCCGACGCATCCGCCAGGCCTTCGTTGCCAGCCCCGGCTACAAGCTGCTGGCCGCGGACTACTCGCAGATCGAGCTGCGCATCATGGCCCACCTGGCCAAGGATGAAGGCCTGCTGCACGCCTTCCGCAATGACCTTGATGTGCACCGCGCGACGGCCGCAGAAGTATTCGGCGTGGCGCTGGATGCAGTCACCAACGACCAGCGTCGCAGCGCCAAGGCCATCAACTTCGGCTTGATCTACGGCATGAGCGCCTTCGGCCTGGCCAAGCAGATCGGCGTCGATCGCAAGCAGTCGCAGGACTACATCGACCGCTACTTCGCGCGCTATCCCGGCGTGCTGGCCTACATGGAGCGCACCCGCACCCAGGCCGCCGAGCAGGGCTTCGTCGAAACCTTGTTCGGGCGGCGCCTGTACCTGCCGGACATCAATGCCAAGAATCCGGCCCTGCGCAAAGGTGCCGAGCGTACCGCGATCAACGCGCCGATGCAGGGTACGGCGGCCGACATCGTCAAGCGCGCCATGGTCGCGGTGGACAACTGGCTGAGCGACAGTGGCCTGGATGCCCGGGTGATTCTCCAGGTGCACGATGAACTGGTGCTGGAGGTGCGTGAAGACCTGGTCGAACAGGTGAAGGCCGAAATTCGCCCCTACATGAGCAACGCCGCGCAGCTCGACGTTCCGTTGCTGGTCGAAGTCGGCGTAGGCTCGAATTGGGACGAAGCTCACTAAACGGTAGGGCGAAGAAGAGTAGGATCTGTGTCGTAGTGCCGCAGATCCGCAGGGTCGGCTCCTCGCCCCCCGGTTCTGAAGATTCATGAAACTATCGCAAATAGTTTTCAAGGCTTCGGAACTAAACCGGTGAACCGGAACTCAGAGTAACTGAATGGCTGGTGAAGCCTTTCGATGCTCCTATGTTGTGTTAAGTGTTGGCAGATATCTGGACCCCGCCCTAGCGGTCCGGACTTGGACCCCGAACTTCCCCCTCCCCATATGAAGTCCGGGGTTTTTTTTGCCCGGAATTTGCCTCATCGCTGCTGGAGAAGCCTGTGGCAGCGGACCAGCCCGCCGCCACAGATTGCAGGTGGATCTTCAAGCCACCGGCTTGTCTTCCAGCTCCATCCAATCCGCCAAGACCCGATAGGCCTCTTCCAGCCCCTGGCGCTTGGGTGCCGAGAACAGCTGGATGGACGCCGCGTCGCCCCAGCCCTTGCGAATTTCCGACTGCACCTTGAGCAGGGTGTTCTTGCCCGCGCCGTGAGTGAGCTTGTCAGCCTTGGTCAGCAGGATGTGCATGGGCATGCCGCTGGCCTTGGCCCAGTCGAGCATCATCTTGTCGAAGTCGGTCATCGGGTGGCGCACATCCATCAGCAGGATCACGCCCCGCAGGCATTCGCGCCCGCCCAGGTAGGCCTCCAGGTGTTTCTGCCAGTGCTGCTTGAGCGGAATCGGCACTTTCGCATAACCGTAACCTGGCAGGTCGACCAAACGCCGTTCATCGTCCAGACTGAAGAAATTCAACAGCTGGGTGCGCCCCGGGGTCTTGGAGGTACGCGCCAGGCTGGCATGGGTCAGGGTATTGAGGGCGCTGGATTTACCGGCGTTGGAGCGGCCGGCGAAAGCCACCTCGTAGCCCTGGTCTTCCGGGCATTGTTCGACCTTGGCAGCGCTGAGGGCGAATTTGGCTTTCTGGCAGAGGCCGAGGATGGGGTTCTTGACTTGCATGGGATATCCGATGTGGGTGTTGCCTGATCCAGGCCGCGTTTCCGTTTGGAGGGCGGAAGTATATAATGCCCCAGTTTTTGTGTGCTCATTCTCCCAGCGAAGGAGAACGAGCATGGGGTGTCGATCACTAGCTCGCGCATCAGAACGCAGCGCGGCCCCCAACCCTGTCAGGTCGTTCCGCATGGCGAAATGGCTGCTGGCGGTCGGTATGTTCCAGCCGTTTTTCAGCGCACAGGCTACACAGGATCCCGAGGCGTTGTACAACCGCACATGTGCGGCCTGTCACGCCGGTCAGCTGCCACAGGCCCCGAGGAAGGGCGATGCGGCGGCCTGGGAACCGAGGCTGGCGCGAGGTCTGGATGTACTGGTGGCGCATGTTACCCAGGGTTTCAAGGCTATGCCGCCGCGTGGATTGTGCATGGACTGCAGTGCCGAGGACTACCGATTGGTCATCCTTTGGATGAGCGGCAGTCCCGATACATAACATTTCACCCTTAGCCGTGTTGGATTAGCTGATGAACAAACTATTCGTGAGTCTGCTGTTGACCATGGGTGTCGCAGGTGCGGCCACTGCTGCCGACCCCATCAAAGGCGATGCCGCTGCCGGCCAGGCGAAGACTGCGGTCTGTGGTGCCTGCCATAACCCCGACGGCAACAGCCTGGCGCCGAACTTCCCGAAACTGGCCGGCCAGGGCCAGCGCTACCTTGAGAAGCAACTGCACGACATCAAGTCGGGCAAGCGCACGGTGCTGGAAATGACCGGCATGCTGGCGGCCTTCAATGACCAGGACCTGGCCGATATCGCCGCCTACTTCGCCAGCCAGAAAGGCAGTGTCGGCGCGGCAGATCCCAAGCTGGTCGAACGAGGCCGTGCGCTGTTCAACGGCGGTGACCTGGAGAAAGGCATGCCGGCCTGTACCGGTTGCCACTCGCCCAATGGCGCAGGCATCGCCCTGGCCGGCTTCCCTCACCTGAGCGGCCAGCACTCGCAGTATGTCAGCAAGCAGCTCACCGACTTCCGTGAAGGCAACCGCACCAACGATGGCGATGCCATGACCATGCGCACCATCGCCGGCAAGCTGAGCAACAAGGATATCGAGGCGTTGGCCAGCTATATCCAGGGGCTGCATTGAGGCGAGCGTTAACACTCGGTTAATGCACCATCGCTAAACATGAAAAGGGTGGCGCAGGCCGCCCTTTTTTATGGTCCCAGCCGTTACACTACAGAACTCGAGCCCTTCATGGCCTGTCACAGCATAGGTCGTGTCGAGGCGACCACTGACTGCTCAGGAGTAAAGCATGCGTAAACTGATTCTCAGCGCTGCGCTGGTCGCCGCCAGCGTATTCGGTATGGCCGCGGTACAGGCCGCAGAGCCTGTGGCCGGCAAGGAATATATCGAGCTGAGCAACCCGGTCCCGGTCTCGCAGCCAGGCAAGATCGAAGTCGTCGAGCTGTTCTGGTACGGCTGCCCGCACTGCTACCACTTCGAACCCACCATCAACCCCTGGGTCGACAAGCTGCCGGCAGACGTCAACTTCAAGCGCGTCCCGGCCATGTTCGGCGGCCCTTGGGATGCCCACGGCCAGATGTTCCTGACCCTCGAAGCCATGGGCGTCGAGCACAAGGTCCACGCCGCAGTCTTCGATGCCATCCAGAACCAGCGCAAGCGCCTGACCGACCCGAACGACATGGCCGACTTCCTCGCCACCCAAGGCGTGGACAAGGACAAGTTCCTCGCCACCTTCAACTCGTTCGCCATCAAGGGCCAGGTCAACCAGGCCAAGGAACTGGCGAAGAAGTACGAAATCACCGGCGTGCCGAGCATGGTGGTCAACGGCAAGTACCGCTTCGACCTGGGTACCGCTGGCGGGCCGGAAGGCGTCCTGAACGTCGCCGACCAACTGATCGCCAAGGAGCGTGCCGCTAAGTAAGCGGCGCAGCCATGGCCCGCTTGCGTACCACGCGAAGTGTTGGCCTGCACCAGCCGCGGGTCAACGAACATCATCTGCAGGCCCCAGGCCTGCCGGAGGATGGTCGCCTGCGGCTGCTCAGCTTCAATATCCAGGTCGGCATCAGCACCGAGCGCTACCGCCACTACCTGACCCGCAGCTGGCAGCACCTGCTGCCGCATACCGGGCGGGCCGGCAACCTGCAGAAGATCGGCGACCTGCTCGGTGACTTCGACCTGGTTGCCCTGCAGGAAGCCGACGGCGGCAGCCTGCGCTCGGGCTACGTCAACCAGGTCGAGCACCTGGCCCAGCTCGGCGCCTTCCCTTACTGGTACCAGCAGCTCAACCGCAATCTCGGGCGTTTCGCCCAGCACAGCAACGGCGTGCTCAGCCGACTCAAGCCCCAGCACCTTGAAGACCACCCCCTGCCCGGTCCGTCCGGTCGCGGGGCGATCCTGGTGCGCTTTGGCGAAGGCGAGAACGCGCTGATCGTGGTGATGATGCACCTGGCGCTGGGCGCCAAGACCCGCGCCCTGCAACTGGGGTATGTCCGTGAGCTGATCGGCGGCTACCGCCACCAGATCCTCATGGGCGACATGAACACCCACGCCAACGACCTGCTCGAGCGCTCGCCCCTGCGCGACCTCGGCCTGATCGCCCCACAGGTCGAGGCGACCTTCCCCAGCTGGCGCCCGCAACGCTGCCTGGATCACATCCTGCTCAGCCCGAGCCTGACGCTTGAACGGGTCGAAGTGCTGTCGCAGCCAATTTCCGACCACCTGCCTGTCGCGGTCGAGATCCGATTGCCGGATGCCCTGACTGTGGATACCCTGCCGGTCGTGCGCTGACACACTCAAGAGTTCGCGCTTCGCGCCGAAATCCAGTATTCACATACTCCCTGATGCCATTACCGTTGCGGATCCAGGCATGACCGACGAAGCCGAGCGCTGGAAAGAAAAATATCTAAAAAGCATCGAACGGCAGGAGAAACTCGAGCGCCGTTGGGAAGCCCGCCTCGACCTGCTGCGCCGTGGCCTGGTCCGCAGCACGCTGGCCGCTGAGGGTAGCGACAAGGTCGTCGACCAGTGCATGAAGGAAATGCGCGAGGTCATCCGCAGCGACAGCATGGACGCGGGGCTTGCCGGGCTCATTCCACGCCTGGAAAAGGCGGTGCTGGAGTCTGAACAGCGTCGCGAAACGCGCATGAACCAGGTCAGCGATGCGCTGACCTCGCTGGTCACCCAACTGCAAGGGTTGGAACTGCCTGGCGATGTTTCCCGCCCCCTGAAGAAGCTGGCCAAGAAACTCGACGGTGGCGTCAGCCAGTCGCGTGAGCTGCCGCCGCTACTGGGTGAGCTCAGCGGGCTGCAAGGGCGAGCGTTGTCGTCGCTGCGCAAGGTGACCGAAGAGGCGCGTCCGGGCTTGTTGCAGCGGCTGTTCGGCGGTCGTGAAGACGGCTCTCAGGTCGCACCAGAGCCGGAGCAGGTGCCAGCATTGCCGCGCGCTGCGGTGCACGTCGAGGCGGTGACCGAAGCTCCGCCCGTCCATGTGCCCGAGGCGCAACCGCCGGCCCCGCCCCGCGTGCTCGACGCCGACGAGCTGCAGCCCCTGCCTGCGGTGCAGCCGGCACCCGAGCCGGCCCCGGAAGTCGCGCTGCCCGCGCCGGAAGTCACCCCGTCTGTCGAGCAGGTGGAGCCCGTCGCCGAGGCCCCCGAGCAAGCCGACCTTACCCACCCCGCACCTGTTGAAGCTGCCGCCGAGCCTGAGCCAGTCGAACCGCAGCCTGTCGCCGACGGCTCGCCACAGGAAGACGCCGACACCCCCGAGCCGCTGGAGGACGAGCCGCTTGCCGAGGACGGCCCCTACGACCTGCCGGATGCCGTGGAGCCGCCCTACAGTCAGGTTGCCGCGCACATCGAGGAAACCCTCATCGGTTTGCTCGATGACCTCAGCCTGCCTGAGCGCCACAAGGCCCAGGCCCTGGATATGCGCGAGCGGGTGGCGCGCGGTCTGAACTGGTATGAGCTGATCCCGGTGCTGGACGACCTTGCGGTGTTGATGCTGGCAATCAACGACAGCGGCCAGCATGAATTCGAAGCCTACCTGCAGCAGATCAACGAGCGCCTGGAGACCTTCCAGAGCCATCTGCAGGAGGCCAGCGAGGGACACGCCGACAACAGCACCGCCGCCCGCGAGCTGGACAGCCAGCTGCGCGAACAGGTCGATGGCCTGCAGAGCAGCGTCCAGGGCGCAGTAGACATCGACAGCCTCAAGCACCTGCTGGACAACCGGCTCGAGGGCCTGCTGGTCACCATGGATGAGCACCAGCACGAGCGTGACCGCCGTGAGCAGGAGCTGGCCGGACGCCTGCAGGGCCTGGCCGAGCGAGTGGCGAGCATGGAGCAGGAGGCGCTTGGCTACCGTGAGCATCTGGAAGAACAGCGCCAGAAAGCACTGGTCGATCCGCTGACCGGTCTGCCCAACCGCGCCGCCTGGAGCGAACGGGTCGAGCGCGAGCTTGCCGACTGGCAGGAGAACGGCGGCCACCTGGCCATGGCCATCCTCGACCTCGATCATTTCAAACGCATCAACGACGGCTATGGCCATCTGGCCGGCGACAAGGTGCTGAAGATCGTTGCCGACCAATTGCGCAAGCGCTTGCGCGGGCGCGACTTCATTGCCCGCTTTGGTGGCGAGGAGTTCGTCCTGCTGCTCCCCCAGACATCTCCCCCCACAGCGCTGCAGGTCGCCGAAGCGATGCGTGCGGCAATCGAGGCCTGCCCGTTTCACTTCAAGGGCGAGCGCGTGGTGATCACCACGTCCATCGGCGTCAGCGCCTTCCGCTCCGGCGAGCGTGGCGACCAGGTGCTCAAGCGTGCGGACGAAGCGCTATACCGCGCCAAGGACCAGGGGCGCAATCGCGTCGAGCAAGGGTAACAAGTACCGCTACGCCAGCCCTGTTGCTTTCGACACGGTTCGTGCGCTCAGTCCGCTGAGTGGGCATCGTTGGGAATGGGTAATCGGCGATAGCACGTTATACTGTAGCGCTTATACCGACACATGACGTGCCTCCATCCGATGAAAACGTTCGCTACTGCCCTTCTCCTCATCCTGCTCGCCGGCTGCTCCAGCGGTCTGCGTATCGACCGCAGCCACACCTCGGCGAACCAGGACAGCCGCATCCAGTTCGTCGTCCTGCACTACACCAACGCTTCGTTGGAGCGCTCGCTGGCGCTGCTGACTCAAGGTGAGGTCAGCAGCCATTACCTGGTTGGCGACGGCAATGCCACGGTCTACCAGCTGGTGGATGAAAGCCGCCGCGCATGGCATGCCGGCGACAGTCAGTGGCAGGGCCGCACCTGGCTCAACTCGAGCTCGATCGGTATCGAGATCGTCAATCCCGGCTATACCGATACCCCCAGCGGACGTGTCTGGCACCCCTACAGCGAAGCGCAGATCGAGGCAGTGATCGCCCTGGTCAAGGATATCGTCCAGCGCAACAACATCCAGCCGCGCAACATCATTGGCCACAGCGACATCGCGCCTTTGCGCAAGCTCGACCCGGGGCCGCTGTTCCCCTGGAAGCGCCTGGCTGACGCAGGCCTCGGGATCTGGCCGAACGCCGCCTCCGTGGCGCGCCAGCAGGTGTATTTCGAGGCCAATCCACCGAGCCCGCTCTGGTACCAGCAACAACTGGCCCGTTTCGGCTATGCCATTGAGCAGACCGGCGAGCTGGATGTCTCGACCCGCCATGTCATCGCCGCTTTCCAGATGCACTTCCGTGCGCAGCGCTTCGACGGCCTGCCAGACGCACAGACCGCGGCGATACTGCAGGTGCTCAACAGCATGCGGTGATTCAGGACCGCCCATCGCGCCGCGCCAACTGTTCATCCAGTTGCTATACCTTTGGTATTCAACTGGATGCCGCGCATGTCTTCGTTCATCGCTTCTGTGCGCCAAATTTTCTACCGCCCCTGGCTGTTGGCCTCCCTGGTCGCATTGGCCAGTGCTGCGCTGCTGCTGGCCGCCAGCTTCGGTGTCACCCTGCAGCAGATGAAACAGAGCGAAAGCGCGCAGATGAATGCCCGAGGCGAGCGTTTCCTCGAGCGCCTCGAGCAAGTGTTCGGGCAATTGCGCGAGGGGGTCGACCAGTTGCAGACGCTGCCGATACGCGGCTGTGATCCAGCGATGTTGTCTGCGCTGCGTCAGGTGGGCCTGAGCTACCGCTTTGTCTATGAGGCGGCCTATGTCGACGGTGACATCGCCTGTTCCAGCCGAGGCGCAGAGCAGGTCATGCGGCCCATGCGCGCCCCCGATATCCAAGGGCCCACCTACAGCTACTGGCTGAACACCACCACCGAGCCGAACGAAAATCTCGCTGCGTTGATGCTGGGGCGTGGCCACTTCCTGGTGTCCACCTCACGTGGCCACCTGACCGACGTGGTCGATCTCCCGCCCGGTGGCAGCCTGCTGGTGGTGCTCGACCGCGGCAGTCGGGCGATCCCGGTGCTGGGCCCTCCCCAGCCCTGGCCACCGGCGCCGGACTGGCCGCCGCCGTCGCGCAAGGCGCTGATCGAGCTCAGCGACCGCCTCGTCTACCGGATGCCGACCAAGTCGCCGGACTACCAACTCGTCCTCATCGCCCCTCGTGCAAGCCTGCCGCTGAAGCTCAACGGCATGCTCTGGTTGCTGTTCCCCGGCAGCCTGCTGCTCGCCTGCTGCATCGGTTGGCTGGTGCTGCAACTGATCCTGCAGCGTCGCTCGATGAGCTCGGAGTTGCAGCAGGCGCTGCGCCGTGGCGAGTTGCAGGTGCTCTACCAGCCGATCTTCGAGCTGGACAGTCGCCGCTGTGTCGGCGCCGAAGCACTGGTGCGCTGGCGGCGACCGGATGGCAGCCTGACCAGCCCGGAGTTGTTCATCCCGCTTGCCGAGAACACCGGGCAGATCCGCCAGATCACCGATTTCGTCCTGCAGCGAGTACTGGAGCAACTGGGCCAGCTGCTGCGGGCCAATCGGCACCTGTACATCTCGGTGAACCTGGCGGCGTGCGATGTGATGGTGCCGCGTATCGGCCGGGTCGCAGCGCGCTTGCTGGCCCATCATCGGGTGTCTGCAACGCAGATCGCGTTCGAAGTGACCGAGCGCGGCCTGATCGATGTGGTGGTGGCTCGCGACAACCTGCAGGCGCTGCGCTCGGTCGGGCATCAGGTACTGATCGATGACTTCGGCACCGGTTACTGCAGCCTCGCTTACCTGCAGACCCTGCCGGTCGATTGCCTGAAGATCGACAAGGCGTTCATCGACGCCCTGGGCCACGACGCCGCCAGCAGTGGCGTTGCCCCGCACATCATCCGCATGGCCCATGACCTGCACCTGCGGGTGATCGCCGAGGGGATCGAGTGCGAGGACCAGGCCGTGTTGCTCAACAGCGAAGGAGTCAACTATGGGCAGGGTTGGCTGTTCGCCCATCCGCTCAACGCCCGACAGTTCGCTGAGCTGATCACCCGAGGACGGCGGATGGGCGGGCGGCGGCTCGATGATGAGCCTTGAGCCGACGCCTCACACCGGCAGTGCCATGTAGAACTGCGTCCCCTGCCCCGGCCGCGAGAGCACGCCCATGCGCCCGCCATGCAGTTGCACGATTTCCTTGCACAAGGCCAGGCCCAGCCCTGCGCCACCTTTCTTGCGCCCGACCTGCACGAACGGCTCGAAGATCCGCCCCTGCTGGCCATAGGCGATGCCTTCGCCGTCGTCCTCGACGCTGATAATCACCCGCTCGGCATGCCGCCGTGCGTGCAGGCGAATGTGCCCGCCGCTGGCGGTGTGGCGGATGGCGTTGTGCAGCAGGTTGTCCAGCACCCGGTCGATCTGCGCAAGGTCGACCTGAATGTGCGGCAGCGGAAGCTCAAGCTCGCTGACCAGTTCGATCTGCTTGTGCGCCGCCGATTCGGCGAAGCGTGCCTGGGCCCGCTCCAGCAAGTCATCGAGTGTGCAGGGCGCCAGTTCCAGTTTCTGCAGCCCGCTCTGGTAGCGAGAGAAATTGAGCAGGTCGTTGATCAGTTGGGTCAGACGCTGCATTTCTTCGCCGATGGTGTCGAGCAGATCGTTTTCCCGCGCTTCGGGCGGGAAGGTGATCCGTTCGCGCAGCAGGCCGAAGGCCATGTGCATGCCGGTGACAGGCGTGCGCAGTTCATGGGAGGCACGCAGGACGAACTCGCTGCGTACGCGCTCGAAGGCACGCTGTTCGGTCACGTCATGCAACACCATCACCGCGCCGAGAATCGGCCCCTGCGGATGGCTGACGGGCGTAAGGCTGAAGGTCAGCAGGCGGGTCTCTTCGTCCACCTCGATGCTCAGGTCATCCGGTGGCCGGTCCAGGCTGCCGCCGCGCAGCACCTGGCGCATCTGTTGCTCCAGCTCCGGACGGCTCAGGGCTTCGGCCAGGCTACTGCCGAGCCGGGAGGCATCCCAGCCCAACTGCCGTTGAGCCACGGGGTTGAGGTGCTCCAGGCGGCCTTGGCGATCGATGATCAGCAGGCCGTCGTCGATGCTGTCGAGCACGGCCTGCAGGCGCTGCTGGCCGGCCAGCAGTTCGTCGATATTGGTGGCCTGGTGCTTGCGCAGGGCGTCGGCCATGAGGCCGAAACGGCGGGTCAATTGGTTGAGTTCGGTGGCTTGGGTCACAGGCAGGGTAACGTCGAAGTTGCCCTGGCCAACCTGATCGGCTGCCTTGGCCAGGGCCTCGATCGGCTGGCCGAAGCGACGGGCGATGTTATGTGCGGTGATGAAGCCCAGCACCACCACCGCAAGGCCCATCAGGCCCAATGCACCACTGACCAGCAAGGCATGGTCGCGGGCATGTTCCTCGCTGCGGGAAATGTGCTCCAACGCCTGCTTGTGCGAGTCGATCAGGTCGGTACGAACCTGGTTGAACGCAGCGCCCAAGGGGTCGTCGACGCCCATGCTGCGCGACGGTGAGGGGCTGTCGCGATAGGCCTGGAGGAAGGCCTGGTAGTTGCTGCTGGCCTTGCTGAACCCGGTACGTTCACCGCCCTGCTCTAGGCCCGATACCAGTAGCGCCTGGAAGTTTTCCTGCAGGTTCACCAAGCTTTTCGGATCGGTATCTGCATCGAGTATCAGGTTCAACTGCTCACCCAGGTTCTGCCGCAGCTTGAGCCCGACTTCCAGGGTATGGGTGGTGTCGCGCACCAGCCTCTGCTGCACCGCAGCCATCTGCAGCACGCTGACCAGCCCCAGCAGCAAGCCCAGCAGTGCGACCGTTACCAGTGCCGAGATGCTGAGAAACAGCCGC
This sequence comes from Pseudomonas sp. SYWMCR5, assembly GCF_057197165.1. Taxonomy (NCBI): domain Bacteria; kingdom Pseudomonadati; phylum Pseudomonadota; class Gammaproteobacteria; order Pseudomonadales; family Pseudomonadaceae; genus Pseudomonas; species Pseudomonas sp. SYWMCR5. The sequence goes on from NZ_JBXUNH010000003.1 coordinate 114,610, forward strand.
GTGCGCAGCTTCATGGGCCACTTCACAGTTTGTACTGCTTGCGCTTGCGGTACAGGGTGGAGGCATCGATACCGAGGGTCTTGGCGGCCTGGTCGAGGGTATCGCTGGCCGCCAGGACGGCACCGATGTGGGCGCGCTCCAGCTCATCGAGGCTCAACGCTGCGCCAACCTTCGGGGCGTTGCCGGTGGGCTGCTCGCCCATCCCCAGATGGCCGATTTCCACGCGTTCCTGCGGGCAGATGATGCTGGCGCGCTCCACCACGTTGCGCAGTTCGCGGATGTTGCCCGGCCAGCGGTAGTTGAGCAGGGCCGCCCGGGCCTCCTCGCTGAACCCGCGCGCCGGGCGCGAATACTCCTTCACGAAGCGGGCGAGGAAGCGATCGGCGAGTGTGAGGATGTCCTCGCTACGCTCGCGCAGTGGTGGCAGGTGCAGGGTGATGACGTTGAGGCGGTACAGCAAGTCTTCACGGAAGCGGCTTTCGCGCACCATCTCCTCAAGGTTGAGGTTGGTCGCGGCAAGGATGCGAACGTCGGCCCGACGGGTGACCGGATCGCCGACCCTTTCGTATTCCTTGTCCTGGATGAAGCGCAGCAGTTTGGGCTGCAAGGTCAGTGGGAAATCACCGATTTCGTCGAGGAACAGCGTGCCGCCGTCTGCCTGGCTGACCCGCCCGAGCGTGCTCTCGCTGGCGCCGGTGAAGGCCCCGCGGGTATGACCAAACAGCTCGCTTTCCATCAGCTCGGCGTTCAGCGAGGGGCAGTTGATGGTCACGCAGGCCTTGCGCGCGCGCTTGCTCCAGCCGTGAATGGCGCGGGCCAGCTCGCCCTTGCCGGTGCCGGACTCCCCCAGGATGAGGATATTGGCATCGGTGGTCGCCACCTGCCGCGCGGTTTCCAGCACCGCCATCATTTGCGGGCTGTGCGAGTCGAGGCCGTCCTTGGGCTTGCGCACTTCACCTTCCAGCGCTTCCAGGCGCGCCGACAGCTGGCGCACCTCCAGTTGCTTGGCGGTGGCCAGGCGCAACTGGTCGGGGCTGCAGGGTTTGACCAGATAGTCGGCGGCGCCGGCCTGGATGGCATCCACCGCGGTGTCGATCGCCGAGTGCGCGGTGACGATCACCACGCGCATCCAGGGCGCCTGGATGCGCATCTGTGCCAGCACATCGAGGCCGTTGTCTTCTCCCAGGCGCAGGTCGAGGAAGCACAGATCGAACACCTGGCGTTGCAACAGGGTCTCTGCCTGAGCGGCGCTGTTGGCGGTGGCGACGCTGTAGCCCTCGTCTTCGAGGCAGTAACGGAAGGTGCGCAGGATCGCGGACTCGTCGTCCACCAGCAGAATGCGGCCTTGGTTGTCCTGGGCTGACTCCATTTTTCCTGCGCTCCTTTGGGATTGATCTCAGTTAGTGTCGGAAAAATCGGGCAAGTTGCATGGTCGATTCTGAAGGATTCCGCCCTATGCATGCTAGCTGTTGCCCTGTTTGTTGGCTAACAGATTGAAATAAATAGAGTTTCAGGTACTCGAGAACGCTGGCACGCAGGTTGCGAAAGTGCCTGGATTTGTTACGAAAAGGAGAAGTGCCATGCCTTTGTTCATGCGTCATTGCGCCCTGGCTGCCGGCCTGCTGCTGGTAATCGGCCCTGCTGTCGCCGACCCGTTGCAGGATGCGCGACTGGAGGGGGCCGTGCAGACTGCGGTTTCCCTCAACAAGGTGCTCAATCCGTTCCGCATCGAGGTGCAGGTGGAGGGCCAGCAGGCGCGTCTCAGCGGCGAGGTGGAAAACCCCGTCGAGCGCGACCTGGCCGAGCGTGTCGCCTTGGCCACTCGCGGCATCGAGCGGGTGGACAACCGTCTGCAGGTCAATGCCGAGCTGGCGGAGCAGCCGCTTGAGCGACGTGCCTACGCCCAGCGCCTGGAGGACGCCACCCTGACCGCGATCATCCGCGCGCGCCTGCTCTGGAGCCGGATAACGCAAAAGGCGCCGATCGAGGTCGAGAGCCGCGACGGCGTGGTGACCATGCGCGGTCGCGTCGACAACGTCGAGGCCAAGGAGCTGGCCGGCGTCATCGCCCGTACCAGCGAGGGTGTGTACCTGGTCAACAACCTGATCAGCCTGGATTCCGCAGCCATGGCCCAGGCCCGTGAAAACCCGCCGACTGCGCCGACAGGGCCGCAGCCCAGCGATGCCTGGATCATCGACAAGGTGCAAAGCAGTTTGCGCTATAGCCGCAATCTCGACGGGCCGAACATCAAGGTGGCGAGCCAGGAAGGCCTGGTGCGGCTGTCTGGCGAAGTGGTCAGCCAGGAGCAGAAGACCATTGCCGTGCAGATTGCCGGGCAGATCCTCGGGGTACGCGGCGTGGATGCCGATCTGTTGAAGGTGGCGAGCAAGGTGGAAGGGTGAATCGTGCAAAACGCACGGGTCGACGAGCGGCATCGTGCAGGATACGTCCTCACCGTCTCCGTTGAATTTGGATAACTTATTGATTAATAAGGATTTTTATCCATCTTAAAAGCTGGCATGCAGGCTGCAATAACCTCCTCAAGGTTTGGATAACAAAGACAGCAGGAGGAGCCGGCATGAATCGCCAATCCGTCAACCGCTCGCAGGATGCAGTACTGCCCTTGCATCAGTTTCTGTACCTCGCGATGGCGTTGGTCGTGACCCTTGCCGCCGGGCTGTTCTACCACAGCTGGCAGACCGTCCGCCTGGCCGATCAGGTGGCGGCGCAGACCGCGCTGTTGACGCAATTGAAGACGGCTCATGCCACCACGCTGGTCAAGGCCGCCCAGCCGCTGCCTTCGGCCAAGGCTTCGCCAGCCACGCTGGAAAGCATCGTTCCTCAGGAACGCTGGGTGTTCTAGGTGCCACGCCGACCCTATCCCGAAAAGAAAGGAGAGTCATCATGCTGAGTTGGGCCATCACATTCCTGATCATCGCCATTGTCGCCGCGGTACTGGGCTTCGGTGGTATCGCCGGCGCCGCAACCGGTATCGCGAAGATTCTGTTCATCGTCTTCCTGGTCCTGTTCGTCGCTTCCTTCTTCTTCGGACGCGGTAGAGGTTGACGCCCATGAGCAGGATGCTCTGCAAGGCCCTGGTCACCGCCCTGCTTCTGGGCGGTGGCTCTGCGGCGATGGCAGCCAATGACGGCCAGGTGCGGGCCAACCAGTTGCTGGGTTCGGATCCGGAATACCGAGAGACTTGGCAGAAGACCATAAAGAATGAAGAACGCCTGCCCGAGTGGGTGATCAACCTCAGCGGCAGCTCGACGCAGCAGATGTCGGCTGTGACCGAGGACGGCGACAAGTATCTGGTCGGCCCTCTCTGCGAGTCGGACCACAACTGCACCTACAAGCGCCTGATCGTGGCCTTCAGCTGGGACAAGGATGAAGCCTACGGGATGCTCGTGGAGGTTCCCGAAGGCTTGCCCTCGGACAAGTCGCCGACCCGCCATGCGGATTACCGCTGGCTGGGCAAGCCCGACGACGGCATGAAGGCGCTGCTGAAGGAGCAGCTCAAGCGCGACCCGAACTGGTACTGACCAACGGTCGCGCATTGTAATCATATGGTCGCTGAACGTACTTACCGTTGCGGCGTCCATGATGCGCCGCCTCGAGGAGAGGCAGCACATGACCAGGGGGCCGGGCTGTTCTGATCGCTTCAGGATCGGAGTGGCCTAGGGGTACAGGGAGTACCTCCGACGAGGGCCGGGTCAGGAGAGACAGCGTCGGAAGATCCAGATCAGCGGTGTCGGAAAAGACATGACGGCCTGATCTGGCTTCCGAAGCGTCCACACGCAGATTTGCCTTTTCGGGCGCACTTGTACGATTTCCCCTTCAAGACACATTTTGTCGTAACCGTATATCGAATTTTTTTCCCCTCGATTGTGCGGTGCGCACAGTGCTTTTTGTTCCATTCGGATTGTCGAACAACCCTCCTCTACCCTGGAACTGATCCTGTCGTTTCTGCCTAAAAATGGCGGTTTGGCCTTGTTCGGAAAACCGAACGGCTGGATTTTATGGCCGCTGAATTGGCCGATTTACGGTCTTTTCTTATGCCGATTCGGCATAGGGTAGTCGTTTCCGGCATTAGACTGGCCCTGTCCACGTCGCAATAGTTGCCGCCTTTTTCGCTGGCCCGAGCGCTCGTTCGCTCGCTGGCGGTGACCTGAGAACAGGGTCGCCGGACGGAAGCCAATCGCTGCCCGTGACGTTGCCAACGGCTCTGGGATGCGCTTTTCCGACCTGTCGGCCATGACCACTACAACAAAGGTAACGACATGAAGAAGGCAAAACTGAGCCTCGCCTGGCAGATTGTGATCGGTCTTGTCCTGGGCGTTGCAGTCGGCGCGCTACTGAATCATTTCAGTGCAGAAAAGGCATGGTGGATCAGCAACGTCCTCCAGCCCGCCGGCGACATCTTCATTCGCCTGATCAAGATGATCGTCGTCCCGATCGTGATTTCGTCGCTGATCGTGGGCATCGCCGGGGTTGGCGACGCGAAGAAACTGGGCAGCATCGGCCTGAAGACCATCATCTACTTCGAAGTGGTGACCACCATCGCCATCGTCGTCGGTCTGGTACTGGCCAATGTGTTCCACCCAGGTGCCGGCATCGACATGAGCACCCTGGGCACCGTCGACATCTCCAAGTACCAGGCCACGGCTGCAGAGGTACAGCATGAGCATGCGTTCATCGAGACCCTGCTCAACCTGATCCCGTCGAACATCTTCGCAGCGCTGATGCGTGGCGAGATGCTGCCGATCATCTTCTTCTCGGTCATGTTCGGCATGGGCCTCTCCAGCCTCAACGCCGACCTGCGCGAGCCGCTGGTGCGTACCTTCCAGGGCGTGTCGGAGACCATGTTCAAGGTCACCCACATGATCATGAACTATGCCCCGATCGGCGTATTCGCCCTGATCGCCGCGACCGTCGCCAACTTCGGTTTCGCCTCCCTGCTGCCGCTGGCCAAGCTGGTGCTGCTGGTGTACTTCGCCATCGCCTTCTTCGCCTTCATGGTGCTGGGCCTGGTGGCGCGCGTGTTCGGCTTCTCGATCATCAAGATCATGCGCATCATGAAGGACGAGCTGATCCTCGCCTACTCGACCTCCAGCTCCGAAACCGTGCTGCCACGCGTCATCGAGAAGATGGAGAAGTACGGTGCGCCGAAGTCGATCTGCTCCTTCGTGGTGCCGACCGGTTACTCGTTCAACCTCGACGGTTCGACCCTGTACCAGAGCATCGCTGCGATCTTCATCGCCCAGCTGTACGGCATCGACCTGTCGATCAGCCAGCAACTGCTGCTGGTGCTGACCCTGATGGTCACCTCCAAGGGTATCGCCGGCGTGCCGGGCGTTTCCTTCGTGGTGCTGCTGGCGACCCTGGGCAGCGTGGGCATTCCACTGGAAGGCCTGGCCTTCATCGCCGGTGTCGACCGCATCATGGACATGGCCCGTACCGCGCTGAACGTAGTGGGTAACGCCCTGGCCGCGGTGGTGATCGCCAAGTGGCAAGGCATGTACGACAGCGCCAAGGGCGAGGCGTACTACAACTCGCTGCTCCAGGCCAACGGCAAGAAGAAAGAAGCCGTGGTGGCGGGCAAGACCGTCAACCAGTAAGCCTCGAGCTGCATGCAAGAGCCCCGACCCGTCGGGGCTTTTTGCATTCTGGAGTCCGACACGATCCCCTGTAGGAGCGGCCTTGTGCCGCGATCGGGCGCGAAGCGGCCGCAAGTCAGGCGGCCGTGATCTTCCTGGAGCATCTCGGTGCCTGGTTTACGGCCGCTTCGCGCTCGATCGCGGCACAAGGCCGCTCCCACAGGGAGATTGGGCTGGCCTTTAGATTTTGAACAAGACAGTTGCTCCCACAGGGAGCGGGTCGGATTCAGAGCGCCTTATGCGCTATCATTCGAGCATTTTTCAGGGGGACTTCAGATGCTCAACGGCCTCTGGCTCGGCTTTTTCGTGGTGGCGGCCATCTCCGCCCTGGCCCAGTGGCTGGTCGGCGGCAATGCTGGCATTTTCGCTGCGATGGTCGAAAGCATCTTTGCCATGGCCAAGCTGTCGGTCGAGGTCATGGTCCTGCTGTTCGGCACCCTCACCCTGTGGCTGGGCTTTCTCAAGATTGCCGAAAAGGCCGGCATCGTCGAATGGCTGGCCAAGGTCCTCGGCCCGCTGTTCGCACGCCTGATGCCGGAAGTGCCTCCCGGCCACCCTGCCCTGGGGCTGATCACCATGAACTTCGCTGCCAACGGCCTGGGCCTGGACAACGCCGCCACGCCCATCGGCCTGAAGGCCATGCGCGCGCTGCAGGAGCTCAACCCCAGCAGCACCACGGCGAGTAACGCGCAGATCCTGTTCCTGGTGCTCAACGCCTCGTCGCTGACCCTACTGCCAGTCACCATCTTCATGTACCGCGCCCAGCAAGGTGCCCCCGACCCGACGCTGGTGTTCCTGCCCATCCTGCTGGCGACCAGCGTCTCGACCCTGGTCGGCCTGCTGTCGGTCGCCGTGATGCAGCGCCTGCGCCTGTGGGATCCGGTGGTGCTGGCGTATTTCATCCCCGGCGCCCTGCTGCTGGGCGGCTTCATGGCGTTTCTGGGCACGCTGTCGGCGGCTGCGCTGGCGAGCCTGTCGTCGATCCTCGGCAACCTGACGCTGTTCGGCGTGATCATGTTGTTCCTGGTCATCGGTGCGTTGCGCAAGGTGAAGGTCTACGAGGCCTTCGTCGAAGGCGCCAAAGAGGGCTTCGACGTCGCCAAGAGCCTGTTGCCCTATCTGGTCGCGATGCTGGTCGCGGTGGGTGTGCTGCGCGCCTCCGGGGCGCTGGAGCTGGCGCTGGGGGGCATCCGCCATGCGGTCGAGTGGATGGGCGTGGACAGCCGCTTCGTCGAAGGCCTGCCCACGGCGCTGGTCAAGCCGTTCTCCGGCAGTGCGGCGCGGGCGATGCTGATCGAGACCATGCAGACCCACGGTGTCGACAGCTTCCCTGCGCTAGTGGCCGCCACCATTCAGGGCAGTACCGAAACCACCTTCTACGTGCTGGCGGTGTACTTCGGCGCCGTGGGCATCCAGCGCGTGCGCCACGCGGTGGGCTGCGCGCTGCTGGCCGAGCTTTCCGGGGTGATCGCGGCGATCTTCGTCTGCTACTGGTTCTTCGCCTGAGCCTGCATCCGTGAGGCCTGGGCGACCGTCCAGTCCACCACCTGGCGCGCGAGCTGGTCACTGGCCGCGCCGAAGCCACTGACCACTGCCGGCACCTGCTTGTCGGCCAGTGGCTGGTGCACCTCGAAGCGTTGGCTGGCGAGGATGCGCTGGCTGCGCCCTTGCACCAGCCGCGCGTCGTAGCGGATCAGTACCTGCACCCCGTCTTCTCGGTATTCGCTCTGGAACGCTTGCAGCTCGCCCACCAGCTCGTAGTCAGCCTGCAGGTTGCTGTCATCGGCGCTCAGGCGCTGGACCCGGCCGTCACGCTGGAAGGCATCGAGCAGGCGATTGCGCACCAGCAGTGGCACCGGATCGCTCCAGCGCGCGCCCTTGTAGCTGCTGATCACGTCGCCTTGCGCAATCACGGCAATGCGCGGCCCGGCCAGGACCTCGCTGGCCAGCGGCTTGTTCAGGCGCAGCGACCAGTCCACCGGTGTCGCCGGGCGGCTCTGCTGTTTAACCGGCAGGCGATAGGTATCGATGGGCTCCGCCTGGGGCAGGATCGAGCAGGCGCTGGCCAGGCTCAGCAGGCTGCCTGCGACGAGCAGGCGAAGGGACGGCCTCATGGCTGGAACTCCTTGTTTGGGTCGCGGCCCAGCAGGTAGCCGCTGGGGTCGGCCTCCAGGCGCCGAGAGATGCCCTTGAGGGCATTGAGGGTTTCGCGCAGCTCGCGGATCGCCGGGGCCAGTTGGTTCAGGCCCTGGGCGCCGTCGTCGAGCGCTTCGCGGTTGTTCTTGAGCAAGTCGTTGATGGTCGCGGTGCTCTGTGCCAGCGACTGCATGGCCTGCTCCGCGCTGCCGAAGGCTTGCTTGCCTTCGCTGCCGAGCAGGCCGTTGGCGTTGCGCATCAGGGCCTGGGTTTCGGCCAGGGTGGCGCTGGCCTGCTTGCCGACCTGGCCGAGTTGCTCGATGGCCTGGGCGATGCCGCCCTTCTGGCTGGCGAAGGCACCGGTGGTCTGTTCGAGGTTGGCCAGGGTGTTGCTCAGGCGCTCGATGTTGTTCTCCGAGAACATCTGGTTGGCGTTGTGCAGTAGCAGGTTGATGTTGGTCACCAGGTCGCTGCTGTCGTTGAGCAGGCGTGAGATGGGCGACGGCGAGGCGACGATCACCGGCAACTGCCCGTTCTTGCCCTTGAGCGACGGGCTCTGCGGCGTGCCACCGCTGAGCTGGATGAACGAGTTGCCGGTCACCCCGGCGAGCGTGAGCTTGGCCTGGGTGTCTTCCTTGACCGGTGTGTCGGCGCTCAGGCGGATGCGCGCCAGCACCCGGCGCGGGTCCTGCGGGTCGAGGCGCAAGGTGCTGACATCGCCGACCTTGATGCCGTTGTACTGCACCGCGCTGCCCCGGGACAGGCCCGAAACGGCCTCGTTGAACACCACTTCATAATCTTTGAAGGCGTCGTCGACGCTGGACTTGGTCAGCCACAGGCCGAACAGCATGGCGCCAGCCACCACCAGCACGGTGACCAGGCCGATGAGGACATGATGAGCTCGGGTTTCCATCGTTCAGTGCTCCTGTCCCGCGCTTGCGGCGGCCTGTTCGGCTGCACGTCCGCGCGGGCCGTGAAAGTATTCGTGAATCCAGGGATCGTCGGTGCGTTCGACCTCGGCCAGCGGGCCTGCGACCAGCACTTTCTTCTGCGACAGCACCGCCACCCGGTCGGTGATGGTGTAGAGGGTGTCCAGGTCGTGGGTGATGAGGAACACCGAGAGGCCGAGGGCATCGCGCAGGGTCAGGATCAGTTGGTCGAAGGCTGCGGCGCCGATCGGGTCCAGCCCTGCCGTGGGTTCGTCGAGGAACAGGATATCCGGGTCCAGTGCCAAGGCGCGGGCCAGGGCCGCGCGCTTGATCATGCCGCCGGACAGCGAGGCCGGGTACTTGTCGGCGGCGCTGATCGGCAGCCCAGCCAGTGCCAGCTTGACCCCGGCCAGGTGCTCGGCGTCGGCGCGTGACAGCCCGGCATGTTCGATCAACGGCAGCGCGACGTTCTCGGTGACGGTCAGCGACGAGAACAACGCGCCTTTCTGGAACAGCACGCCGAAGCGCCGTTCCACCTGCGAGCGTTGGTCGTCGTTCAGCGTGGCCAGGTCCTGGCCGAACACCTTCACCCTGCCCTCGTTAGGCCGCCGCAGGCCGACGATGCTGCGCAGCAGCACCGACTTGCCGCTACCCGAACCGCCGACCACGGCGAGGATTTCGCCGCGGTACAGGTCCAGGTCGAGCTGCTCGTGCACGCTCTGGCTGCCGAAACGGTTGCACAGGCCACGGGCTTCGATCACTGCTTCACGTGCACCACTCACCAGCCCATCTCCATGAAGAACAGCGCGGCCACCGCATCCAGCACGATGACCACGAAGATCGACTGCACCACCGCCGAGGTGGTGTGTGCCCCGACCGACTCGGCGCTACCGCTGACCTTGAAGCCCTCCAGGCAGCCGATGGCGGCGATCAGGAAGGCGAAGAACGGCGCTTTGAGCAGGCCGACCAGGAAGTGCTGCACGCCGATGTCGCTCTGCAGCAGCGAGAGGAACATGGCCGGCGGAATGTCCAGCGACAGCGCACAGACCACCGCGCCACCGACGATGCCGCAGACCATGGCGACGAAGGTCAGCAGCGGCAAGGCGATCAGCAGCGCCAGGACCCGCGGCACCACCAGCAGCTCGATGGGGTTAAGGCCCAGGGTGCGGATGGCGTCGATCTCCTCGTTGGCCTTCATCGAGCCGAGCTGCGCGGTGAAGGCACTGGCCGTGCGCCCGGCCATCAGGATCGCGGTGAGCAGCACGGCGAATTCGCGCAGGAAAGAAAAAGCCACCAGGTCGACGGTAAAGACTGTCGCACCGAAATCGGCCAGCACCGTGGCCCCTAGAAAGGCCACTACGGCGCCGACCAGGAAGGTCAGCAAGGCGACGATGGGCGCGGCGTCCAGGCCTGTCTGCTCGATGTGTGCGACCACTGGGGTGACCCGCCACTTGTGCGGTTGCAGGAGTCGGGTGGCGAGCGTGGCGAGGATCAGGCCGACGAAACCGAGCAGTTGCCGGGTGTCCTGCCAGAGTGTGTCGACGGCGCAGCCGATGCGTGCGAGCAATTGCAGCAGGACCGGTTGTTCGGCTTCCTTGATCGGGATGCAGTAGTCCTGCACCGAGCAATACACCGTCTTGAGCAAGGCCCGGCTGGCCTCGGGGAGCTCGTCGGTGCAGCGCGACAGACGCTCGGCGCCCAGCAACTCGGCCAGCAGCGAGGCGCCGGCGGTGTCCAGGCGCCCAAGCTGGCTGAGGTCGGCGATCGTGTCGGCATCGTACTGGTCGCGCAGGCGCTCGCTGTCGCGCTTGAGGCTGGTGTAGTGGGCCAGGGTCCAGTCGCCGGCGATCAGTAGGCGCGCGGGGTGCTGGCGGGTGTCGAGGGTGGCGCTGGGCTCCATGCTTTTGACTCTGCACGACGGCGGTGGGTCAGATCATAGCCTGTTGCAGCGGCAGTGGCTTCAATCGCGGGGCAAGTCGCAACGGCGAACCCTCACCCCGCCGGTACATCCTCGACCACCTTGAAGCGCAGCACGCCGATCACCTGGCCATCCTCGGTCAGCACGCGCACCTGCCACTTGCCCACTGGGTTGGGCGGGAAGTTCTGCTTGTGGGTCCAGGCCCGATAGCCTTCCTTGCGCCCACCGTGGATGTCCAGGGCGATGCGGTCGACTTCTTTGCCGTCCTGCTGCCACACGTGATAGATCCGCTCGTTCAGCCCGCGTGGGGCGTTGATTGCGGTATAGGCGTACAGCCCCGCGCTGCGAATGCGGCTGGCGGCGATCTCGTCCAGCGATTCGCCGGGCTGGCGGTCCTGCAGCTCGGTGGTCACCGCCACTTCGGTCATCCACAGGGTGGCCGGTGGCACCCATGAACGCAGCAGCCAGCCGCCGCCACCCACGGTCAGGGTCACCAGCACCAGCGCCACGGCGCGGCGCCAGGTGTTGATCGGGAAACTGCTGGCCAGGCTCGGGAACGACAGCACCATGGCCGCGATCAGCGCCAGCTTGAAGCTCTGTGCGGTGGTCAGGTGCAGGATGATCGGCAGCGCCGTGAGCAGCGCGGCGAACAGGGTCAGGGTGTGCAGCGCGAGGAACAGCCAGCGCCGCGGTGCGAGCCATTTGTAGTACAGCGGATCGACGATGGAGATCAGCCCGGCTGCGCCGAGCAAGCCGGTGAACACCAGCTGGCCGCTGTTCCAGGTGGTGGTGATGAAGAAGAACGGCAGGACGAAGAACAGGCTTTCCTGGTGGATCATCTGGGTGGCGTAACGCAGCAGCGGCTGCGGGATTTCGCGCTTGAACGTGCGCGCGAACAGGCCGGTCAGGGTGTTCTCGAGCATCAGCCAGACCCAGCTGACCAGCATCAGCACGGCGATCCAGCTGGCGAGGCCGGCCTGGCGGTCGACCAGGATGAAACTGCCGATGCCGGACAGGAAGCCGCCAAGGGCGATGACCCCTGGGTAGCGTTTGAGCAGTTCGATGATGCGTTGGACGATGTGGGGTATGGGGGGCATGGGTTGGGCAGCGATAGGGGTGACTGTTCTGGCCTCTTCGCGGGCAAGTCGCAACGGCGAAGAGGCCGATACAGGATACCGCCGAATCAGCTGTCCCGTGTAGCGCCGCTGGGGCGATCCGCCGGCTGGCGCCTTTTGCGGATCAGGCCGATGGCGAGTATCAGTCCCAACCCCAGCGCCACCAACCCGTACAGCTCGTCATACCCCAGCAGCGGTTTCTCGATACGCAGGTAGCCCGGTTCCTTGAGCAACAGCCGTAACGCCTCGTTGGCCTGCTTGAGGCTGACCTTGCGCAGTTTGCCGACCGGGTCGCTGAAGTGGCCGTTGTCGTAGTCGTTCAGCGCGCCCCAGTAATAGTCGGCCAGTGCACTGTTGCCCTGGGTGGTCCAGCTTTCGCGGGCAATCGCGGCCTCCTTGAGGCGGGCGAAGGTGTCCGGGTCCAGGCCATGCTTGCGCAGGTGCTCGAACAGCTCCTGCAACACCTTCACCGCCTCGTCGATGTCCTGGCGCTCAAGGTCGGCGTTGAGGCTGAGCATGCCGCTGTCGCCGAAGCTTTCGCGCCGCACCGAAGGTCCGTACGACAAGCCGTGACGCAGGCGCAACTGGTCGTACAGCGCCCAGTCGAGGTAACGCGAGAGCAGCTCGAGTGTCTGGTCGTGGTCGCTGTCGAGCACCGGTTCGATGAACAGCCAATGCAGCCTGGCGGTATCGCCCAGCCAGCCGCGGATCAGGTCGCGGCGTTGTTCGGCCTGCTGGCTGATGCTGTCGAGGTTGCGTCGCTCGCCCGGCTCGGTGGCTGGCAGCTCGCCGTAGGTGCGCTCCAGATAGGCCGGCAGCAGGCGGTCGAGGCCGCCGACGACGATCAGGCTCATGTTGTTGGCGGCGTACCAATGCTCGCGCATGGCCTGCACCTGTTTCAGGGTCATGCCGTCGATATCCGAGCGCTCCGGGCATTTGAGCCCCAATTCCACCGCCAGCTGGTCGCTGGCCGGATGACCGATGTCCTGGCGGTCCAGCCAGCGTTGCAGGTGGCCGTAATGGCCGCCATCCTCGCGCTCGATGATTTTCTTGGCGGTGGCCAGGGCCTTGGCGTCGATCTTCGTGTCGCGCACCGCCGCCAGCAACAGGTCGAGCACCTTGCGCTGGTTGCGTGCCGGCGCCTCGATGACGAAGGTGGTATCGGCAGCGCTGGTGAAGGCGTTCCACTCCCCGCCCAGCGCCTGCAGGCGCTCTTCCAGGCCACCTTCGCCGGTTTCGTCGATGCCGCTGAACAGCAGGTGTTCGAGCAGGTGCGGCAACTCGCGCTGCTTGCACTCGAAATCGTCGAGGCCCACGCCGACCACCAGGCGGATCGACACATGATCGCGTTCGTACCCGGACTTGAGGATCACCTGCAGGCCGTTGGGCAACAGATAGCCTTCGACCCGTGAGCGGTCGAGGGCGAACGAGGGCAGGCTGCAGAGAATCAGGCAAACGAAGGTCAGGCAACGCATGGGCGGGCTTCCGGGCCGGTCTCCAGGTGTGCGGGGGTCAGGACAGGCGGGCGTCGTCCGGCACGCTGTCGAGCAGAAGCCCGCCGGTGTCCGCGCCGCCCAGTACCACATAGGCACTGCTGCAGAACAAAGAGTTCAACCGCTTCATGTCGGCGATCAGCTCCAAGTGTAGCGAACTGGTCTCGATACTCTGCACCACCTTGCGTTGCAGGCGGCTGACATGGGCGTGGGCCAGGCGCCGTTCCTGGGCGCGGAAGCGGCGTTTCTCGCGCAACAGCAGGCGTGCGCTCTCAGGGTCGGCGCTGAGGAACACCGACAGGCCCAGGCGCAGGTTGGCCAGCAGTTGCTCCTGAAGGCCCGTCAGTTCTTCCAGGCCGACCTGGGAGAACTCCCGGCGTTGTGAGGTCTTCTGCTGCTGCACCTTGCGCAGCATGCGCTCGATCAGGTCGCTGGCCAGCTTGAGGTTGATCGACAGTTCGATGATCTCGGCCCAGCGCCGGTTGTCCTGTTCGCTCAGGTCCTCGCGTGACATCTGCGCCAGGTACAGCTTGATGGCGCTGTACAGGGCCTCGGCGTCCTCGCCCAGGGCGCGGGTCTGTTGTGGTAGTGCGGTCTGGCTGCCGCGCAGGGCGCCGAGCATGGCCTCGAGCAGGCTGTCGACGATGTCGCCCAGGCGCAGGGTCTCGCGGGCTGCGTTGGCCAACGCCAGGCTGGGGGTTTCCAGCGCCGAGGCGTCGAGGTGCCGGGGCTTGGCCTGACCATTGGCGACTTCGCGTTCGGGTAGCAGGGTGGTGCACAGGCGTCCCATAGGTTTGACCGTGGGCAGCATGATCAGGCAACGCAGGGTGTTGTAGAGCAAATGGAAGCCGATCACCAGCTCTTGCGGGCTGAAACTCAGCGAGTCCATCCAGTCCACCAGCGGGTGCAGCACCGGAATGATCAGCAGCAGGCCGATCAGCTTGTACAGCAGGCTGCCCAGGGCCACGCGACGCCCGGCAGCGTTCTGCATGCGGGCGCTGATGAAGGCCAGCATGCCACTGCCGATGTTGGCGCCAACCACCAGGCCGATGGCCACCGGCAGGCTGATCACTTCTGCACCGGCCAGGGTCGCGGTAAGCAGCACGGCCGCGAGGCTGGAGTAGGTGATCATGGCGAACAGGGCGCCGACCAGGGCGTCGAGCAGGATATCGCCGGTCAGCGAGGCGAACAGCACTTTCACCCCTTGTGCATGGGTGATCGGCGCAGCAGCCTGCACGATCAGCTCAAGTGCCAGGATGATCAGGCCCAGGCCGATGGCCACTCGGCCCATCTGGCCGAGGCGTGTCTGCTTGCGCGACAGGAAGAAGATCACCCCGACGAACACCAGCAGGGGCGACAGCCACGACAGGTCGAAGGTCAGCACCCGCGCCATCAGCGCGGTACCGACGTCGGCACCGAGCATGATCGCCAGGGCTGGGGTCATGGCCATCAGGCCCTGGCCGACGAAGGAGGTGACCAGCATGGCGGTGGCGTTGCTGCTCTGCACCACGGCGGTGACGACGATGCCGGCAATGAAGGCCAGCGCGCGACGGTCCATGTTCTGGCTGAGCACGCGGCGCAGGTTCGAGCCGTAAACCCGAAGAATGCCGGTGCGCACGATATGCGTGCCCCAGACGAGCAGCGCCACGGCGGAAAGCAGGTTGAGCAGGGTCAGCATGTTTCGAGGCCCCCTTTTTACCGATGCCCCAATGCGGGGCCAATGGGTGAAGCCGTGAGCCTGGCCCGGGGGTGGGCTTTGTATTCAGTGCTCACTGAAGCTTTAGTTGTTTTGCGCGGTTGTCGCCAGCTTGGCATGGCGGGCATTTATTTGAAACATTTCTGTCACAAGTATGTTGGGTGTTTCAGAGCCAGTGCAGACAAACGAAAAAGGCCCCGAAGGGCCTTTTCAGTGACGTCCAGTACTTACTGACCCGGAATGTCCTTGCGCAGTTTCACCGGATCATGCTCCTTGCCTTCCTTGCGCGCCATTGCAGTACGCATGCGGATGTTGATCGCTTCCACTGCCAGCGAGAACGCCATGGCGAAGTACACATAGCCCTTCGGTACGTGCACGTCGAAGGACTCGGCGATCAGCACGGTGCCGACCACGATCAGGAACGACAGCGCGAGCATCTTCAGCGACGGGTGCTTGTCGATGAAGTCGCTGATGGTGCCGGCGCACAGCATCATCACCAGCACGGCGACGATGATCGCGGCGATCATCACCGGCACGTGCGAGACCATGCCGACTGCGGTGATCACCGAGTCCAGCGAGAACACGATGTCGATGATGGCGATCTGGATGATGGTGTAGAAGAACTTGCCGCCGGCGCCTTTGGGTTCGTCGCTGCCTTCGTCCTCACCCTCGAGGCCGTGGTAGATCTCCTGGGAGCTTTTCCACAGCAGGAACAGGCCGCCGAAGAACAGGATCAGGTCGCGGCCCGAAATGCCCTCGCCAAAGATTACGAACAGGTCGTCGGTCAGGCGCATTACCCAAGTGATCGAGAGCAGCAGCATGATCCGGGTGACCATCGCCAGCGCCAGGCCGAAGATCCGCGTGCGCGGCTGCATGTGCTTGGGCATGCGGCTGACCAGGATCGAGATCATGATGATGTTGTCGATCCCGAGCACGATCTCGAGTGCAGTCAGGGTGAAAAAGGCAACCCAGATTTCCGGGCTGGTCAGCCATTCCATGTGTATTCCTTCGAACGATGAAGGCGACGCGCCCGGGAGAGCGGGCGTGTCGCGGTGGGGTGGTGCTCTTTTCTTACAGACTACTGATCAGTGGGAAAACTCCCATGAGCAAGGCGGCGAGCATTATGCACAGGCACACCAGAACTGCCCACTTCAGGGTGAAGCGCTGGTGATCGCCGAATTCGATCCCCGCCAGGGCTACCAGCAGGTAGGTGGAGGGTACCAGCGGGCTGAGCAGGTGTACCGGTTGTCCGACGATCGATGCACGGGCCATTTCCACCGGGGTGATGCCGTAGTGGCTGGCAGCTTCGGCCAGTACCGGCAGCACGCCGTAGTAGAACGCGTCATTGGACATGAAGAAGGTGAACGGCATGCTGACGATCGCGGTAATGGCCGCCAGGTACGGGCCGAGCGCATCCGGGATCACCGCCAGCAGGCTCTTGGACATGGCCTCGACCATGCCGGTGCCGGACAGGATGCCGGTGAAGATACCGGCGGCGAAGATCAGCCCGGTCACGGCCAGCACGCTACCGGCGTGTGCGGCGATGCGGTCTTTCTGCTGCTGCAGGCAGGGGTAGTTGACGATCATGGCGATACTGAAGGCGATCATGAACAGCACCGGCAGCGGCAACACGCCGCAGATCAGCGCGACCATCAGGGCAGCGGTCAGGGCACCGTTGAACCAGATCAGCTTGGGGCGGCGCGCTTCGGGGAACTGCGACACGCTGATTTCGCTGTGGTCGATGTCGTCGGTCGGCAGGTGCAGCTCACCCAGGCGGGCACGCTCGCGCTTGCCGTACATGTAGGCGATGGCGAGGATCGCCAGCACACCGAAGGCCATGGCCGGGATCATCGGCACGAAGATGTCCGAAGGATCGACGTGCAGCGCGCTTGCAGCGCGGGCGGTCGGGCCACCCCAGGGGGTCATGTTCATCACGCCACCGGCGAGGATGATCAGGCCGGCCATGATTCGCGGGCTCATGCCCAGGCGGCTGTACAGCGGCAGCATGGCGGCGCAGCAGATCATGTAGGTGGTGGCGCCGTCACCGTCGAGCGAGACCACCAAAGCCAGCACGGCGGTGCCGACCGAGACTTTCAGCGGGTCGCCCTTGACCAGCTTGAGGATCTTGCGCACGGCCGGGTCGAACAGGCCGGAGTCGATCATCAGGGCGAAGTAGAGGATGGCGAACATCAGCATCACGCCGGTAGGCGCGAGCTTGCTGATGCCTTCGAGCATCATCGGGCCGATCTTGGCGGAGAAACCGCCGAACAGCGCGAACAGGATCGGAACCAGGATCAGGGCGATCAAGGCCGACAGGCGCTTGGTCATGATCAGGTACATGAAGGTGATGACCATGGCAAAGCCAAGGAAGGTCAGCATGGCGGTACTCCAGGCAGGGCGCGGCGAAAGGACGGACGATTCGGGCGGATCAGCGCGTCAGGCGCTGTGCATGGAATAGCGTGAGGGGTACTGCGGGGAGGCGGGCACAGGAAAGCATCGGTATCACCATTGTTGTTGTTGATTGGGCCGGGTGCGCACGTTGGCGGACACCCTGGCTGGCCGGTCTGTCGCCGGAGGTGGGGCTATCCTAGGGGCGCAAGCTTTCAGCCAGCTTTCGCCTCGATGAAGGCGACGGGAGGTCGTTTCATGAATGACGTACTGGAAGGCGGGTGCCATTGCGGTGCCCTGCGCTATCGACTGGAGGGTGACCTGACGGATATCGCCCATTGCCACTGCTCGATCTGTCGACGGGTCAGCGGCGGGCTGGTGGTGACCTGGCTCACACTGCCGCGCAAGGGCTTCCAGTGGATGGCGGGGGAGCCGAAGCGTTATATGGCCCCGGCCAGTTGCACGCGCTACTTCTGCGGCGACTGTGGCGCGCATGTGGCGCTGGAGACGACGCACAGTCCGCTGAGCATCGATGTGACGGTGGCGACGCTGGACCGGCCAGAGCAGGTGCGGGCCAATCGGCACATCTGGACCGGCAGCCGACTGCCGTGGCTGCACCTGGATGAGGAGCTGCCTGGCGAGGTGGAGGAGAGTCTGTAACGAAATGCGGGGCCTGGTTACAGGCCCCGCAGGTCTTCAGATGGTCAGCGTCCAGTCGTAGTCGACGATCAGTGGCGCGTGCTGCGAGAAGCGCGGCTGGCGCGGCAGACGCGCACTGCGCACGAAGCGGCGCAGACCCTGGGTGAGGATCTGGTAGTCGAAGCGATAGCCCAGGTTGAGCATCTCGGCCTGTTCGTTGTCCGGCCACCAGCTGTACTGGTCGCCTTCGCGGCTGACTTCGCGCAGGGCGTCGACATAGCCCATTTCGCCGATGATCGCGTCCATCCAGGCCCGCTCTGGCGGCAGGAAGCCCGGCGACTGCTGGCTGTCGCGCCAGTTCTTGATGTCGAGCTTCTGCTGCGCCACGTAGAACGAGCCGCAATAGATGTATTCGCGACGCTTGCGACGCTGCTTGTCCAGGTACTTGGCGAAGTCATCCATCAACTTGAACTTCTGGTTCAAGTCTTCGTCGCCGTTCATTCCCGAAGGCAGCAGCAGGCTGGCGATGCTTACCTTATCGAAATCTGCTTGCAGGTAGCGCCCGTAACGGTCGGCCGTCTCGAAGCCCAGGCCGGTGATGACTGCCTTGGGCTGCATGCGCGAGTAGAGCGCCACGCCACCTTGGGCAGGCACTTCCGCTTCGCAGGCATAAAGGAAATAGCCATCGAGCTGGAAAGCTGGGTCATCGAGTTCAAAGGCCGAGGCGCGGGTATCCTGAAGGCAGATGACGTCGGCATTCTGGGCTTGCAGCCAGCTGAGCAGTCCACGCTCGGCCGCAGCCTGAATGCCATTCACGTTCACACTGATGATCCGCATAAATGGCCCCAAAAATCTCGTGCGTGTATGATACCCGAGCTCAACTCATTTAGCTAAATCCGTGGTGTCCGGGACTTTTCATGCAGCCGTATCAGCGCGACTTCATTCGTTTTGCCATCGATCGCGGCGTTCTGCGCTTCGGTGAATTCACCCTGAAATCGGGGCGTACCAGCCCGTACTTCTTCAACGCCGGCCTGTTCAACAGCGGATCGGCCCTGGCCCAGCTGGGGCGCTGCTATGCGGCCGCCATCGTCGACAGCAAGATCCCCTTCGACGTGCTGTTCGGCCCGGCGTACAAGGGCATCCCGCTGGCAGCGGCCACGGCGGTGTCCCTGGCCGAGCAGCATCAGCTCGATGTGCCATGGTGCTTCAACCGCAAGGAAGCCAAGGATCACGGCGAGGGCGGTAGCCTGGTTGGCGCCCCGCTGGCCGGTGACGTGCTGATCATCGACGACGTGATCACTGCCGGTACCGCCATCCGCGAAGTGATGCAGATCATCAAGGGCCAGCAGGCCAACGCCGCAGGCGTGCTGATCGCACTGAACCGCGAAGAGCGTGGCAATGGCGAGCTTTCGGCGATCCAGGAAGTGGAGCGTGATTTCGGCATTCCGGTGGTCAGCATCGTTTCGCTGACGCAGGTACTGGAGTTCCTGGCCGACGATCCCCAGCTCAAGCAACACCTGCCGGCGGTCGAGGCGTATCGCGCGCAGTACGGGATCTGATCTCGGATCGGTAATGAAAAAGGCGACCCATGTGGGTCGCCTTTTTCATTGGATCGGCGGCGGGTTTTTCGCGGGCAAGCCCGCTCCCACAGGGATTGGGCTGGCTTCTAGCTTTTGAGCAAGACAGTTGCTCCAACAGAGGTCTACTGCCGCTGTGGGAGCGGGCTTGCCCGCGAAGCAGTCGCCGCTTAGTCCGTGCCGTACTTCGGCGAACGCGGCCCGTACAGGATCCCGCCGTTCGGGTTCGGCGACAGCAGGCGCGCGCTGGTGATACCGGCGATCGGATAACCGGCGTCTTCCTGCACGCTGCTGATGACCTGGTTCACTGCTGCAGTGATCAGCATGCCGATCAGGCCGCCCTGGTTCTGCCGGCCTTCCTCGCTGGATGCAGTGGCGGTGCCAGTCCACAGGGTGGTGCCGGTCTTCAGGTCGACCAGCTTGGCGCTGGCGGTCACGATGGTCGCGCTGCTCAGCACCATGTAGCGGGTGCCGTAGTCACTGACGGTCACGTACAGCGCCGCGTCGGCACCGAAGATCTCGTGCAGCTTGGCGGTCGGCAGCTCGTGGATGTCAGCCGGGGTGGTCATGCCGTTCTGGCGGAAGGTCTCGGCGACCAGCGCCACCGGCATCACGTAGTAGCCCGCCTCGGCCAGCGGGTAGGTGACCTGCGCGAGCATGCTGTAGCTGGCCTTGACGTCCGGCGAGTTGTTCAGCGGCGGCACGATCAGGATCGACTTCGGACGGCTCTGCTTGTAGGCCGCGTAGTCGGTGGTCTTGCGCTCGGCACAGCCGGCGAACAGGGCCAGCACGCAGGCGCCGACGATCAATTGGGTGAGGCGCTTGATCACTGCTTCGCTCCTTGCGTGGCGTTCTTCATCAGGAAGTCCATGTACGCCGCCGATTCAGGGAACAGTGCCTTCTCGGTGCGGAACTGCTGGATCATCTGGTCGTCCTTGCCCAGGCTCGAATAGAGCAGGCCCAGTTGCGCGTGATACCCAGGCGGGACGGCGCCATTCTTGGCCTTGATCTTCTCCAGGTCGCGCTCCAGGGCGATGACCTGTTCTTCCTTGGACTGGTCGTTGAAGTATTCGCGCACTTGTGGCTGGTAGCTTTCCCACTGGTACAGCGGCTTCTGCGAGTTGCAACCGACCAGCAGGGCGCTGGCCAGCAGGAGCCCGGCGCCAGTGCGCCAGGCCGAGCGGGTGATGCTCATCTACGTGCTTCCTTGTCGTTGTCGTCTTGCTGCAGGGTCTTACTGCGCTTGCGGCTTCCACTGGCCGCTTTCGACAGCGCCGACCAGCTTGTTCACCGCTTCGCGCATGGCCAGGTCGAGGACCTTGCCATTGAGGGTCGAGTCGTAGCTGGCGGTACCGCCGAAGCCGATGACCTCACGGTTGGACAGGGCGTATTCGCCTGCGCCCTGGCTCGAGTAGACCACTTCGGAAGTGCTGATGTTGACGATGTTCAGCGCGACCTTGGCGTAGGCGATCTGAGTCTTGCCACGGCCGAGAATGCCGAACAGCTGGTGGTCGCCGACTTCCTTGCGGCCGAATTCGGTGACATCGCCGGTCACGACGAAGTCAGCGCCCTTCAGGCGTTGGACTTGGCCCTTGATGGCCGCTTCCTGCTGGATCTCACCCATGTTGTCGCGGTCCAGCACGTTGAAACGGCCAGTCTGCT
Source organism: Pseudomonas sp. SYWMCR5 (assembly GCF_057197165.1). Taxonomy (NCBI): domain Bacteria; kingdom Pseudomonadati; phylum Pseudomonadota; class Gammaproteobacteria; order Pseudomonadales; family Pseudomonadaceae; genus Pseudomonas; species Pseudomonas sp. SYWMCR5. Next base: position 135,820 of record NZ_JBXUNH010000003.1, read on the forward strand.
GCAGGTGGGTGATCAGGATGGTCTTGGCCTGGCCGCCGAGGCGATCGACGCCGTCGGAGAAGATGCCGCGCATGTAGCTCGAACGGTTGTCGAACTTGCCTACGGCGATCGGTGCACGCACGCCGCTGTACGGGCGGCTGACGCTCTCGACCTGTTGTACGGCCACGGCGGTGGAAGTTTCGGTAGCGCAGCCGGCGATGGACCCGAGCGCGACGGCAGCTGCCAGCACGAGTCCTTGTGATGCGTATTTCACGCGAGTTCTCCAGGTAAATAGTAACTATTTGCAGCGGGCGTGCATTCTGCCACGTTGTGTCGGCAGCCTGGAGAGAAAGTTGAGGGCGGGACAGAGAAAAGTAATGGCATTGCGCCATGTTTCATTTTGGGCTTGGAGCAAGCCTGCGTGACCCTTGTAGGGGCAGGCTTGTCGGGGCGTACTTTTCGCGGGCAAGTCGGGGCGCCGAACCGCCGCTCCTACGGGGGTTTTGCAGGAGCGGGTCAGCGATCAACGCATCAGTGACGCTTGCGGTTGGTGATCAGGGTGCCCACGCCGCTGTCGGTGAAGATCTCCAGCAGCACCGCGTTCGGCACCCGGCCATCGATGATGTGCGAGCTGTTCACGCCACCCTGCACGGCTTCCAGTGCGCACTTGATCTTCGGCAGCATGCCACCGTAGATGGTGCCGTCGGCGATCAGCTCGTTGACCTGCTCGGTGGTCAGGCCGGTGAGGACCTGGCCCTGCTTGTCCATCAGGCCGGCGATGTTGGTCAGCAGCATCAGCTTCTCGGCTTTCAGGGCCTCGGCGACTTTGCCGGCGACCAGGTCGGCGTTGATGTTGTACGACTCACCGTTGGCGCCCACGCCGATTGGCGCGATCACCGGAATGAAGTCGCCCTTGACCAGCATGTTCAGCAGCTCGGTGTTCACGCCCACGACTTCGCCGACATGGCCGATGTCGATGATTTCCGGGGTGGTCATCTCGGGGGTCTGGCGGCTGACGGTGAGCTTCTTGGCGCGGATCAGCTCCGCATCCTTGCCGGTCAGGCCGATGGCGCTGCCGCCGTGGCGGTTGATCAGGTTGACGATATCCTTGTTGACCTGGCCGCCCAGGACCATCTCCACCACGTCCATGGTCGCCGAATCGGTGACGCGCATGCCGTCGATGAAGTGGCTCTCGATCGACAGGCGCTTGAGCAGGTCTCCGATCTGCGGGCCGCCGCCGTGCACGACGACCGGGTTGATGCCCACCGCCTTCATCAGCACGATGTCACGGGCAAAGCCGGTCTTGAGCTCTTCGCTCTCCATCGCGTTGCCGCCGTACTTGATCACCAGGGTCTTGCCGACAAAGCGGCGGATGTAGGGCAGCGCTTCGGACAAAACTTCGGCTACATGGGAAGCGGCATCGCGATCGAGGGTCATGCAGGGCTCCAGTGAGGAACAGATAGTCGGTCAGAACGGCAGTTGCAGGCCAGGTTCGGCCCGCAGCAACTGCGTGCGGAATACAGCCTTGATACGGTCGAGTTCTGCCTCGCTGTCGGCCTCGAAGCGCAGCACCAGCACCGGTGTGGTGTTGGAGGCGCGGACCAGGCCCCAGCCGTGTGGGTAGTCGACCCGCACACCATCGATGGTGGTCAGGTTGGCTTCGCCCCAGTCGGCGTCGCGTTGCAGTGCATCAATGATGCTGAATTTACTCTCGTCGGTCACATCGATGTTGATTTCCGGCGTGGAAATATCGTTCGGGAACGCGGCGAACAGGTTTTCGGCATCCTGGTCGGCCTTGCTGAGGATTTCCAGCAGGCGCGCGGCACTGTAGATGCCATCGTCGAAACCGTACCAGCGTTCCTTGATGAAGATGTGTCCGCTCATCTCGCCGGCCAGCAGCGAGCCGGTCAGTTTCATCTTCTTCTTGATCAACGAATGACCGGTCTTCCACATCAGGGCGCGGCCGCCGTGCTGTTCGATCAGCGGCGTCAGGCGACGGGTGCATTTGACGTCGAAGATGATCTCGGCGCCGGGGTTGCGCGACAGCACGTCCTGGGCGAAGAGCATCAGCAGGCGGTCGGGGTAGACGATGCTGCCGGTGTTGGTCACCACGCCAACGCGGTCACCGTCGCCGTCGAAGGCCAGGCCGAGGTCGGCGCCGGTCTCCCTGACCTTGGCGATCAGGTCTTCGAGGTTCTCGGGCTTGCCCGGGTCCGGGTGGTGGTTGGGGAAGTTGCCGTCGACCTCGCAGAACAGCGGGATCACCTCGCAGTTCAGCGCCTCGATCAGTTGCGGGGCGATCACGCCAGCGGCGCCGTTGCCGCAGTCGACCACCACCTTCAGGCGCTTGGCCAGTTTCACGTCACCGACGATCTGCTGGAAGTAGCGCTCGAGGATCTCGACCTTTTCCACACGGCCTTCGCCGCGCGGTACGTCGTTGGTCTTGAGGCGGGTCAGCAGGGCCTGGATCTGTTCATTGGCCAGCGTATCGCCAGCGATGACGATCTTGAAGCCGTTGTAGTCCGACGGGTTGTGGCTGCCGGTGAGCATAACGCCTGAAGTACCGGCCAGCACGTTGGCGGCGTAGTACAGCGCGGGGGTGGGCACCAGGCCGACGTCGCTGACCTGGCAACCGGCATCGACCAGGCCCTGGATCAGTTGCTCGACCAGCATCGGGCCCGACAGGCGGCCGTCACGGCCCACGGAGATTTTCGGCTCGCCCTGGGCTCGGGTCTGGGCACCGATGGCGCGGCCGATCCAGTAGGCGGTCTCGGCGTGCAGTGTCTTGCCGACGATGCCGCGGATGTCATAGGCACGGAAGATGCTGTCCGGCAATGCGGGTACCAGTTGGGCCATGTCGTTCATCTCTGGGGACTCCAAGGGTCAAAGGCTTCTGGGTAAGCGCAAACTGAACGCTTGGACGGTAGATAGCCCCGAGAGTTCGCCGTCCATGGCCCCGACGGTCGGCTCAGCGGGTGCCGGAGTGGCCGAAACCACCGCTGCCACGCTGGGTTTCGTCGAAGGCTTCGACGATGTCGAAATGCGCCTGCACCACCGGTACCAGGATCAGTTGGGCGATGCGCTCGCCGATGCTGATGGTGAACGGGGTGTTGCCGCGGTTCCAGCACGAGACCATCAGCTCGCCCTGGTAGTCCGAGTCGATCAGGCCGACCAGGTTGCCCAGCACCACACCGTGCTTATGGCCAAGGCCCGAGCGCGGCAGGATCATCGCCGCCAGCCCCGGATCGCCGATGTAGATCGACAGGCCAGTGGGGATCAGCAGGGTCTGGCCCGGCTCGAGGACGGTGTCCTCCTTGAGCAGGGCGCGCAGGTCCAGGCCGGCGGAGCCGGGGGTGGCGTATTGCGGCAGGGGGAATTCGGTACCCAGGCGTGGGTCGAGGATCTTGGCTTGAAGAGCGTGCATGGAACTTATTGAACCTGATTGAGCCGTTCGGCGATGAAGGCGACCAGTTGCCGGGCGATCTTGCCCTTGCTGGTCTGCGCGAAGAGGGTCTGGTGCTGCTGGCGGTCGATCACGGTCAGGGCGTTTTCCTCGCTGTTGAAGCCGATGCTGGGGTTGGCCACATCATTGGCGACGATCAGGTCGAGGTTCTTGTCCTTGAGCTTGCGCGTGGCGTAATCGAGCAGGTGCTCGGTCTCGGCAGCGAAACCGACGCTGAACGGGCGGTCGACGCGGCCAGCGAGGGTGGCAAGGATATCCGGATTGCGCACCATCTGCAGCAGCATGCCGTCGCCAGTCGTAGGGTCTTTCTTGAGCTTTTGCGGGGCGACCACCTCGGGGCGGTAGTCCGCGACTGCTGCCGAGGCGATGAACAGGTCGCACGGCATGGCGGCTTCACAGGCCGCGAGCATGTCCCGCGCGCTCACCACGTCGATGCGGTTGACCCGGTCAGGCGTTGCCAGGTGCACAGGGCCGGTGACGAGGGTCACCCGGGCCCCGGCCTCGGCGGCCGCTTCGGCCAGGGCAAAGCCCATCTTCCCGGAACTATGATTGGTGATGTAGCGCACCGGATCGATGTTCTCTTGGGTGGGGCCGGCGGTGATCAGCACGTGCTTGCCGGTCAGGGCCTGGCGCTTGAAGCTCTCGGCGGCGCACCAGGCAAGGTCGGTGGCTTCGAGCATGCGGCCCAGGCCGACGTCGCCGCAGGCCTGGCTGCCGGAGGCGGGGCCGAACACCTGGATGCCACGGCGCTTGAGCAGCTCTAGGTTGTCCTGAGTGGCCGGGTCGCGCCACATGGCCTGGTTCATGGCCGGGGCGACGGCGACGGTGGCGTCGGTGGCCAGTACCAGCGTGGTCAGCAGGTCATCGGCCATGCCCTGGGCCATGCGCGCCATGAGGTCGGCGGTGGCCGGGGCGATCAGCACCAGGTCGGCCCACTTGGCCAGTTCGATATGACCCATCGCAGCCTCGGCGGCGGGGTCGAGCAGGTCCATGTGCACCGGGTGGCCGGAGAGCGCCTGCAGGGTCAGCGGAGTGATGAACTCGGCCCCCCCGCGGGTCATGACGACACGCACCTGCGCGCCGTGTTCCAGGAGTCGGCGAATCAGCTCGGCGCTCTTGTAGGCGGCAATGCCGCCACCCACGCCGAGAACGATGCGCTTGCGATACAGCCGCTGCATAGGCTTGCCTTTTTCCAGTGAAAGCGGGCGGCGACGTTTGAAATTGCCTGCGGCAGAACGTCGCATTTAACGAGGCGAAATAGATTAACACAGGGCTTGAAGGCGCCGCAGTACAACGCAAGGAGGGGTATGAACATCAGGGAATGGCCGCTGGACGAGCGGCCGAGGGAGAAGTTGCTGGCGCGTGGGGCGAGCAGTCTGTCGGATGCGGAACTGCTGGCCGTGTTTCTAGGGTCTGGCGTGCGTGGTCGCAATGTCGTGGAGCTGGCGCGGGGGTTGCTGGCGAAGTTCGGCAGCCTGCGTCAGTTGCTTGAGGCCGACCGGGAAGCTTTCCTGGGCGAACTTGGGCTGGGGCCGGTCAGGTACAGCCAGTTACAGGCGGTGTTGGAGATAGGGCGCCGGCACCTGGCGACCACCATCGAGCGAGAATCGGCCATGGACAGTCCGACGGTAGTGCGGCGCTACCTGAAGTCCATGCTGCGGCATGAGAGCAGCGAGGTGTTCGGGTGTCTGTTTCTGGACAACAAGCACAGGCCGCTGGCGTTCGAGATCCTGTTCAGAGGCACGATCAATCGAGCGGTCGTCTATCCTCGCGAGGTCGTGCGTCGAGCCCTGGCGCACAACGCGGCGGCGCTTATCCTGTGCCACAACCACCCGTCGGGCAACAGCGAGCCCAGCCAGGACGACGTGCATCTGACCCGCACCTTGAAGCAAGCACTGGCGCTGATCGATGTGCGGGTGCTCGATCATGTGATCGTCGGCGATGGCGAGCCGTTGTCGATGGTCGAGCAGGGATGGATCGGAGCATAGGAGCAACTGTCTTGCTCAAAATCCAAAGGCCAGCCCAATCCCTGTAGGAGCGGGCTTGCCCGCGAAAAGGCCGACACCGGACGTCAGTCAGCGCTCCACCGATACCTTGCTGAAGTCCACCCGCCCGAACGGGCTCACCTGATACCCCTTCACGCGATTGCTGAGCAAGGTCGAGGCTTTCGGATGGGCCAGCGGCAGCCACAGCGCCTGCTGCTGGATCAGCGTCTGTGCCTGCTGGTACAGCCTGCTGCGCACGCTCTGGTCGTTGGTGGTACGCCCGGCATTGATCAACTGGTCGAGACGGCTGTCGCAGAACCGCGCGAAGTTGGTCCCCGACTTGATCGCCGCGCACGAGAATTGCGGGCTGAGGAAGTTGTCCGGGTCGCCGTTGTCACCCGCCCAGCCCATGAACAGCAGGTCGTGCTCGCCGGCCTTGGCGCGGCGGATCAACTCGCCCCATTCGATCACGCGGATCTCGGCCTTGATGCCGACTTTCGCCAGGTCGGCCTGGAGCATCTGGGCGCCGAGGCTCGGGTTGGGGTTGAGCAGGCTGCCCGACGGACGGGTCCAGATCGTGGTGCTGAAGCCGTCGGCAAGGCCGGCCTTGGTCAGCAACGCCTTGGCTTTCTTCAGGTCCAGCGCGTAGCCGGGCAGGTCCTTGGCGTAACTCCAGGTGGTGGGCGGGTAGGGGCCGTTGGCGGCGGTGGCGGTGCCTTCGAACACCGCCTTGAGGTAGGCCGGTTTGTCGAAGGCCAGGTTGATCGCCTGGCGCACTTCGGGTTTGTCCAGCGGCGGGTGCTCGCTGTTGATGGCGACGAAGGCGGTCATGAAGGCCGGGGTGGAGGCGACCTTGAGTTTGTCGTTCTGGGCAGCTTCGGCGATGTCCAGCGGCTTGGGCGACAGGGCCACCTGGCATTCGTTGCGCTTGAGCTTCTGCAGGCGCACGTTCGGGTCGGTGGTGATGGCGAACACCAGCGGGTCGACCGCAGGCTTGCCGTCGAAGTAGTCAGGGTTGGCGCGGTAGCGCACCAGGGCGTCCTTCTGGAAGCGCTGGAACACGAACGGGCCGGTGCCGATGGGCTGGCTGTTGAGTTTTTCGGGCGTGCCGTCCTTCATCAGCTTGTCGGCGTACTCGGCCGAGTAGATCGAGGCGAAACCCATGCTCAGGGTGGCCAGGAAGGTCGCGTCCGGGTGGGTGAGGGTAAAGCGCACGCTCTGCGGGTCGGGCGCCTCGATCGACTTGATCAGGCTGCCCAGCTGCAGCGACTGGGCGTGCGGATAACCACCAGGTGCGGTCTTGTGCCAGGCATGGGCGGGGTAGAGCATGCGCTGGAAGCTGAACAGCACGTCGTCGGCATTCAGCTCGCGGGTCGGCTTGAAGTAGTCGGTGCTGTGGAACTTCACGCCATTGCGCAGCGTGAAGTCATAGACCAGGCCGTCTTTGGAGACCGTCCAGCTTTGGGCAAGGCTCGGCACCACCTTGCCCTGGGCGGCGTCGAACTCGACCAGGCGGTTCAACAGCACGTCGGCCGAGGCGTTGGTGGTGGTCAGCGAGTTGTACTGAACCACGTCGAAACCTTCCGGGCTGGCCTCGGTGCACACCGACAGCGGCGCTGCCTGGGCAAGACCTGCGGCGAGCAGGGAAGTGAATAGAACGGAAAGGGCGGCGACGCGCATGGTGGATCCTCGGCTGGTCAGGGGCCCATCTGCCAGTGCAGTCTGGAATAGGAAACGTCCTACCCTAGTGCGCCAGTCGGGAAATGGCCACCTGATTTTTATGCCGTGCGGCGACGAGCGGTCGACAGTGCGCGGGCCTTGTCGCTATGCTGGCCGGGCGCGATCGGCCCGATCGGAATGTGCATCTTCTGTTGTTGTGGCCGACCCTTTCTGGTATAAAGCAGCGCTCTTTTCTAGGGGCTCGGTCTGTCGCTCATTTGAGCCGGTTCGATAAGACCCCCGGAAACACGGCGCCTTGGCGCCATAGACTGAGAGATTAAGCGGCCAACCCATGCCGGGTTGGGCATGTGGTTTTAGAGGGCTGAGGCATGTCGAGAGTCTGTCAAGTTACCGGTAAGGGTCCGGTAACCGGGAACAACATTTCCCACGCAAACAACAAAACCCGTCGTCGTTTCCTGCCGAACCTGCAGCACCACCGTTTCTGGGTTGAATCCGAGAATCGTTTCGTGCGTCTGCGCGTTTCCGCCAAAGGCATGCGTATCATCGACAAGCGCGGCATCGATGCCGTTCTGGTCGACATCCGTAAAGCTGGCGCCAAGGTTTAAGGGAGAACATCATGCGTGAATTGATCCGTCTGGTTTCGAGTGCCGGTACCGGCCACTTCTACACCACCGACAAGAACAAGCGCACCACTCCGGACAAGATCGAGATCAAGAAGTACGATCCGGTCGTTCGCAAGCACGTGGTGTACAAGGAAGCCAAGATCAAGTAATTGATCCGGCAACCAAAAAAACCCGCAACCGAAAGGAAGCGGGTTTTTTTATTGCTGTCTGTTCAGGCTAGTGCGCGCGCCGCAGGTTTCAGCAGTTGCGCAGGCCGGTTATGAAGCCTTCTTCGTCTACATCGATCCTGACCTGGTCGTGCTTGAAGTCCCGCAGGTCTGCACCGGTAACAACCCGGACGGTTGCCAGGCCCGTCAGCTCGAGAACATAGGCGTTCACGCTTTCAACGTAGCGCGAACCGATGACGTGGCGTGCAGGGGCGAGGATGTCGGTAGTCATATGCTGTTCCTTGTCGACTGTCCGGAAGTGGACGCTGCCATCGTTGCAATCCTCGTTCGACGGATGCGGTACTTAATCCTCGCAAGCCCTGTCACTTCTGCTCGAACATCACATAGATCTTGCGGCACGGCTCCAGCACCTCCCAGGTGCCCTTGAAGCCGGCCGGGATGACGAAACGGTCACCGGCCCGCAGGGTCTTGGCGCCGCCGTCCTGGTCGCGCAGCACCGATACGCCCTGGACGATCTCGCAATACTCGTGCTCGGTGTAGTTCACCGTCCACTGGCCGACCTCACCCTCCCAGACGCCTGCGGCAAACTGCCCGCAGGGGCTCGAATAGTGGTTGTAAACCGCCTGGTCCGGCTCGCCCTTGAGGATCTTCTCGGCCGCCGGGCGGTAGCGCTCGGCTTCGGTGAGGACCTGGGCGAAGTCGATGATGCTGTCGATGCTCATGCTGAATACCCTGTTGTTGTTTAATAAAATGCACATCAGTAGGCTTTTAAGCCATTCGTGTCAAATATATTGATAGTTTAACCGGCCTGGTTTAGGGTGTCGGATGCCCGTGTGCGCTTGTCGCCCGGCCAGAATTTCTGACAGTGCCCGTGAGTCCTCAATACGGGGCTGCACCTTAACAAGAGGAGGAGTTTCGTATGACCACCCTGACTCGTGCGGATTGGGAACAGCGTGCCCAGCAACTGAAGATCGAAGGCCGTGCCTTCATCAACGGCGAATACACCGACGCCGCCTCCGGCGAAACTTTCGAGTGCCTGAGCCCGGTCGACGGACGCTTCCTGGCCAAGGTTGCCAGTTGCGACCTGGCTGACGCCAACCGCGCCGTGGAAAACGCCCGCGCCACCTTCGACTCCGGCGTCTGGTCGCAACTGGCTCCCGCCAAGCGCAAGGCCAAGCTGATCCGCTTCGCCGACCTGCTGCGCAAGCATGTCGAGGAACTGGCGCTGCTGGAAACCCTGGACATGGGCAAGCCGATCGGCGACTCCTCCACCATCGACATCCCGGGCGCTGCCCAGGCCATCCACTGGACCGCCGAAGCCATCGACAAGGTCTACGACGAGGTCGCACCGACCCCGCATGACCAGCTCGGCCTGGTCACCCGCGAGCCGGTAGGCGTCGTGGGCGCCATCGTCCCTTGGAACTTCCCGCTGCTGATGGCCTGCTGGAAACTCGGCCCGGCGCTGGCCACCGGCAACTCGGTGGTGCTCAAGCCTTCCGAGAAGTCCCCGCTGACCGCCATCCGCATCGCTCAACTGGCCATCGAGGCCGGCATCCCGGCAGGCGTGCTGAACGTGCTGCCTGGCTACGGCCACACCGTCGGCAAGGCCCTGGCCCTGCACATGGATGTCGATACCCTGGTGTTCACTGGTTCGACCAAGATCGCCAAGCAACTGATGGTGTACGCCGGCGAATCGAACATGAAGCGTATCTGGCTGGAAGCCGGTGGCAAAAGCCCGAACATCGTCTTCGCCGACGCCCCCGACCTGCAGGCCGCTGCAGAAGCCGCTGCCAGTGCCATCGCCTTCAACCAGGGCGAGGTCTGCACCGCTGGCTCGCGTCTGCTGGTCGAGCGCTCGATCAAGGACAAGTTCCTGCCGCTGGTGGTCGAGGCCCTCAAGGCCTGGAAGCCCGGCAACCCACTGGATCCGGCTACCACCGTCGGTGCGCTGGTCGATACCCAGCAGATGAATACCGTGCTGTCGTACATCGACGCCGGTCATCAGGACGGCGCCAAGCTGCTCGCGGGCGGCAAGCGCATCCTCGAAGAGACCGGCGGCACCTACGTCGAGCCGACCATCTTCGACGGCGTGACCAACGCCATGAAGATCGCCCAGGAAGAAATTTTCGGCCCGGTGCTGTCGGTGATCGCCTTCGACACCGCCGAAGAAGCCATCGCCATCGCCAACGACACCCCGTATGGCCTGGCAGCCGGCATCTGGACCGCCGACATTTCCAAGGCGCACAAGACTGCCCGCGCCGTGCGTGCCGGCAGTGTATGGGTCAACCAGTACGATGGCGGCGACATGACCGCACCGTTCGGCGGCTTCAAGCAGTCGGGCAACGGCCGTGACAAGTCGCTGCATGCACTGGAGAAGTACACCGAGCTGAAGGCGACCTGGATCAAGCTGTAATTCGGTCGTCTTCTTCGCGGGCAAGCCCGCTCCTACAGGCCCAGCGCCGTCCTTGAGAGCGGCGGCGTACCTGTGGGAGCGGGCTTGCCCGCGAATGGGGCTGAACAAATATGCCTGGGAGGCTGCAATGCGTTGGGGAACCTACTTTGCCGTGCTGGCGTCGGTGCTCAGTGTCGGGCTTGCGCTCGGTGTGAGCATGCCGCTGGTGTCCCTGCGCCTGGAAGGCTGGGGCTACGGTGGGTTCGCCATTGGTGTGATGGCGGCGATGCCGGCAATCGGCGTACTGCTCGGCGCCAGCCTGGCCAGTCGCCTGGCCGGCTGGGTCGGCGTGCCTTCGGCGATGCGCCTGTGCCTGTGGGGCGGGGCGTTGTCGATCGCACTGGTGGCGGTGCTGCCCAGCTATGCGCTGTGGCTGGCGCTGCGCCTGCTGATCGGCATGTCGCTGACGGTGGTGTTTATCCTCGGCGAAAGCTGGATCAACCAGTTGGTGGTCGAGCAGTGGCGCGGGCGGCTGGTGGCGCTGTATGGCAGCAGCTATGCCCTGAGCCAGCTGGCCGGGCCGCTGGTGCTGGGCTTTCTCGGCTCGGAGGATGATTTCGGTTTCTGGGCCGCCACCGGTCTGCTGCTGGTCGCGCCCTTGCTGTTGCTTGGCCGCGGTGGTGCACCGTCGACCGAGGCGTGCAGCGTGACCTTCCGCGACCTGTTCGCCTTCTGCCGGCGCTTGCCGGTAATCGCCTGGGCCATTGCGTTGTTCGCGGCATTCGAGGCGATGATCCTGACGCTCTTGCCGGTGTACGTATTGCAGCAGGGCTTCACCGCCGAGGTGGCGTTGTTCATGGTCAGTACCGTCGTGGTCGGCGATGCCGTACTGCAACTGCCGATCGGCGCCCTTGCCGATCGCATGTCCCGGCAAGCCTTGTTCAGTGGCTGTGCTGTGAGTCTGCTGGGTTCGAGTCTGGCGATTCCGCTGCTGCTGCACACCCCGGCGGTGTGGCCGCTGTGGGTACTGTTCGGTGCGAGCGCGGGGGGCTTGTTCACCCTGTCGCTGATCCTGATCGGCGAGCGTTATCGCGATGACGCATTGGTGCGTGCCAACGCCCATGTGGCGCAATTGTGGGGTATCGGTTGTTTGCTCGGGCCTTTGCTGGCGGGGGCAGGGAGCCAGTGGGTCAGTGGGCATGCCTTGCTGTTCCTGATGGCTGCAGGGGCTGCAGGGCTGGTGCTGCTGACCCGGCGTCCCGGCGCGTTCGAGCCGGCGTCTGCCTGAAGGGCGCGGGCCGTTATACGGCCCGCTACTACAGCATCTTCTCCAATCCCACTGCCTTGGCCACCCAGGCATTGAACCGGCGCCATATCCCGCCCGGCTCAGCGGTCAGGGTATGTATCTGGCCATTGTCTTCGGTCACCCAGACCATCTTCCCGTCCACCAGCTTCGGTTGGTAGCTCAACGCCGGCGCCATGCCCTGTTCAGCCAGTGCGCGGGTGTACTCAGCCAGCTCCGGGCTGTCGACCATTACCCCGACCTCGGTGTTCCACAGCACCGAACGCGGGTCGAAATTGAAAGAACCAATGAAGGTCTTGCGCCGGTCGAAGACCATCGCCTTGCTGTGCAGGCTCGAATCGGACTGACCCTTGAAGCTGAGCACGCCGCGCGCGGCGCTGGGGTCTCCGGGCTGGCGACGCAGCTCGAACAGCTCCACGCCATGCTCGAGCAGGGCGCGGCGGTAGGGCGCATAGCCGCCGTGCACGGCCGGCACATCGGTGGCTTCGAGCGAATTGGTCAGCAGCTTGACCGAGGTGCCGGCGTCGGCGCGGCTGGTGAGGTACAGCAGGCCCGGCTCGCCCGGCACGAAGTAGGCCGAGACCAGTATCAGCTCGCGGTGTACGTTCTTCAGGTCGGGCGCCAGTTGCTGGGTCATCAGCAACTGCGGGTCTGGCTCGCCGCGGGCCAGCACCTTGCTCGGCGCATCCCACAGCGCCTGGCTGTGCGCCCAGATCAGCTCGTTGCGCCAGATGTCCAGGCGTGGCTCGCTCTGATAGGCCATCAGTCGGTCGTACAAAGCCTTGCGCTGCACCCTGGCCTGCGCCAGCCAGGTTTCCAGGCGCTGGCGGCTGGCGCGCAGGTCGCTGGCGTCCGGCGTGCTCCACAGGAAGTCGCCGATCGGCCGGCTCAGGGCGCTGTTCCAGTACTGGTCGAAGCTATGCCCGAGCTGCTCGGCCACAGGCCCTACACCCAGCAGGTCGATGTCAGTGAAGTTCAGGTTGGGCTCGGCGTCGAAGTACTCGTCGCCCAGGTTGCGCCCGCCGACGATGGCCATGCTGTTGTCGACCAGGAACAGCTTGTTGTGCATGCGCCGGTGCTGCAGCGACAGGTTGAACAGCCGCCCCATGGCGCGCGTCAGGCCGGTGCTGCGGCCCAGGTGCAGCGGGTTGAACACGCGGATCTGGATATGGGGGTGGGCAGCAAGGGTGCCGATCAGGCTGTCCAGGCCATCGCTGGTGGTGTCGTCGAGCAGGATGCGTACCCGCACGCCGCGGTCGGCGGCGCGCAGCAGCTCGTGCACGAGGGCGCGGGTGCTCAGGCCATCGTGGACGATGTAATACTGCAGGTCGATGCTGGTCTGGGCGTTGCGGATCAGCTCGGCACGGGCGCGGAAGGCTTCGTTGCTGTTGGGAAGCAGGCGAAAGCCGGAGCGCCCCTCATAGGGCGCAGCCTGGCGCTGGACCGAGCGGCCGAACGCCGAGTCGTTGGCCGGCAGCGCCTGGCTCACGTCGCGAGGTGTATCGATGCTGGCGCAGCCGCTCAGGCCGAGCAGCAGCACCAGCAGCAGAGGCAGAACGCGCTGGAGTCTCAAGGGCGAATCGTCCTGTACGACAGGTCACTGGAAGGTTGGATCGCGGAAGGCGCTGCAAAGTTACCCGGCGCCGCTGTCCTGCGCCAGTAGGCGATAGGCAGTTTCACCCACCTTGCGTACCGCCGCCTCGATTTCCGGGGTGGCGCGGGTGGCGAAGTTCATGCGCAGGCAGTGGCGGTACTTGCCCGACGCCGAAAAAATGCTGCCCACGGCAATCTGTACGCCCTGTTCCAGCAGCGCACGGTTCAGTCGCAGGGTGTCGAAGCTCTCGGGCAGTTCCACCCACAGCATGAAGCCGCCCTGGGGCCGGCTGGCGCGGGTGCCGGGCGGGAAGTAGCGGGTCACCCAGTCGCTCATCTGGTCGCGGGCGCGCTGGTACTGCGCCCGGACCCGGCGCAGGTGCGGCTGGTAGTGGCCTTCGGCGATGAAGTCGGCGATCGCCAATTGGGGCTGGCAGGCGGTGCTGCCGGTGCTGATGTACTTCATGTGCAGCACCCGCTCCAGGTAGCGACCGGGCGCCACCCAGCCGACCCGCAGGCCCGGCGCCAGGGTCTTGGAGAACGAGCTGCAAAGCAGCACGCGGCCATCCTCGTCGAACGATTTGATGGTGCGTGGGCGTGGGTAGGTGTAGGCCAGGTCGCCGTACACATCGTCTTCGAGGATCGCCACGTCGTAGCGCTGGGCCAGTGTCAGCAGGGCCTTCTTGCGCGCCTCGGGCATGATGTAGCCCAGCGGGTTGTTGCAGCTGGGGGTGATCTGGATGAGCTTGATCGGCCACTGCTCCAGCGCCAGTTCCAACGCCTCCAGGCTGATGCCGGTGGTCGGGTCGGTGGGGATCTCCAGCGCTTTCATGCCCAGGCCCTTGAGTGTCTGCATGGCGCCGTGGAAGCTGGGCGAATCCACCGCGACGATGTCGCCCGGCTCGCACACTGCGCGAATGCTGGTCGACAGTGCTTCATGACAGCCGGTGGTCACCACCAGGTCGCCCGGCCCGAGGTTGCAGCCTGAGTCGAGCGTCAGGCGGGCGATCTGCTCGCGCAGGGCGTCGTTGCCGTGGATGTTGTCGTAGTACAGCCCTGGCATGTCCAGGCGCCTGCTGAGCTGGGCAAGGCTGCGCAGCAGGGGCTTGAGCGTCGGGCTTTCGATGTCGGGCATGCCGCGGCCGAGCTGGATCACGTCCGGGTGGGGGCTGGCGCGTACCAGCTCGAGCACCTGCTCCCACTGGGAGATATCCACAGGGCGTTGGGCGGGGCGGCTGATGGCGGGCAGGGCCGGCAGGCTGCGATTTTCCGTGACGAAGTAGCCGGACTTGGGGCGCGGAGCCACCAGGCCGTTGTCCTCCAGCTGACGATAGGCCTGCTGTACGGTGCTCAGGCTGACGCCGTGCTCAAGGCTCAATGAGCGCACCGACGGCAGGCGTTCGCCAGGACGATACAGGCCTTGTTCGATCCGGGCACCGAGCAATTCGGCGAGGTTCATGTAGAGGGTCACGGCATACTCCTGCACACAGGGGGCAAGGTGAGCGATACAGATTGGCCAAAAATACTGCATTCAGCCGCCGCTTTGCCAATTCTGTATGGAAATAATAACGCTGGGTTGAATCTGTATCGTACATGTCTGCCGAGCGCATGCTTTCTCCAGCTTTCGAGGTAATCAGGAGACATGGCAATGAACGGCTTGAGCGATGTACGGCTGCAACTGTTGGCGGAAGAACTGCGCGCAGGGCAGTGGCCCAAGGTTTCCAGCGCCCCTGTGGGCTTGGGGCGCCTGGGGCTGATGGTGCATCGCTGGCGCTCGCGCAGGGCGCTGCGCGAGTTGAGCGATCAGCAACTGCTGGATATCGGCATCAGCCGCCAGCAGGCCCGGGAGGAAGGGTGCAAGCCATTCTGGCGAGAGTGATCAGAGCAGTTCCTTCAACCGGTACCAGAGCATCCCCAGCGCCAGCAGCGGCGAGCGCAGGTGCTTGCCGCCAGGGAAGGTCGCGTGCGGCACCTTGGCGAACAGGTCGAAGCGCCCCGCCTGCTGGCCGCTGATGGCCTCGCCCAGCAGGCGTCCGGCCAGGTGCGTGGCGTTCAGGCCATGGCCGGAGTAGGCCTGGGCGTAAAAGACGTTGGGCTGGCTGGCCAGGCGCCCCACCTGCGGCAGGCGATTGGCGCCGATGCCGATCATGCCGCCCCACTGATAGTCGATGCGCACACCGGCCAGCTGCGGGAACACCTTGAGCATCTTCGGGCCCATGTAGGCGCCAATGTCCTTCGGGTCGCGCCCGGAGTAGTGGCAGGCGCCGCCGAACAGCAGACGGTGATCGGCGGACAGGCGGAAGTAATCCAGTGCCACGCGCTGGTCGCACACGGCCATGTTCTGTGGCAGCAACTGGCGGGCACGTGCTTCGCCCAGGGGTTCGGTGGCGATGATGTAGCTGCCGGCGGGCAGCACCTTGCCGCCCAGTTCGCGGTTGAGGTCGTTGTGGTAGGCGTTGGTGCACAGCACCAGCGTACTGGCGCGCACCCGGCCCCGCGCCGTGTGCACCTGGACTTGCGGGCCGTAGTCGATGCGGGTTACTGCCGAACCCTCGTGCAGCTTCACGCCCAGGCGCTCGGCGGCGGCCGCTTCGCCCAGGGCCAGGTTGAGTGGGTGCAGGTGGCCCGAGCCCATGTCGACCAGGCCGCCGACGAAGCTGTCGGAGCCGACCACGCTGCGGATCTCGGAGGCCGGCACCACGCGGACCTCGTGGCGGTAGCCCAGGCTGCGCAGTTCTTCGGCGTTTTCAGCGAAACCGTCCAGCTCGGCGGGCTTGTATGCCAGGTCGCAGTAACCCCAGGTCAGGTCGCAGGCGATGGCGTGGCGCTCGATACGTTGACGCGCGATCTCCACGGCCTCCAGGCCCATCAACTTGAGGCTGCGTACGCCATCCTCGCCAAGCACCGGCAGGAACTGCTCGACATCGTGGCCGACGCCGCGGATCAACTGCCCACCATTGCGGCCGCTGGCGCCCCAGCCGATCTTGCGGGCTTCAAGCAGGATCACCGAAAAGCCGCGCTCGGCCAGTTCGATGGCGGTATTCAAGCCCGAATATCCACCGCCGACGATGCACACGTCAGCGCTGTGCTCGCCTTCCAGGCTTGGGTAATCCGGTTGCGGCGCGCTGCTGGCGGCATAGTAGGAGGCGGCGTGCTGCGCGCTGTTGATCATCTGGAGAGGCCCTGGGGTCGGTGCGAAGGGGGCGAGGATAAGCCGGGGTTTCGCGGTTGGGCAACCGGGCGAAGGCTTGTTCCACGAATGGCCCTATAATCCTCACAAACCCCGATGACACACCGCCCATGCCCTGCAACCACAAGATCCAGTTCCTGCGCGAACTCATCCCGTCCTTCGAATGCGAGCCGGGCTGCCACGACTGCTGCGGCCCGGTCACCACGTCCAGCGAAGAGATGGCCCGTCTGCCGCGCAAGACCCAGGCCGAGCAGGATGCCGCGCTGGAGCGCCTGGACTGCGTGCACCTCGGCCCGCAAGGCTGCACTGTCTATGAAGAGCGCCCGTTGATCTGCCGCCTGTTCGGCACCACGCCGCGCATGGCCTGCCCCCGTGGCCGTGGTCCGCAGCAGCCGATCGAGCCCGAGGCCGAGCGGCTGATCCATGGCTATATCGCCAGTACCCGCCAGGTGCTGGTCTGACGGTTCAGTCCGGAATCGGCAGGCAGAGGCTCTCCTTGACCTCTTCCATCACGATGTAGCTCTTCGATTCGCGCACATGCGGCAGCTTGAGCAGGATGTCGCCCAACAGCTTGCGGTACGAGGCCATCTCGGAAATGCGCGCCTTCACCAGGTAGTCGAAGTCGCCCGACACCAGATGGCACTCCAGTACATGGGGCAGCTTGAGGACGGCGCGGCGGAACTCTTCGAAGGTATCGCCGGACTTGTAGTCCAGGCTGATCTCGACGAACACCAGCAGGCTACCCTTGAGGTGTTGCGGATTGAGGCGGGCGTTGTAGCCCATGATGATGCCCTCACGTTCCAGGCGGCGGACACGCTCGGTGCAGGGGGTGGTCGACAACCCGACTTTCTCGCCCAGCTCGGTGAAGGAGATACGCCCGTCGTTCTGCAGGATGCGCAGGATGTTGCGGTCGATCTTGTCCAGTTCACGTTTGCTCTGGTGTTGGGTTCTCATAGGGGATGCCCCTCCGTGAAAGGCGTTTTTGCCGAGAATTCTCGCCAAATATAGGTTTTTATATAGTGAAATGCACTGGGCGGAGATTCTTATACTGCGCGCATCCATGCCATTTCAACAAAAGACTGCGGTGTACCGCGTGCGAGGGATAGACGATGCGAGTTCTGGTACTTGGTAGCGGTGTGATCGGAACCGCCAGTGCCTACTACCTGGCCCGGCAAGGTTTCGAAGTGACAGTGGTCGATCGCCAGCCGGCGGTGGCCATGGAAACCAGCTTTGCCAACGCTGGCCAGATCTCGCCCGGCTATGCCTCGCCCTGGGCCGCGCCCGGCGTGCCGCTCAAGGCCATCAAGTGGCTGCTCGAGCGCCACGCACCGCTCGCCATCAAGCTGACCGGTGACGTCGACCAGTACCTGTGGATGGCGCAGATGCTGCGCAACTGCACCGCCAATCGCTATGCGGTGAACAAGGAGCGCATGGTGCGCCTGTCCGAGTACAGCCGCGACTGCCTCGACGAGCTGCGTGCCGAAACCGGTATCGCCTACGAAAGCCGCACCCTGGGCACCACCCAGCTGTTCCGCACCCAGGCCCAGGTCGATGCCGCAGCCAAGGATATCGCGGTGCTCGAGCAGTCCGGCGTGCCCTACGAGCTGCTCGACCGCGACGGCATCGCCCGCGTCGAGCCTGCGCTGGCGGGTGTGAAGGATATTCTCGCCGGCGCCCTGCGCCTGCCCAACGACCAGACCGGCGACTGCCAGCTGTTCACCACCAAGCTGGCCGATATGGCCATCAAGCTGGGCGTCGAGTTCCGTTTCGGCCAGAACATCCAGCGCCTGGACCATGCCGGTGACCGGATCAATGGCGTGTGGATCGACGGCAAGCTGGAAACCGCCGATCGCTACGTGCTGGCGCTGGGCAGCTATTCGCCGCAATTGCTCAAGCCGCTGGGCATCAAGGCACCGGTGTATCCGCTCAAAGGCTACTCGCTGACCGTGCCGATCACCGATGCCGACATGGCGCCGACCTCGACCATTCTCGACGAAACCTACAAAGTCGCCATCACCCGTTTCGACAAGCGTATCCGTGTCGGTGGCATGGCTGAAATCGCCGGTTTTGACCTGTCGCTGAACCCGCGTCGACGCGAAACGCTGGAGATGATCGTCAACGACCTTTATCCTCGCGGCGGCGACCTGAGCCAGGCCAGTTTCTGGACCGGCCTGCGCCCGGCCACTCCGGATGGCACCCCGATCGTCGGCGGTACTGCGTTCCGCAACCTGTTCCTGAATACGGGTCACGGCACCCTTGGCTGGACCATGGCTTGCGGTTCCGGTCGCCTGCTGGCCGACCTGATCGCGCGCAAGAAGCCGCAGATCAGTGCCGAAGGTCTGGATATCTCGCGCTATGGCAACAGCCGCGAGAGTGCTGGCCAAGGTAGCCCGGTGTCGGCTCACCAGTAATTTCAGCGCTGGCTTCCTCACGAGCGAGCCCGCTCCCACGGCAGGATGAGGACTTGTGGGAGCGGGTTTGCCCGCGAATAGGCCAGCACCGTTCCTCCGTCATAAACAGATCCACCAGAAGGCTGCCCTCCATGCGCCCCGCCCGTGCCCTGATCGACCTCCAAGCCCTCCGTCACAACTACCGTCTGGCCCGTGAACTGTCCGGTGCCAAGGCCCTTGCCGTGGTCAAGGCCGATGCCTATGGCCACGGTGCGGTACGTTGCGCCCTGGCGCTGGAAACCGAGGCTGACGGTTTCGCCGTTGCCTGCATCGAAGAGGCCCTTGAGCTGCGTGCCGCAGGGATCAAGGCCCCGGTGCTGCTGCTCGAAGGCTTCTTCGAGGCCAGCGAGCTGGCGCTGATCGCCGAGCACGACCTGTGGTGCGTGGTGCACTCGCTGTGGCAGCTCGAAGCGATCGAGCAGACCGCCGTGCGCAAGCCGCTGAACATCTGGCTCAAGCTCGACAGCGGCATGCACCGCGTCGGCCTGCACCCCAAGGACTACCACGAGGCCTACCAGCGTCTGCTGGCCAGCGGCAAGGTCGCGCGCATCGTGCTGATGAGCCACTTCGCCCGCGCCGACGAACTCGATGCCTCGACCACCGAGCAGCAGGTCGCGGTGTTCGAGGCCGCCCGCCAGGGGCTGGCCGCCGAGTGCAGCCTGCGCAACTCCCCCGGCGTGCTGGGCTGGCCGCAGGTGCCGAGCGACTGGGTACGCCCAGGCATCATGCTGTACGGCGCCACGCCGTTCGAGGTCGCGCAGGCCGCAGCCGCGCGCCTGCAACCGGTGATGACCCTGCAATCGCGCATCATCAGCGTGCGCGAACTGCCAACCGGTGAGCCGGTCGGCTACGGTGCCAAGTTCACCAGCCCGCGCCCGACCCGGGTTGGCGTGGTCGCGATGGGTTACGCCGATGGCTACCCACGCCACGCGCCCACTGGCACCCCGGTGTTGGTCGCCGGCAAGCGGACTCAACTGATTGGCCGGGTCTCGATGGACATGCTCTGCGTTGACCTCACCGAAGTGCCCGAGGCGGGTGTCGGCAGCCCGGTCGAACTGTGGGGCAAGCAGGTCCTGGCCAGTGACGTGGCGCAGCAGGCGGGCACCATTCCCTACCAGATCTTCTGCAATCTGCGGCGCGTACCGCTGGATTATTACGGCGAATGAGGCGCTGAAGCGGACAGGCTGGGGTCTTGCGTGTTGTAAATACTGAACGGCATTGCCATGATATCGTTCACATTTGACCCCACCTCGACCGTTTCTGGAGGCGCAAGCTTTGGACGTCGGCGAACGACTGCAAGCCATCCGCAAGCTCAAGGGCCTGTCCCAGCGCGAACTCGCCAAACGGGCGGGCGTAACCAACAGCACCATCTCGATGATCGAGAAGAACAGCGTGAGCCCGTCGATCAGCTCCCTGCGCAAGGTGCTCAGCGGCATTCCCATGTCGATGGTCGAGTTCTTTTCCGTCGAGCTGGCCCCTGAAAGCCCTACCCAGATCGTCTACAAGGCCCACGAGCTGATCGACATTTCCGACGGCGCGGTGACCATGAAGCTGGTCGGCAAATCGCACCCCAACCGTGCCATCGCCTTTCTCAACGAGGTCTATCCACCGGGCGCCGACACGGGGGAGGAGATGCTCACCCACGATGGCGAAGAGACCGGAATCCTGCTCGAAGGCCGCCTGGAACTGGTGGTCGGGGCGGAGACCTTCATCCTCGAAGCGGGCGACAGCTACTACTTCGAGAGCACCCGCCCGCACCGCTTCCGCAACCCTTTCGAAGAACCTGCCCGCCTGATCAGTGCTGCCACGCCTTCGAACTTTTGATCCAGCGCAGCGTATTGTTTCGCCAATACCCCTTTCCTGTGTGGGGTCGTTTCACGCCTTCCGGGTAGCCGCTATACTTTTCAACGCTCGCCAACCGTGGCCGCGGGCGTGATTAGCCACCATGAGGGTGTACGCGTGAACCAAATCAAGAAGATGCTGGCCGTACCAGCAGCCGTATTCGCCCTCTGGGCACTCAATGCAACCGCTGCGACCAATGATGACATCGCCAAGCGCCTGGAACCGGTGGGGCAGGTGTGCGTCCAGGGCCAGGAGTGCAAGGGCATGGAAGTGGCCGTATCGGCCGGTGGCGGTGGCGCCAAGACGCCCGATGAAATCATCGCCAAGCACTGCAATGCCTGCCATGGCACGGGCCTGCTGAACGCGCCGAAAATCGGCGACACGGCCGCCTGGAAAGAGCGCGCCGATCACCAGGGCGGCCTCGACGGCATCCTGGCCAAGGCCATTACTGGCATCAACGCCATGCCGCCCAAGGGGACCTGTGCGGATTGCTCGGACGACGAGCTCAAGGGTGCGATCAAGAAAATGTCGGGGCTGTAGGCCGGACCGGATTTGCGCAAAGCCCGCCATCGATGGCGGGCTTTGCATTTGCGGGGGAATCTGCCCGTAGGAGCGGGCTTGCCCGCGAAAGCGCCGGCCCGCTCAGCAAATCAGCTAGGGTAATGGTCACAGCCTGTACGCCCCGAAAAAGCCACAGGAGCCCCCCATGCCCCACCGCTGCTCGATCGACCAGGCCGTCGACCAGGTCCTGGCCCGTCTCCCCGCCCATATCCACATGGGCCTGCCCCTTGGCCTGGGCAAACCCAATGCCTTCGTCAACGCCCTCTATGCGCGCATCCGAGACCTGCCCGAGCGCCGCCTGACGATCTACACCGCCCTCAGCCTGGGCCGACCGCCGCTGGGTGACGGCCTGCAGCGGCGTTTCCTCGAACCCTTCGTCGAGCGCGTGTTCGCCGACTACGAAGAGCTCGACTACCTCGCCGACCTGCGCAACGACACCCTCCCGGCCAACATCCGTGTCGAGCAGTTCTTCATGCAGCCCGGTTCGCTGCTGCACAGCGAGACCGCCCAGCAGGACTACGTCAGTAGCAACTACAGCCACGCTGCGCGCGATATCAACGCCAAGGGCCTGAACCTCATCGCCCAGATCGTCGCCGCCACGCCCGAGCGTCCGGATCACCTGAGCCTGGCCTGCAACCCCGATATCACCCTCGACCTGCTGCCGATGATCGCCAAGCGCCGCGCCGCCGGCGAAACCATCCTGCTGCTTGGCCAGGTGCATGTCGAACTGCCCTACATGCCGGGCGACGCCGAGCTTGCGGCCCAGAATTTCGACCTGCTGATCGACACTCCCGAGCAGCGTCGGCTGTTTTCCACGCCGAACATGCCGGTCACCCTCCAGGATCATTGCATCGGCCTGCACGCCAGCACCCTGGTGCGCGATGGTGGCACCCTGCAGATCGGCATCGGCGCCATGGGCGATGCCGTGGCTGCTGCGTTGCTCGCGCGTCAGGGCGACAACGACAGCTACCGCGCGCTGCTCGAAGACCTGGACCTGAACCCCTGGAAAACGCTGATCGAGCGTGAGGGTGGTATGGATGCCTTTGCTCAGGGGCTCTACGGCTGCAGCGAGATGTTCGTCAACGGCCTGCTGGCGCTGGCCGAAGCGGGCGTGGTGCGGCGTCCGGCCGACGAGCAGGGCGTGCTGGTGCATGGCGGATTCTTCCTCGGTAGCGCGGATTTCTACCGGCGCTTGCGGCAGATGCCTCTTGAACAGCGCAAGCGCTTCGCCATGACCGCCATCAGCTTCATCAACGAGCTGTATGGCGACGAAGCGCTCAAACGTCGCCAGCGCCGCGATGCGCGCTTCGTCAACACGGTGTTCGGCATGACCCTGCTCGGCGCCGGGGTGGCCGATCAACTGGAGGATGGCCGGGTACTCAGCGGCGTGGGCGGGCAGTACAACTTCGTCGCCCAGGGCCATGCGCTGGAGGGCGCGCGTTCGATCCTGCTGCTGCGCAGCTGGCGCGAGGCGGGTGGCGAGGTGACGTCGAATGTGTTCTGGCAGTACGGCCATTGCACCATTCCCCGGCACCTGCGCGACATCGTGATCACCGAATACGGCATCGCCGACCTGCGTGGGCAGACCGACAGCGAGGTGATCGCACGGCTGCTGGCGATCAGCGACTCACGTTTCCAGAAGCCTTTGATGGAGCAGGCCAAGAAGGCCGGCAAGCTGGCGCGGGACTTTGAGCTATCGGCACGTTTCACCGACAACACGCCCGAGCGCCTGGAGGCGATCAAGGCGCGGCATGCGGGGTTGTTCCCCGAGTATCCGTTGGGCAGCGACTTCACGCCTGAGGAGCAGGACCTGCTGCGGGCGCTGAACTGGCTCAAGAGCAAGTTCAAGCTGAGCGAGGTGCTGGAGTTGGGCAAGGCTGCGCTGGATGCGCCAGAACCTCAGGCCTATCCGGCGCATCTGCTGCGGATGGGGCTGAGTGAACCGCAGGGGCTGAAGGAGGAGCTGTACCAGCGGTTGCTGCTGGCGGGGTTGCAGGCGAGTCAAAAAAGCTAGGAGCAAACGAGGCCCCGTGGAGCTGTCAGTGCCGACCTCTTCGCGGGCAAGTCGCAGCGGCGAACCGCCACTCCCACAGGTACAGCGCTGACCTGTGGGAGCGGGCTTGCCCGCGAAGAGGCCCTCATTGAATGGCCGCAATCGAGTGAGTGTGGCGCCGCCTTACTCGATGAAGGTCACGACCCCACCTTCCAGCGACTTCACCCGAGCCAGCGATTCGACGCGATAGCCCTGGCTGTCCAGCTCGGCGCGGCCGCCCTGGAACGACTTCTCGATGACGATCCCAAGGCCCGCCACCGTGGCGCCGGCCTGCTTGATGATCGAGATCAGCGCCTGGGAAGCCTTGCCGTTGGCCAGGAAGTCATCGATCACCAGCACGCGGTCGCTGCTGTTGAGGTGCCGCGGCGAGATGGCCACGGTATTCTCGGTCTGCTTGGTGAAGGAATACACCGAAGCGGTCAGCAGGTTCTCGGTCAGGGTCAGCGACTGGTGCTTGCGGGCGAAGATCACCGGCACGCCCAGCTTCAGGCCGGTCATCACTGCCGGAGCGATACCCGACGCCTCGATGGTGACGATCTTGGTCACGCCGGAGTCTGCGAACAGGCGGGCGAACTCGTCACCGATCAGTTGCATCAGTGCAGGATCGATCTGGTGGTTGAGAAACGCGTCGACTTTGAGAACCTGATCGGAAAGCACGATGCCTTCTTCGCGAATCTTCTGATGCAGTGCTTCCACTGTGTATTCCTCGATGTAGCAAGAGTGGCCGCATCCAGAAGGTAGCGGCAAAGGTTGAAAGAGTAATGGTTGATCAGCGTTTGAGCATGGCCCGGATGTCGGCCAGCGCGTTGTTGCCCCGCGCCGCCTTCACCTCCACAGGCGCATCCTCCAGGCCTTCCCAGGCCAGGTCGTCCGGCGGCAGTTCGTCGAGGAACCGGCTGGGCGTGCAATCGATGATTTCGCCGTACTGCTTGCGCTTGGCGGCGAAGGTGAACGCCAGGGTCTGACGGGCGCGGGTGATGCCCACGTAGGCCAGGCGGCGCTCTTCCTCGATGGTGTCGGCTTCGATGCTCGAGCGGTGGGGGAGGATTTCCTCCTCCATGCCCATGATGAACACGTAGGGGAACTCCAGGCCCTTGGAGGCGTGAAGGGTCATCATCTGCACACCTTCGGCGTTTTCTTCCTCTTCCTGCTGGCGCTCGAGCATGTCACGCAGCACCAGCTTGCCGATGGCGTCCTCGATGGTCATGTCACCCTCTTCGTCCTTCTCGAGGGTGTTCTTCAGCGCATCGATCAGGAACCAGACGTTGCCGATGCGAAAATCCGCCGCCTTGTCGCTGGCGGTGTTCTGGCGGATCCAGTTCTCGTAGTCGATATCCTTGACCATCTCGTGCAGCGCAGCGATCGGGTCTTCCAGGGCGACCTTGTGGCGCACGCCGTCGAGCCAGTGCTTGAAGCGCTGCAGGCGTTCGGTGTAGCGCGCATCCAGGTGCTCGCCCAGGCCCAGTTCCTCGCTGGCGGCATACATCGACACGCCACGCTCGGTGGCGTAGTTGCCGAGTTTTTCGAGCGTGGTCGAGCCGATCTCGCGGCGCGGCACGTTGATTACCCGCAGGTAGGCGTTGTCGTCGTCCGGGTTGACCAGCAGGCGCAGGTAAGCCATGAGGTCCTTGACCTCCTGGCGACCGAAGAAGCTGTTGCCGCCCGACAGGCGATAGGGCACCTGGTGGTGCTGCAGCTTCAGCTCGATCAGCTTGGCCTGGTAGTTGCCGCGGTAGAGGATGGCGAAGTCGCTGTACGGGCGATTGGTGCGCAGGTGCAGGGTAAGGATTTCCATGGCCACGCGCTCGGCCTCGGCTTCCTCGTTCTTGCAGCGGATCACGCGGATTTCGTCGCCCACGCCCATCTCGCTCCACAGCTGCTTCTCGAAGTCGTGGGGGTTGTTGGCGATCAGCACGTTGGCGCAGCGCAGGATACGGCTGGTGGAGCGATAGTTCTGCTCGAGCATCACCACTTTCAGGGAGGGGTAGTCCTCCTTGAGCAGCATCAGGTTTTCCGGGCGCGCGCCACGCCAGGCGTAGATCGACTGATCGTCGTCGCCCACCACGGTGAACTGGTTGCGCATGCCGATGAGCATCTTCACCAGCAGGTACTGGCTGGCGTTGGTGTCCTGGTATTCGTCGACCAGCAGGTAGCGCACGCGGTTCTGCCAGCGCTCGAGCACGTCGGTGTGCTCCTGGAACAGCTTGACCGGCAGCAGGATCAGGTCGTCGAAGTCCACCGCGTTGTACGCCTTGAGCGTGCGCTGGTAGTGGGTGTAGACGATGGCGGCGGTCTGCTCGCGCGGGTTGCGCGCTTTCTCCAGGGCTTCGGCGGGCAGGATCAGGTCGTTCTTCCACGAGCCGATCATGTTCTTGATCTCGTCCAGCCCGTCGTCGCCGGAGTATTCCTTCTGCATGATGTCCGACAGCAGCGCCTTGATGTCGGATTCGTCGAAGATAGAGAAGCCTGGCTTGTAGCCCAGGCGCTGGTGTTCCCGGCGGATGATGTTCAGGCCCAGGTTGTGAAAGGTGCACACCGTCAGGCCCCGGCCTTCGCCCGGACGCAGCAGGGTGCCGACCCGCTCCTTCATCTCGCGCGCGGCCTTGTTGGTGAAGGTCATGGCGACGATGTACTGGGCACGGATGCCGCAGTTCTGGATGAGGTGGGCAATCTTGCGCGTGATCACGCTGGTCTTGCCGGAGCCTGCACCGGCGAGCACCAATAGAGGGCCGCCGACGTAGTCTCGGGCTTCCTGTTGCCGGGGATTGAGTCGGGACATGCTAGAAACCGGGAGTAACCAGAAAATAGCCGCGCATTCTAGCAGGCATGGGTCGGTTATGGCGCGACCGTCTGACAGTGTGATGCAGCGCACCATTCAGATTTGCGGGCGTTGCGACTTTCGCGCAGGATGCACGGCACAATCCGTCGAGATGCGGGGCAGGGAACGCCACATGTAAAAGTGAGAATCATTTCTACTTGTCGGTTAGGATACGGCGCATCCTCGGTCACACCGTTCAAGCCCTAAGGAGCCCGCTTGTCCACGCCCGTCGAACCGTTGCGCTTGCTGCTGTTGGCCGATGAGCCGGAATGGGCTGCATTGCTGCGCGAATGTGTCCAGCCGCTGGCCGGCAGCGCGGTGCTGTTGACTGCGCCGAGCTGGGAGGCGGTGGACAGCCTGTTCGTTCACGATCGCCAGGCTGTGGTGCTGGCCACGCCCGACCTGCAGCCGGCACCCGGGCGCTGCGACCTGCCGACCATCCTGCTGCTGGAGCACGAGCCCGAGGCGCCTCCGGTGGGGGTGAGCGACTGGCTGGTGCGCGGGCAGCTGAACAGTGATGCGCTGCGCCGCTCGTTGCGCCATGTACGCGAACGCGGTGTGCTGGTCGCCACCTTGCAACGCCTGGCCGAGCAGGACCCGCTCACCGGCATCGCCAATCGCCAGGGCTTCCAGGCACTGCTCACCGCCCGCCTGGCGGAGAACGCAGGCCGCGGCCTGGCCCTCGGCCACCTGGACCTGGACAACTTCCGCCACGTCAACGACGCCCTGGGGCACCAGGGCGGTGACCGCCTGATCCTGCAGGTGGTCAACCGTCTCAAGCAGCAACTGGAGGCCGGCGACCAGTTGGCCCGCCTGGGCAGCGATGAGTTTGCGCTGTTGATCGACACCCGCCGCGACCCCAGCCGCGCCGAGCGCACTGCCGAGCGAATCGTCGAGGCCCTCGCCGAGCCCTACTGGATCGATGGCGAAAGCCTGCTGCTCGGCTGCAGCCTGGGCCTGGCCCATGCCCGTGCGCAAGCGGGTGCCGATCCGTTGATGTGGCATGCACACATCGCCATGCGCCAGGCCAAGGGCAGCCAGGGCTGCACGTATCACGTGTTCAACGAGCGGATAAACAGCAACGCCCGCAGCCTCGCCGACCTGGAAAGCGAGCTGCGCCGGGCCCTGCGTCGTGACGAGCTGGAACTGCACTACCAGCCGCGCCTGAACCTCAGGGACGGCACCATCGTCGGCCTCGAGGCGCTGGTGCGCTGGCGCCATGCCGAGCGTGGCCTGCTGCCGCCGAGCGAGTTCGTGCCGCTGGCCGAGCAGAGCGGGCTGATCGTACCGCTGGGCTACTGGGTCATCTCCCGCGCCCTGCGTGACATGCAGGCTCTGGGCGAGCACGGCCTGGCGCCGTTGCACATGGCGGTGAACCTGAGCTTCCGCCAGTTCCAGGACAGCCAGCTGTTGGCGACCCTGAGCCGGCTGATCGTCGAGCACGGCGTCGATGCGCGCTGGCTGGAGTTCGAGCTGACCGAGACCGCGGTGATGCGCCGCAACGAAGTGGTGCGCCAGACCATGGATGCACTGGGGCGCCTGGGTGTGCGTTTCTCGCTGGATGACTTCGGCACTGGTTTTTCGTCGTTCGTGCACCTGAACAGCCTGCCCATCACCTTGCTCAAGGTCGATCGCAGCTTCGTCGCTGGCATGGAGCAGCGCGAAGAGAACCGCAAGCTGGTGCATGCGATGATCAACCTGGCGCACAACCTCAACCTGGAGGTGGTCGCCGAGGGGGTGGAAAGCGACGAGCAACTGGGGCTGCTGCGTGACTTCGGTTGCGACCAGGTGCAGGGGTTCCTGGTGAGCCGACCGTTGCCGATCGATGAGCTGATCGTCTACCTGTTCCAGGCGGGCAAGCTGCAGCTGGTGAGTGTTTAGCCTGTAGCGGCCCTGTCGCGGGGCCGCCACCGATTTCAGGCCGACACCGCCACCCCCACGGCCGCCTTGCCCAGCAGCCGCTTCATCCGCCATTCGAACGCCAGTGTCAGCGCCACCGCCGCGCACGCCAGCCCCAGCGCCAAGCCCCACCAGATACCCACCGCACCCCCGCCGAGGGTGAAGGCGAACACCCAGGCGCAGGGTGCGCCCACCAGCCAATAGCACAGCAGGCCGATCACGAACGTGGTCTTGGCGTCCTTCAGGCCGCGGATCGAGCCCATGGCGATGGTCTGCGTGCCGTCGAACAGCTCGAACCAGGCGGCCACCATCACCAACTGCACGGCGAGCGCGAAGATGGCGGCGAACGCCGGGTCATTGCGGTCTACCAGCAGCCCCACGAAGGTTTCCGGAAACAGCCAGAACAGCACCGCGAAGGCGAACATCACCACCGCGCCCAGGCCGATTCCGATGCGCCCGGCGCTGCGCGCGGCCAGCAGGTTGCCTGCACCGTAGTACAGCCCGACCCGCATGGTCACCGCGTAGGACAGCCCGGTCGGCACCATGAACGCCGCGGAAATGATCGGCAGGGCGATCTGGTGCGCGGCCAGCTCGGTATCGCCCAGTACACCCATGCACAGGGCGGCGAAGGCGAACAGGCCGACCTCGACGATGTAAGTGCCGCCGATCGGCAGGCCCAGCCGCCACAGCTCGCGCAGTGCATCGAGCGAGGGGCGTGACAGGCCCTTGCGCAGCGGATAGGCGTCGTATGCGCGGTGCCAGTGGATGTACAGCGCCAGGGCGATGGCCATGCCCAGCGACACCACGGCAGTGACCAGGCCGATGCCCATCAGGCCCAGCTTGGGCAGGCCGAACATGCCTTCGATCAACGCGTGGTTGAACAGGTAGTTGAGCACCGTGCCCACCAGGCTGATGATCATCACCGGGGTCGAATGGCCCAGGGCACTGGTAAAGCCGCGCAGGGCCATGAAGGTCAGGTAGCCGGGCAGCGCCAGGGGCAGCAGGGTGAGGAACTGCATGGCCATGTCGACGTTGTCGGGACGCTGGCCGAACAGCAGCAACACAGGTTTGAGGTTCCACAACACCAGGGCCGCGCCCAGCGCCAGGCCCCAGGCCAGCCACAGGCCGTTCTGCGCCAGGCGCGTGGCCCCGGCGATGTCACCTGCGCCCTTGCGGAAGGCCACCAGGGTGCCGACCGCAGCGATCACGCCCAGGCAGAAGATCGACACGAACGAGTAGCTCGCCGCACCCAGGCCGCCCCCTGCCAGCGCCTGTGGGCTGATGCGCGCCATCATCAGGGTGTCGGTGAGCACCATCAGCATGTGCGCCAATTGCGAGGCGACCAGGGGCCCGGCCAGGCGCAGCAGAGCCTTGAGTTCGGTGGTGGGCGCGACATGCATGGGGCGAAGTCCTTGAGTATGAGTCCTACAGCGAGAATTGGGGATTCTGAGGCTTCGGTCAGCATTCCACAAAAGGATAAAAGCGATCGTTGGCATGAGTTCAACTCATGGATGTATGATTTCGATGATTCGCCTCATGCCCACGTATGACAGGTGTCCCATGTCCCGTCAGCTACCACCGCTGTATGCCCTGCGCGCATTTGAAGCGGCCGCGCGGCTGAGCTCCTTCACCCGCGCCGGGGAGGAGCTGTCCATTACCCAGAGTGCGGTCAGCCGCCATATCCGCACCCTCGAAGAGCACTTTGCCTGCCGGCTGTTCGTGCGCAACGGCCGCAACCTGCAGCCCACCGAGGCGGCGCGGATGCTGCTGCCTGGCGTGCGCGACGGTTTCGCGGCACTGGAGCGGGCCTGCAATACCTTGCGCGGTGAGGACGACATCCTGCGCATGAAAGCCCCCTCGACCCTGACCATGCGCTGGCTGCTGGCGCGCCTGAGCCGTTTCCGCCACTTGCAGCCGGGCAACGAGGTGCAACTGACCAGCGCCTGGATGGACGTCGACCATGTGGACTTCAATCAAGAGCCCTTCGATTGCGCGGTACTGCTCAGCGATGGCAGCTTTCCGGTGGATTGGGAGGTGCGCCGGCTGTTCGCCGAGCTGCTGATCCCGGTGGGCGCCCCGGACCTGCAGGCCGAGGCGCCCTGGGATGCGCGCAGGCTGGCCAGCGTCGAGCTGCTGCACCCGACGCCCGATCGTCGCGACTGGCGCAGTTGGCTGGCGCGCATGGGCCTGAGCGAAACGGTGTCGCTCAAGGGCGGGCAGGTGTTCGACACCCTGGAGCTGGGCATGATCGCCGCCGCCCGGGGTTATGGGGTGTCGATGGGTGACCTGCTGATGGTCGCCGAAGACGTTGCCCAGGGGCGCCTGAGTCTGCCATGGCCGACGGCGGTGGCCAGCGGTCTGGACTATTACCTGGTGTGGCCGCGCACCCGGCCGGGGGGCGAGCGACTGCGGCGCTTGAGTGCCTTCTTGCAGGAGGAAGCGGCGGCGATGGATTTGCCTGAGGTGGAGATCCTGGGAGCGTCTTGAGCGGGCCGATTCAGAACGTATTCGTTGCAAGATTTTTCATGAAATCCGCCCGCGAACCTTGAGCAAGTCGAAGTGGAAGTGAACAATGTTCGCTTTCGTATTCTCGCCGAGATCGCCCCATGATTCCCCGTTCCCGTCCGCTCGCCTGGTTGCCGGCCTTGTTGCTCGGTCCGGTGCTGGCGCTGTGCAGCACCCTGGCGCAGGCCGAAGCCCCCGCCGAGGCCACCAAGGCGTTGCACCTGCTGGACTACATCGGTGCCGACTACCCGCCGACCGTGCATGACGGCAAGGTGGTGGATGAGGGTGAATATCGCGAACAGCAGGAGTTCAGCGGGGTGCTGGCCGAGCTGGTCAAGGGCTTGCCCGCCAACCCCGAGCGCGACGCCCTCGAGCAGGGTGTGCAGGCGCTGCGCCAGGCCATCGAGCAACGCCAGGACGGTGGCGGCGTGGCGCACCAGGCTCGGCAGTTGGGTGCGCGGCTGGCGGTGGCCTATGAGGTCAGCCAGGCGCCGGTGATCACGCCGGATCCGGCTCGCGGTGCCGCGCTGTATGCGCAGAACTGCTCGATCTGCCACGGTGACAGCGGTGCCGGTGACGGCCCGGCGGGTGTCGGCCTGGAGCCTGCGCCGGCCAACCTGCGCGATGCCCAGCGCCTTGACCAGTTGAGCCTGTTCGACCTGTACAACACCC
This sequence comes from Pseudomonas sp. SYWMCR5, assembly GCF_057197165.1. Lineage (NCBI taxonomy): Bacteria > Pseudomonadati > Pseudomonadota > Gammaproteobacteria > Pseudomonadales > Pseudomonadaceae > Pseudomonas > Pseudomonas sp. SYWMCR5. Next base: position 166,995 of record NZ_JBXUNH010000003.1, read on the forward strand.
TCGGCCTGGGTATCGAGGGCACCGAGATGCCGTCATTCGCCGATCAGCTCGACGAGCGCCAGCGCTGGGACGTGGCCGCCTACATTGCCAGCTTCACCGCCGACCCGCAGGCGGCCAAGGGCGACAAGACCTGGAACATCGCCGACCTGGCCCGCCAGACCCCGGCCGAAGTCGGCGCCAATGAAGGCGCCGACGCCGTTGCTGCATTCCGTGCCCAGCGCGCCCAGCCACCGCAGGTCAAGCGTGGCCCGGCACAGCTGCTCGAATACACCTCCAGCACCCTGGACAAGAGTCTGGCGGCCTACCGCGAGGGCGATCACGACCAGGCCTACGACCTGTCGGTGGCCGCTTATCTCGAAGGTTTCGAGCTGGTGGAGAGCTCGCTCGACAACATCGACGCGCAGGTGCGCAAGGATACCGAGAGGTCGTTGATGGCCTACCGGCAGTCGCTGCAGGATGGCCTGCCTGCCGAGCAGGCCGCGCAGCGCCTGGCCGAGGCCAAGGTCAAGCTGGAGCAGGCTGCGAAACTGCTTGGCAGCGACGGCCTGAGCTGGTCGCTGAGCTACATCTCCGGGCTGCTGATCCTGCTGCGCGAGGGCCTGGAGGCGATCCTGGTGCTGGCGGCGATCCTCGCCTTCCTGCGCAATACCGGGCAGCAGTCGGCGGTACGCAGCGTCAACATCGGTTGGGGCCTGGCCCTGGTTGCAGGTTTCGCCACCTGGGCCCTGGCGGCCTACGTGATCGATGTCGGCGGCGCCCAGCGCGAGTTGCTCGAGGGCTGCACGGCGCTGTTCGCTGCGGTCATGGTGCTGTGGCTGGGGGTGTGGATGCATGACCGGCGCCACGCCGCAGCCTGGCAGGACTACATCAAGAGCAGCCTGCTCAGTGGCGGCGGGCGCTTCGGCTTCGCCATGCTGGCGTTCTTCTCGGTGTACCGCGAGCTGTTCGAGGTGATCCTGTTCTACGAAACCCTGTGGCTGCAGGCCGGGCCTGCCGGGCACCAGGCGGTGCTGGCCGGTGGTGCCACTGCGCTGGTGTTGCTGGTGGGGTTGGCCTGGGTGATCCTGCGCGGGTCGGCGAAGCTGCCGCTGTCGCTGTTCTTCAGCATCAACGCCGCGTTGTTGTGCGCCCTGTCGGTGGTGTTCGCCGGGCACGGCGTCAAGGCACTGCAGGAAGCTGGGGTGCTGGGCACGCGGCCGGTGCCGTTCTTCGAGTTCGATTGGCTGGGGATTCACGCCGACGCCTATTCGCTGAGTGCGCAGGCGGTGGCGTTGCTGGCTATCGTGGCGCTTTACGGGCGCTCGCGGATTGCCGAGAAGCGCAGGGTAGCAGCGAACTGAGGTCGGGGCTGGCACACTATCTCTTTTCGAATTACGGAAACATCGTCATGCGCATATGGATCGACGCCGACGCCTGCCCCAAGGCGGCCAAGGACCTGATCGTCAAGTTCGCCCTCAAGCGCAAGCTGGAAGTGGTGATGGTGGCCGGCCAGGCCGTGGCCAAGCCGGCCTTCGCGATCGTGCGGCTGATCGTGGTGCCCAGCGGCATGGATGCCGCCGACGACTACCTGGTGGAGCATGCCGAGCCCGGCGAGCTGGTGATCTGCAGCGATGTGCCGCTGGCCGATCGCCTGATCAAGAAGGGTGTAGCGGCGCTGGATCCGCGTGGTCGCGAGTTCGACGAGCGCAACATGGGGGATCGGCTGGCGGTGCGCAACCTGTTCACTGAATTGCGTGAACAGGGGCAGGTCGGCGGCGGGCAGGCGCCCTATGGCGAGCGGGAGAAGCAGGCGTTTGCCAATTCGCTGGATCGGATCCTCACGCGGTTGACGCGTTGACCTTTTCGCGGCCTTGCCCGCGAAAAGGCTCGCCCTGATGCGTTTCAGTCCTTCTCGTGAGTCAGCTCCAGCACCCGATCCACCAGTTTGTAGATTCCACCCGCCGCTTCGCTGATCGACTTGGCCAGCATGTAGGCCGGGGTGGTCACCAGCTTGCGCTGGGTGTCTTCGACGATGTCATGTACATCGCACTCTTCATGGGTGCCGCCCATCTTCACCACGGCTGCGCTGGTGCCGGCATCGTTGCCGATGGTGCAGACCACGCCCGGGCCGTAGATCTTCGCGGCCAGCGCCGGCGAGATGCAGATCAGGCCGACCGGCTTGCACGCCGCCGCGAAAGCCTCGGCCAGCGCCAGCACATCGGGGTTCACGCTGCAGTTGGCGCCTTCGACGGCGAAGTTGGACAGGTTCTTGGCTGCGCCGAAACCGCCGGGCACGATCAGCGCGTCGAAGTCCTCGGCCTTGGCTTCGCGAATGTCCTTCACTTCACCGCGGGCGATGCGCGCCGACTCCACCAGCACATTGCGCGACTCGGGCATTTCTTCGCCGGTCAGGTGGTTGATCACGTGCATCTGCGCGATGTTTGGCGCGAAACACTGCACCTGGGCGCCGCGCTGGTCGAGGCGCAGCAGGGTGATCACGCTTTCGTGGATTTCGGCGCCGTCATAGACGCCACAGCCGGAAAGAATCACCGCTACCTTTTTCGTCATGCTCATTACTCCAGTGTCGAGGCGCTAAATGTCCTCTAGTTTGGCAGATGTGGCCATAGGGGTTGTGTGCGACGCGGCCTAATCTCTGTGGATAACGCTTGGAATCGTCGCCATGGACCTGATTCTGCTGGCCGTGCCGTTCTTCTTCGTGCTGATTGCTGTGGAGCTGGTCGCCGACCGGCTGCGCGGGCAGCGCAACTATCGTCTGGCCGATTCGATCAACAGCCTGAGCACCGGGGCGCTGTCGACCAGTACGGGGCTGCTGACCAAGGGCGTGGGGCTTGTCAGCTACGCGTTGGTCTGGGAGCACCTGGCCCTGCTGCGCCTGCCGGACAGAGCGGTTTGGGTCTGGCTGCTGGCGTTCGTGCTCTACGACTTCTGCTATTACTGGCTGCACCGCCTCGGCCATGAGCGCAACGTGCTGTGGGCGGCGCATTCGGTGCATCACCAGAGCGAGGAGTACAACCTCACCACCGCCCTGCGCCAGACCAGCAGCGGCTTTCTCTTCTCGTGGATCTTCTACCTGCCGCTGGCCCTGGTTGGCGTACCGCCGCTGGTGTTCGTCACCGTGGCATCGCTGAACCTGCTGTACCAGTTCTGGGTGCATACCCGCCACGTGCCCAAGCTGGGCTGGCTCGAGTGGGTGCTGATCACGCCGTCCAACCATCGCGTCCACCATGCGCAGAATCCTTTGTACTTGGATCGCAACTACGGCGGCGTGTTCATTCTCTGGGATCGCCTGTTCGGCACTTTCCAGGAGGAAGACCCGCGCGAGCCCGTGGTGTTCGGCGTGACCACGCCGCTGGCGAGCTGGAACCCGTTGTGGGCCAACCTGCAGTTCTATGCCCAGCTCTGGCGCGATGCGCGGCGCACTCGCAGTCTGTGGGACAAGCTGCGGATCTGGTTCATGCCCACCGGTTGGCGACCGGCGGATGTGGCGCTGGGTTATCCACAGGCCAAGGCCGATCTGGCGCAGTTTCGCAAGTTCGAGATACCGCTGGGCCGGGCCCAGCAGCTGTACGTGGCGCTGCAGTTCGCCGTGTATGCGGGCTTGGGCAGTTACCTGATGGAGGTGGCCGACCGCGTGCCGCCAGTGGCGCTGGTGCTGGGCTGGACACTGATGGCGTTTGGCTTGTTCGTGCTTGGGATGGCGCTGGAGAACCGGCCTCGGGCCGCGCGCCTTGAGCTGCTGCGGCTGGTGTCCAACGGCCCGGCGCTTTACCTGGGCGGGGCGCTGGGCCTAGGGACGGTTACGCCCTTGGCCTGGCTTCTGCTCGGGCTCTACAGCCTGCTCAGCCTGTGGGGATTGGCCTTCTGCCGCCGCCTTGCGCTCCGCACGCAGGTTGCGGAAACGTCGGCGCAGCCAGAGCAGTCCGCCCAGCACCAGCAGGCCACCGAGCACCCATAGCTCGTATTTCTTCACGTTGCCCAGCAGGCCTTCGAGGATGGCGCCGAAGTGATAGGCCGCCGCGCCCAGGGCCAGGGCCCAGATTGCCGCGCCGATGCCGTTGAGCAGCAGGTAGCGCCGCGGAGGATAGCCGGACAGGCCGATGGCCACCGGCATCACGGTGCGCAGCCCATAGACGAAACGGAAGCTCAGCACCCAGATGTCGGGATGGCGGCGGATATGCTCCAGCGCGCGGTCGCCCATCGCCTGCCAGCGCGGTTTGCGCGCAAGGATCTTGCGCCCGTGGCGACGGCCCATGAAATACCAGAGCTGGTCACCGGCATAGCTGCCGAAGAACGCCACCACCACGACCAGGCTAATGTCCATGTATCCACGGAACGCGAGGAATCCTGCAAGTACCAGGATGGTCTCGCCTTCGAAGAAGGTGCCTAGAAAGAGGGCGAAATAGCCGAAATCCTGCAGGAATTGTTGAAGCATTTTCTGAGGTGCTGGCGAAATGAACGCGCAGCCTACCCCTTCGCGCGCCTGGGGGAAAGTGTCCAAATGTGTCTCGACGTGAACATTTCCTACAAGGACAATGCCTGCGGCCACAAGTCGCAGGGTTGCTCTTCCCTGTAACCTAGGCGTCATAATGGGCGCTTATAACTGTCGCGCTAGCCCGCCTGCGCGGGCTCAGGAGTCTGCCGTGAGTTTTACCCCCGCCAACCGCCTGTTTCCTGCTACCCGCCTGCGTCGCAACCGCCGGGACGAATTCTCCCGTCGTCTGGTTCGCGAGAACACCCTGACCGTCGATGACCTGATCCTGCCGGTATTCGTGCTGGACGGCGAAAATCGCCGCGAGGAAGTGCCGTCGATGCCGGGCGTCGAGCGCCTGTCGATCGACCTGCTGCTCGAAGCCGCACAGGGTTGGGTGGAGCTGGGGATTCCGGCGCTGGCGCTGTTCCCGGTCACCCCGGTGGAGAAAAAGTCCCTCGACGGTGCCGAGGCCTGGAACCCGGACGGCATCGCCCAGCGTGCCACCCGCGCCTTGCGTGCGCGCTTCCCGGACCTGGGGGTGATCACCGACGTTGCGCTCGACCCCTTCACCACCCACGGCCAGGACGGCATCCTCGACGAAGAGGGCTACGTGCAGAACGACATCACCGTCGACGCCCTGGTGCGTCAGGCGCTGTCGCACGCCGAAGCGGGTGCCCAGGTGGTGGCGCCGTCCGACATGATGGACGGTCGTCTGCAGGCGATCCGCGAAGCCCTGGAGCTGGCCGGTCACGTCAACGTGCGCATCATGGCTTACTCCGCCAAGTATGCCAGCGCCTACTACGGCCCGTTCCGCGATGCGGTCGGCTCGGCGCTGAACCTGGGCAAGGCCAACAAGGCCTCCTACCAGATGGACCCGGCCAACAGTGACGAGGCCCTGCATGAAGTGGCCACCGACCTCGCCGAAGGCGCCGACATGGTCATGGTCAAGCCGGGCATGCCGTACCTGGACATCGTTCACCGCGTCAAAACCGAATTCCGCGTGCCGACCTTCGTGTATCAGGTCAGCGGCGAATACGCCATGCACATGGCGGCCATCCAGAACGGCTGGCTCAGCGAGGCCGTGATTCTCGAATCCCTCACCGCTTTCAAACGGGCCGGCGCCGATGGCATCCTCACCTATTTCGCCGTGCGTGCCGCTCAATTGTTGAGAGGGCAGTAACGCCCTCACAGGAACGTCAGATGAATAACGAAGTGCTCACTGCTGTCGAGATCAAGGAAGCCAAGGCCCTCCCGGAGGAACTGATGCAGACCCCGCCGGACCTCCCAGCGGCGCCTGCACCTGAGCCGGTGCCTGTCGTCGAGGCCGCCGCCCCGGCGCCGGCCCCGGCGATTCCGGTGCCGGGCCTGGACGACAGCAGCCTGTACATTCATCGTGAACTCTCGCAGCTGCAGTTCAACATCCGCGTGCTGGAACAGGCGCTGGATGAGTCCTACCCGCTGCTGGAGCGTCTGAAGTTCCTGCTGATCTTCTCCAGCAACCTCGACGAGTTCTTCGAGATCCGCGTCGCCGGGCTTAAGAAGCAGATCAATTTCGCCCGCGAACAGGCCGGCGCCGACGGCCTGCAGCCGCATCAGGCGCTGGCGCGGATCAGCGAGCTGGTGCACCTGGAGGTGGACCGCCAGTACGCGATCCTCAACGACGTGCTGCTGCCGGAGCTGGAGAAGCATGCGATTCGCTTCATCCGCCGCCGCCACTGGACGCCCAAGCTCAAGACCTGGGTGCGTCGCTTCTTCCGCGACGAGATCGCCCCGATCATCACCCCGATCGGCCTCGACCCAACCCACCCGTTCCCGCTGCTGGTGAACAAGAGCCTGAACTTCATCGTCGAGCTCGAGGGCGTCGATGCCTTCGGTCGCGACTCGGGCCTGGCGATCATTCCGGCGCCACGCCTGCTGCCGCGGGTGATCCGTGTGCCGGAAGAGGTTGGCGGCCCCGGCGACAACTATGTATTCCTGTCGTCGATGATCCACGCTCACGCCGACGACCTGTTCCAGGGCATGAAGGTCAAGGGCTGCTATCAGTTCCGCCTGACCCGAAACGCCGACCTGGCGCTGGACTCCGAAGAGGTCGACGACCTTGCCCGCGCCCTGCGTGGCGAGCTGTTCTCGCGCCGCTACGGCGATGCTGTGCGCCTGGAGGTTGCCGACACCTGTCCGAAGCACCTCTCCGACTACCTACTCAAGCAGTTCAGCCTGAGCGAGAGCGAGCTTTACCAGGTCAATGGCCCGGTCAACCTGACCCGTCTGTTCAGCATCACCGGCCTGGACAGCCACCCGGAGCTGCAGTACACCCCGTTCACCCCGGCGATCCCGAAGATCCTGCAGAACGCCGACAACATTTTCAGCGTCATCAGCAAGCAGGATGTGCTGCTGATGCACCCGTTCGAATCCTTCACCCCGGTGGTCGACCTGCTGCGCCAGGCCGCCAAGGACCCGCACGTGCTCGCTGTGCGCCAGACCTTGTACCGCTCCGGGGCCAACTCGGAGATCGTCGACGCGTTGGTCGATGCGGCGCGTAACGGCAAGGAGGTCACTGCGGTGATCGAACTGCGTGCGCGTTTCGACGAAGAGTCCAACCTGCAGATGGCCAGCCGCCTGCAGGCAGCCGGCGCGGTGGTGATCTATGGCGTGGTCGGCTTCAAGACCCACGCCAAGATGATGCTGATCCTGCGCCGCGAGCAGGGCGAGATCGTCCGCTACGCGCACCTGGGTACCGGTAACTACCACGCCGGCAACGCCCGCCTGTACACCGACTACAGCCTGCTGACCTCCGATGACGCACTCACCGAGGACGTCGGCAAGCTGTTCAGCCAGCTGATCGGCATGGGCAAGACCCTGCGCATGAAGAAGCTGCTGCATGCACCCTTCACCCTCAAGAAGGGCATGCTCGACATGATCGCCCGCGAGACGCAGTTCGCGCTCGACGGCAAGCCGGCGCACATCATCGCCAAGTTCAACTCGCTGACCGATGCCAAGGTCATCAAGGCCCTGTACAAGGCGAGCCAGTCGGGCGTGCGCATCGACCTGGTGGTGCGTGGCATGTGCTGCCTGCGCCCGGGCATCCCGGGGGTGTCGCACAACATCAATGTGCGCTCGATCATCGGCCGCTTCCTCGAGCACACGCGGGTGTTCTACTTCCTCAACGGCGGCGAGGAGCAGATCTACCTGTCCAGCGCCGACTGGATGGAGCGCAACCTCGACAAGCGTGTCGAGACCTGCTTCCCGGTAGAGGGCAAGAAGTTGCTGCTGCGGGTGAAGAAGGAGCTCGAAGGCTACCTGACCGACAATACCCAGGCCTGGACCTTGCAGCCTGATGGTCGTTATGTGCGCAGCACGCCGACCGGCAACCAGAACCCGCGCAGCGCCCAGGCGACCCTGCTGGAGCGCCTGAGCAACCCGGTGCTGAACGTACGGTAGTCAGATTGCTGGGGCTGCAAAACAGCCCCAGCACACTCAAACCTTCAACGCACGCTCAGCACGAACCCGACCCGCGCCAGCCACTCAGCCTCGTTGGCGAAGTCGGCCTGGGTCAGCTGGTTCTGCTCCAGCCAGCCTTCAGGGAACACCACTTCCAGACTGTCGTCGGCAGCCTTGAGCTCGACCTTGGGCATTTGCTGGGTGCCGCGGATGTGGTGGAAGAGGATGGCGAAGCGCAGCAGCACGCACAGGCGGATCAGCTTGACGCCTTCGTCGCCGAACTCGGCGAACTTGTCCTTGGGGATGTTGCGGCGATGGCCGCGTACCAGCAGGGCCAGCATCTGCTGGTCCTCGCGGGAGAAGCCCGACAGGTCGGAGTGCTCGATCAGGTAGGCGCCGTGCTTGTGGTAGTGGTAGTGGGCGATGTCCAGCCCGACCTCATGCACCTTCGCCGCCCAGCCCAGCAGGTCGCGCCAGTTGCCGTTTTCCAGATCCCACGCCTTGGCCACCTGGTCGAAGGCGTGCAGCGCCTTGCGCTCCACCCGTGCGGCCTGGCCCTGGTCGACGTGATAGCGCTCCATCAGCGAGTTCAGCGTGCGCTCACGCACGTCCTCGTGATGATGGCGGCCGAGCAGGTCGAACAGCACGCCTTCACGCAGGGCGCCGTCACAGTGGTCCATGCGCTGCAGTTCGAGGGCGTCGAAGATCGCCTCGAGAATCGCCAACCCTGCAGGGAAGATGGTGCGCCGGTCCGGTTTGACGCCGTCGAAGTCGATCTTGTCGACTTCGCCCAGCTTGAACAGCTTGCGCTTGAGCACGGCCAGGCCTTCGGCGTTGACTTCGCCGTTGCCATGGCCGTTGGCTTTGATCGCGGCGCCGATGGCGCGGATGGTGCCCGACGAGCCGATGGCCTCGTCCCAGGTCAGGCGGTGCAGGGCGTTCTCGATGCTCATCAGCTCAAGGCGTGCGGCGGTGTAGGCCTGGGCGTAGCGTGCCGGGGTGATCTTGCCGTCGCGGAAATAGCGCTGGGTGAAGCTTACGCAGCCCATCTGCAGGCTCTCGCGCAGCAGTGGCTCGAAGCGTTGACCGATGATGAACTCGGTGCTGCCGCCGCCGATATCGGCGACCAGGCGTTTGCCGGGCGTGTCGGCGAGGGTGTGCGACACACCCAGGTAGATCAGGCGCGCCTCTTCACGGCCTGAAATGACCTCGACCGGATGGCCGAGGATGGCTTCGGCACGCAGGATGAAGTCATTGCGGTTGCGCGCTTCACGCAGGGCGTTGGTGCCGACGATGCGCACTGCGCCGGCCGGCATGCCGTTGATCAGCTGGGCGAAACGCTTGAGGCATTCGAGGCCCCGCTGCATGGCTTCTTCGCTGAGCTGGCGGTCTTCGTTGATGCCCGCAGCCAGTTGAACCTTCTCCCCCAGCCGTTCGAGAATGCGGATCTCGGTATGGTGGGCCTTGGCCACGACCATGTGGAAGCTGTTGGAGCCAAGGTCGATGGCGGCGATCAGAGACAGGTTCTTCGCGGTGGTTTGCGGCATGATCTGGATGTTCTCGGTCGATAACCCGGCAATCCTGCCATGATCGCGGGCATACGCCAACGCGCGACATGGCGAGGATTGATGCAGGGCAATGTGCGGGTGGCCTGGATGACTGATCAACAAAGGCCTCGGACAAATCCTATGACGCTTGTATGACGGTTTCGATTCGGGGCGTCTTGCACAACTATAGTTACACTCAATCGGCCGTGGCTTCCTGTAGGGCGTGGGTGCGGCTATGATGGGCAACGTTTTTTATGCTTACGACCTGGAGAACTCCATGAGCAGCGATCTGATCAAACACGTCACCGACGCCACCTTCGAAGCCGAAGTGCTGCAGGCTCAAGGCCCGGTGCTGGTCGACTACTGGGCTGAATGGTGCGGTCCATGCAAGATGATCGCTCCGGTCCTGGACGACATCGCCTCCACCTACGAAGGCAAGCTGACCGTCGCCAAGCTGAACATCGACGACAACCAGGAAACCCCGGCCAAGCACGGCGTGCGCGGCATCCCGACGCTGATGCTGTTCAAGAACGGCAACGTCGAGGCCACCAAGGTCGGCGCGCTGTCCAAGTCCCAGCTGGCTGCGTTCCTCGACGCCCACCTGTGATGTGAAAAAGCCCCGCGAATGCGGGGCTTTTTTTGCCCCTGAGGCTCGATTTCCCCTGTCAAAACCACTAGACGTCGAAAAAAGCAAGTGTTACATTCGGCCTCGCACTGCTTCTCCAGTGCCCTCTGCACGCCGTCGCGACGCACTCCCAATTCGAATCAGTACGCGATCCTGTCGCCAATCTAGCGGCGCGACCTCATTAAGCCAGAAGCTTAATTCCCCCCTTCTTACATGATTACGTCACTCCCCTTATGAACCTGACAGAACTCAAGCAAAAGCCGATTACCGATCTGCTGGAAATGGCCGAACAGATGGGCATCGAAAACATGGCCCGTTCGCGCAAGCAGGACGTGATTTTCGCCCTGTTGAAAAAACACGCGAAGAGCGGCGAAGAGATCTCGGGTGACGGCGTGCTGGAGATTCTCCAGGATGGATTCGGTTTCCTGCGTTCGGCAGATGCCTCGTATCTGGCCGGCCCTGACGATATCTACGTCTCGCCCAGCCAGATCCGCCGCTTCAACCTGCGCACCGGCGACACCATCGTCGGCAAGATCCGCCCGCCGAAGGAAGGGGAGCGTTACTTCGCCCTGCTGAAGGTCGATACCATCAACTTCGACCGTCCGGAAAACGCGAAGAACAAGATCCTGTTCGAAAACCTGACGCCGCTGTTCCCGAACCATCGCCTGAAGATGGAAGCCGGTAATGGTTCCACCGAGGACCTCACCGGCCGTGTCATCGACCTGTGCGCGCCTATCGGCAAAGGCCAGCGCGGCCTGATCGTCGCTCCGCCGAAAGCGGGCAAGACCATCATGCTGCAGAACATCGCGGCCAACATCACCCGTAACAACCCCGAGTGCCACCTGATCGTCCTGCTGATCGACGAGCGCCCGGAAGAAGTGACCGAGATGCAGCGCACCGTGCGCGGCGAAGTGGTCGCCTCGACCTTCGACGAGCCGCCGACCCGCCATGTGCAGGTTGCCGAAATGGTGATCGAAAAGGCCAAGCGCCTGGTCGAGCACAAGAAGGACGTGGTCATCCTGCTCGACTCCATCACCCGTCTGGCGCGTGCCTACAACACCGTGATCCCGAGCTCCGGCAAGGTCCTGACCGGTGGTGTCGACGCCCACGCCCTGGAAAAGCCCAAGCGTTTCTTCGGTGCTGCCCGTAACATCGAGGAAGGCGGCTCGCTGACCATCATCGCCACCGCGCTGGTCGAGACCGGCTCGAAGATGGACGAGGTCATCTACGAAGAGTTCAAGGGTACCGGCAACATGGAGCTGCCGCTGGACCGCCGCATCGCCGAGAAGCGTGTGTTCCCGGCCATCAACATCAACAAGTCCGGCACCCGCCGCGAAGAGCTGCTGACTGCCGACGACGAGCTGCAGCGCATGTGGATCCTGCGCAAGCTGCTGCACCCGATGGATGAAGTGGCGGCCATCGAGTTCCTCATCGACAAGCTCAAGCAGACCAAGACCAACGATGAGTTCTTCCTGTCGATGAAGCGCAAGTAAGCGTTTCCGTCGGTACAGCGAATTGGGGCTGCTGCGCAGCCCATCGCGGGACAAGCCCGCTCCTACAAGGATCACGCCAGACCTGTAGGAGCGGGCTTGTCCCGCGATGGGCCGCATAGCGGCCCCAAGTCATTGATGCGCCCTAACGAACGAGCGCATTGCACTCTGCCATTTGGCTATCAAAGCCCGATCGGCGCTACACTCTGCACCCCGACCGATACAGCCAACACGAGGCTCACGCATGCAGTATCGCGATTTGCGCGACTTTATCCGTGGCCTGGAGCAGCGCGGTGAACTCAAGCGCATCCAGGTTCCTATCTCGCCCGTCCTGGAAATGACCGAAGTCTGCGACCGCACCCTGCGGGCCAAGGGCCCGGCGCTGCTGTTCGAAAAACCCACGGGTTTCGACATTCCGGTACTGGGCAACCTGTTCGGTACTCCCGAGCGTGTGGCCATGGGCATGGGTGCCGAGTCGGTCGGCGAACTGCGTGAAATCGGCAAGCTGCTGGCCTTCCTCAAGGAGCCCGAGCCGCCGAAGGGCCTGAAGGATGCCTGGTCGAAACTGCCGATCTTCAAGAAGGTCGTGTCAATGGCACCCAAGGTGGTCAAGGATGCGGTGTGCCAGGAGGTGGTGGTCGAGGGTGACGATGTCGACCTTTCGCAATTGCCGATCCAGCACTGCTGGCCAGGTGATGTGGCGCCACTGATTACCTGGGGCCTGACGGTCACCCGTGGTCCGAACAAGGACCGCCAGAACCTGGGCATCTATCGCCAGCAGGTCATCGGCCGCAACAAGGTCATCATGCGCTGGCTGAGCCATCGTGGCGGCGCGCTGGATTACCGCGAATGGTGCGAGAAGCACCCGGGCCAGCCGTTCCCGGTGGCCGTCGCGCTGGGTGCAGACCCGGCCACCATCCTTGGCGCCGTGACGCCGGTGCCCGACACCCTCTCCGAGTACGCTTTTGCAGGGCTTCTGCGCGGCAACCGCACCGAGCTGGTCAAGTGCCGCGGCAGCGACCTGCAGGTGCCGGCCACCGCAGAAATCATCCTCGAAGGTGTGATCCATCCGGGTGAAATGGCCCCGGAAGGCCCTTACGGCGACCACACTGGCTACTACAACGAGGTGGACAGCTTCCCGGTGTTCACCATCGAACGCATCACCCATCGGCAAAAGCCGATCTACCACAGCACTTACACCGGCCGGCCGCCAGATGAGCCGGCGATCCTCGGCGTGGCGCTGAACGAAGTGTTCGTGCCGATCCTGCAGAAGCAGTTCCCCGAGATCGTCGACTTCTACCTGCCACCGGAAGGCTGTTCCTACCGCATGGCGGTGGTGACCATGAAAAAGCAATATCCGGGGCACGCCAAGCGCGTGATGCTGGGTGTGTGGTCGTTCCTGCGACAGTTCATGTACACCAAGTTCGTTATCGTCACCGACGACGACGTCAACGCCCGCGACTGGAACGACGTGATCTGGGCCATCACCACGCGCATGGATCCCAAGCGTGATACGGTGATGATCGACAACACGCCGATCGACTACCTCGACTTCGCGTCGCCGGTATCGGGCCTGGGGTCGAAGATGGGCCTGGACGCCACGCACAAGTGGCCGGGCGAGACTACACGCGAATGGGGCCGGGTCATCGTCAAGGACGAGGCCGTTACCCGCCGTATCGATGAGCTGTGGGACCAGTTGGGAATAGATTGATGCAGGTGACCTTGCAGCCGTCCGGCGCGGTGCTGTCCATCGAGCCGGGCGAGAGGATTCTGGATGCCGCGCGGCGCCTGGGCTACGAGTGCCCGAGCAGCTGTCGCAACGGCAATTGCCATGTGTGTGCGGCGTTGCTGGTGGAGGGGCGGGTGCGACAGGACGGTGAAGTCCGCGATCACGGCGAACTGTTCACCTGCATCGCCGAACCGCTGGAAGACTGCGTGCTGCTGTGGGATGGCGTGCTGGCCCTGGGCGAGTTGCCCGTGCGCAAGCTGGCCTGCACCGTCAGCGAGTGCGTCGAGGTCGGCGGGGATGTCTGGCGCGTGCGTCTGCGCGCGCCCGCCGGCAAGCCGCCGCGCTACCACGCCGGGCAATACCTGATGATCGAGCGTGAGGGCGCCGACAAGGCCGCCTTTTCGCTGGCGTCTGCCCCGCATTCGGGCCGTGATCTCGAGCTGCATGTGCTGGCCCGCGAAAGCAGCGCGGTAAAGCTGATCGAGCAGTTGCAGCGCAACGGTATGGCCCGCATCGAGCTACCATTCGGTGACGCACACCTGGCCGAGCTGCCGGACGGGCCGCTGGTGCTGATTGCTGCCGGGACCGGCATGGGCCAGATGCACAGCCTGGTCGAGCATTGCCGCGCCAACGGCTTCAAGCATCCGGTGCACCTTTACTGGGGTGTGCGTCGGCCCGAGGAGTTCTACACCCTCGAGCACTGGGCCGAATGGGAGCGTCTGCCCAACCTGTTCCTGCACAAGGTGGTCAGCGACCTGTGTGGCTGGGAGGGGCGTTGCGGCCTTTTGCACGAGGCAGTGTGCGAGGATATCGCCGACCTGAACAGTGTGCATGTCTATGCCAGCGGTTCACCGAACATGGTCTATGGCACGCTCGATGCGCTGGTCGAGGCGGGCATGGATGCACACCGCATGCGCGCCGACGTGTTTGCCTACGCTCCACGCGGCTGAGTAACTAGGTCTTCATGAGCGCCTGCGGCGCGCTGCAATGGCGCGCCGTGATTAATAACCAAAGTTATCGTCGTCGATTATAAGCGGTGAATTATTACTCGCCGGGTTAATAACTTTTACTATGCTTATAACAACACTTTCCAGTCGTCGGTATCGCGCGTGAAACTTTGCCAAAAGGGGTTGAGGTTTCGCCGTCATATGTCTTACGGTAGGCACATCGTCATCAACCTCTTGCGGTACAGGCCCCGCAGCATTGGGTGCGGGCTCGCAGGCGAAGGCGTCGATCGCAACACAGCTCTCCGGTAGTTACACAGGAAATAATGGCGGCAGCCTATGTCGGCACTTGAAAGTTCTTCGTGGCAGGTTTCCTATCCTCCGTCGCTCGACTTCGGTCAACAACTGACCCCTGAGCAATTGCAGCACTCCATGACAACGACCATGTCCCGTCATGACGGTGGGCCTGTGTGGTTGTTCGCCTATGGTTCGTTGATCTGGCGTCCGGAGTGCAACTCGGTAGAGCGCCAGCGTGCGCGGGTGCACGGTTATCATCGTGGGCTTTACCTGTGGTCCCATGAGCACCGCGGCACACCGGAATGCCCGGGGCTGGTGTTCGGCCTGGATCGTGGAGGGTCGTGCAGCGGCTTTGCTTACCGCCTGGACGAGAGCTGCCTGGACGACTCGCTGATGGCCCTGTGGCAGCGGGAGATGCCCTATCCGGCCTATCGCCCGCATTGGCTGACCTGCCGACTCGATGACGGCAGCAAGGTGCAGGCCTTGGGCTTTGTGCTCGAGCGTCACTTGCCGTGCTATGCCGGCAACCTGCCGGACACCCTGTTCAGCCAGATTCTGGCCAGTGCCAAGGGGCGTTACGGCACCACGCGGGAGTATGTGGAGCAGACGCTCAACGCCTTGCGCAGCCACCAGATGCCTGATCGGGGGCTGGAGGCGCGGTTTCAGCGCTGCCATAACCTGCGCGAGGTTTGACTGCGCTGGGCTCTTCGCGGGCAAGCCCGCTCCTGCAGAGACGGTACAGTTTGTAGGAGCGGGCTTGCCCGCGAAGAAGTCATCACCGAATCACCTGGCCAATACCACCAGCTTGCCCACCGCCTGCCGCTGCCCCAGCCGTTCGATAGCCGCCCCGGCCTCGGCCAGCGCGTAGGTCTGCGACACCAGCGGTTTCAACTTGCCCTCGGCATGCCACGCAAACAGCTGACGGAAGTTGGCAACGTTGTCTTCTGGCTGGCGCTGGGCGAACGCGCCCCAGAACACCCCCAGCACTGCAGCGCCCTTGAGCAGCACCAGGTTGGCCGCCATCTGCGGAATGCTGCCGCTGGCAAAGCCCACCACCAGCAGCCGGCCGTTCCAGGCCAGACCTCGCACTGCCTGGTCGAACAGCTCGCCGCCGACCGGGTCGTAGATCACGTCCACACCCTGGCCGTTGGTCAGGCGCTTGATCTCTTCCTTGAGGCTGGCCTGGCTGTAGTCGATCAACTCATCCGCGCCGGCTGCCTTGGCCACGGCGAGCTTTTCGGCACTGCTGGCCGCCGCGATGACCCGTGCACCCAACGCCTTGCCGATTTCCACCGCTGCCAGCCCGACGCCGCCTGATGCACCCAGCACCAGCAGGGTTTCGCCCGCCTTGAGCTGGCCACGCTGGGTAAGTGCGTGCATCGAGGTGCCGTAGGTCATGCCGAAGGCGGCCGCCGTGGTGAAATCCATACCTGCCGGAATGGGCAGCACATTGTAGTGAGGCACCGCGACCTGCTCGGCGAAGGCACCCCAGCCGGTGAGGGCCATGACCCGGTCGCCGACCTTGAAAGCCCCGGCCTTCTCGCCGACTGCCGCCACCACGCCGGCCGCTTCGCCGCCGGGCGAGAAGGGCAGAGGCGGTTGGAACTGGTACTTGCCCTCGATGATCAGGGTGTCGGGGAAGTTGACCCCGGCGGCATGCACCTCGAGGAGGATCTCGTTCTTTTTCGGCACGGGATCCGCGACCTCTTCCAGCACCAGGTCCCGTGCCGGGCCCAGGGTTTTGCACAACACAGCTTTCATCGGGCTATTCCTTTGCGGGTGATGGCCGATAAGTGTAGGAGGACGAAGGGGCGGGTCAACGAGCATGGCCTGCTCTGATAAGCCGGCATAAGCCCGGGCTTGGGTTTGAGCGACGCGCTGGGTAAGCTGGCGCCAATTGTATTGAGGAGCGATTTCGTGAAAGCGTGGATCTTGATGGTGCTGGCCTTGATGCTGCCGGTGGCGGCCACGGCCGAAGAGGGCAAGGAAGGCGAGCCAAAGGTTGCCTACATCAACCTGACCCCGCCTCTGGTCGGCAACTATGCCCTCGATGGCGGCCCCAGGCTGCGCGTCTACAAGGCCGACGTGGCCCTGCGCGTGACCGGCGATGCTGCCGCCGCGGCGGTCAAGCACCATGAGCCGCTGATCCGCAACCAGCTGGTGGCGCTGTTCACCCAGCAAGGCGTGGATAACATGAGCAATGTCGAAGCCAAGGAGGCGTTGCGTCAGGAAGCCTTGAAGCAGGTTCAGCAGGTGATGGAAACCGAAGAAGGCAAGCCGATCGTCGAGGACCTGCTGTTCAACAACCTGATCGTGCAGTGAGTTCCTCGGCGCGCTCCCGCACAGCGGCTGCCTGGATCACCTCGCCAGCGCGCAGATTGCCTGCCATTGCTCCGGGGTCACTGGCATCACCGACAGGCGGCTGCCTTTCTGCACCAGTGCAAGTGCTTCGAGCGCCGTCTGCTGCTTGAGCAAGCCGAGGCCAAGCACCTGACCGAACGTGCGCACATGCTCGACATCCACTGCGCTCCAAGGGTTCTTCTCGGCACTGGCCTTGGCGTCGAAGTAGTGGCTTTGCGGGTCCAGCGCCGTCGGGTCGGGGTAGGCGCCGGCCTTGATCCGGGCGATCCCGGCGATACCCGGTTGCGGGCAACTGGAGTGGTAGAAGAAGAATTCGTCGCCTACGCTCATATCCCGCAGGAAATTGCGTGCCTGGTAGTTGCGCACCCCGTCCCAGCGCGCCTGGCCGAGGCGGGCCAAGCCTTCGATGGAAAGTTCGTCGGGCTCGGATTTCATCAGCCAATAGGCCATGGATGCTGCTCCTGACAAGGTTTGAAATAAGATGTTGCATCAAACCGACAGCCGGTTGGCGTCAACATTTGCGTGGCGCGTCACGTTGTCGGAAAATGCGCCGATTTTAAAGCTATACGCTCCGGTAGCACCAAGAAGGCTGCCGAGCCTGAACAGTTTGCCTAGGGGGGCAACGATGAACAAACGCAAACCGGACCTGCTGTGGATCCTGGCTTTCATCTTCGGTCTGGGTGTCGTCACCACCGGTTATGCGCAGGGTTTGTGGGAGCGAAAGCTCGACGCCGCCTATCAGGCGCCGGCCGTATCCGCCCAACAGCAGCGCTGAAGTGCTGCGGCGCGCGGCCTAACGTTCAGGCCGGCGCCAGGTACCAGTCACGGTCCGAGACCGTTCCGCGCAAGGGTACGTCCCAACTGGCCTGCGCCAGTCGTTCCACCTTCTGGCATTCATGTGCCAGCCCCAGCAGCAGCGGTTTCTTCCACGCCTTGCGCCGCCCCTGATAGGCCAGGCTGCGATCATAGAAGCCGCCGCCCATCCCCAGCCGTCCGCCCACTTCATCGAAACCCACCAGTGGCAGCAGGATCAGGTCCAGCGACCAGACCGGCCGCTGACGCTTGCGCTCGATGACTGGTTCAGGGATGCGGAAGCGGTTGCGTCGCAGTTTTTCGCCCTGTTCGAAGCGTTGGAACACCATGCGCGTGCGTGGCCAGGCATGCAGCACCGGCAGGTAGGTGCGCTTGCCGCGCCGCTGGGCTTCGCGCAGCAACAGGCGCGGGTCGATCTCGCCGTCGTTTGGCAGGTACAGGGCGATATGCCGCGCGCGGCGAAACAGCGGGTGCTGGGCCAGTTGCCGGTACAGCCCGACGGCGGCCTGGCGTTGCTGGGCGGGCGTCAACGCGCGTCGTGCGTTGCGCAGCACGCGGCGAAGTTGCGGACGGGTGAGCGGCACGGTGTCGGTCATGGCACAGGCGATCCCGGATGCTGGCCGCCGACGGCGGCACAAACGAAATGCCCGCCGGTAAGGGCGGGCATTGAGAATTCAGGCTCCCCGACAAGACCGCTATCGGTGTAGCCCTTGAACCCGAAAGTTCAAGGTGGAGATTGCAGGAGGCGTTAAGGCTTTCCGTCGAGCGGACATGCACACCTGCCCCACGTGCAACCCCCGTGGTTGTGCGTATCGGCTCAGGGACATAACCGACTGGCGCATCCCCCAGGGAGTCGCGCCAGTATACCAATCTCAATCGTTTTTGCTAACCGCGTCGTCGGACAGCGCCTGGTCGACGCGCTCGAGCAGGTCGCGCACCTGTTCGCGGGTGGTGCCGCCGCTGGCGACGTCAGGGCGCTCCTGGCGGTGCAGCAGCTCATGGGTGATGTTCAACGCCGCCATCACCGCGATGCGGTCGGCGCCGATCACCTTGCCGCTGCTGCGGATCTCGCGCATCTTGCCGTCCAGGTAGCGCGCGGCACCCACCAGGTTGTTGCGTTCTTCCGGCGGGCAGATGATCGAGTATTCCTTGTCGAGAATCTGGACGGTGACGCTATTGCTTGAACTCATGAGTCTTGCTCCAGGGCCTTCAGACGCAAGATCATCGACTCGATCTTGTGCCGGGCGATCTCGTTCTTTTCGATGAGGTGGGCGCGCTCTTCGCGCCAGGATTTTTCCTGAGCTACTAGGAGTGCATTTTGCCGTTTTAGTTGCTCGACGCGCTCGATCAGCAACTCGAATCGGCTCATCAGCGCTTGCAGGTCGTTGTCTTGCATGGGTTGCACTCGATCCGCTCCTTCGTCGATCGCCTGGCGATCATGCCTCTGCCCGAGCCGCGACGGCCAGCGCAGATGGTCTTGGCGCGCCTGCCGGTGCTAGGATACAAGGTCTTCATTCTAGTCATATGCGCCGTCTGGCGCCTAGCCGCCCATGCCCAATACCCAATCGCCTTACATCGCCTTCGCCATGCTGCTCTCCAGCAATGGCCATCCCGCCACTCCTGCCGAGCTGCACGGCCTGCTGATCGGTCGCAGTTGCGCCGGTGCCGGCTTCGATGCCGATGCCTGGCTGGCCGACGCCGCCCAACTGCTTGAAACCGAGCCCGGTGACACTGTCCGCAACGCCCTGATCGGCCTGCAGGAGATGGTCAAGGCCGAGCTGACCGGCGAAGACGTCGCCATCGTGCTGCTGCTGCCGACCGACGATGCCGCCCTGAGCGATCGCGCCACGGCGCTGGGCCAATGGTGCCAGGGCTTCATTACCGGTTTTGGCTTGAACGCCGGTGGCAAGGACCTGTCCACCGATGCCAAGGAAGTGCTCCAGGACCTGGTCGCCATCTCCCAGGTGCAAGAAGCGCTGGAAGAGTCCGAGGACGGCGAGAGCGACTACATGGAAGTCATGGAGTACCTGCGCGTCGCACCGCTGCTGCTGTACACGGAGCTGGCCGCGCCTGTCGCTCCGGCGCCAAAACCATCGCTGCATTGATCGACCCGGGGGTCGTTTGCCCATGAGCCACATACCCAAGGCGGAGTACGCCCGTCGGCGCAAGGCGCTGATGGCGCAGATGGTCCCCGACAGCATCGCCATCCTGCCGGCGGCGGCGGTCGCGATCCGTAACCGCGACGTCGAGCACGTCTATCGCCAGGACAGCGACTTCCAGTACCTGAGCGGCTTCCCGGAGCCCGAGGCGGTGATCGCCCTGATCCCCGGCCGCGAGCACGGCGAATACGTGCTGTTCTGCCGCGAGCGCAACCCCGAGCGTGAGCTCTGGGACGGTCTGCGTGCCGGCCAGGAGGGCGCGATACGCGACTTCGGCGCCGACGATGCCTTCCCGATCACCGACATCGACGAGATCCTCCCTGGCCTGATCGAAGGTCGCGAGCGGGTCTACAGCGCCATGGGCAGCAACCCCGAGTTCGATCGCCGGCTGATGGACTGGATCAATGTGATCCGCTCCAAGGCGCGCCTCGGTGCGCAACCGCCGAACGAGTTCGTTGCCCTGGATCATCTGCTGCACGACATGCGCCTGTATAAGTCGGCAGCGGAAGTGAAGGTAATGCGCGAGGCTGCGGCAATTTCCGCGCGCGCCCATGTGCGGGCCATGCAGGCCTGCCGCGCCGGTCTGCACGAATACAGCCTGGAGGCCGAACTGGACTACGAGTTCCGCAAGGGTGGCGCGAAGATGCCAGCGTACGGCTCGATCGTCGCCGCCGGGCGCAATGCCTGCATCCTGCACTATCAGCAGAACGATGCGCCGCTCAAGGATGGTGACCTGGTGCTGATCGACGCCGGTTGCGAGATCGACTGCTACGCCAGCGACATCACCCGCACCTTCCCGGTCAGCGGGCGGTTCTCGCCCGAGCAGAAGGCGATCTACGAACTGGTGCTCAAGGCCCAGGAAGCCGCCTTTGCCGAGATCGCGCCGGGCAAACACTGGAATCACGCCCATGAAGCGACGGTGCGCGTGATCACCCAAGGGCTGGTCGAGCTGGGGCTGCTCAAGGGTGAGGTGCAGGCGCTGATCGACAGCGAAGCCTACCGCGCGTTCTACATGCACCGCGCCGGACACTGGCTGGGCATGGATGTGCACGATGTGGGTGAATACAAGGTCGGCGGTCAGTGGCGGGTGCTCGAACCGGGCATGGCGCTGACTGTAGAGCCAGGTATCTACATCGCCGCCGACAACCAGAGCGTGGCGAAGAAGTGGCGCGGCATCGGGGTGCGGATCGAGGACGACGTGGTGGTCACCAGAAAGGGCTGTGAAATTCTCACTTCGAGTGTGCCGAAGACAGTCGACGAAATCGAGGCACTGATGCTCGACGCGCGCAAGGACGTGGCATGAGCCGGGTCAACCTGGCGATCATCGGCGGCGGCCTGGTCGGTGCCAGCCTCGCGCTGGCGCTGCAGGCCGGGGCCAAGGTGCGTGGCTGGAAGATCCTGCTGATCGAGCCGTTCGCCCCCGGCGACAGCTTCCAGCCCAGCTACGACGCACGTTCCTCGGCGCTGTCCTTCGGCACTCGGCAGATCTACGACCAGCTTGGCCTGTGGCAGGGCATCGAGCGCCGCGCCGAGCCGATCCGGCAGATCCAGGTGTCCGACCGCGGCCGCTTTGGCGCCACCCGGCTGGATGCCCAGGAAGAAGGTGTGCCTGCGCTGGGTTATGTGGTGGAGAACGCCTGGCTCGGCCAGTGCCTGTGGCAGGGGCTGGACAGCGAGGTGGTGAGCTGGCGCTGCCCGGCCGAAGTCAGGGCCATGCAGCCCGTCGAGGGCGGTTATCGCCTGCAACTCGACGATGACACCAGCCTTGAGTGCGACCTGGCGATTCTCGCCGATGGCGGCCGCTCCGGCCTGCGCGAGCAGTTGGGCATTCATGTGCGCCGCACGCCCTATGACCAGAGCGCGCTGATCGCCAACATCTCTCCAGGCGAGGCCCATCGTGGCCAGGCCTTCGAACGATTCACCGAACAAGGCCCGATGGCCTTGCTGCCACTGCCGGAAAACCGCTGCGCGCTGGTCTGGACCCGCCAGGGCATGGACGCGCGGCGTCTGGCCGATATCGACGAGCGCGCCTTCCTGCGCGAACTGCAGGACGCGTTCGGCTACCGCCTCGGCGCTCTGCGCCAGGTCGGCGCACGGCATCTCTACCCGTTGGCGCTGGTCGAAGCCGAGGAGCAGGTACGCCCGCACCTGGTGGTGCTAGGCAACGCGGCGCACAGCCTGCATCCGATCGCAGGCCAGGGCTTCAACCTGTCGCTGCGTGACGTGCAGGCGCTGGCCGAGGCCCTGCTCGCAGGCCCGCAGCAGCCGGGCGACCTGGCAACGCTGCAGGGCTATCGCCAGCGCCAACGCCTGGACCAGAGCCTGACCATCGGCTTCTCCGACCAGGTCACCCGCCTGTTCGGCAGCGCCCAACCGCTGTTGGCCGCCGGGCGCAACCTCGGCCTGCTGGGGCTGGACCTGCTGCCGCCGGCCAAGAGCTGGTTCGCCCGCCAGGCCATGGGCCTGGGAACCCGCCCCGACCCGCGAGGCCGCGCATGAAAGACGCCCGCAAGCTCGCGCGCCGGGCCCGCATGCTGCGCTGGTTGCTGAATTTCTACCCGCCCTACCTGGGGGCCGGTATCCGCGTGCAGCACATCAGCCCCGACATGCGCAGCGTCAAGGTGCGCATGAACCTGACCCGCTGGAACCGCAACTACGTCGGCACCCAGTTCGGTGGCAGCCTCTACTCGATGGTCGATCCGTTCTACATGCTGTTGCTGATCGAGCAGCTGGGCCGCGAGTACATCGTCTGGGACAAGGCCGCCAGCATCGACTTCATCGCACCGGGCAAGGGCCCGGTGTTCGCCGAATTCCACATCGACGACGCACTGCTGGACGACATCCGCCAGCAGACGGCCGGTGGCAAGAAGTGCCTGCCGCGTCTGCAGGTCGATATCCGCGACGGCGCCGGCGAGCTGGTGGCGCGGGTCGACAAAACCCTATACGTGCGGCTCAAGCCGCAAGCGAGGCAGGCGTAAGGCATGGACATGCGCGCGGATCTGTTGATTGTCGGTGCCGGTATGGTCGGCAGCGCCCTGGCCCTGGCGTTGCGCCACAGTGGCCTGGAGGTGCTGCTGCTCGATGGCGGGCCGCTGTCGGTCAAGCCTTTCGATGACGCCGCGCCCTTCGAGCCGCGGGTCAGTGCCCTGTCGGCCGCCAGCCAGCGCATTCTCGAGCGTCTTGGCGCCTGGGAGGGCATTGCCGGGCGCCGCGTGACGCCCTATTCGGACATGCAGGTCTGGGACGGTAGCGGCACCGGTCAGATTCATTTTTCAGCCGCCAGTGTGCATGCCCAGGTGCTCGGCCACATCGTCGAGAACCGTGTGGTGCAGGACGGCCTGCTGGACCGTCTGCACGACAGTGACGTCGGACTGCTGCCCAATGCTCGCCTGGAACAGCTGCGCCGCTCTGGCGATGAGTGGCTGGTGACCCTGTCCGATGGCCGTCGCCTGCGTGCGCCGCTGGTGGTCGCTGCCGATGGCGCCAATTCGGCGGTGCGGCGCCTGGCGGGCTGCGAGACGCGCGAGTGGGATTACCTGCACCACGCCATCGTCACCAGCGTGCGCTGCAGCGAGGCGCACCGCGCCACGGCCTGGCAGCGCTTCACCGACGAAGGTCCGCTGGCCTTTCTGCCGTTGTCGCGCGATGACGGCCAGCACTGGTGTTCGATCGTCTGGTCCACCACGCCGGAGCAGGCCGAGCAGGCCATGGCGCTGGATGATGCGGCGTTCTGCCAGGCACTGGAGCGCGCCTTCGAAGGCCGCCTGGGCCAGGTGCTGCATGCCGACCGCCGCGTCTGCGTGCCGCTGCGCCAGCGCCATGCCAAGCGCTATGTGGACGAAGGCCTGGTGCTGATCGGCGATGCGGCCCACACCATCCACCCCCTGGCGGGGCAGGGCGTCAACCTGGGCTTTCTCGATGCGGCAGTGCTGGCCGAGGAACTGGTGCACGCGTGCGAGCGTGGCGAGCGTCTGGCCGATGTGAGGGTGTTGAGTCGCTACGAGCGCCGACGCATGCCGCACAACCTCGCCCTGATGGCGGCGATGGAGGGCTTCGAGCGCCTGTTCCAGGCCAACCCGCTGCCGCTGCGCTGGCTGCGCAATACCGGGTTGAAGCTGGTGGAAGGGATGCCTGAGGCCAAGGCGGTGTTCGTGCGCCAGGCCTTGGGGTTGAGCGGCGACCTGCCAGAACTGGCCAAGGCTTGAGGGCCCTATCGCGGGGCAAGCCCGCTCCTGCAGGTACATCACCTGCCTGAAGAGCGGGGTGGTCCTAGAGGGGGGGCTTGCCCCGCGATTGCTTTGCAACATCCGGTAACGGCTCCAAGGGTGAGTGGGAAAATGGGATTCACTACCATTTGCACCTCTCTAACCCCGAGGAGCATCCACCATGTCGCCCCGCAAGCCCCTACTGGCCGCCCTGGCCCTGACCTTGTTTGCCGGTTCCGTCCAGGCGGCGGATGATGAAGTGGTGGTGTACTCCTCGCGCATCGACGAGCTGATCAAGCCGGTATTCGATGCCTACACCGCCAAGACCGGGGTGAAGATCAAGTTCATCACCGACAAGGAAGCGCCGCTGATGCAGCGCATCAAGGCCGAGGGCCAGAACGGCGTCGCCGACCTGCTGCTCACCGTGGATGCCGGCAACCTCTGGCAGGCCGAGCAGATGGGCATTCTGCAGCCGATCAAGTCGGACATTATCGACAAGAACATTCCGCCGCAGTACCGCGCTTCGTCCCACGACTGGACCGGCCTGAGCCTGCGTGCGCGGACCATCATCTACTCCACCGAGCGGGTCAAGCCCTCGGAGCTGAGCACCTACGAAGCCCTGGCCGACAAGCAGTGGGAAGGCCGCCTGTGCCTGCGCACCGCGAAGAAGGTCTACAACCAGTCGCTGACCGCCACCCTGATCGAGACCCACGGCGAGGCCGAGACCGAGAAGCTGGTCAAGGGCTGGGTCAGCAACCTGTCCACCGACGTGTTCTCCGACGACAACGCCGTGATTCAGGCCGTTGCCGCAGGGCAATGCGACGTGGGTGTGGTCAACACCTACTACTACGGGCGCCTGCACAAGGCCGACCCGAAGCTGCCGGTGAAGATCTTCTGGCCCAACCAGGGCGACCGTGGCGTGCACGTCAACCTCTCGGGCATCGGCCTGACCAAGCATGCCCCGCACCCGGAAGCGGCGAAGAAACTGGTCGAGTGGATGACGGGCGAGGAAGCGCAGAAACTGTTCGCCGACATCAACCAGGAGTTCCCGGCCAACCCCAAGGTCAAGCCGTCGGATGAAGTCGCGGCCTGGGGCAGCTTCAAGGCCGACAGCCTGCCGGTGGAAGTGGCGGGCAAGCGCCAGGCCGAAGCCATTCGCCTGATGGATCGGGCTGGCTGGAACTGAGTTTCAGCGCTTATCCTTTCGGGGCCGTTCAAGGCCCCTTCGCAGTTGAAGCCACTCCCACACATTGAGAGTGGCTTTGGCCGCGAACGACCGCACAGCGGTCGCAACCTGCAACCGAGATACCTGTCTTGCCCCACTCCCCCCAACGCCGCTGGTACCTTCCGGTCAGCCTTGTCGCCGCCCTGGTGCTCCTGCCCCTGAGCGTACTGGTGCTGTCGTGGCAGTCGATCGACACGCAGATCTGGTCGCACCTGCTCGACACCCAGATGAGCCGCCTGCTGGGCAACACCCTGACCCTGGTGCTGGGCGTGGGTGTCGGCGTCACCGTGCTGGGGGTCAGCCTGGCCTGGCTCACCAGCCTCTGCGAGTTTCCCGGTCGGCGCTGGCTCGACTGGGCACTGATGCTGCCCTTTGCCATTCCCGCCTATGTACTGGCCTTCGTCTTCGTCGGCCTGCTGGACTTCTCCGGCCCCGTGCAGAGTGCCTTGCGCGAGGTGTTCGGGCCGATGCGCCTGCCCCGGGTACGTTCGACCGGTGGGGTCATCATCGTGCTGGTGCTGGTGTTCTATCCCTATGTCTACCTGCTGGCGCGCACCGCCTTCCTGGCCCAGGGCAAGGGCTTGATGGAGGCCGCGAGGGTGCTGGGGCTGTCGCCGCTACAGGCGTTCTGGCGGGTGGCGCTGCCGATGGCGCGGCCGGCCATCGGCGCGGGCATCGCCCTGGCGTTGATGGAAACGCTGGCGGACTTCGGTGCGGTATCGGTGTTCAACTTCGATACCTTCACCACTGCCATCTACAAGACCTGGTATGGATTCTTCAGCCTGTCCGGTGCGGCGCAACTGGCCAGCCTGTTGTTGCTGGTCGTGATGCTGGTGCTCTATGGCGAACGCCGCGCCCGTGGCGCCAGCCGCAGCGGCAACGAGCGCCCGCGCGGGCAGGCGCTCTATCATCTGCGCGGGCTCAAGGCGCTGGCGGCCAGTGGCTGGTGCCTGCTGGTGTTCGCCTGCGCCTTCGTCATCCCGCTGCTGCAGTTGCTGGCGTGGTTCTGGCAGCGTGGCCGACATGACCTGGACGAACGCTATGGCGCATTGATCCTGCACACCCTGTACCTGGGCGCGATGGCGGCGTTGATCACCGTCAGCGTGGCACTGTTGCTGGCCTTCGCCCGGCGTCAGGCGCCCACGCCATCGATTCGTGCCGGCGTCGGCTTGGCCAACCTGGGCTACGCCTTGCCTGGTTCGGTGCTCGCGGTGTCGATCATGCTGGCGTTCAGCTATCTGGACAATCAACTGGTGATCCCGCTTTCCACCTGGCTGGGCGGGGCCGGCAAGCCGCTGTTGCTGGGCAGTGTGGCTGCGCTGTTACTGGCTTATCTGGTGCGCTTTATCGCGGTGGCCTACGGGCCGCTGGAAAGCAGTCTGGAGCGGATCCGCCCGTCGCTGCCGGAGGCTTCTCGCAGCCTCGGCGTGGCCGGGCCGAGATTGTTTTTCAAGGTGTATCTACCGCTGCTGGTCCCGGGTGCGCTCAGTGCCGCGTTACTGGTGTTTGTCGATGTGCTGAAAGAGATGCCGGCCACCCTTTTGATGCGGCCGTTCGGCTGGGACACCCTGGCCGTGCGGGTGTTCGAGATGACCAGCGAGGGCGAATGGGCGCGCGCCTCGCTGCCGGCCCTGACCCTGGTGCTGGTAGGGCTTTTGCCGGTCATCGGCCTGATCCGTCGCTCCGCCTATCGCCCTGGGCATCCTCACTGAGGGTGCCAGCCCCCGCCCTTGCGGCTACAATGCGCGGCATTCGTAGAGGTGGGTCCTACAAGATCAGGTGCTGATTCAACAGCGCCGACCGCCTCTGCTTCGCCACGCCCGGAAGGAGAAACCCATGGGACAGCGCACGCCCCTGTACGACCTGCACCTGGCGCTTGGCGCCAAGACGGTCGATTTCGGCGGTTGGGACATGCCCCTGCATTACGGCTCTCAGGTCGAAGAACATCATCAGGTCCGCAGTGATTGCGGCGTCTTCGACGTTTCCCACATGACAGTCATCGACATCGACGGTGCCGACGCCACCCCCTGGCTACGGCGCCTGCTGGCCAACGACGTGGCCCGCCTCGAAAGCCCCGGAAAAGCCCTCTACAGCCCGTTGCTCAATGAGCAGGGCAAGGTCATCGACGACCTGATCGCCTACCGCACCGAAGACGGCTATCGACTGGTGGCCAATGCTGCCACCCGCGACAAGGTACTGGCCTGGTTGAACGCGCAGAGCGAAGGCTTTGCCGTCGGTATCGAGGTACGCCCCGATCTTGCGATCCTCGCCATCCAAGGGCCCCAGGCCCGCGAGAAGGTCGCCGCACTGCTCAGTGCTGCGCGTGCCGCGCTGATTCGCGAGCTGCGCCCGTTCGAGGGCGTCGGCGAAGGCGACTGGTTCATTGCCCGCACCGGCTACACTGGCGAAGACGGGTTGGAAATCATCTTGCCAGGCGATCAGGCCGCAACGTTCTTCTACGATCTGGTCGGCGCCGGCATTGCCCCCAGCGGCCTTGGCGCTCGTGACACGCTGCGCCTGGAAGCCGGCATGAACCTGTACGGCCAGGATATCGACGAAGCCCACACACCGCTGACCTCCAACCTGGGTTGGAGCATCGCCTGGGAGCCAGCCGAGCGCGATTTCATCGGCCGCAGCGGCCTGCTGGCGGAAATCGAGCGTGGTGTGCAGGACAAACTGGTCGGCCTGGTACTGGAGGAGCGCGGCGTTCTGCGTGCCCACCAGATAGTTCGTGTTGCCGGTATTGGCGAAGGAGAGATCACCAGTGGTAGTTTCTCCCCTACGCTAAGCAAGTCCATTGCCTTGGCGCGCGTGCCCATCGCCACTGGCGACCGCGCCGAAGTAGAGATTCGCGGCAAGTGGTATCCGGTGCGGGTGGTCAAACCGACCTTCGTGCGCCACGGCAAGACCCTGATCTGAACACTCAATTACCGGCGGTAGACCGCTGAGCCAACCGAGGAATACGACACATGAGCAATATCCCCGCCGACCTGCGTTTTGCTGAAAGTCATGAATGGGCGCGCCTGGAAGCCGACGGCACCGTGACCGTGGGTATCAGCGATCACGCCCAGGAAGCTCTGGGTGATGTGGTGTTCGTCGAACTGGCCGAAGTCGGCAAGGTGTTCGCCGCGGGCGACGCTGCGGGGGTGGTCGAGTCGGTCAAGGCCGCATCCGACATCTACGCCCCGGTCGGCGGCGAAGTCATCGCCGTCAACGAGGAGCTGGCCGAAAGCCCTGAGCTGCTCAATGAAGCGCCCTACGAATCGTGGGTCTTCAAGCTCAAGCCAAGCGACAAGGCCGAGCTGGACAAACTGCTGGACGCGGCGGGCTACAAGGCTGCCATCGGCGAGTGATGGCATGCGGGAAGGGGCTGCCTGGCAGCCCCGATGACCCTAGTCCAACGCAACGCCCAAGGCCTGTGCACAGGCTTGCAGCGAACGTCGTTCGCTCTGGGCGTACAGCGCCAGTTCGTCCTGCACCTTGAGGCCCAGCGCTGCCTCGAAGGCATCGCGGTTGGCATTGCTGCCATAGTCAGCCTGGGCATCGTCGCCAAGGTTCGACTGGAAGATCCCTGCGGCACTGACCGGCAGGAAGTCCTCGTACACCAGCGCCTCGAAATGCACATGGCCAGCGTCGATCAGGCCTTGTAGCGTGGACGGTCGATCCTGGCG
This sequence comes from Pseudomonas sp. SYWMCR5, assembly GCF_057197165.1. NCBI lineage: Bacteria > Pseudomonadati > Pseudomonadota > Gammaproteobacteria > Pseudomonadales > Pseudomonadaceae > Pseudomonas > Pseudomonas sp. SYWMCR5. The sequence continues at coordinate 195,970 of NZ_JBXUNH010000003.1, forward strand.
ATCTCGCTCGGCCAGGCCTTTTTCGGTGGCGAAGTAACGGAAGTAGGCCAGCCCCTGCTCGCGCATCTGCGTCAGATCATCCGGGAATTCGGCAAAGTGCTGCGCCAGCAGCGTCTTGTAGTGCTCGGCATTGGTTTCGGCCGGCACCCCGTTGAGGGCGGCCCGGGTAGCGTCGAGCAGGCGGTCGTAGAGCGCACGGCCTTTGGGGGTCAGCGCCGCACCCCGTTGCTCGATTTCGCCGAAGCGCGCGGTGTGGCTGCCCTGGGCATCGCTGAACGCGACCTTTTCCTGCAATGCCTTGAAGCTGGTCTGACGCAGCAGTATCGGGTGGCGCCGGGTGGGTGGGCCTTCGACCACGGCTTTGGGCGGAATGCCCTTGGCCGGCATGCCGACCTGGATTGCATCGATGTCCAGGGTGCGTGGGGTCAGGTGATTGATATGCGGGCCCTTGAAGGCCACCACATCGGCGATCAGGCGGTGCTGGTCGTGCAGTTGCTGGTACTGTTCGGCGGTGACCGTGGCCTGCTGGTGCCAGCGGAAGGTGTGCAGCGCCTCCTGTACGAAGGTTTCGGCATCGGCCGCGCTCAGGCCGCCGTCGCGTTCGCACTGAGCGATCAGCTCCAGCACGCGCGGGGTGAAGATCTGGCGCTTGGCCAGGATGTCCTGGGCCAATGCGCGCAGGGGCGGGTTATCGATCAGCTCCAGGCGCAGCAGCGAGGTGAACACGCGGAACGGGCTGATGTGCAGCGCCTGTTCGTGCACCGCGCGAAAGGCGGTGGAGTGCACCGGAACCCCAGCCGAGCTCAGGTCGTAGTAGCCAACCGGCTCCATGCCCATGACGGCGAACAGGCGGGCGATGGTCGCCAGCTCTTCGGCGGTGCCGACACGGATCGCGCCATGGCGCTCCTGATCCAGGCGTTCGACTTCACCGGTCCAGCGCAGGGCCTGGGCCACTTCGGGCTGCTGGGCCATGACCTGCTGGTTGATTTCGCTCACCAGCTCCAGCAGCGTGCCGTAGAGCGGCACTTCCTGTTTGTACATGAGCGACATGGCGGCAGAGAACTGCGCGCGGATGCTGTCGGGGCTGACGAAATCGTGGGCGGGCATCGCTAGCTTCCTGAAGGTCAGTAGATACCCTTACATGAAAGCGGGGAATGGACTTTGTCCGCAAGCGAAAAAAAGTGTGAGGGTCATTCCTTTTGCTATTGAATTTGCCGGCCCTATCGCGGGACCAGTCGCAGCGGCGAACCGCCGCTGCGACTGGTCCCGCGATAGGGCCCGCCGCTCCAACGCATCACCCCGGCAACTGCGCGCGAATCCATTCCACCAACGCCCGCACCTTCGGCACCTCCGCCGCATGTTCGGCGAACGCCAGGTAGTGCTTGCCATTGCTCGGCATCGCATGGTTCCAGGCCACTACCAGGCTGCCTTCGGCCAATTCCTTGGCCGCCAGATAGCGCGGCACCAGGGCCACGCCGCAGCCGGACTGTGCGGCGCTGAGCGCCATGTAGAAGGTATCGAAGCGCGGGCCATGGTAGCTGTTGTCGGTGTGCAGCCCCTGTTCCAGGAACCATTCATGCCAGGCCTCCGGCCGCGAGGTGCTTTGCAGCAGCACCTGCCTGGCCACCGCACCGGGGCCGTCCAGCTCTTGTCCGCCCAGCAGCTCCGGGGCGCACACCGGCACCACCTCTTCGCCGAACAGTTCCACGCAGGTCGCACCCGGCCAGGTGCCCTGGCCGAAAAAGAACACCACGTCGGCCGAGCCCTGCAGCAGGGCGAAGGGCTCCATCTCGTTGCGGATGTCCAGGTGGATGTTGGGGTGGCGTTTGCCAAAGCCCTTGAGCCGAGGAATCAACCATCGCACGCCAAAACTCGGTTGAGTGGCTACTTTCAATACTTCGGTCTGTTCGCCATAGGTGAGGACATAGCGGCTGGACATATCCACCTGGGTGAGGATCTTGTTGACCTCGGCCAGGTACAGCGCACCCGCCGGCGTGAGCTGCAGGCGCCGGCGGATGCGCAGGAACAGGTGGTGACGCAGCATCTCTTCGAGCTGTGCCACCTGCTTGCTGACGGCGCTCTGGGTCAGGTGCAGCTCTTCGGCGGCGCGGGTGAAGTTCAGGTGACGGGCGGCGGCCTCGAAGCACTGCAAGGCTGTCATCGACGGAACCAGGCGTTTGGACATGGCACTCTCTAGGGCTGCGATACCATTCCGCAGGGGAATGATAAGAGGAATAAAGGTCGTTTGTTGCAGCAATGTAATCGGATTAATACTGATCCCCATCACCTTTTCAACCCTTCACCCGATGTAGGAGAAGCACAATGGTTGCTGCATTGCTCGAGCGCCTCGGCGTCGCCGCCGCGGATTACACCCAGGGCGACTACCCTGTTCACACGCCGATCGACGGCAGCCAGATCGCCTCGGTGAAATTGCTCGGCAAGGCCGAGACCATCGCCCGCATCGACCAGGCGCAAGCAGCCTTCGAAGCCTGGCGCAACGTGCCGGCCCCGCGTCGCGGCGAGCTGGTGCGTCTGTTTGGTGAAGTGCTGCGTGCGCACAAGGCTGACCTTGGCGAGCTGGTGTCCATCGAAGCCGGCAAGATCACCCAGGAAGGCCTGGGCGAAGTGCAGGAGATGATCGACATCTGCGACTTCGCCGTCGGCCTGTCGCGTCAACTCTACGGCCTGACCATCGCCTCCGAACGTCCGGGCCACCATATGCGTGAATCCTGGCATCCGCTGGGCGTGGTCGGGGTGATCAGTGCCTTCAACTTCCCGGTTGCGGTATGGGCATGGAACACCACGCTGGCGCTGGTAGCCGGCAACTCGGTGGTGTGGAAACCTTCGGAAAAGACCCCGCTGACCGCACTGGCCTGCCAGGCGCTGTTCGAGAAGGCCCTGAAAGCCTTTGGTGAGGCGCCGCAGGGCCTCAGCCAACTGGTGATCGGCGGGCGTGAAGCCGGTGAAGCCCTGGTCGATGACCCGCGTGTACCGCTGGTCAGCGCTACCGGCAGCACCCGCATGGGCCGTGAAGTGGGCCCGCGGGTTGCGGCGCGCTTCGGTCGCAGCATCCTCGAACTGGGCGGCAACAACGCCATGATCCTCGCCCCGAGCGCCGACCTCGACCTGGCCGTGCGCGGCATCCTGTTCTCGGCCGTGGGCACCGCTGGCCAACGCTGCACCACGCTGCGCCGGCTGATCGTCCACCGCTCGATCAAGGACGAAGTGGTCGCCCGTGTCAAAGCCGCCTACGGCAAGGTGCGCATCGGCGACCCGCGCAAGGACAACCTGGTCGGCCCGCTGATCGACAAGCTGTCGTTCGACGCCATGCAGGGCGCGCTGGCCAAGGCGCGCGACGAGGGTGGGCAGGTCTTCGGTGGCGAGCGCCAATTGGCCGACCAGTACCCCAATGCCTACTACGTATCGCCCGCCATCGCCGAGATGCCGGCACAGAGCGAGGTGGTGCGCCACGAAACCTTCGCGCCGATTCTCTACGTGCTGGCCTACGATGACTTCGAAGAGGCCCTGCGCCTGAACAACGAAGTGCCACAGGGCCTGTCGTCGTGCATCTTCACCACCGACATCCGCGAGGCCGAGCGCTTCCAGAGCGCCTCGGGCAGTGATTGCGGTATCGCCAACGTCAACATCGGCACCAGCGGCGCGGAAATCGGCGGCGCGTTCGGTGGCGAGAAAGAGACGGGTGGTGGCCGTGAGTCCGGTTCGGATGCGTGGAAAGGCTACATGCGCCGTCAGACCAATACCGTGAACTACTCGCGTGAGCTGCCGCTCGCGCAGGGCATCGTGTTCGACTGAGGTGAATGGCCGGGGGCCTTGGCCCCCGGTTCGCGGGACAAGTCGGGGCGCCGAACCGCCGCTCCTACAGGGATCGCGCAGGCGATGGGGATCCCTGTAGGAGCGGGCTTGTCCCGCGATTGGGCGGCATGCCGCCCCAACCGCAACAAGAACAATATTGCTGGAGCCGGGCCATGTCCGAACTGCGTCAAGAATGTCTGTGGGAATCGATCACCCGACCGACCGTCGCTTCACAGGCGCTGGCCGGTGAGCACACGGCCGATGTCTGCGTGATCGGCGCAGGAATCACCGGGCTGTCGGCGGCGATCCACCTGCTCGAACAGGGCAAGTCGGTCATCCTGCTGGAGGCCTGGAAGGTTGGACATGGCGGCTCCGGGCGCAATGTCGGGTTGGTCAACGCCGGGACCTGGATCCGTCCCGACGATGTCGAGGCGACCTTGGGGCTGGAGCAGGGCGGGCGCCTGAACAAGGTGCTTGGCGAGGCGCCCGGTGAAGTCTTCGCCATGATCGAACGCCTGGGCATCGACTGCCAGGCCCAGCACAAAGGCAACCTGCATATGGCGCACAACGCCACGGGCCTCGCCGACCTCGAAGCACGCCATGAACAATGGCGTCGCCGGGGTGCCGACGTGGAACTGCTGCGGGGGGCCGAATGCCAGGAATACTGCGGCACCGACAAAATTTCCGCCGCGCTGCTCGACCGCCGCGCCGGCACCATCAACCCCATGGGCTACACCCAAGGCCTGGCCTCGGCGGTGCAGCGTCTGGGTGGCAAGCTGTTCCAGCAATCGGCGGTCGAAGGCCTGACGCGTGATGGCGACGGCTGGCGAGTCGCCACCAACCGTGGCAGCGTGCGCGCCGACAAGGTGGTGATTTCCACGGGCGCCTACACTGAAGGCGACTGGAGCCACCTGCAGAAGCACTTCTTCCGCGGCTACTACTATCAGATCGCCTCCAAGCCGCTGCAGGGTGCGGTGGCCGACAGGATCCTGCCCCATGGCCAGGGTTCGTGGGATACCCGCACCGTGCTCAGCAGTATCCGCCGTGATGATCAGGGTCGCCTGCTGCTCGGCAGCCTGGGCCGGGTCGACAACAAGCCGGCGTGGTTCGTGCGCAGTTGGGCCGATCGCATCCAGAGCCATTACTTCCCTGAGTTGGGCAAGGTCGAGTGGGAAATGCACTGGACCGGCTGCATCGACTTTACCCCCGACCACCTGATGCGTCTGTTCGAACCGGCGTCGGGAGTGGTAGCGGTGACAGGCTACAACGGCCGTGGCAATACCACGGGCACCGTGATTGGCCGGGCTCTTGCGCAGTTTCTGCTCAAGGATGATCCGGACCGCCTGCCGATCCCGTTCTCACCGATGAAGCCGGTGAGTGCGCCTTCGTTGCGCACGGCATTCTACGAGTCGGGCTTCTCGCTGTATCACGCAGGGCAGTGCCTGCGCGTGGTGCTGTGATTGCACTGGCCCCTTCGCGGATAAACCCGCGAAAGGGCCCGCTTATTTGTGCAGCCAACTCAGAAAGCCGCCCTTCTTCACCGCTGCCGGCTTCTGCATCAGCAGCGACTCCCGGCTCTGCAGCCTGAACCGCTGCAGCTTGTTCAACGCCTGCACCACGTCGCCGCGCTCGGCCAGGCAACTGCGCACCTGCTCCTTGTCGATTCGGTACAGCAGGCAGCCAGTCAGGGTGCGGAACTCGGCGAACGAACTGTTCTCGTCCATGATGCCCTCGATCCCCAGCACTTCCCCCGGCCCCATGCGCCCGGCCTCCACGCGCTTGTCGCCATTGCGGATCGAGGCCTGGACCACACCGCTGCCGATCACCAGCAAGTGATCGGACTGTTGGCCGACATCCAGGATCACCTGGTCGGCCAGATACTCCACCGCCATCATGCGCTGGCTGAGGGCATCGCGTTCCTCGCTGCTCAGCGAACGGAACACCCGCACTTCGTCGAGCAGCTCACGCTGTCGGCTACGTGGGGCGACGGCCAGGTCGAGGTTCCACATCACACCGCTGGCCTCGAGATGGCGGTGGGCGAGGTCGAACAGCAGGTTGCGTACGTCGGTCTTTTGCGCCGCGTCGGCGATGAAACCGCTGGCCTCGTATTCCACCGACTCCAGCGTCGAGGCTTTCACCGACACTTTCGCTGCGGGTGACGGCAGCAGGGCGCTGGTGCCTTGCAGGGCTTTCTCCAGCGCGTCGAACACCCGCTTGGGGCGGATTCTGGCGGGTACCACCACACTGATCGAAACCCCGTGGCGGTCGGCTGGCCGGCTGTGGTTGAGCAGGCGCGCCTTGGCCGCCACCGAGTTGGGAATCACAGCCAGGCTGCCGCTGCCGGTGATCAGCCGCGTGGCGCGCCAGTCGATATCCACCACCTTGCCCTCGGTGCCGTCGATGGAGATCGAGTCGCCGATCTGGTAGGGCCGCGTGGTGTTGAGCACGATGCCGGAGAACACGTCGGCCAGGGTGCTCTGCAGCGCCAGGCCGATGACGATGGCCATCACTCCGGAGGTCGCCAGCAGCCCTTTGACCGGCAGTTGCAGGACATAGGCCGCCGCCGCCACGGCTGCGGCAAGAAAGATCAGCGCGCCCACGACATCCTGCAGCAGGCGCCCGCCGTGACTGCCGCGGGCGATCATCAGCAGGCCGAACACCACCGTCACCGTGCGCGCTCCGAACAGCCACCAGCCGATGGTCAGCACCGTGGCGATCAGGTTGCGCGCGACATCGTCCGCCCATGGCGGCGGTTGCAGCGGGCTCATGCCGGCGGCCAGCAGGACGGCGCTGAAGATCACGAAGATGCCCAGGCGCGTGACGATACGCCAGGCGCGGCGCTCCAGCGGGATCAGTTGCCAGAGCAGCAGGTCGAGGAAGATCAGGCAGGTTCCCAGCAGCAGGGGGTAGGACTGGATGAAGGCCAGCATGGTGGTCTCGGGGGCTAGGGGAGGGCTGAGGGGTAGTAAAGAGCAGGTTGGTTGCCCAGGCAATGGGGCATCTGTGGGTGTGGGTTTACCTGTGAAAAGGGCGACATCCGTTTCATCGTTCCAAAAAAAGAACGCTAAGGCCGTTTTTCACCATCTACCGCCAGAAACGCGATGTTTTTAATCTGTGCCCATGCAGTCGAGACAACAACCCACCCCACCCGAAGGAGCACGACCATGAGCCAATTCACCTACAACCGCCTGAACAAAGACGACGCCGCCGTACTGTTGGTCGACCATCAGGCAGGCCTGCTGTCGCTGGTCCGCGACATCGAGCCGGACAAGTTCAAGAACAACGTGCTGGCCCTGGCCGACCTGGCCAAGTTCTTCAACCTGCCGACCATCCTCACCACCAGCTTCGAGCAAGGCCCCAACGGCCCGCTGGTGCCAGAGCTCAAGGCACTGTTCCCGGACGCGCCCTACATCGCCCGCCCTGGCCAGATCAACGCCTGGGACAACGAGGACTTCGTCAAGGCGGTGAAGGCCACCGGCAAGAAGCAACTGATCATCGCCGGTGTGGTAACTGAAGTGTGCGTGGCCTTCCCGGCGCTGTCGGCCCTGGCCGAAGACTTCGAAGTATTCGTGGTGGCCGATGCCTCCGGCACCTTCAACGAGATGACCCGCGACGCCGCCTGGCGCCGGATGGAAGCTGCCGGCGCGCAACTGATGACCTGGTTCGGCGTGGCCTGCGAGCTGCACCGCGACTGGCGCAACGATGTCGAAGGGCTGGCCGCGCTGTGCTCCAACCACATCCCGGACTACCGCAACCTGATCACCAGCTACAACGCCCTCACCGCTGGCAAGTGACCCACCCCGCCAGGCGCCACCCACGGCGCCTGGTCAAATTTTGCTCAGGTATTCAGCGATGAACAACAGCAGCGTGGTCACCCTGGTGATCCAGCACAAAGTCCGGGCCGATGCCCTGGCGCACTACGAGACCTGGTTGCGTCGTACCGTCGGTGTTGCCCGCCGCCAGCCTGGTCATCTGGACGTGAACGTGATTCGTCCGGATGACAATGGCGGCCAGTTCACCACCGTGGTGCGTTTTGCCGATGCAGGGCAACTGCGTGCCTGGGTCGATTCACCGGAGCGCCAGCGCCTGGTCGCCGAAGTGCTGCCGCTGCTGGAAGAGGGTGACCAGACCCGTATCCACGACGATCCGGAGTTCTGGTTCACCCCGTCCAGCACGCCAGCCACACAGCCTGCGCGCTGGAAGCAGGCGGTGCTCACTTATCTGGTGATCTGCCCGATGACCCTGCTGGTGCCCCAGTTGCTGGCGCCGCTGTTCGCAAAGGTGCCGCCGCTGGGCGGGCCGTTGGCCAGCAACTTGCTGGTCAACCTGTGCGTCATCCTCCCGGTGGTGTTCTTCATCATGCCGTGGGTGACGCGCCGCTGCGCCGGATGGCTGCGCCGTTGAGCGCACGCCTGACGATCCAGTGCTAGCGTTCAATCGCCTGCCGATCACCCCTCCGGACGGAGAGCACCATGAACCAGGATCCCACCGACAAGAGCCGCCGCCGTTTCCTCGCCAACAGCACCCTGCTCGGTGCGGCCGGCGCGCTCTGGTCAGCACTGCCCTTCACCGATTCCGCCCATGCCGACATTTCAGGAGATCCCATGACCGCAGACCTCATTCTGTTCAACGGCAAGCTGCACACCGTCGACCGTGAAAACCCCACAGCTACCGCCGTGGCCATCAAGGACGGGCGCTTCGTCGCCGTGGGCAGCGATGCCGAGGCCATGGCCCACAAGGGCAACAGCACGCAGATCATCGACTTGAAGCAGCGCACGGTGATCCCCGGCCTGAACGACTCGCACCTGCACCTGATCCGCGGCGGCCTGAACTACAACCTCGAACTGCGCTGGGAAGGCGTGCCGTCGCTGGCCGATGCCCTGCGCATGCTCAAGGAGCAGGCCTTGCGCACACCCACGCCGCAATGGGTACGGGTGGTGGGTGGCTGGAACGAATTCCAGTTCGCCGAAAAACGCATGCCTACCCTCGAAGAAATCAACCAGGCAGCGCCTGACACGCCGGTGTTCATCCTCCACCTGTACGACCGTGCCCTGCTCAACCGCGCCGCATTGCGTGCCGTCGGCTATACCAAGGACACGCCCAACCCGCCCGGTGGCGAAATCCAGCGTGACAAGTTCGGCAACCCGACCGGCATGCTCATCGCCCGCCCCAACGCGACCATCCTCTACGCCACCCTGGCCAAGGGGCCGAAGTTGCCGCTGGAGTACCAGGTCAACTCGACCCGCCAGTTCATGCGTGAGCTCAACCGTCTCGGGCTGACCAGCGCCATTGATGCCGGTGGCGGCTACCAGAATTTCCCGGATGACTATTCGGTGATCCAGCAGCTGGCCGACAACGACCAACTGACCGTGCGCATCGCCTACAACCTGTTCACCCAGAAACCCAAGGAAGAACTGGACGACTTCAAGAAGTGGACTTCAAGCGTCAAGGTCCACAGCGGCACCGACTTCCTGCGCCATAACGGTGCTGGCGAGATGCTGGTGTTCTCCGCCGCCGACTTCGAGGACTTCCTCGAGCCGCGTCCGGACCTGCCGCAGACCATGGAAGAGGAACTCGAACCGGTGATCCGTCACCTGGTCGAGCAGCGCTGGCCGTTCCGTCTGCATGCCACCTACGACGAGTCCATCTCGCGCATGCTCGATGTGTTCGAGAAGGTCAACCGCGATATCCCGTTCAACAACCTGCCGTGGTTCTTCGACCACGCCGAAACCATCTCGCCGAAGAACATCGAGCGGGTGCGGGCGTTGAATGGCGGGATTGCCATCCAGGACCGCATGGCCTTCCAGGGTGAGTATTTCGTCGACCGCTACGGCGCCAAGGCTGCAGAGAAAACCCCGCCGATCCAGCGCATGCTCGCCGAGGGCGTGCCAGTGGGTGCTGGCACCGATGCCACCCGGGTGTCGAGCTACAACCCCTGGACCTCGCTGTACTGGATGGTCAGCGGCAAGACCGTCGGCGGCCTGGAGCTGTACCCGGAAGGCCTGAGTCGCGCCACGGCGCTCGAGCTGTTCACCCATGGCAGTGCCTGGTTCTCCAGCGAGCAGGGCAAGAAGGGGCAGATCAAGGTCGGGCAGTTGGCTGACCTGGCGGCGCTGTCGCTGGACTTCTTCAGCGTCGAGGAAGAGGCGATCAAGAGCATCGAGTCGGTGCTGACGGTGGTGGATGGCAAGGTGGTGTACGGCGCGGCGGAGTTCGACAAGCTCGGCCCGGCGCAGATTCCGGTGGTGCCCGAGTGGTCGCCGGTGGCCAAGGTGCCGGGCCACTGGCGGGCCGGTGCGCCACTGGCGGCGGCGGTACACCAGTGCGTCGGGCCGTGCGGGGTGCATGCGCACAGCCATGAGAAGGCTCGGCATTCGAGCGTGCCGGTGAGCGACTATCAGGGCTTCTGGGGAGCGCTGGGCTGCTCCTGCTTCGCGTTCTGACGCTCAAGCCATATCGCTGACCGCAAACTCCTCGGCCAGATGGTCGATCAGCGAGCGCACCGAAGGCAGCAGCCCGCGCCGCGACGGGAAGATCGCATGGACGATCCCGCAGCGCGGCTGCCACGCCGGCAACATCTCCACCAGGCGCCCCTGGGCCAGGTCCTCGCGCACCGCCACCCGCGGCAAGTGCGCGATGCCCACCCCCGCCACCACGAAATGCCGCAGCGCGAACAGATCATCGGTGACCATGCGCGGCGTGTGCGCGATCACCAGCTTGCGCGCCATGTCCTCCCCCTGAAACAGCTCCCATTGATACTTCTGCTGCGCCGCGCCCCAGTGCAGGCTCGGCAGCGTGCTCAACATCTGCGGTTCGAAACCCTCGGGCAACTGGGCGAGAAACGATGGATGGCCCACCAGGCATTGGGTGCTGTTGCTCAGCACCTTCATCACCATGTCGGTGTTCTCCAGCGGCGGGAAGCGCACCCGTAGCGCCACATCGAAGCCTTCATGCAACAGGTCGACGCGACGGTTGGTGCTCTCGATGAACAGCTCCACCTGTGGGTACTTGAGCATGTAGCGCGTGAGCATCGGCCCGACCCACGAGTTGAGCAGGGTAGTGGGGCAACTGATACGCACCAGGCCACGTGGTTCGCTGCGGTTGCGCTCGATGATCTCTGCCGCGCCCTCGGCTTCCACACGCATGGCCAGGCAACGGTTGTAGTAGGCCTGGCCGATCTCGGTCAGCGAGCAGTGGCGGCTGGTACGGTGCAGCAGGCGAACGCCAAGACGGTCTTCCAGGTCGGCGATGCGCCGGCTGAGTTTCGACTTGGGCATGTCCAGCGCCCGGCCCGCCGGGGCGAAGCCGCCATGCTCGACGACCTGGGTGAAGAAATAGAGGGAATTCAGGTCTTCCAAGATCGTTCTCCAGATAGAACGCTACAGACAATTTTTGCAGTCTACCGCAACAAAGGTGATGTTTTTAATCTGTACTCATCAACGCGCACTACCCCACCTACCGCACATCGAAGACACATTTGGGAGTACAGACCATGAGCCAATTCACCTACAACCGCCTGAACAAAGACGACGCCGCCGTACTGCTGGTGGACCACCAGGCAGGCCTGCTGTCGCTGGTCCGCGACATCGAGCCGGACAAGTTCAAGAACAACGTGCTGGCCCTGGCCGACCTGGCCAAGTTCTTCAACCTGCCGACCATCCTCACCACCAGCTTCGAGCAAGGCCCCAACGGCCCGCTGGTGCCAGAGCTCAAGGCACTGTTCCCGGACGCGCCCTACATCGCCCGCCCTGGCCAGATCAACGCCTGGGACAACGAAGACTTCGTCAAGGCAGTGAAGGCCACTGGCAAGAAACAGCTGATCATCGCCGGTGTGGTAACTGAAGTGTGCGTGGCCTTCCCGGCGCTGTCGGCCCTGGCCGAAGACTTCGAAGTGTTCGTGGTGGCCGATGCCTCCGGCACCTTCAACGAGATGACCCGCGATGCCGCCTGGCGCCGCATGGAAGCTGCCGGCGCGCAACTGATGACCTGGTTCGGCGTGGCCTGCGAGCTGCACCGCGACTGGCGCAACGACGTCGAAGGGCTGGCCGCGCTGTGCTCCAACCACATCCCGGACTACCGCAACCTGATCACCAGCTACAACGCTCTCACCGCTGGCAAGTGACCCACCAATGGCCGGTCGGTACGCCTCGTGGCCGACCGGTCAGCTGCGCGATGGAATGTTCCTCGCGCCCCGCACTCAAGATCCAGACCTACCCGACTTTCAGGAGATTCCGACATGAGCACACTAGTTACCCGCGATGGCACCGCGATCTATTACAAGGACTGGGGCAGCGGCAAGCCCGTGCTGTTCAGCCACGGCTGGCCGCTGGACGCCGACATGTGGGATGGCCAGATGGAGTTCCTGGCCAGCCGCGGCTATCGCACCATCGCCTTCGACCGCCGCGGCTTCGGGCGTTCCAGCCAGCCGTGGAACGGTTACGACTACGACACCTTCGCCGATGACATCGCCCAGCTGATCGAGCATCTGGACCTGCGTGACGTCACCCTGGTCGGCTTCTCCATGGGCGGCGGCGATGTCACCCGCTATATCGCCAAGCATGGCAGCGAGCGCGTGGCCAAGCTGGTGCTGCTGGGCGCGGTGACTCCACTGTTCATCAAGACCGCCGACAACCCCGAGGGTGTCGACAAGTCGGTATTCGACGGTATTCGCGACGGCCTGCGTGCCGACCGTGCGCAGTTCATTTCCGACTTCGCCGCGCCGTTCTATGGCATCAACCATGGGCAGAAAGTCTCCCAGGGCGTACAGGCCCAGACCCTGAACATTGCCCTGCTGGCCTCGCTCAAAGGCACCATCGACTGCGTAACGGCGTTCTCCGAAACGGATTTCCGCCCGGATATGGCCAGGATCGATGTACCGACGCTGGTGATCCACGGCGATGACGACCAGATCGTGCCGTTCGAGACCACCGGCAAGAAAGCCGCCGAGATGATCAAGGGCGCGCAGTTGAAGGTATATCCCGGTGCACCACACGGCTTTGCCGTGACCCATGCTCAGCAACTGAACGACGACTTGCTGGCATTTCTGGCGAAGTGACCGGCTGAGGCCGGGCCTGCGCGACTGCGGCATCGAGGGCGACTGGAGACAGTCGCCCTTTTTGCTGTTTGTGTGGCGGGTTTTGTTTGAGCGACGTTCGTGTCACCCAACTCAGTCGCTATCCGATTCGAACAACCGCTCCAGCTCCACCCTGGCCTCCTTGGCCGTCTGCATCACCTTCGCCCGGTCATCGCGAACCCGCCCCTGTGCCTCCAGCACCTGCTGGTCGTGCTCGGTGAAGCGCTGGATGCGGTCTGCCGCCTGGGTCTCGCTCAGGCCGAGGCCGATCAGGGTCAGGCGGGTCATCTCCAGGCTCGAGTAGAAGGTCTCGCGAATCGGCTCGGCGCCGACGTCGAGCAACTTGTGCACGTGCTGGCGGTTACGCGCCCGGGCGATCACTTTCAGGTGCGGGTACTCATGCTTGACCCGCTCGGCGATGCGGATGGTCGCCTCCGGATCGTCGGTGGTGATGACGAAGTACTCGGCCTCGCCGACCTTGGCCGCATGCAGCACCTCGGGGCGCATCGGGTCGCCGTAGAACACCGGGGCCTGTTCGAAGGTGCGGGTCATCTCGATGGCATCGACCGAGGTATCCAGGGCGATGAAGGAGACTTTCTGTGCCCGCAGGATACGCGCCACGATCTGCCCCATGCGGCCCATGCCGATGATCACCACGCGCGGGGCGTCGGCCTGGATCGTGCGGTATTGCTCCGGCACTTCGCGCGCTGGCGCCGAGCGCTTGATCAGGCGCGAGCTGGCCAGCAGCAACATTGGCGTCAGGGCCATCGACAGGGTGATGGTCATCAGCAGCAGGTCGTAGGTGTAGGTGTCGAACAAGCCTTGGTCCTTGCCCAGCTTGAACACCACGAAGGCGAACTCACCTCCCGCCGCCAGCACCAGCCCCAGGCGCAGTGCGCTCAGGCGGTTCAGCCCGCCCACCGCACGCCCGACCAGCATCAGCAGTGGCAATTTCACTGCTACCAGCAGCAAGGTCAGGCCCAGCAGCAGCGCGGGTGCCTCCAGCAGCAGGCCAAGGTTGGCGCCCATGCCAACGCTGATGAAGAACAGCCCCAGCAGCAGGCCCTTGAACGGTTCGATCTGCGACTCCAACTCGTGCCGGTATTCGGAGTCGGCCAGCAGCAGGCCCGCGAGGAACGCGCCCAGCGCCATGGAAATGCCGGCTTCCTCCATCAGCCAGGCCGTGCCGATCACCACCAGCAGTGCGGTGGCCGTGGACACTTCCGGCAGGCCGGTACGGGCGACGATGCGAAACAGCGGGCGCAGCAGGTAGCGGCCGCCGACGATGACGATGGCGATGCTGCCGAACACCCGCAGGCCATGTTCGATGCTGTCGCCGTGGCTGGTGTCCGGGCCGCTGGCCGCCAGCAGGGGCACCAGCGCGATCAGCGGGATCGCGGCAATGTCCTGGAACAACAGGATGGCAAAGGCAAGGCGCCCGTGGGGGGCGTTCAGTTGCTTGCTTTCGGCCAGGCTCTGCAGGCCCAGTGCGGTGGATGACAACGCCAGGCCCAGACCGAGCACCACCGCCGCTGGCAGGGACTGGGCAAAGCCGAACAGGGCGATGGCACCGATGATCGCGCCGGTCAGCACCACTTGTGCCAGGCCTACGCCGAACACCGCCTTGCGCATCAGCCACAGACGTCGTGGGGAAAGTTCGAGGCCGATGATGAACAGCAGCAGGACTACGCCCAGTTCGGAAATGTGCGCCACGCTCTCGGTGTCGCGAATCAGGCCCAACGCTTGTGGACCGATGGCCACGCCAGCCAGCAGGTAGCCGATGACAGCACCCAGTTGCAGGCGCTTGGCCAGAGGCACGGCGACGACGGCGGCAAGCAGGAATATCACTGCGGTCTGCAGGATGCTGCCTTCATGTGGCATGGGTAGAACTCCAGGAGGCTTGGATGAAGCGCTGTGTGAGCAGGCGCCGGGGACGGTAGGCATTTTCGTCTCGGCGGGGGGAGGGGGCAACCGTAGGGGGTGGGAAGCAGCGTTCAGGATTTGGAGCCTTTGCAGCCCTCAAGGGCCTCTTCGCGGGCAAGCCCGCTCCTACAAATGTGGGAGCGGGCTTGCCCGCGAAGAGGCCGGTGAGGCGACTATCGTTATTGCAGATGTTCCTTCAGCGCCTGCGCCGCCTGATTCATCGCGCTACGAGTTCCGGGCACCTGCCCCAGCACGTTCAGCAATCCGAAGTCATGGATCATGCCGTTGTAGCGCACGGCAGTCACCGGCACACCGGCAGCATCGAGCTTGCGGGCGTAGGCTTCGCCTTCGTCACGCAGCACATCCATTTCGGCGGTCTGCACCAGTGCTGGCGGCAGGCCTTTGAGTTGATCCAGGCTAGCCCGCAGTGGCGAGGCATGGATGTCATCACGCTGGCGCGGGTCAGTGGTGTAGCTGTCCCAGAACCACTGCATCATGTTGCGCGTCAGGAAGTGCCCTTCGGCAAACTGGTTGTACGATGCATTGTTGAAGTTGGCGTCGGTCACCGGCCACAACAGCGCCTGGAACCGCAGCTTGGGTGTACCCGCTTCCTTGGCCTTGATCGCCACCACCGCCGCCATGTTGCCGCCGACGCTGTTACCGGCCACGGCCAGTCGGCTGCCATCCACACCGATTTCCTTGCCGTGCTCGGCCACCCAGCGGGTCGCGGCGTAGGCCTGGTTGATCGCGGTGGGGAACTTCGCTTCTGGCGATGGCGTGTAGTCGACATAGACTGCCGCCGCGCCGGAGCCGACCACCAGATCATGGATCAGGCGCTCGTGGGTCGGGTAGTCGCCCAGCACCCAGCCACCGCCGTGGAAGAACATGAACACTGGCAGCTCACCTTTCGCGCCTTGCGGGCGCACCACGCGGATGTCCAGCGGCTTGCCGTCGATCTGCAGTGTGCGACGCTCGACCTGGATACCCGAAAGATCGACCTTGACGCTGGCCTGCGCACCGCTGAGCACGGCCCGTGCATCTTTGGGCGCCAAGGTTTCCAGCGGCTTGCCGCCACCGGCGGCCAGGGCATCGAGGAAGCCTTGGGTGGTGTGCTCGACGCCGGCGCTACCGGCGGCGAAGGCGCTGTTGACGGCGAGGGCGAGCAGGCCGGCGGTCAGGGTGCGGGACAGTTTCATGGTTCAAGCTCCTCTGGGGTCGGGCCGTGGGGTTCAGTTCTGGTTGGCGGTGGTGGTTGGGTGGATGTAGCTGACCTTCTGCACCTGGCCGCTGCTATCGCGGTAGGTGAGGGTGGCAGCGGAGGCATGGCTGCGAGTGCTGTTCGGGGCATCGACCGCGATGACTTGGGCGATGTCCAGGTTCATGCCGTAGTGGTAAGGCGTGGCCTCGATGGACTGGGCGAAGGCGCCTGCAGTGGTGCCGAGGGTCAGGGTGGCGATGGCGAAGGCTTTGCGAAGGGTGGTCATGATCGTTCTCCAAGGGTTCGGTAAGGGATCAGCGACTGCTTGCTGCTTGAGTCGAATATTGCGCGCAAATATTTAGCGCGCAAAATATATTTCCGCTATGGAGAAGATTGAGTGGGTTAATCGGTGGTTGTACGGACGTCAGGTCAACTGCCGGGTCGGTATTGCAGGGCCTCGGCCAGATGGGAGCGGGCGATGCGCTCGGCCTGTTCGAGGTCGGCCAGGGTGCGGGCGACCTTGAGCAGGCGGTGGGCGGCGCGCAACGAAAGGTTGAGTCGCTCGCACGCGCCTTCCAGCCATGACTGGTCGGCGGATTTCAGGTCGCAATGTTTGCGCAGGCCTGGCATATCGAGAAACGCGTTGGCACAACCCTGGCGACGCTGTTGCCGCTCGCGGGTCTGGGCGACCTGGGCAGCGACGCTGGCGCTGGTCTCGCCACTGGGCTGGTGGCTGAGGGTGGTGCTTTCGCGTGCGACGGTCAGGTGCAGGTCGATGCGGTCGAGCAGCGGGCCCGAGAGCTTGTTGCGGTAGCGCTGGATCTGCTCAGGGCTGCACCGGCAGCGGGCTGCCGGGTCGCCCAGGTAGCCGCAGGGGCAGGGGTTCATCGCCGCTACAAGCTGGAAGCGCGCAGGAAAGCGCACCCGGTCCCTGGCCCGTGAAATCACGATCTCGCCAGACTCCAGCGGCTCGCGCAGCACCTCCAGCACACGCCGCTCGAACTCAGGCAGTTCGTCGAGAAACAGCACCCCATGATGGGCCAGGGTGATTTCCCCAGGCTGTGGCCGACTGCCGCCACCGACCAGTGCCGGGCCCGACGCGCTGTGATGAGGATGGCGAAACGGCCGCTGTGGCCAGCAGTTGATCGGTGCCTTGCCGCTGACCGACTGGATGGCCGCAACCTCCAGCGCCTCGTGCTCGTCCAGCGGTGGCAGCAAGCCCGGCAGGCGGCTGGCGAGCAAGGTCTTGCCAGTGCCGGGTGGCCCGGTGAACAGCAGGTTGTGCGCCCCCGCCGCCGCGACCAGCAGGGCGCGCTTGGCCGCGATCTGCCCCTGTACTTCGCTGAGGTCCGGATAGGGGCGCGCGCGTAGGGTCAGGCCATTGGCGGCATAGGCTGGCAGCGGTGCCTGGCCATTGAGGTGCGCCACCAACTCCTGCAGATGCCCGACCGCATACACCACCAGCCCACTGGCCAAACTCGCCTCCTCGGCATTCTCCCGCGGCACCACCAGTGCCCGCCCGGCCTCCCGCGCCGCCAGCGCCGCTGGCAGCACGCCCTGCACCGGGCGCAATGCCCCGGATAGCGCCAACTCGCCCAGGCATTCGAAATCGACCAAGGTCGCCACCGGCACCTGGCCGTTGGCGGCGAGGATGCCCAGGGCGATGGCAAGGTCGTAGCGCCCGCCATCCTTGGGCAGGTCGGCGGGGGCGAGACTCTGGGTGATGCGTCGGGCCGGGTATTCGAGGCCGGAATTGACGATGGCACTGCGTACCCGGTCCTTGCTTTCCTTGACCGTGGCCTCGGGCAGGCCGACCAGGGTGAGGTTGGGCAGACCGTTGGCCAAGTGGGTTTCGACGCTGACAGCGGGCGCCAGCACCCCGACCTGGGCGCGGCTGTGGACGAGGGCGAGAGACATGGACACTCCTTGGTCACTGGGGATGCCGCGTCCTGCGGCAGGGGCAAGGATAGCCAGGGGCGTGGGCAGTGGCGGGTGAAGAGTGCGACGAGATTTTGCCAAGGCATGGCGTTTTTTTGTTGAGTGGACACAGTCCGTCAGGCCCACCGTGGCGCAGCAGCGTGAAGATACTTTTTATGTCATATGGCAAGTATTCACTAAGAAAATTGATTTCTCAGCAATTTTAAAAAACATAACCCTGTTTCTGGGTAAACAGAACGCAATCCAGACTAAGCGCTTTCAGCATAAATTGGATCCAATATCAGATATACGCTCACCTCACCCAGCGCCAGCACGATCGCTTACAGGCCAAGGAGAACGCCACCATGATGTTGAAGAACCCTTCCACTAAATACCGCCATTTCAACGTGGTTGATCTGCCGGACCGCACCTGGCCTGGCCAGGTACAGAAAGCCGCACCGGTCTGGTGCAGCGTTGATATGCGCGACGGCAACCAAGCCCTGATAGAACCGATGAACGCCGAGCGCAAGCGCCGCTTCTTCGATCTGCTGGTCAAGGTCGGGTTCAAGGAGATCGAGGTAGGTTTTCCGGCGGCTTCGCAGACTGATTTCGATTACGTCCGTGAGCTTATCGAAAGCGGCGCAATCCCTGACGATGTCACCATCCAGGTCATGACTCAGGCGCGTACTCACCTGATCGAGCGCACCTTCGAGGCGCTCAAGGGCGTGCCGCGGGCCATTGTGCATGTCTACAACGCCACGGCCCCTGTGTTCCGCGAAGTCGTGTTCGGTGTCGACCGCGCTGGCTGTATCGATATTGCCACCCAGGCCACCCGTGAGATCAAGGCGTTGATGCAGGCCAATCCGCAAACCCAGTGGACCTACCAGTATTCGCCGGAAACGTTCTGCTTCACCGAGTTGGACTTCGGCCTGGAAATCTGCGACGCGGTCATCGCCGAGTTCCAGCCAACGCCGTCCAACAAGATGATTCTCAATCTGCCCACAACCGTCGAGGTGTCGACGGCCAACGTGTTCGCCGACCAGATCGAATGGTTCTGCAGGCATGTGAGCCAGCGAGACAGCGTGATCATCAGCGTGCACCCACACAATGACCGCGGCACCGGGGTGTCAACTGCCGAGCAGGCGTGCCTGGCGGGTGCCGAACGGATCGAGGGGACGCTGTTCGGCAATGGCGAGCGCACCGGCAACGTCGATATCCTGACCTTGGCCATGAATCTGTATACCAGCGGCATCAGCCCTGAACTGGACTTCTCGGACATCACCCACGTTCAGCGTGAGGTCGAGTACTGCAACCAGTTACCTACCCATCCTCGTCATCCCTATGCCGGTGAGTTGGTGTTCACTGCGTTCTCCGGCTCTCATCAGGACGCGATCAAGAAAGGCTTTGCGCGCCGCCGCGCAAACCCTCACGGTTATTGGGAAATCCCCTACCTGCCGATCGACCCTGCCGACATGGGGCGCAGCTATGAGGCGGTGATCCGGGTCAACAGCCAGTCGGGCAAGGGAGGCGTGGCGTATCTGCTGGAGCAGCAGGGCATCGTGCTGCCGCGGCGTCTGCAAATGGAGTTCAGCGGCGTGGTGCAGCGGGTTGCCGATGCCGAAGGCCAGGAAGTGACCAGCGATATGATCCTGGCCTGCTTCACTGAAACCTATCTGCAGCAGGGCAGGCCCTACACCCTGACCCAGCCCATGCTCACCAGTGACCGAGCAAGCACCTACGTCAGTGCTCAATTGCTCGTTGACGGTGGCCGCCTGCCATTGACCGGGGAGGGTAACGGGCCGCTCGCCGCGCTGGTCAACGCCTTTGCCGCACTTGGCCTGAATTTCGACATCGCCGACTACCATGAGCATGCGGTACGTGATGGCGCCCAGGCCGAGACGATCGCCTATGTGGAAATTCGCGTCAACAACCAGCTGCTTTTCGGTGTTGGTAAAGACAGCAGCATTCTCCAGGCTTCGCTGCAGGCTTTGGTCAGTGCCGTGTGCAGGGCTACTCGCCAGGGCCTGCTCGAGCCCTTGGGCAATACCATCGTCACGGCCTGAGGCGATATCGGCATTGGAAGCCTTGGGAACAGACTGCGGGCATGGTGCGGTGGTGGCCAGCCACGAGGTCCGCATGGAAGGCGATGTATACATGCGGACCTTGCAGCTCAGTTCACGCATTGAACACTGTCAGATCATCCTGGTTTCCGGATTTTGGTCTTCGAACCTGGCAGTTCTTCAGTCAGGCGTGCGCTCCTGCACCTCCACCAGCCCAGCCTCCAGCCCCCGCACCATCACGCCCTCGGGCACCGCTGCACCGGTCGTCACCGGAATCAGCTCGACCGCAGCCTGTGGCGTCGCTCGATACACCACGTAGCGTCCCCCCTGGCCATCATCGCGCAATGCGTGCGGGGGAATGGCGATACCCTGTTCGTCACGCTGCAGAATGATCGACAGGCGTGCGCTCATCCCCGCGCGCATGGGGTGCTGCAAGGGCTGTGCTGGCAGGTCGATCGACACCTTCACTGGGTACTGGGCTCCGGCGCCTTGCGTATCAGCCGTCTCGCTCTGGATACCGATGGCGGTCAGGCGACCGCTCAGTTCACCGGAAAAGCCGTCGCCACTGATCTGCACCGGCATGCCTTCGTGCAGTAGGCGCAGGTCGGTCTCTTCCACCCGGCTCAAGGCCTGGAAGCGCTCCTGGCCTATCACGCCGAGCAGCGGTACCCCCTGGGTAACGGCGACACCCGTTTGCAGGGGAACGGATTTTCCGCCCTCTTGAGGGGCCGGGCGAACCACATACCCGGCCAGCGGAGCGAGCAGTTCGCGTCGTGCATACAACTGCTCGAGGGCCTGATGGCGCGCTTGGGCGTTGGCCAGTTCCATTGCCGCGATGCTGAGCTCCTCGCCGTGGCCGTGCGCAAGTGTTGTAAGCAGATCCTCGTTGGCGGCGGTCAGGTCCTGGCGCTGGGTGTTCACCTGCTGAGCCAGGCTTTCGACCTCCATTCGCGCGACGATGCCGCGCTCGAACAGCGCCTGGGTATCGCGCAGGCTATTCTCGCTGCGGGATAGGTTCTGGTTCGCGGCCGCCACTGCGCGCCGTGCGCGGGCGACTTCTGGGCTGGAGCTCCAACGTTCCAGGCGTTGCGCCTCTCGACGGGCCTTGAGCAGCTCAGCCTGTGCCTGGCGCAATTGCACTTGCAGCTGCGCAGGGTCCAGCGTCACCAGCACCTGGCCTTTCTCGACGTGCTGGCCCTCCTGTACGCGCACGTCGGCGATCAGCCCATCGAAAGGTGCAGCGAGGGTGATGTGGTCCATTGACTGCAGGTGGCCTACCAGGCCCAGGCGATTTTCCAGCAGGCGCGGTGCTACCTGCACCCACTGCGCTTGCGGGGAAGCGCCCGGCTGCTCATCCGCATCGCCGTAGCAGCCCGGCAGATTGGCGAGGGCCAGCACCAGTAGCGCGCGGCCGCCAGTGATCGAGCAAAACCTAGTCATTCAGTGCAATGTCCCAACTGTCCAGCGTGGTGCCCAGGGTCTGGTCCAGTTCGGCCTGGGCGTTCATGTAGCTGATGAGCGCACCCAGGCGCGTATTCTGCGCCGTGCGCAGGTCGTTCTCGAAACTCAGAACCTGGAAGTTGCTTGATCGGCCGACGGTGAGTTTTTCTCGTTCGATCGCTAGTTTGCGTTGCGACAATTCCTGCGCGCGCAGGGCAATCTGGTACTGGCGCCAGCGCACGCCGATGTCGCGCACGGCATTGGTCACGTCCCGCTGGAGTTGCTGACGTGCTTCCTGCAACCGGACTTCCTGGGTTTCCACCCCGACACGCGCATGTACTTCAGCCTGACGGGTACTCAGGTCACCGATCGGAATTTCCACTTGAACACCCACATAATTCTCCCAACTGCGCGCGCTGCCGTTGAGGTTGTTGCGTTCACGTACCTGGGCGCCACCACCGACCAGAGAGACGTCCCACAGGCGCTCGTTACGCGCCACCGTCAGGTTGATCGTTGCTTGCTCGCCGGCAATCAGTTCGATGAGGTAGGTCGGTTGCAGGGCCTGAGCCTGTTGAAGGGCCAAGGAGGTGTCGATATCGATCGCGTCTGCATGGACCGTGTCGCTGGCGACGATGGGGGTATCGAGATCCAGCGCCAGCATCTGCAACAGAGCCAGGCGCGCGGCTTGCTGTTGATTGCGGGCGTCTTCCAGTCCGAGCTCCTGGGTGGCGACTTCGGCTTCGGTCTGGACTATCTCGAAGGCTGCCATGCGACCGGCAGCAATCATTGCCTGGTTCACCTCGAGCAATTGATTGGCCCGCTGCAGGGCGTCGCGGGCAATCTGCAACTGCTCCTGGGTCTGCAGCAGAGTGTGATAACCGATGATGATTCGGGTGATGGTCTGCGCCACGGTGTCTTTCAACGCCAGCCGGTTGACCTGCTCGCCCAGGCGGGCCAGTTGCACCGGTGCCGTGGCGACATCCCTGCCGGCACCGCGCAGCAGCGGCTGGATGACCGTGATGTTGGCGCCGTCGTTACGGGTCAGCCCGGCCAGTTCGGCCTCGGTGTGACGATAGGTCCAGCCCAGGCTCAGGCGGGTGCCGTAAGGAGTCAGCAGGGTCGTAGTGGGTGTGATATCCCCTTGGCGATAGCGGTCGGCCTGGTTGTGATTGGACAGGTAGTTGCCGCGGATGAGCAGCTTGGGGCTGAAACGATCCTCGGCCACCCGCAGGTCGAACTTCTGAGCAATTCGATCCAGATAGGCGCTGCGGATCCCGCGGTTGTCGCGCAGACCGAGGTAGATCGCGTCGCTTAGGCTCAAATCAATGCGCTGTGCCTTCAGCGAGAGGCTGGAAACGGCTGGCGAAGGTGCGCTCGACCGGGTCGCCTGGGAAGGCGCGAGCGCCAGGCTGGCCAGGGCAGGCCCGGTGCTCATGATCAGCAGTAGCAAGGCCAGGCAGCGCTCAATCATCGCGCAACGCCTGTACCGGTTGCAGGCGGGCGGCAGACAGCGCCGGGCTCAAGCCGAAGAACAGCCCGGTGAGGACTGCGCCTCCGATGCCAAGTGGCAACGACAGGGGGGCGAGGCTGAAGTCGGCCCAGCCAGACAGCAAAGTAAACAGCCACCCCGCGCCCACGCCCAGCACTGCACCGCAAGCTGCGCCGGTCACGGCCAGTACCACCGCTTCGAGGAGAAACAGCCAGGCGATATCTTGCGGGCGGGCGCCTAGTGCCATGCGCACGCCGATCTCGCGGCGGCGTTCGGAGACGTTCATCAGCATCACGTTCATCACCCCGACACCGCCCACCAGCAGGGCAATGCCGCCCAGCCCTGCCAACAGCCAGGAGAACAGCCGCGACTGCTGGGCGATACCGGCGAGCAACTGCTGGGGAGCCTGGACATCGATCGTGCGACCGGGCAGTGCGGTCTGCAACCGCGCCTGCAGGCGAGGGGCGACGGCAAGTGGGTCGGCACCGTCGGCAGTGCGCGCCAGAACGGTACCCACCTGAGATGCGCTGACCAGCCGTCGCATACCTTCGAGCGGGATCAGCAAGCTGTCGTCGATCGACAGCGGCAGCAGTGGGTTTTGTCCGATGCCGTGCAATACGCCGATCACCTGGAACACGTAGCCTGCGATCTGTAGCTGTGCGCCAGGCATGACCGGCATGCCCTGTGCGGCCAGATCGGCGGCAAGGCGCTCGCCCAGTACCGCATGGGTGCTGCGGCTGTCGTAAGGGCTGATGAAACGCCCCTCTATCAATCTCAGGTCGAGTACTTCGGCCAGTTGCGGATCTACCCCGGCTAGCAGCGCGTCGTGTGTTCGTCCGTGCAGACTCACGCGTACCGACGACAGGCTCAGCGGACTGATTGCACGCAGTCCCGGCTCGGCTTCGCGCACGGCTTGGGCGTCGAAGGGCTGCGTTGCCTGTGCCGACAAGTGGGCGCCTGCAGGCCATTGCACGTCGGCGACCAGCAGGTTACTGCCCATGCCCTTGAACACCGCCATCGCCTGGCGCTGGGCGTTATGCCCAATGTTCAGCAGCGCAACCACGGCTGCGCAGCCGACTGCGATACCGAGCAACGCCAGAATGGCCCGGCGTCCCAGGCGCTGGAGGCTATCGAATGGTTCAGAAAGGCGCTGAGCGAGGGATGGGCCGTAGGCTCGCGTGCTAACCATGCACGACCTCGCGTATGCAGCCCTCGACAACCTGCAGGCAGCGTTGCAGACGACGGGCAATCCCCAGGTCATGGGTGACGATGATCAGGGTGACGCCCTGCTCACGGTTGAGAGCCAGCAGCAGTTCGATGATGTCTTGTGCAGTCTGGCCATCGAGGTTGCCGGTGGGCTCGTCGGCGAGCAGCAGTTGGGGCTCACCGACGAGGGCGCGGGCAATGGCCACTCGCTGGCGTTGGCCCCCGGAGAGCTCTGCCGGGCGGTGGTGCAGCCGTTCGCCGAGGCCTACCCGGCGCAACTGCTGGCGCGCCGCCTCCCGTGCCGAGTTGCGTGGCTCGCCACGGTAAAGCAGCGGCAAGGTGACATTGTCGAGGGCATCCAGACGCGGCAGCAGGTTGAAGCCCTGAAAAACGAAGCCGATGTGCAGGTTGCGCATCACTGCGCGGGCGCCATCGGTTGCCAGGGTCATGTCGCGGCCTGCCAGGTGGAGGTGTCCTTGGGTGGGCTGGTCGAGCAGACCGATCAGGCTGAGCAAGGTGCTTTTGCCCGAGCCCGAGGCGCCAACGATAGCGCAACTTTGGCCGGCCTTGACCGACAACGAGACATCACGCAGCACGGGCCGCGCGGCGCTATGGGAGCTGTACGCATGCGTCACGCCTTGCAGGCGAATCAGCGTCTGGTTGGGTGACTCAGGCATCCATTGCCCACGATCCTTGGGAATCTGTTCAGGTATTCCCACTCAATACGATGGGCACCTGGTTGAATAAATTCAGGTGTCTTGCGTTGCTGTCTTGTCGGTGTATTCAAGGCGTTTTGCCAAGACCAGATCGAGCAGCGATTGGAGTTGATCCTTGCTGTGCGATTGTTCTTTTTCGGCGTACTGGATGAGTTTGTTCAAATCATGTTCGTAGTTGTCGGGAAGCTGGGCTTCCATGATCGGCGGCAGGCCCTTGTAATAATCCAGGATGCCTTGAAGGGTTTTAGGTGACATGTGCCCGTCGCGGTTGTACTCGTCCATCAACTTCTGCGAAACCGCCCTGGACCAAGCCTCTTCTTGTGCACCGGTCTCCACCAGCGCTGCGCGCCGTTCGTTGACTGTAAATGCACCGCTGTCGTCATGCACGACTAGAGAGAGTTGTTCCATGGACATGCCCGCGAACGGGTTGGAACCTTTGTTGTTCAGGAAGGCGGTTGCCTGACGTGCTTGCTCGAGGCGCTGTGGGTCGTCCGAAGCGGGCGTTTCGGCATCGCGTTCGACCTTGGACTGCTCGAACGCCGGGCTGTGAATAGCGCGGGTTACCTGCTCGGCGATGGCTTTCAGGCCGCTACGGTCAGCACTGGCGTCGCGCTTTGCCGCGCGCGCTGCTGCGTCGCTGAGCAACTGCGCCAGTGGCGAGATGCTGGCGTTATCCGAGTTGCCCGTTTTCTGGGGCGCCGTGACCGAGGCCGTGGCGTCAGGCTTTTCATCTGGCTTGCCAGTGCCTTGAGTTGCGTTGAGGGTTTTTACCTGTGACGCCGGCAGGCTGTTGACACCATCCATGATCGTCTCCGTATCTCTCTGGGCAGCGGGGATGCTGCGTCTACTTTGGACCCGTTCTGCCCCGGATCGCTCCGGGGCAGAACGTTCAGCGACTTACTTGATCGTGAATTCGACGTTCCACGAATAGTTCGACAGGCTGGTCGAGGTGATGGTTGCGGTGCAGCGAGCGCCGCCGCTGGCATCGGCATCCTTGGTCCATTTCGGGATCTTGGTGATGGTGCCACCCAGCCCGCCCGGGGCAATCGTGTTGACGAACGAGGTACGGAACACGCAGGACTTGCCGCCGATGGCGTAGCGCACGAAGGCGGTGGTGACGTCTGGGCTCAGGGGGCCGGTCACGACGAAGGTGAAGGCCTGGTTCGGCAGGATCGAATCCTTGGGCTTGGGCGTTGCGCTGGCGTTGGTCAGGGCTTCGTTGTTGCCGATCATCGAGTACTTGGCTTCGGCAGTGCCCAGATTCTTGACGGTGATCTGCACGGGAGGGCCTGCATGCGCTGCACCGGCAGCGAACAGGGAGGTAACGGCCAGGGTCGCGAAGATCCGTTTCTTGAATTGCATAGCGTATTTTCCATGTGTTGACATTTTCGTATGTCGCACGACGGACAACAGTCCGCCTTGCCCGGTCTGCAGCGTTACGGCAGCTGCATGTCCTTTCCGGTCACTTTGCATCGGTGCCTTCCATGGGTTAGCTCGACTTGCGCAAAGTCCAGCTAAATAAATCCTTCCAGTTGAGGCAGTTAACGGCACAGGGAGGGAATACTTTAGTGACGGATTCTTGCGCGGCCTGAGACTTCAGCTCATTGAAGCGTGCTCGTGCAGCATTTGCCTGGGCCTCGATGCCGAGGCGGTATCGAGGCTTGGTCGTGAGGTTTCAGACGCCAGCGTTACGGCTGACCTCAAGATCATTCAACAACGCTTTGGCCAGGGCGCTGAGGTAGTGCAGGGCGGTGATTGCCGCAGGGTTTGCCTCCCCTGTGAACTGATCGCTCAGATCACGTGTACAGCCCACCAGCACTGAGATTTCTTCGATGGCGCGCTCATAGGGGACACCGGGCTGTACGCGAAACATCTCGAGAAAGGTGGCAACACCTGCGGTGGTGCGACCGGATTGGTTACCGCTCATGTTCATCACTCCTTGACGGGCTCAGGGTCACATCCGGTTCAGCGCATGTTCGATCAGCGCGCGAGCCGTTTCGGCGGAGTGCGCGGCGTTCGACAGCATGTGCAGGCCGGGTACACCGGCATAGGTGCGGCAGTGTTCGTCGATGGTTTCGGCAACGCCGCGTAACAGCTCGCTGGCGTGAGCCAGGGCGTCGGGAGGGGTCATGTCGGTGTGGATGGAGAAGTAGGGGTTGTTGATGAGCTTGAGGCGGGGTGGGTCGGGGACGAGTTTCTTCATGGTTCAACTCCTGGACGACATCTGGAGCTGCCACCAGAACCCTTCTCACGGATTAGGGTGGCAGCCGTGCACGAGGTGAGAAGTCCGTGGTCCAGGGACACGGCCAGGTCGAAACCTGCTCGCGCACGGCTACCATGACGGGAAGCCATTCCTGAAACACTTGGGCTTCTCACACCCAGCCGCCAATGTGGGCGACCCAGCGAAGTTATCCCTGAGGCATTTCCCCGACAATTAAGAGGCTTCCGCAAAGCGCGTAGGATACTTCCCAGGGATTATGGGCTGAAGGCTCCGGGTGCAATTTCAGATCTTTCATACGTCGGTTGCCCCATGGCTCGGCTTGTAACACCGGTCAGGCGGTTTTCGTGCTGTTTCAGGGCTATCTGCGTTGTCTGGTTGGCGGCCGCTGCGCGCCCGATCGCGGGACGAGCCCGCTCCCACAGGGGTTCTGTAGATCCATCGGAACCGGTGCAGTACTTGTGGGAGCGGGCTTGCCCGCGAAGCAGGCACCGCTGTGAATGGCACCTGCTGCGCTGTTGTTCGCGGCGCCTCGAAGAGTCCGCCCTACTAAGCAGGCGTTGCTGGCCTCGACCCCAAACAACACCACCAACACCACACTCAACACAAAGGTCACGATCACAAACTGCACATTGCGCTGCGCTGCGCTGCGCCGGCCTGGGCGGGTGGCAGGTCGTGGGTGAGCGAGAAAGGGCTCGCTCATCACGCTTTTCAGGCGTTGACGGCGCCAAAAGGTACTTGGCCCCGGTCACCGCGTATCACGCGACCGGGGCCAAGATTCGGAATATCAGGTGACTACGCGGAAGGACGGCCTCGAAAGCGAGTCTCCTGCACTGAAGCAGAACAACCCAGATGCTTGCGATTTCCCTTCATATGACCTTGGCATGCCAGGCCTACGCAGCTCCGCCGACAAATTTTCTGCTGTCGCCGTAGTCAGGTGCCATGTTAAATCAGTGGGCGGAGCAAGCGCAAAAATGCGGGACGCTAGCCGGTTAGGCGCAGTTTTTCTCAGCCTCCAGACAGCCGCGCCTCAACCCCAAACAACACCACCAACACCCCACTCAACACCAAGGTCACGATCACAAACAGCACATTGCGCCGCGCCGCCCG
This sequence comes from Pseudomonas sp. SYWMCR5, assembly GCF_057197165.1. Classification (NCBI taxonomy): domain Bacteria; kingdom Pseudomonadati; phylum Pseudomonadota; class Gammaproteobacteria; order Pseudomonadales; family Pseudomonadaceae; genus Pseudomonas; species Pseudomonas sp. SYWMCR5. Next base: position 224,133 of record NZ_JBXUNH010000003.1, read on the forward strand.
GGCCTGGGCGGGTGGCAGGTCGTGGGTGAGCGAGAAACGGGCTCGCTCATCAGGCTTTTCAGGCGTCATGGCAATGCTCCTCCCGCTCGGGTTGTCGTGGTTGCCTGCCGCAGATCACCGGCACCCCGGCGCCGCGAGCCCTGGCCAGCAGCTCCTCGGTGTCGTCGCCCCCGGGCAGGGCGAGCAACAACTCGGGGCGGCTGTCGGTGAACATGAACAGGTTGCGCAGGCGTTCGGCCTGCTTGCCGTGCAGCTGCCAGTTGGGCGGGTAGCGCACCAGGTCGGCGCCGTGCTCGCGTGCCCAGCTTTCGATCTCGCCGCCGAGGAACTGGCTGCCGCCGTGAATCAACACCTGGATCGGCCGCTGGCGCTGGACATCGTCCAGGGCCTGGCGGCAGCGCCGGGTGTCGGCGTAGTTGCGTCCCGCACAGATCAGTACGCGCATGGTCTGCTCTCCCTGCTGGCTCAGAACCACTGTCCGAAGCGGCGGATGTAGAGGGTTTTCATGGTCTGAGCGACCACGCAGTAGCCCAGCAGGGTGGCGACCAGCCAAGGGAAGTATTCCCACGGCAGCGGCACCAGACCGACCATCGCGCCCACTGGCGAGAACGGGATGTAGATGCCCAGCGCCATCACCAGGCCCGTGGCCAGGATCACCGGCAGCGCCGCAGTGCTCTGGAAGAACGGCACCTTGCGGGTGCGCAGCATGTGCACCACCAGGGTCTGCGACAGCAGCCCTTCGATGAACCAGCCGGACTGGAACAGCGCCTGCATCTCGACACTGTTGGCGGCGAACACGTACCACATCAGGGCAAAGGTGGTGATGTCGAAGATCGACGACGTCGGTCCGATCCACAGCATGAAGCGGCCGATATTGCGAGCGTCCCACTTGCGCGGTTCGCTGAGGAACTCCTTGTCCATGCGGTCCCACGGCAGCGACAGCTGGGAGAAGTCGTACATCAGGTTCTGCAGCAGCAGGTGGATCGCCAGCATCGGCAGGAAGGGAATGAACGCACTGGCCACCAGCACCGAGAACACGTTGCCGAAGTTGGAGCTGGCGGTCATGCACAGGTACTTCATGATGTTGCCGAAGGTTTCGCGACCCTTGAGCACACCCTCCTCGAGCACCATCAGGCTTTTTTCCAGCAGGATGATGTCTGCCGATTCCTTGGCGATATCGGTGCCGCTGTCCACCGAGATACCGACGTCGGCGTCGCGCAGGGCGGCAGCGTCGTTGATGCCGTCGCCGAGGAAGCCCACGGTGTGACCGTTGGCCTGCAGCGCCTTGAGCACGCGGGATTTCTGCAGTGGGGTGAGCTTGGCGAAGACGGTGCGTTCTTCGACCTGAATCTTCAGGGTGGTGTCGTCCATGCGCTCGATGTCCTGGCCAAGCAGCGGCAGGCCGGGCTCCAGGCCGACTTCGCGGCATACCTTGCAGGTGACCACCGGGTTGTCGCCAGTCAGTACCTTGACCCGCACGCCCATGTCGCGCAGGGCGGAGATGGCCGGGCCGGCGGTTTCCTTGGGCGGGTCGAGGAAGGTCAGGAAGCCCTGGATCACCAGGTCGCGCTCGTCGTCGGTGTGGTACTGCGCCTTGCCTTCGCTTGCCGGAATGTCGCGGGTGGCGACCACCAGCACGCGGAAGCCGTCGCGGTTGAAGGCATCGGCGCTGGCCAGCAGGCGCTGGCGCCGACGCTCATCGAGGGCCACGACGCTTTCGCCTTCCTGCACATGGGTGGCGATGGCGAGCATTTCCTCGACCGCGCCTTTGCTCACCATCAGGTGATCGCCCAGGGCGTTCTTCACCACCACCGACAGGCGACGGCGAATGAAGTCGAACGGCAGCTCGTCGACCTTGGCGTAGGCGTAGGGCGCCTGGAACGCGCGGTCCTGGGCCGCGAAGTGGAGTACGGCCTGGTCCATCAGGTTGCGCACGCCGCTCTGGTGGTGGCTGTTGAGCCAGGCCAGCTCGAGGATGCGCTTGTCGCGCTCACCGTCGATGCGCACATGGTGCTCGAGGATGATCCGGTCCTGGGTGAGGGTGCCGGTCTTGTCGGTGCACAGCACATCCATCGAGCCCAGGTTCTGGATGGCGTTCAGGCGCTTGACCACCACCTTGCGCCGGGCCATGGCCACGGCGCCCTTGGCCAGGTTGGCGCTGACGATCATCGGCAGCATTTCCGGGGTCAGGCCCACGGCCACGGCGAGGGCGAAGAGGAAGGCATCGCCCCAGTCGCCCTTGACCAGGCCATTGATCATGAACACCACCGGTACCATCACCAGCATGAAGCGGATCAGCAGGCTGCTGACGCTGTTCACGCCGCGGTCGAAGGCGGTCTGGCTGCGCGAGCCGGCGATGGCCTTGGCCAGGGAGCCGAAGTAGGTGCGTCGACCGGTGGCGACCACCACGGCGCGGGCGCGGCCGCTGACCACGTTGGTGCCCATGAAACAGATGTTCGGCAGTTCGAGCAGGTTGTCCTGGTCAGCGCTGTCAGTCGTGGCGGACTTCTGCGCGACATTGCCCAGGGTGTCGTACTTCTCGACCGGCAGCGCTTCGCCGGTGAGCACCGCCTGGCTGATGAACAGGTCGCGTGATTCGAGCAGGCGGATGTCAGCGGGAATCATGTCGCCCGCCGAAAGCTGCACGATGTCGCCGGCCACCAGTTCGTCCATGGGCACTTCGCGCAGACGCGGCGGCTGGCCGAACTGTTCGCGGCGCAGCACGGTGGCCGTGGTGCGCACCATCGCCTTGAGGGCGTCGGCGGCCTTGTTCGAGCGGTACTCCTGCCAGAAGCGCAGCAGGCTGCTGAGGCTGACCATGGTCATGATGATGATGACCTTGGTCAGGTCGGCGTCATCCGCTTCACCTGCGCTGATCGGCATCCAGTAGTCGGTGACGAAACTGATCCCGGCCAGGGTCAGCAGGACGTAGATGAAGGGGTTGTGCAGGGCCTTGAGCAGTTGCACCAGGGCGTGGGGTTGCTGGTCGTGGGCGACCTGGTTGGCGCCGTCGCGCTGCAGGCGCTTGGCGGCTTCGTGTTCGGTCAGGCCATGCTCGCTCGCATCGAGGTTGGCGAGGGTGACGGACAGGCCATTGCGCGCTTCACGGGCGGCGCGGGTGGACAGGCGGGTTTCGCGTTCGGCCTTGGCCGGTGCGGTGTTGCGGTGTTTGACGGTCATGTTGCTGTGCTCCTGCCGCTGCGGCGGCACGACACACAGACGTTTCACTCAGGGGGTGAACGAAGGCATGTCGGGTCGCAGAAAAATGCTTGGTTTTTCCGACAGTTGTCTGTCCGCTGCCGAGGGTCGGAAGTTGTTTCGGCAGCGAACTTTCTACTCGCGCATTCCATGTTTGTATTCCTCGTTAATAAACAATGGGCAATAACCGTCCGGCGAACTTTCAAGATTGAAAGTTCGATCAGAAGTTACTGTTCTATATCAGTTGTTCAGTGGAACGTCTGGGGGCTCAGGCGAGCGCAGAGGCGTGCCAGCAGCCCCCGTCTACCTGGAGGGTCCTGGCTGTCGTCGTGGTGCCAGTGCAGGCGCAACTGAAGTTTTCCGTGGCAGGGGTGTGCCTGCCATACGGCACGCAACTGCGGGCCGCACACGGCGGCGGAGGGCTGGGCTGGAGCGCACGGGCCACGGGGCGGCCAGGCGCGGGCCTGCAAACGCGCCAGGCAGGCGTGCAGGCGATGTGAAACGAATGACGTGAGGTTCATGAGCTTGCCTCCAACCGGCGGACACCGGCTGGGGCAAGTCACGGCGGAGCATCAGGCTCTGGCGCGGCTTGCCCGACCAGGGTGTCGGGACCGGTGTTCCGGTTCAAGTGCCTGACCGGGCCGTGCGGCGGCGGTCAGGCAGCGACTAGATACTGTGTCCATTGAATTCTTCAGTGAATGGAAAAAAGGCCCCTTTTCTCAGGGCGAGCGAACTTTATTCAAGGGTAGTATCGAAGTCAACCGGGGAGGTGAACTTTAAATAAGTTTCATCTTGTTTGAATGCTCCCTATTCTTCGTAGGAAGCGTTTGATGTTTCCGGCCGGCCTCTGCGCGGAGGCCGGCCGGATATCTCTAAGGGTGGCTAGTCCTGGGCCGGCGGCGCCATGCGCGCCTCCAGCTCGGCCACTTGCTTCTCCAAGGCTTCGAGGCGCGCGCGGGTGCGCGCCAGGACCACCATCTGGCTGTCGAATTCTTCACGGCTGACCAGGTCCAGCTTGCTGAACGCGCTCTGCATCAGGATCTTGAACTGGCTTTCGAGTTCGGCGCGCGGCTGCGCGGTGTCGCCGCTGAACAGGCGCGAGGCCTGGTCGCTCAGGGCGTCGAGAAGGGCTTTGGGCGCGAGCATGGGTCGGGTTGTTCCGTGCGTGTGAAAGGTGGGCAGTGTAGCACGGCGTATTCCGGGGGCTGGATGCACACTTTTTGAGCAGCTCGCTATGACTCTATGCACCAGAATCGTGCAGCTTTCGCCGTACTGGCCATGGGCTAATCCCGAGCATTGCACGCAACTACTTGTTTTCTGGCCTTTTGCCGGATCTGGCAAGGTTTCTGCAAAGGCCTCTGTGCGCCATGCACTGATGCAGTCCCTTGTGATCGGGCAGTGTGCAGGCGGAGCCGCAAGGGTCCCTCGTCACCCGCCGAAAACGTGCGTCGGTGGGGGAATGGAGCCGACGACGCGTTACAAAGCCAGGCGCTGCGCTTAGACTTGAGACGGGTTTGTTTTCCTGGGGCAAGTCCACCAAATCGGGAGAAGAGTTTCATGAAGCTAGTCACTGCCATCATCAAGCCGTTCAAGCTGGACGACGTGCGCGAGTCGCTGTCGGAAATCGGCGTGCAAGGCATCACCGTGACCGAAGTCAAAGGCTTCGGCCGGCAGAAAGGCCATACCGAGCTGTACCGTGGCGCCGAATACGTGGTCGATTTCCTGCCCAAGGTCAAGATCGATGTCGCCATCGATGACAAGGACCTGGACCGGGTGATCGAAGCCATCACCAAGGCGGCCAACACCGGCAAGATCGGCGACGGCAAGATCTTCGTGGTGAATCTGGAGCAGGCGATCCGCATCCGTACCGGCGAAACCGATACCGACGCGATCTAAGCGACACAACAAGCCTCACCAAACCCAAACGCCCCAGGAGAAAACAAATGACTCTGCGCAAGATCGCAGGGCTAGGAGCCCTATTGTCCCTCGTAATGCCTGGCCTTGCCCTGGCAGAGGAAGCAGCCGCCCCGGTACTGAACTCCGGCGACACCGCCTGGATGCTCACGGCCACGGCGCTGGTACTGTTCATGACCATCCCGGGCCTGGCCCTGTTCTACGGTGGCATGGTGCGCTCCAAGAACCTGCTGTCGGTGATGATGCAGTGCTTCGCCATCACCGGTCTGATCAGCGTCCTGTGGGTCATCTACGGCTACAGCATCGCCTTCGATACCACCGGCATGGAAAAGGGCGTGCTCAATTTCAACTCGTTCATCGGCGGCTTCTCCAAAGCCTTCCTCGCCGGTGTGACGCCGTCTGGCCTGACCTCGGCCACCGCGCTGTTCCCTGAGGCGGTGTTCATCACCTTCCAGATGACCTTCGCCATCATCACTCCTGCACTGATCGTCGGTGCCTTCGCCGAACGCATGAAGTTCTCCGCCATGCTGGTGTTCATGGGCGTGTGGTTCACCCTGGTCTATGCGCCGATCGCGCACATGGTCTGGAGCGGTGACGGTGCACTGATGTGGGACTGGGGCGTACTGGACTTCGCGGGCGGCACCGTGGTGCACATCAACGCCGGTATCGCAGGTCTGGTGGCGTGCCTGGTACTGGGCAAGCGCAAAGGCTACCCGACCACGCCGATGGCTCCGCACAACCTCGGCTACACCCTGGTCGGCGCGGCCATGCTGTGGATCGGCTGGTTCGGCTTCAACGCAGGTTCCGCTGCAGCGGCCAACGGCACTGCCGGCATGGCCATGCTGGTGACCCAGATCGCCACCGCCGCCGCCGCGCTGGGCTGGATGTTCGCCGAGTGGATCGGCCACGGCAAACCCAGCGCCCTGGGCATCGCTTCGGGTGTGGTCGCCGGTCTGGTCGCCATCACTCCGGCTGCCGGCACCGTCGGCCCTATGGGCGCCCTGGTAATCGGCCTGGCGTCGGGTGTGATCTGCTACTTCTGCGCCACCAGCCTCAAGCGCAAGCTGGGCTACGACGACTCGCTGGATGCCTTCGGTGTGCATGGTATTGGCGGTATCGTCGGCGCGATTCTCACTGGTGTGTTCGCAGCACCGGCCCTGGGCGGCTTCGGCGCGGTCACCGATATCGGTGCGCAGGTCTGGGTCCAGGCCAAGGGCGTGATCTTCACCGTGGCCTACACCGCCATCGTCACCTACGTGATCCTCAAGGTGCTGGACGTGGTAATGGGCCTGCGGGTCAACGAAGAAGAAGAGTCGGTCGGCCTCGACCTGGCTCAGCACAACGAGCGCGGCTACAACCTGTAACCGCCCTGCAGTAAAAAACTTGCCCGGCTTGTCCGGGCATTTTTTTGCCTGATTTTTACCGTTTCGCCGGTAGGCAAACGGTTTATCCGGCACGTTCGTGACGCAGGCAGAAAACTTACAGAAAAGCGGGTACTGATGGAGCTTTGTTTTTTCTCCCGGCGCGCTAGAATGCGCGCCGGAAGGGTGTTTGCAGTGCCTTCCACACACTTCGCCACGCTTTGCTAGGCTTGCCAATAGCGCAAGGCCAGCAGCGGTGGCTCAAGGATTTCGTCAGATCCCGCCAGGAGCTGGGATCTGCTGGGTGAAACGCCCTCACCAGGGGCCGCACATCCAAGGCAGTGGCCAACCCACGGCCAGTTGAATTTTCACTGGTGGCTGCCGGTCTACGGCATCACTGGTCTATAACTAACCTGCTTTTCGCAAGTCATGAGGTAGAACATGAGCGACGACGATCTGGAAAATGATGACCTCGAAGTAGGCGACGAAGACGAGGGTGATGAGGCCCTTGACGCGGCATCCGACGACGGCGCGGAAGACGCCGGCGACGACGACAGCAGCCCTGCACCTGCCGCCAAAGGCAAGTCCAAGGCGGCAGTCTCGGTAGACGAGATGCCGAGCATGGAAGCCAAGCAGAAGGAGCGCGACGCGCTGGCGCGCGCCATGGAAGAGTTCCTGGCACGCGGTGGCAAGGTCCAGGAAGTCGAGGCCAACGTGGTTGCCGATCCGCCCAAGAAGCCGGACAACAAGTACGGCAGCCGCCCTATCTGAGTGGCTGGATACAAGAAAGCCCGCCGTCGCTGCGGGCTTTTTTGTGGGTGGAATCCGACGTGCCCCGCGATAGGGCCGTCAGCGCCAGCGTGCGAGCACGTCGGGCAGTTGCGACAGGCGCTGGATCTCGGCATCCGGCGCCTGCTCGCCGGCCCAGGCCTTACCCTGGGGGTTGAACCAGATCGCGCGTAGGCCGGCGCGTTGGGCCCCAGCGATGTCGTCTCCCGGGTGATCGCCGATGTGTACCGCCGCACTGGCTTCGACCTCGCCGCGCTTGAGCGCTTCGCGGAACGGCGCCGGGTCCGGCTTGCCGATCCCCAGGTCCTCGGCGCACAGGGCGAAGCGGAAGTAGTCCGAGATCCCCAGCCGCCGCACATCGGCATTGCCGTTGGTCACGACGCCCAGCACATAGTGATGGCGCAGGATCTCCAGTACCGGCTGCACTTCGGGAAACACCTCGACCTGATGCCGGGCATGCAGGAACACCTCGAAGGCTTCATTGGCAAGCTCCTGGGCGTGTTGCTCGCTGTAGCCGACGTCGGACAGTGCGTGGAACAGCACGCGCCGGCGCAGGGCGCTGATGCGGTGCTTGAGGCCCGGTTCGGCTTGCACCAGGCGTTCGCGGATGGCATACAGGTGCTCGACCGGCACACCGCCCAGGTTTGGGGCATTGGCGGCAAGCCAGTCGCGCAGGACGGTCTCGGCACTGGCGATCACCGGTGCGGTGTCCCACAGGGTGTCGTCCAGGTCGAAGGTGATCAGCTTGATACTCATGAGTCGCTGCCTTTGCTGCGTTTGGCCCGTGGATGGGCGCTGTCGTACACGGCGGCCAGGTGCTGGAAGTCCAGGTGGGTGTAGATCTGCGTGGTGCTGATGTCGGCGTGGCCGAGCATCTCCTGTACCGCGCGCAGGTCCTGGGACGATTCGAGCAGGTGGCTGGCGAAGGAGTGGCGGAGCATGTGCGGGTGCAGGTGCTGGCCCAGTTCGCGTTCGCCGGCGACCTTGACCCGCAACTGGATGGCCCGTGGCCCCAGGCGCTTGCCTTGGCGGGTGACGAACATCGCCCCGTCGCGTGGCGCGCTGATCCCGCGCAGTTTCAGCCACGCCTGCAGCGCCTCGCGCGCCTTGCGCCCGACCGGCAGGACGCGGGCCTTGCCACCCTTGCCCTGCACCTGGACCAGCCCGCCCGCCAGGTCCAGTTGTTCGAGGTCGAGGTTGGTCAGTTCCGACAGGCGCAGGCCCGAGGAATAGAACAGTTCGAGAATGGCCTGGTCACGACGGGCGATGAAGTCGTCGTCGACGCCGCCGTCGAGCAGTTGCAGGGCGCGGTCGGTGTCGAGGGTCTTGGGCAGGCGACGCTCACCCTTGGGCGGGGTCAGGCCGTTGGCCGGGTCATGCTGGCAAAGCCCCTCACGGTTGAGGTAGCGATACAGGCCGCGCACCGCCGAAAGCAGGCGCGCCAGGCTGCGCGATGATTGGCCGTGGTGGTGCAGGCGCGCCACCAGCTGGCGCAATTGCTGGATCTGCAGGGCCTGCCAACTGGCGATGCCCTGGGTGTTGCAGAATTCGACCACCTTCTCCAGGTCGCGGCGGTAGGCCAGCTGGGTGTGCTCGGACACCTGGCGCTCGTTGCGCAGGTGCGCGCAATAAGCTTCCAGCTGGCGTTCCATCAGCGCACCGAGCGCAGCGTCTGGGTGAAGCGCGGAACCACGCGACCGAGGACTTCGGCGATGTAGGTGAGGAACAGGGTGCCGACGCTGCTCTTGTAGTGCTGCGGGTCGCGGCTGCCAATGGCCAGCACGCCGTGCAGGCCCTGGTGCTCGAGCGAGGCGACGGCACTGGAACCGACATCCTTGCGCTGGTCTTCGCCGAACAGGAAGGCCAGCTCATGCTCGCGCAGGTTGCCGCTGACCGTCTTGCCGCTGCCCAGCAGGCCACCGATGGCCTGTTGCGCCTCGGCACCGCTGACCCAGCGCCCGACCGGCGCGGCGTTCTCACCGAACAGGATCAGGCTGACGAAAGGCACCTGGAACTCCTGGCGCAGGCTGTCTTCGACCGCCATCACCACCTCTTCCAGGCTGCTGGCGTCGAGCAGGTCGAGGATCAGGCGGCGGGTCTTGTCGAACAGCCGGTCGTTGTCGCGTGCCACATCCATCAATTGCGACAGGCGATGGCGCATCTCGATGTTGCGGTCGCGCAGCAGCTTGAGCTGGCGCTCCACCAGCGACACGCTGTCGCCGCGCTGGTGGGGGATGCGCTGCTCGATGAGCAGTTCGTCATGCTCGGCGAAGAAGGTTGGGTGGGCACGCAGGTAGGCGACCACCGTCTCGGCGTCGAGGTCGGCGGCTTGCTCGGGTACAACCTGTGGCTGATCGGTCATGGCGGATACTCGCTTAGAGACGAACCTGTCCTTCGTAGACGCGTACGGCCGGGCCGGTCATCAGCACCGGTTTGCCGGGGCCGGCCCATTCGATGCTCAGACGCCCGCCCGGCAGGTCGATGGACACGGGAGAATCCATCCAGCCCTGGGCGATGGCTGCTACGGCGGCGGCGCAGGCGCCGGTGCCGCAGGCCTGGGTTTCGCCGGCACCGCGCTCCCATACCCGCAGGTTGGCACGGTGACGGTCGACGACCTGGATGAAGCCGGCGTTGACCCGCTGCGGGAAGCGCGGATGGTGCTCGATCTTCGGCCCCAGCTCGTGCACGGGGGCGCTGCGCACGTCATCGACGCGCAGCACCGAATGCGGGTTGCCCATGGACACCGCGGCGATCGAGTGGACCTGGCCATCGACCTCCAGTGGATAACTCAGCGCCTGCTGGTCGGCGATGAATGGGATATCGGCCGGGATGAAGCGCGGCGGGCCCATGTCGACACAGACCTGGCCATCGTTCTGCACATCCAGCTCGATGACACCGCCTTTGGTTTCGACGCGGATGCGCTTCTTCGCGGTCAGGCGCTTGTCCAGCACGAAACGGGCGAAGCAGCGCGCGCCGTTGCCGCACTGTTCGACTTCGGAGCCGTCGGCATTGAAGATCCGGTAGCGGAAGTCCACTTCCGGATTGCTCGGCGCCTCGACGATCAGCAGCTGGTCGAAGCCGATGCCGGTATGGCGGTCACCCCACTGCTTGGCATGCTTGGGCTGGATGTGCGCGTGCTGGCTGACCAGGTCCAGGACCATGAAGTCGTTGCCCAGCCCGTGCATCTTGGTGAAACGCAGCAGCATGGGTTCACTCCGGCAGCAGGCTTTCGCCGGCGAACAGTTCGGCAATGGTCTCGCGGCGGCGGACTTCGAAGGCCTGGTCGCCATCGACCAGGATTTCGGCGCAACGGCCACGGGTGTTGTAGTTCGAGCTCATGACGAAACCATAGGCGCCCGCAGACTGCACGGCCAGCAGGTCGCCTTCGGCGAGGTTCAGCTGGCGGTCCTTGGCGAGGAAGTCACCGGTTTCGCAGATCGGGCCGACCAGGTCGTAGGCACGGCCTTCGCCTTCGCGTGGCTTGACCGCGCTGACGCCCATCCAGGCCTGGTACAGCGCCGGACGGATCAGGTCGTTCATCGCCGCATCGATGATGGCGAAGTCCTTGTGCTCGGTGTGCTTGAGGTATTCGACGCGGGTCAGCAGCACGCCGCCGTTGGCGACGATGTAGCGGCCGGGCTCGAACACCAGGGCCAGGTCGCGTGCGCCGACGCGCTCGCGGATGGCCTTGATGTAGTCGGCGACCAGCGGTGGCTGTTCGTCGCGATAGCGCACGCCGACGCCGCCGCCCAGGTCGAGGTGACGCAGGTGGATACCGCAGTCGGCAAGGCGGTCGACCAGGTCGAGCAGGCGGTCGAGGGCGTCAAGGAACGGGTCGACGGTGGTCAGCTGCGAACCGATGTGGCAGTCGACACCGACCACGTCCAGGTTGGGCAACTGTGCGGCACGCACGTAGATGGCTTCGGCATCGGCGATGGCGATACCGAACTTGTTCTCTTTGAGGCCGGTGGAAATGTACGGGTGGGTGCCGGCATCGACGTCCGGGTTGACCCGCAGCGAGACCGGGGCGACCTTGCCCATCTCGGCGGCCACCACTTGCAGGCGCTCGAGTTCGTCGGTGGATTCGACGTTGAAGCAGTGCACGCCGACTTCCAGTGCGCGGCGCATGTCTTCACGGGTCTTGCCGACGCCGGAGAACACCACGCGGTCGGCACGGCCGCCAGCGGCCAGTACACGCTCCAGTTCACCACCGGAAACGATGTCGAAGCCTGCGCCCAGACGAGCCAGCAGGTTCAGCACGCCGAGGTTGGAGTTGGCCTTGACCGCGAAGCACACCAGGTGCTCGACCCCTTGCAGGGCGTCGGTGTAGCTACGGTACTGGCCCTCGATGTGGGCGCGCGAGTAGACGTAGGTGGGCGTGCCGAAACGTTCGGCAATGGCCGACAGGGCCACGCCTTCCGCGAACAGTTCACCGTCGCGGTAGTTGAATGCGTCCATTGGATTTCCTTACTGCGCTGGCGACTGCTCGGGCAGCGATTCTTCGTCTTGCGGGGCGGCCTTGGCCGGCTGCGCGTGCTGGTGCGACGACTTGCGTGCGCTCTTGCCGTCCTTGCCGTCTTCAGGCAGGTACAGGGGGCCTTTCTGACCGCAGGCCGAAACGAGGCAGGCTACAGCGACCAGCGCCGCAATGGAGGAAATCAGGCGCTTCATGGGTGAAATCCTTTGAAATAAGCAGTATTGCGCCCGAGTATACCGAGCGACCGCCGGATTGCCTATGCAAGGGCCGGTCCGTCGGGCGGGCCAGGCTTGCTGGTTGTGAGGGTTGGGCTCGGTGCTGCCGGTCGCTAGTCTTTGCAATCAGCGCCCAGCGGTCGTATCGTGCCCGGCTTGCGTGTGTGCAGCCATTTTCGAGGTTCCTGCAATGAGTTTGAGCGAAGCGCGTTTCCACGACCTGGTCGACGCGACCCAACAGGCCCTGGAGGATCTGTTCGACGAGACCGACCTGGACCTGGACATGGAAAACTCCGCCGGTGTCCTGACGATCAAGTTCGACAACGGCAGCCAACTGATCTTCAGCCGCCAGGAGCCGCTGCGTCAGCTGTGGCTGGCCGACCGCTCGGGCGGTTTCCACTTCGACTATGACGAAGAGAGCGGCAAGTGGGTCTGCGAGAAGAGCGAAGAACTGCTCGGCGAGATGCTCGAGCGCATCGTCTGGGAGCGGGTCGGCGAGAAGCTGGACTTCGACGAGATCTGAGATGAGCGAGCAACCGCGGCCGCCCAAGCCGCTCTACAGCAATGTCAGCCCGGCCGTGCCTTCGCCGTGCATCAGCGTCTGCCGTCTCGACGAGCGCCGTGTCTGCACTGGATGCATGCGTCATGTGGAGCATATCCGCGAATGGCGTTCGGCCGATGACGAGCGGCGGCGGCAGATCTGCCGCGAGGCTGACGCACTGAGGGCTTCGACGCCACAGGCTTGAGTATTTGCCCGGCTGTGGTAGTGTCAGTCCGGTACTGGCCGCGCCAGAAGCATTCTCAAACCCCGCCCTTGGGCGGGGTTTTGCTTTATCTACAGCTTGAAATACTTCGTTGAAAGGAGTCTGACTGGACCATGAGCACCAAGCCTTCCCTCATCCTCACCCGACTGGACGTGCAGCGTCTTGAGCGTCTGCTCGACAGCCTCGACGAAAGCACGCCGGGTGTGCTCGCCCTGCAGGACGAGCTGGACCGCGCCGAACAGGTGGTCGGCCACGAGGAGGTCCCGGCGGGCGTGGTGACCATGAACTCGCGCGTGCACTGCCGCGAGGAAGCCACCGGCAAAGATTATCACCTGACCCTGGTCTACCCGAAGGACGCAGGCGTGGAAGGCAACGTCTCGATCCTCGCACCGATCGGTTGCGCGCTGCTCGGCCTGTCGGTGGGCGACCAGATCGACTGGCCGGCGCCAGGCGGCAAGACGCTCAAGCTCAAGCTGCTCGCCGTGGAATACCAGCCTGAAGCGGCAGGTGATTTCGATCTCTGAACGGCATCAGCTACAAACAAGCCTGTAGCTGCTCCAGCCCATCATTGAGCGACTGCTCCAGTTCGCGCTTGTAGCGCAGGAACAGCACCGTCGAGCCCTGTTCGTCCTCGAGCAGCTCGGACAGGTCCAGGTCGGTGATGTAGCAGCGGTAGTTCCCGGCGCTGCGGCGCTGGCGCAGAATCTGCCGGGCGACCACGGCATACAGCTGGTCGCCGTGATCGAGCTGGGAAAACTCCTGCTGGTCGCAATACAGCGTGACATGCACGTCATCCCCCGCGCCTGCCTGGAGAATCGCCTGCACTTCGTAGTACGGCTGGCCGCTCGCGACCTGTGGCGCGGGCCGAGGCTCCAGGGCACGGCATTTGCCTGGGCCGTTGGGCAGTAGCTGGTAGTAGAGGATGTCCAGCGCGGCCTGCTGCAGGCTGTCGAGCGGCAACTGGGCATCGCGGCGCACCACCACCGACTGCAGGAAGCGTTGCAGGGGCAGCAGCAGGTGGCTTTCGTCCTGCAGTGGCAGCCGCTGCTGCCAGAGTGCGTTGTATTCGTCGAGTACGTAGAGCTCGGCCCAGCCTTCGTGCAGGCGATAGAACACCTGGATGCAGCCCTCTTGACCCTGTTCCAGCACCAGTGGCAGGTCGTGGTCCTGCAGGGCATTGGCGTCCAGGTACAGCGGGCTGTACTGGCTGCGCTCCTCGCCGAGGTGGGCGAGCACGGCATCCTGATCGTCCAGGGTGGTCAGGCTGACCTGGCCAGGCACCAGGTCCAGCACATGGGTGTGCTGCGCCACTTGCAGCAGGTAGCGGTGGTTCAGGCCCTGATCCAGCAGCAACTGCACGGTCTCGAAGATGTCCTCGACGCGCTGGGCGATCGCTTGCGCACGGTTGTGGCAGAAACAGCGCACCCGTAGCCGTGGACGCTGCGTGCGCGGTCCCTGGCTGTTGAGGAAGTCACGCAGGCAGCGCATCAGCGCGTGCTCGCCGTCGTAGCGCTGCACCAGCACTTCGTTCCAACTGTTCAGGGTGATCTGGTCGAAGGTCAGCACCAGGTTTTCGCGCACCCCGGCATAGCTCAGCGAGTCGGTGCGCTCGGTGGTCATCAGGATGTTCAGGTCGCGGTGATGACGCAGCGGGTCGATGCCAACGTTGACCAGCAGCAGGATCTCGTCGGCCACGCTGGGTTGCAGCAGGCGTATTTCGCTGACGGTTTCCAGCGGTAGCGCGATGGTCTGCTGCAGGCTGCCGAGCAGGTTGAACAGCTCGAACTCGCTCAGGTCGCTGACACCGGGGTGCAGGGCCAGACGTGTGCTGCTGTCGATCACGCCGTTGCGGTGTGCCCAGGTCAGCAGTTCGAGCAGCTCGCGGCAGCGTTTGATCGGGCTGAAATGCTCCCACTCGTGCACGCCCAGGTTGCCGTTGTACAGGCCCCAGTGGTGGGTGCCCGGCTCCTTGCGGTTGGGCGACTGGACGAGGGTGAGGGTATCTTCGGCGATGTCCGGGGCGATGCCCGGGTTGATCACCTCGATCTTGCCGGCGCGGCGCTCGAAGGCCGCGTACAGGCGCCGACCCAGCACGTTGAGGTCGCGTTGATCGGCGCGGCTGCTGGCGCTCTGGTCGCGTGCGAACTGGCTGAGGAAGCGGTAGCTGTAGTTCAGCTCGGCCACCAGCTCGCGACGCTCGACCGCCACCTGGCGGACCTTCCACTGGCTGCGGCTGTCGAGCAGCGCCAGTTGGCGCTCGTCCCACCCCCACTCGTCGGTCAGGCGCTCCAGGAGCTGGCGCTGCCAGCCGGTGCTGCGCGTGCGGGGCAGGGCGCTGAGCTTCTTGTTGACCTTCAGGTAGAGGCTGCGCCGCACCAGCTCCAGGCGTGCATGTTCGCCACGGCGCTGCAGGTACTGCTCGATGCGGCGGTAGACCATGACATATGGGTCCAGCTCGTCGAGGTCCAGGCGGTTGGCGAACACCGCGCGCTTGTAGTCCAGGCTCAGGCAGCGTACTTCGGGGTGTTCGCTGGCGTAGACCTCGGTCAGCAGCAGCTTGAGCAGCGACTTGTAGGGCGAGTCGATGCCCTTGAACAGTTGCCACAGCCCTGCGCCGACGAACTCCCCGGGCGGGATGTGTGCGAGGTGGCCGAGGTCAAGGTCGTCCTGGGCGCGAATGAAGCGCTTGGACAGCAGCGTCTGGGTGTAGGCGTGGTAGTTGTGCTCTTCGTAGACCGGCACCAGCCACCACAGCGGCGTGCGTCCGGCCAGCCAGATCGCCGTGCGATAGAACTCGTCGAGCAGCAGGTAATGCTGGGTGGTGCCGCAGTCGTCGGAGCTGAGCTGGCTGTCGCGTTCGCCCTGGACAAAGCCCTGGGGCTCGATCAGGAAGAAATGCGCCTCGGCGCCCTGGGTGGCGGCCCAGGCTTCGAGCAACTGGCATTTGCGCCGCAGCTCGGCCAGGGCGCCTTCGCCAATGCCCGGTGCATGACAGACCCACAGGTCCATGTCGCTTTGCTCGGCCTGGGCCAGGGTGCCGAGGCTGCCCATGAGGAACAGGCCATGAATCGGCCGTGGCGGGTTGCCGTGGCGGGCCTTGTAGGTGAACGACCGGGTCAGGCGCTGGGCTTCGGCCAGCAGGTCGGCGTCCGGCTCGAAGCCCGAGACGCCCGCAGGCGTGCTGCCTGACACATAGCCCGGCAGCAGCGGATGATTGACGTGGAAGAACAGCGGCAGCAGCGTCAGTACCTGCTGCTGGCGGCTGGAGAGCCCTTCCTTGGCCCGCGCGAGACGGCCCTCGTTCAGTTGTAGAAAGCGCCCACGCAGGGTCGACAGCACCTTGCGGTCGATACCTTCGTGCAGATCGGGGCGGATTTCATGGGGGTGGTTCATGACGCACTCAGGCAGGCCGGGGGAGCACCGGCGAGTTTAGCCTGAGTGGCGAGGTCGGATAAGAGGGTGAGTGGCATTTTGACGCCATTTTTCCAGCGCCTTAGGGGTGTGGTGTCTTTATGGGCCTCATCGCGGGACAAGTCGGAGCGCCGAACCGCCGCTCCGACTTGTCCCGCGATGAGGCCGTTACAGTCATGCAGGCTGTGGGCTTTTCAGAACATTCAACAGCAACTGCACGCTCTCCACCGCATCGTGGCCCAGGCTGGTCAGGTAACCACCGTCTGGCTGGTCGGTCAGTTGCTTGGCATGCAGGCGTTTGGCCGCGGCGACCAGCGCTGGCGAGGCATTGGCGTGAATCTTGATCCCTTCCTGGCTGCTGTCGAGGTTGAACAGCGCAAGGACTTCCAGTTCGGCGATCAATTCGGGGGTGAAGGACATGAGCGACTCCTGACTTCCAGACAAGGACGGAAGTCAGGAGTGTAGTCAGGCTTCGTCGTCGTCGCCTTGATTTGCCTCAGGTGGCAATTCCGGCAGGGCGCGCAGGGCATTTTCGTACCACTCGGTATCGAATGCGCGATCCTCGGTGAGCAACGCGTCGATCTCGATGGCCAGCACGTGGGCCATGAGGTTGAGGATGTCCTCGCGCTCGTAGCCGACCAGGGTCAGCTTGTTGAAGGTAGCCTTGGCGGCAGGCGGATTGCCACTCTCGATCTGGTTCTCGATGGCCTGGGTCAGCGTCGCCTCGGCGAATTCTTCGTCGTCGTTTTCGATGTCGGTGGGTTCGCTCATGGCGCTACTCCTGTGATGAAAGCGACAGTGTGCCATGCCTGTGTCGGCAATGCCCGGTCATCGACGCGCGCCATGATGCTGGTCAGGGGATGGCCAGGCGGCTATAACAGCCAGGCCAACCCCTTACGGCCTGGAGGCTGTCGTTCATGCTCAAGCTCTACGGATTCGCGGTCAGCAACTACTACAACATGGTCAAGCTGGCCCTGCTGGAAAAAGGCGTGCCCTTCGAGGAGGTGCCGTTCGTTTCCGGGCAGACACCCGAGGTGCTGGCCATCAGCCCGCGTGGCAAGGTTCCGGTGCTGGGAACCGAACACGGCTTTCTCAGCGAGACAAACGTGATCCTCGATTACATCGAGCAGACCCACCCCGAGCATCCGCTGCTGCCCAGTGATGCATTCGGGCAGGCCAAGGTGCGTGAGCTGCTCAAGGAGATCGAGCTGTACATCGAACTGCCGGCACGTACCTGCTACGCCGAAGCGTTCTTCGGTACGGCGGTGGAGCCGCTGGTCAAGGAGCGAGCGCGCAGCGAGCTGCTGGCAGGTTTTGCCACGCTCAAGCGCAACGGCAAGTTCGCGCCTTATGTCGCTGGCGAAAAGCTGACCCTGGCTGACCTGATGTTCTGCTTCTCGGTCGACCTGGCGTGTGCGGTAGGCAAGAAGGTGCTGGGGATCGATTTCCTGGCGGACTTCCCCCAGGCAGCGGCGCTGTTGGGGAAGCTGCGCGAGCATCCGCACATGGCGCGGATCGTGGCGGACAAGGAGGCGGCGATGCCGAAGTTCATGGAGATGGTGCGGAACAAGCGGTGATTGGAAGAGGGGCCGCTGCGCGGCCCATCGCGGCGCAAGGCCGCTCCCACAGGGGGCGAGGTGTCCTGTGGGAGCGGCCTTGTGCTTAGCGCGAAGCCAGCAGCGCCTTGCCGCGTGCCACCGCCGCACGCACCTGCGCCGGCGCGGTGCCGCCGATGTGGTTGCGCGCGTTCACCGAGCCTTCCAGGGTGAGTACGGCAAACACGTCCTGTTCGATCTGGTCGCTGAACTGACGCAGTTCCTCCAGGCTCATCTCGGCCAGATCCTTGCCGGTGTCGACGCCATACTTCACGGCGTGACCGACAATCTCGTGGCAGTCACGGAAGGGCAGGCCACGGCGCACCAGGTAGTCGGCAAGGTCGGTGGCGGTGGAGAAACCACGCAGCGCCGCTTCACGCATGATGGCGTGCTTGGGCTTGATCGCCGGGATCATGTCGGCAAAGGCACGCAGCGAGTCGCGCAGGGTGTCGGCGGCGTCGAACAGCGGTTCCTTGTCTTCCTGGTTATCCTTGTTGTAGGCCAGCGGCTGGCCTTTCATCAGCGTGAGCAGGCCGGTCAGGGCGCCGAACACGCGGCCGGTCTTGCCACGCACCAGCTCCGGGACATCCGGGTTCTTCTTCTGCGGCATGATCGAGCTGCCGGTGCAGAAACGATCAGGCAGGTCGATGAACTGGAACTGCGCGCTCGTCCACAGCACCAGCTCTTCGGAGAAGCGCGACAGGTGCATCATCGCCACGCTGGCGGCCGCACAGAATTCGATGGCGAAGTCACGGTCCGAGACGCCGTCCAGCGAGTTGCCGGCCACGGCTTCGAAGCCCAGCAGCTTGCAGGTCAGCTCACGGTCGATCGGGTAGGTGGTGCCGGCCAGCGCTGCGCTGCCCAGTGGCATGCGGTTGGCGCGCTTGCGGCAGTCGACCAGGCGCTCGTAGTCGCGGCTGAGCATTTCGAACCAGGCCAGCAGATGGTGGCCGAAGGTCACCGGCTGGGCGGTCTGCAGGTGGGTGAAGCCGGGCATGACGGTTTCGGCTTCGCGCTCGGCCTGTTCCAGCAGACCCTGCTGCAGGCGGGTGATCTCGCCCAGGATCAGGTCGATTTCGTCACGCAGCCACAGGCGGATGTCGGTGGCGACCTGGTCGTTGCGGCTGCGGCCGGTGTGCAGCTTCTTGCCAGTGATGCCGATGCGGTCGGTCAGGCGGGCCTCGATGTTCATGTGCACGTCTTCGAGGTCGACACGCCAGTCGAACTGGCCCGCTTCGATTTCACCCTGGATGGTCTTCAGGCCATCGATGATGGTGTCGCGCTCGGCGTCGGAGAGTACGCCGACCTGCGCCAGCATGGTGGCGTGGGCGATCGAACCCATGATGTCGTGACGGTACAGGCGCTTGTCGAAATCGACCGAGGCGGTGAAACGGGCGACGAAGGCGTCGACGGGCTCACTGAAGCGGCCGCCCCAGGACTGGTTGGTCTTGTCGGTGCTCATGGATCCACTCATAGAAGGCGTGAATGAAAAAGTGGCGCCGATCATAGCAGGGTTGGGCTTCGCTAAGCAGGGCGCCGGTCGCGAGAAAATTGCCGGTGTACGCAGGGTGGGCGGGCGCCACAGGATATTCAACGATTGAACGGCAGTGTTCCACGGACCGTCTACAGTTTGACAGAGGACTGGCAGCGATTCTGCCAGACCAGTGAATCTTTGGCCTTCGCATGGGTCTGTAGCGTGACCGTTACAACGGTCACCGACTCCTGTCTACGCTTGTACCCACTGCGAGACTCACTCAGGAATCCAGCGCAATTATGAATGTCCTGATCGTTGATGATGAACCCCAGGCCCGCGAGCGCCTGAGCCGACTGCTCGGTGAACTCGAGGGCTATACGGTGCTTGAGCCCAGCGCCACCAATGGCGAGGAGGCCCTGGCGCTGATCGACAGCCTCAAACCCGATGTCGTCCTGCTGGACACCCGCATGCCGGGCCTCGATGGCTTGCAGGTGGCAGCACGCCTGTGCGAACGCGAGGCGCCACCGGCGCTGGTGTTCTGCCTCGATGACGACGAGCAGGAGGCGTTCAGCCACAGTGCCCTCAGCCATGTCGGCCGCACGACCCAGCCCCAGGCCCTGCGCGATGCCCTGCGCAAGGCGGAAAAGCCCAACCGCACCCAGCTCGCCGCCCTGACCCGTCCGGCCAACGAAGGCGGAGGCGGCCCGCGCAGCCATATCAGTGCGCGAACGCGCAAGGGTATCGAGCTGATTCCCCTGCCCCAGGTGATCTACTTCATTGCCGACCACAAGTACGTGACCCTGCGTCACGAGTCCGGCGAAGTGCTGCTGGACGAGCCGCTGAAATCGCTGGAAGACGAATTCGGCGAGCGTTTCGTGCGTATCCATCGCAACGCCCTGGTGGCCCGTGAACGTATCGAGCGCCTGCAGCGCACGCCGCTGGGGCATTTCCAGCTGTTTCTCAAAGGCCTTGACGGTGATGCCCTGACCGTCAGCCGTCGACATGTGGCCGGCGTACGCAAGATGATGCAGACGCTCTGACCGAGGCGAATGACGGCTGCTGCCAGGGATGGCCGGGCCAGGTGATGACCTGGATCTGCTAGCGAGGCTGGGGGAACTGTTATCATCGGCGGCATTTCTCTGCTTCGGGGCGTTAAATGTCCACTCGCGAAATCCGCATTGCCACCCGTAAAAGTGCCCTGGCCCTGTGGCAGGCCGACTATGTCAAAGCTCGCCTTGAGCAGGCCCATCCGGGCCTGGTCGTGACCCTGGTGCCGATGGTCAGCCGCGGCGACAAGCTGCTCGACTCGCCCCTGGCGAAAATCGGCGGCAAGGGCCTGTTCGTCAAGGAGCTGGAAACCGCCCTGCTCGACAACGAAGCCGATATCGCCGTGCATTCGATGAAGGACGTGCCCATGGACTTCCCCGAAGGTCTGGGCCTGTATTGCATCTGCGAGCGTGAAGACCCGCGCGACGCTTTCGTTTCCAACACCTTCGACAGCCTCGAGGCGCTGCCGGCCGGCAGCGTCGTCGGCACCTCCAGCCTGCGCCGCCAGGCCCAGTTGCTGGCGCGTCGCCCTGATCTGAAGATCCAGTTCCTGCGCGGCAACGTCAACACGCGCCTGGCCAAGCTCGATGCGGGTGAGTACGACGCCATCATCCTCGCTGCAGCGGGCCTGATCCGCCTGGGCTTCGAAGACCGCATCACCTCCAGCATCAGTGTCGATGACAGCCTGCCGGCCGGCGGCCAGGGCGCTGTCGGCATCGAGTGTCGCAGCGCCGACCACGAGATCCACGCCCTGCTGGCGCCGCTCAACCATCCCGATACCGCTGACCGCGTGAAGGCCGAGCGGGCGATGAACAAGCACCTCAACGGCGGCTGCCAAGTGCCGATCGCCTGCTATGCCGTGCTCGAAGGCGATCAGTTGTGGCTGCGTGGCCTGGTCGGCCAGCCCAGCGGCGGGACGTTACTGATGGCGGATGCCCGCGCCCCGCGTGCCGACGCCGAAACCCTGGGCGTGCAGGTGGCCGAGGACCTGCTGGGGCAGGGCGCCGAGGCGATCCTCAAGGATGTCTACGGCGAGGCGGGCCATCCGTGAGCGACTGGCGCCTGCTGCTGACCCGCCCCGAAGAGGAGTGCGCGGCTTTGGCGCAGAGCCTGGCGGCTGCTGGAATCGCCAGCAGCCGCTTGCCCTTGCTGGCGATCGACCCGCTGGCCCTGGATCGAACGGCCCAGGCGAGACTGGGTGGCATCGATCAGTACCAGGCGATCATCGTCGTGAGCAAGCCAGCGGCGCGTCTGCTGCTCGAGCGGCTCGCCGACAAGGGCATCAAGCCGCCGCCCCAGGGCTGGTTCACCGTGGGGGAGGCGACGGCGCGCATTCTCCAGGCCGCCCATCTGCAGGTGACTTTCCCTACAGAGGGTGATGATAGCGAGGCCTTGCTCGGCCTGTCTGTCCTGCGAGAGGCTATCGCGCTTCCTACAGCACGCGTCCTGATTGCCCGTGGTGTTGGTGGTCGTGAATGGCTGGCCGAGCGTCTTGGTGAGCAAGGTGCTAGTGTCGATTATCTGGAACTGTATGAACGTCGCCTGCCGGATTATCCCCCAGGCAGCCTGATGCGCCGGATCCAAGCGGAACGCTTGAACGGGCTGGTGGTCAGCAGTGGGCAGGGCTTCGAACACCTGCTCCAGCTGGCCGGTGCGGATTGGCCGCGTCTGGCGGGGCTTGCGCTGTTCGTGCCAAGCCCGCGCGTGGCCGAACAGGCCAGGGCGGCAGGCGCCCAACAGGTTGTGGATTGCCGTGGCGCGAGCGCCGCGGCCTTGCTGGCAGCCGTGCAGCGCAGCGCTGCACCTGCCTCCTAAGGCGTCGAGCGGATTGCGACGACGCCCCCATGCAAAGGATGGATACGTGAGCGAGACTGTCTTGTCCAACAACGAACAACCTTCGGCGCTCGATGCGCCGCAGACTCCCGTCGAGCAGCCGGCCAAGCGCGCCGGCAATGGCCTGGCCCTGCTGGCGCTGTTGATCGGCGCAGCCGGTGTGGCCGTCGGTGGTTGGGGCGCATGGCAGGTGCACCAGCTGCAAGGCAGCGAGCAGGGCCAGGGTGAGCATATCGAGGCGCTGAACCAGCGCGCCGAAGCGCTGCAGCAACGCCAGCAGCAGTTCGGCTCGCAACTGGCGACCCTGCCCGCAGCCAGCGAACTCGAAGACCGCCGTCGGTTGGTTGCACAGTTGCAGAGTGACCAGCAAAGGCTCAGCCAGCGCCTGGAAACCGTGCTTGGCGAAAGCCGCAAGGAGTGGCGTCTGGCTGAGGCCGAGCATCTGTTGCGCCTGGCTACCCTGCGCCTGTCGGCGCTGCAGGACATCGCCAGCGCCAAGGCGCTGGTCGAAGGTGCCGACGAGATCCTGCGCGAGCAGAGCGACCCAGGTGCCTTCGCGGCACGTGAGCAACTGGCGCGCAGCCTGGCGACGCTCAACAGCACCCAGCAACCCGACCGTACCGGGTTGTTCCTCAAGCTCGCCGCCCAGCGCGAGCAGGTACAGCAACTGAGTGCCCAGTCGCCTGAGTTCAACAGCGATGCCGACGCCCTTGGTGCGCTGACCGCCGACGGCGATGGTGCGAGCCGCCTGTCCCGGTGGTGGGCAGAGATTTCCAAGTATTTCCAGATCGATTTCGACGCCGACCAGAACGTGCGTCCGCTGCTGGCCGGGCAATCGCTCAACCAGCTGCGCCTCGCGCTGAGCCTCACCATCGAGCAGGCCCAGTGGGCGGCGCTCAATGGCCAGGCCAAGGTCTACAGCCAGGCACTGGACGATGCGCGCAGCGTGCTGCTGGCCAACTTCAACCCGGACAACCCGCAGAGCAAGGCCATGCTCGACAGCCTCAACGCACTGGCCGAGCAGCCCGTCTCGGTGGTGGTGCCTGACCTGAGCGAAAGCCTCGCCGCCGTGCAGGCCTATATCCAGCGGCGCCATCTGCCGGCCGAAGGCGAAGGGGGCAAGCCATGAAGCGTGTCTACCTGCTGGCAGTGTTGGCGATCGTCATCGCCGCGGCCTTGGGTGTGGCCATCGCCAAGCACAGTGGCTACGTGCTGATCGCCTATGGTGGCTTCCGTTACCAATCAGGGCTGTGGGCGGCGTTCGCGGCACTGGTGGTGCTGGTGCTGGCGCTGCTGTTGCTGCGTTACGTGGTTGGCCTGGTGCTGGCGTCCAGCGGGGTGGTCAACCCTTGGTCACGGCGCAATCGCAGCCGGCGGGTGCGTGTCGCCATCGAGCAGGGCCAACTGGACCTCGCCGAGGGTCGCTGGGCCAGTGCCCAACGCCACCTGCACCGCGCCGCCGAAGCCGAGCGCCAACCCTTGCTCTACTACCTCGGCGCTGCCCGTGCGGCCAACGAGCAGGGGCGCACCGAAGACAGCGACAACCTGCTCGAACGTGCCCTGGAGCGTCAGCCCCAGGCGGAGCTGGGGATCGCCCTGACCCATGCGCAGTTGCAGATGGACCGCGGCGACAGCGACGGTGCCCTGGAAACCCTGCTGGCGATGCAGGCGCGGCACCCGCACAACGCCCAGGTGCTGCGCTTGCTGCAGCGTCTGCACCGCGAGCGTGGTGACTGGCCGGCGTTGATTCGCCTTCTGCCGGATCTGCGCAAGGGCAAGGTGCTGCCGGGCAACGAGCTGGCCGAACTGGAGCAGCGTGCCTGGGGCCAGAACCTGACACTGGCCGCAACCCGCGGCGAGGACTCTCAAGCCGCCCGCCAATCGCTGGAGCGCGCCTGGCAACAGCTTACCTCGGCCCAGCGCCAGGAGCCGCAGTTGGTGCTGGCCTATGCCGAGCAACTGCGCCAGGTTGGCGCCCAGGGTGACGCCGAGCAGGTGTTGCGTACCGCATTGAAGCGTCAGTTCGAAAGCCACCTGGCGCGCCTTTATGGCCTGGTACGTGGCGATGACCCGACGCGCCAGTTGCAGACGGCCGAAGGCTGGCTCAAGGATCATCCGCAAGACCCCAGCCTGCTGCTTACCCTGGGGCGCCTGAGCCTGCAGAACCGCCTGTGGGGCAAGGCGCGTGACTACCTCGAAAGCAGCCTGCGCATGGAGCGCAACCCGGAAACCTGCGCCGAGCTTGCGCGGCTGTTGGCCGGGCTGGGCGAGACCGAGCGCAGCAACCAGCTGTTCCAGGAGGGCCTTGGCCTGCTTGACGAGCGCTTGCTGGCCTTGCCGCTGCCTGAGGGTGTGCACGCGTCCTGAGTTCGCCAGGGCGTTGCGTAGCCCGACAGCAACACAAGGCAGCGCCCGCTGCAGGTGCTGTCTTGTGTTGCTATCGGGCACATCCGATTGGTGTTTCCCCTGGCAGTGGTAGGACAGTATCTGCGCAGTGGCTGACCTTCGGATATGTCCTACCAAGATTAGAAAACTTTCCCTTCCAATCAGCGATTTGTCCCCACTGTAGCAACTTGAAACAGCGATCCTCTTTCCTCTACCGTTTCACGCCACTACTGCTCTTCCGGGATTTCCGTCGCTCATGTCGCAGGCTCGCTCGCGCCCTTTGTTCTTTGCAGCCTTCCTCGTCTCGCTCGCCACCTTGGGCGGGGCGATCGTGCTTGAGAACTGGCTTGGCCTGGTTCCGTGCCCCCTTTGCCTGACCCAGCGCCTGCTGTTGGTGTGCTACGCGCTGGTTTGCCTGTGCGCCATGCTGCATGCCCCGGGTGCAGCCGGCACGCGGGTCTATGCGTGGCTGGCAGGTGGTTGTTCCGGTGCCGGTGTCGCCCTTGCGTCACGGCAGGTGTGGCTGCAGGGCGAGTGGCTTGCGATTACCCCCGAACCTTTCGCGCAGACACTTCAGCGCTCCTGGACACAGGCCTTGGAACGTCTGCTGGTCGGCAGCTCCGAATGTGTTTCGATCAGTTGGAGCTTCCTGGACCTCACGCTCCCCGAATGGAGCCTGATGGCCTTCCTGCTGCTCACGGCGCTGCCCTTGTACTGCCTGCTGGCGTATCGTTTCCGCAACCCTGGCGGCAGTTGACCCAGCGCAATTGCGCGACCAATGGTCCTGTGTGTGGGCATCAAACGCTTGTATGAACTTAGTCCTCTGCGTACCTTGATGGTCAGCACGCGCGGGAATAATCTCCCCTGCACGCACATTGAAAACATACGGTTCGATGCCGCTCTGCGGATGTCACCTTTGTGTCGCGCAGTTGTGACGCGAGGTGCAGCGGCATCTGCCCAGCTAGGGATGAGACTGCCATGCTCGATAGTTGCCAGAACGCCCAGGAACGATGGGGCGGGGTTCACAAGCTGATCGACCGTTGGCTGGAGGAGCGTCATGAACTGGTGCAGGCCTTCCGCGCGCTGCGCGATGCCAAGCCAGCCTTCGCCGACAAGGACAAGAACCGCGACTTCTGCGCGATCCTGGTTGACTACGTGTCGGCCTGGCACTTCGAGGTCAGCGAGCAATTGGTCACTGAAGCGAAGGCGTTCGGCGACGAGCAGGCGCTCAAACTGGCCGAGGAAATCAATCCCCGGATCAACGACATCACCCAGATCGCTCTGGCTTTCAATGACCATTGCGAGAAAGGCGAGTGCAAGGATACCGAACGTTTCGCCGACAAGCTCGGCAAGCTGGGCGGCCTGTTGCACGAACGCTTCGAGCTCGAAGACTGCCTGATCGAAGTGCTGCACAACGCGCACAAGGAAGAGGGTGCGGTACAGGCCTGACGGCCTGTCTCAGTCGCCAACTGCCAGCAGTTCGATCTCGAACACCAGCGGGGTATAGGGCGCGATCAGGTCGCCCGCCCCATCGGCGCCATAAGCCTGCGCCGACGGAATCACCAGTCGCCACTTGGCGCCTGCCTTCATGTGTGGCAATGCCACCTGCCATCCTTCGATCACCGAGCCCAGGCTGAACCACTGCGGTTGCTGGCTCTGGTCGAACACCGAGCCGTCCGGCAGCTTGCCGACATACCGAACCTGCACTTTTCCACCCGCCTTGGGTTGCGCGCCGCTGCCGCTGGCCAGCTCGCTGTAGAGCACACCTTCGGGCAGTTCATGTACACCGCTGCGGGCGCGTTCGTTGGCCATGAAGCGTTTTTCCGCGGCCAGCAGCTTGTCGACCTGCGCCTGCTGCGCGGCGGCGTTGGCCTGCTCGTCATGCTGCTGGAGAATCGCCTGCATGCGCGTCTTGTCGATGCGCGGTGGCTGGCCCTGATAGGCCTGGCGCAGCCCCTCTACCAGCGCATCGAGCTGCAGGCCGGGCATCTCCTGGTGCAGGCGTTCGCCAAGGCTTGCGCCCAGGCTGTAGGCCAGGTCCTGGTCATTGGCGGGGGGTGTTTCGGGGGCGGCCAGGGCAGAGGCTGCCAACAGGCTCAAGCCGAGAATCAGATAACGAGGCACGGGCAACTCCTGCGGCGATGAAGGCGAAGTATGCCAGCCTTTGTTGCCGGCCAATGAGTAAATGTCGGCAATCATTTAATCGACTACTACACTTGCACCGAGCTGCAAGATAACAACTTTGCCCAGGCATGCAACGCGGCGCAAACAATACTGTCAACATGCCCTAGCGGCGGTAGCAGCAGAAGCATAGTATGAGCCGCAATCTCGTCAGCCAGGAGGTAAGCCATGTCGGCTAAAAAGAAGCCCGTCAGTACGCCGTTGCATCTGCTCCAGCAACTTTCCGGTAGCCTGCTCGAACATCTGGAAGAGGCTTGCTCGCAAGCGCTGGCGGATGCAGAAAAACTGCTCGCCAAGTTGGAAAAACAACGCGGCAAGGCGCAGGAGAAACTGCACAATGCCCGTCTGAAGTTGCAGGATTCTGCCAAGGCCGGCAAGGCCAAGGCACAAAGCAAGGCCCAGGGGGCTATCGGTGAACTTGAAGCACTGCTCGATTCGCTGAAAGATCGCCAGACTCAGACGCGTACTTATATTCAGCAACTCAAGCGTGATGCCCAGGAGAGCCTGAAACTGGCTCAGGGTGTTGGCAAGGTGCGTGAAGCCGCTGGCAAGGCACTCGGCCTGCGTGCGGCAGCCAAGCCTGCGGCCAAGACTGCTGCAAAACCTGCCACCAAGGTCGCGGCTGCCAAGCCTGCCACCAAGTCTCCTGCTGCCAAGCCCGCCGCCAAGGCACCCGTGAAAACCGCCGCTGCCAAGCCTGCTGCTAAAGCCGCCGCCAAACCTGCCGCTGCCAAGGCACCGGCCAAAGCGGCAGCCGCCAAGCCTGCTGCGAAAACCGCTGCGGCCAAACCTGCTGCGGCCAAACCCGCTGCCAAACCTGCTGCGGCCAAGGCCCCGGCCAAGCCAGCAGCCAAAGCAACTGCGGCCAAGCCTGCGACCAAGGCAGCTTCAGCCAAGCCGGTTGCCGCCAAACCAGCAGCCAAACCGGCAGCCGCTAAACCTGCTGCCAAGCCCGCTGCTGCCAAAGCTCCAGCCAAAGCCGCCGCCAAGCCGGTTGCAGCCAAGCCTGCAGCGGCTGCCAAGTCAGCAGCTAAACCAGCAGCCAAGCCAGCGGCAGCCAAACCTGCCGCGAAGCCAGCAGCGGCAAAACCGGCTGCGAAACCTGCCGCCAAACCCGCTTCGAAACCTGCCGCCAAGCCAGCTGCCACCAAGGCTCCTGCCAAGCCTGTCGAAGCCAAGCCCGCAGCTCCTGCTGCCAGCAGCACTCCGGCTTCTCCAGCGCCATCGGCTCCGGCCAGCACCCCGGCTCAGTCGCCGTCTTCGGCGTCCTGAAGCGCTCTGGCCGCGGCGCGCAGCTGATGCAGCGCGTCGTGGTCACGGGCCTGGTCCGGCGCCAGCCGGTCCAGCCAATCGTCGGCGTGTCCGTCCGGGCTCGCCGACCACGTTGCGGCGCACGTCTGCAAGCGCGCCAGCAAGGTTCGCTCCGCCTCTAGTTCCAACCCTTTCACCTGCTCTCGTAATGCCGCCAGGTGCGGATCGCCTTGTGCCTGTGCACGCCACGCCTGACGCAGCGCGCGCAAGGGTGTAACCACCTCTTGCTGCCAGGGGCTGGCCAGTTGCCGTAGTGCTTCCACCCGCCGCGCATCGGGGGCTACCCGCCGTGCCTGCAGCCAAGTGCCGCACAGCAGCAGGCAGACATCGCCGCCCAAGGCCTGCAGGGTCAGGCAGGCATTCTCGACCCCTGGACGGCCGTAGAGGGCCAGGGCGTGGTTCCATAATTCGCTGTGCATGATTCGTCTCGCGCCAATGATCGAGTGGCCTGTGTGGGCCCCCCGGAAGCTGATAGACTCCGCGACCATCATGATCAGACTATCCAACCTCACTTTACAGCGTGGTCCTCAGCGCTTGCTAGAAGGCGCCGAGATGACCCTGCACACCGGTCACAAGGCCGGCCTCATCGGCGCCAACGGTGCCGGCAAATCCAGCCTGTTCGCCCTGCTGCGCGGTGAGTTGTCGCCCGACGCCGGCGATTGCCAGATTCCCGCCGATTGGCGCATCGCCCACATGCGCCAGGAGGTCGACACCCTCGATCGCCTGGCGGTGGACTATGTCCTCGACGGCGACCTGCGCCTGCGCAAGGTCCAGGCCGACCTGGCCGCTGCCGAGCAGGCCCATGACGGCACGGCGCTGGCGCGTCTGCACAGTGAGCTGGACAGTGCCGACGGCTACACCGCTGACGCCCGCGCCCGCAAGTTGCTGGCAGGGCTGGGCTTCACCGCCGAGCAGATGGACCGCCGCGTCGGCGACTTCTCCGGTGGCTGGCGGATGCGCCTGAACCTGGCCCAGGCACTGATGTGCCCGTCCGACCTGCTGCTGCTCGACGAGCCCACCAACCACCTGGACCTCGACGCGATCCTCTGGCTCGAAGACTGGCTCAAGGGCTATCCGGGCACGCTGCTGCTGATCTCCCACGACCGCGACTTCCTCGATGCCGTGGTCGACCATGTGCTGCATGTCGAACAGCGCAAGCTCAATCTCTACAAGGGCGGCTACAGCGCTTTCGAGCGCACCCGCGCCGAACGTCTGGCGCAGCAGCAGCAGGCCTACGAGAAGCAGCAGGCGCAGCGCGCGCACATGGAAAAGTACATCGCCCGCTTCAAGGCCCAGGCCACCAAGGCCCGCCAGGCGCAGAGCCGGATCAAGGCCCTCGAGCGCATGGAGGAGCTGTCGGCGGCGCATGTCGATTCGCCGTTCGACTTCGTCTTCCGCGAAGCCCAAAAGATCTCAAGCCCGCTGCTCGACCTCGCCGAAGGGCGCCTGGGTTATGGCGACAAGACCATCCTCGAGAAGGTCAAGCTGCAGCTCACCCCCGGTGCGCGCATCGGCCTGCTTGGCCCCAATGGTGCCGGCAAGTCCACCCTGATCAAGAACCTGGCCGGCGAACTCGAACCGCTGTCCGGGCGCCTGTCGCGCGGCGAGAACCTCGCTGTCGGCTACTTCGCCCAGCATCAGCTCGACTCGCTGGACGACAAGGCCAGCCCGCTGCTGCACCTGCAGCGCCTGGCCCCGGCCGAGCGCGAGCAGACCCTGCGCGACTTCCTCGGCGGCTTCGACTTCCGCGGTGATCGCATCGACGAGCCGGTGGTCAACTTCTCCGGTGGCGAGAAGGCCCGCCTGGCCCTGGCGCTGATCGCCTGGGAGCGGCCAAACCTGCTGCTGCTCGACGAGCCGACCAACCACCTCGATCTCGAAATGCGCTTGGCCCTGACCATGGCGTTGCAGGAATTCGCTGGTGCCGTGGTGGTCGTGTCCCACGACCGTCACCTGCTCAAGAGCACCACCAACGACTTTCTGCTGGTGGCCGATGGCAAGGTCGACACCTTCGATGGTGACCTGGACGACTACAGCCGCTGGCTGATCGACTACCGCCAGCGCACCGCACCGGTCAGCAACACGCCGGTCAATCCGGACAAGACCGACAAGAAGGCCCAGCGCCAGGCCGCCGCCGCCCTGCGCCAGCAACTGGCACCGCACAAGAAGGCCGCCGACAAGCTGGAGACCGAACTGGGCCAGGTGCACGCGCAACTGGCCGAGATCGAGACCGCGCTGGGCGACAGTGGCCTCTACGACGCCGCCCGCAAGGATGAACTGCGCGACCTGCTGGCCCGCCAGACCAAACTCAAGCAGCGCGAAGGCGAGCTTGAAGAGGCCTGGATGGAGGCCCTGGAAACGCTGGAAAGCATGCAGGCCGAGCTGGAGGCGCTGTCCTGATGGAGGAGCTGCGCTCGCTGTTGCCCGGGCAATGGATGGATGCGTTCTGGCTGGGTTTGCAGATCCTGCTGATCCTGGCGCTGGCCTTCGTGCTGCAGCGCGTTGTCGCCCGCACCCTGAGCCGCCTCGGCCAGCGCTACCCGCTGCCGCCGGAGCTGCTGGTGCCGGTGCGCGGCGGTCTGCGCTGGCTGATCATGGGCAGTGCGCTGCTGTTCGTGCTGGAGCGCATGGGAGTGTCGGCCACGGTGCTGTGGACGGCCCTGTCGGGCTTCGTCGCGGTGGCGGCGGTGGCGTTCTTCGCTATCTGGAGCGTGCTGTCGAACTTGCTGTGCGCCGTGCTGATCTTCACCGTCGGGCCGTTTCGCATTGGCGACGTGGTCGAGTTGGTCGATACCCTCGACAAGCCGGGGGTGAAGGGACGGGTGATCGCGATCAACCTGCTGTATACCACGCTGATGGAAACGCCAGAGGCGGGTGGGGCGCTGGTGCAGGTGCCCAACAGCCAGTTCTTCCAGAAGTCGGTGCGGCGTTGGCGCGGGGCTGAGGTGCCGGGCGTCAGCAACGGCACATCGGCCGAGACTGATTGAGCTTCTGCCGGCCCTATCGCGGGCAAGCCCGCTCCTACAGACACCACGCTGACGCTGAATACAGCTGAGCCCTGTGGGAGCGGGCTTGCCCGCGATAGGGCCGGTACAGGCACAAAACAAACCAGGCTCCCGCCACAAATTCCGCTGGTTATTTTTTCACCAAAACCTTAGCTTAACGTTTTGCAACATTCGTTCGAGCGAGGTGTGTGATGTCGATGGAAACCTGGTTGGCCTTCTTTGCCGCGTGCTGGGTCATCAGCCTGTCGCCGGGGGCCGGGGCAATCGCCTCGATGTCCAGCGGCCTGCAATACGGTTTCTGGCGTGGCTACTGGAACGCCTTGGGCCTGCAACTGGGCCTGATCGTGCAGATCGCCATCATCGCCGCCGGTGTCGGCGCGATCCTCGCCGCGTCGGCCACCGCCTTCCAGATCATCAAGTGGTTCGGTGTCGCCTACCTCGTGTACCTGGCGTACCGGCAATGGCGTGCGCTGCCGATGGACATGAGCGAAGAGTCCGCCGTGCGGCCCATCGGCAAGCCACTGAGCCTGGTGTTCCGAGGCTTTCTGGTCAACGTCAGCAACCCCAAGGCGCTGGTGTTCATGCTCGCGGTGCTGCCGCAGTTCATCGACCCGCACCAGCCATTGCTGGCGCAATACCTGGCGATCACCGCCACCATGATCAGCGTCGACATGCTGGTGATGGCGGGTTACACCGGGCTGGCCTCGCGGGTGCTGCGCCTGTTGCGCACGCCGAAACAGCAGAAGCGTCTGAACCGCACGTTCGCCGGCCTGTTCATCGGTGCGGCGACATTCCTCGCGACCCTGCGTCGGGCGCCGATCTGAAACTACAGGGGCGTGGCTGCGCAGCGATCTCTATCGATCCTTGTCCACCAGGCCCCTGAGCAGATCCATCGGCAACGGAAACACGATGGTCGAGCTCTTGTCCCCGGCAATCGACCCCAGCGTCTGCATGTAGCGCAACTGCATCGCCCCCGGCTCCTTGCTGAGCATCTGCGCGGCCTGCATCAACTTTTCCGACGCCTGCAATTCGCCCTCGGCATGGATCACCTTCGCCCGCCGCTCGCGCTCGGCCTCGGCCTGGCGGGCGATGGCGCGGACCATCGACTCGTTGAGGTCGACATGCTTGATCTCGACATTGGCCACCTTGATGCCCCAGGCGTCGGTCTGCGCGTCGAGCACCTGGCGGATATCGAGATTGAGCTGCTCGCGCTCGGCCAGCAGCTCGTCCAGCTCGTGCTTGCCCAGCACCGCGCGCAGTGTGGTCTGGGCCAGTTGGCTGGTGGCGCTTAAAAAGTCTTCCACCTGGATGATCGCCTTCTGCGGATCGAGCACGCGGAAGTACAGCACCGCATTGACCTTGACCGAGACGTTGTCGCGGGTGATCACATCCTGCGGTGGCACATCCAGCACCACGGTGCGCAGGTCGACCCGCACCATCTGCTGGATGCCGGGGATCAGGATGATCAGCCCCGGCCCCTTCACCTGCCAGAAGCGGCCGAGCTGGAACACCACCCCGCGCTCGTACTCGCGCAGGATGCGCAGCGCCGACATCAGCAGCAGCGCCAGCAGCACCAGCAAGGTGCCAAATCCGAATTGAACGAACATCTCTACTCTCCTTGCGCCGAGGGCGCACTGGCGCTGACCTCCAGCACCACGCCGCGCCGGGCGATGACCCGCACGTGCTGGCCGGGCTGCAGCGGTGTGGTGCAGCGGGCTTGCCATTGTTCGCCCTGGGCCTGTACCGAGCCGCAGAACGGGTTGTCGAGCGTTACCTGGGTTACGGTCACCAGGCTGCCTACCAGCCCGGCATCGCCGCTGACCAGCGCGCGCCGTCTAGCCTTGACGGCCATGCCCAGCACACCGCCGAGCAGCAGCGCCGACACCGCGGCCAGGGCGACGATCAGCGCCAGCGGAATGCCGAAGCCCGGCGCATCGGTGTCCATCAGGATCACCGCGCCGACCACGAAGGCGACGATGCCGCCGAAGCCGACCACGCCAAAGCTGGGCAGGAACGCCTCCGCAACCATGAACGCCACCCCGAGCAGGATCAGCGCTACCCCGGCATAGCTCACCGGCAGCAACTGCAGGGCATAGAGCGCCAGCAGCAGGCAGATACCGCCGACCACACCGCCTACGCCCGAACCCGGGTTCATGAACTCGAACAGCAGCCCGTACACGCCAAGCATGATCAGGATCAGCGCTACGCTGGGGTTGGTGATCACGGCCAGCAGGCGGGTGCGCCAGTCCGGCAGGTGCTCGACCACACGGGCATTGGCGGTCTGCAGCGCACGGGCCTCGCCAGCGGCGACCAGGGTCTTGCCGTCCAGGCGTTGCAGCAGGCCCGGCAGGTCTGTGGCGACCAGATCGATGACGTTCAGGCGCAAGGCTTCCTCGGCCGACAGGCTGACCGCCTCGCGCACGGCCTTTTCCGCCCAGTCGGCATTGCGCCCGCGCAGTTGCGCAAGCCCCCGGATGTAGGCCGCGGCATCGTTGACCTGCTTGCGCTCCAGGGGGTCCTGCTCAGCGTTGGTGGCGCCAGGCTTTTGCGTACCCTTGTCGCCAGCACCGATCTGTACCGGCGTCGCCGCCCCCAGGTTGGTGCCGGGGGCCATGGCCGCCACATGGCTGGCGTAGAGGATATAGGTCCCGGCGCTGGCGGCCCGTGCACCGCCGGGGGCCACATAGGTGACCACCGGTACGGGGCTGGCGAGGATCGCCTTGACGATCTGGCGCATGGCGATGTCGAGCCCGCCCGGGGTATCCATGCGGATCACCACCAGTTGCACCTGCTGCTCCTGTGCCTGGTCGAGCCCGCGCAGCAGGTAGTCGGCGCTGGCCGGGCCGATGGCGTCGTCGATGTCCAGCAGCCAGACGTCATTACCGGCCGCAGCCTGGCCCGCCCCGGCGACGCCGAGGATCAGCAACAGCCAGAACCTGCGCCAGCAGCGAGCGATCAGCGTGGTCATCTCAGGGCCCTCTTGTTCAAGTCTAGCTGCGCCTGTACGCAGAGGGCCTAAACTTGCCGAGGGCCTGTGGCGCTCATGTCGATCGAGTCGTTGCGGCCAGGGCGCGGTCTACCGCAGGCAACCCCTAACCTGTGCAATCGAGGAGGACACATGGACGCACCGATTCACCCCTTCGCCGAGCTGTTCAAGCAACTGGGCCTGGCGGACGATGCCGTGAGCATCGACCAGTTCATCGCCTCGCACTCGCCGCTCAAGAACGAAATCAAGCTGGTGGACGCGCCGTTCTGGAGCGACGCGCAGCGAGCCTTTCTGAAAGAGAGCATCATCGAGGACGCCGATTGGGCCGTGCCGTTCGATCAGCTCAACGAGGCCTTGCGTCGCCCGCGCAAATAAAGCGCCGAGTGGCACCTGATGGTTGATTTCAGCGTTGCTATGCTCAGGAAAACAAAAAGGGGATAGCGCGATGAAAGATCCCTACGCACCAGGCTTCTGGTGCACCGTGACGATCCTGGGCACCCTGACTGCTGGCTACTTCTACGGTATCCGGCACACCCATCAGATGAACCAGGCGGTGCAGTTCCTGTATGCCGCCGCTGCGGTCACCGCGGCGGTGGCGCTCTGCGGCCTGGCGTGGATCGCCTGGCAGCAGT
The DNA here is from genome assembly GCF_057197165.1 of Pseudomonas sp. SYWMCR5. Taxonomy (NCBI): domain Bacteria; kingdom Pseudomonadati; phylum Pseudomonadota; class Gammaproteobacteria; order Pseudomonadales; family Pseudomonadaceae; genus Pseudomonas; species Pseudomonas sp. SYWMCR5. The sequence continues at coordinate 258,711 of NZ_JBXUNH010000003.1, forward strand.
TGCACCTGAACAAGCGTGAAGTGGCTCAGGGCCGAACGCTGGTGGCCATCTGGAACACCAAGGTCGCCCTGCGTCGGGTCGAAACAGTGTTCGACCGCTATTTCTGGGGCAGCTACTGGCATTCGGGGCGTACCTTCGAAGAAGTCATGGGCGAGCTCAAGGGCACGCCACTGGAGCAGTGCCTGGACGCACTCAAGCGCCAGTGCCGCGAGCTGGACCGAGAAGTGCACGATCACCATCACCACTGGCTGGCCAATGCCCGCGACCTGTCGAGCGTGGCCACGGCCATGGCGCGCGAGCGCTACCAGCTCGACCTGTGCGACCCACAGGGGCGTGACGGCGGCAATACCGCAGTGCTCAATCGTGATCTGGAAGTGCTGGTGTACACCTGGTCGGCGCGTCTGCGCAGTTTCGACCATCAGCTGGACGAACTGGAGCGCGCCTACCACTGAGCCGGCAGCTCATTCGCCGCGGATGTACTGTTGCAGTTGCAGAATCAGGTTGGCCTGTTCGGCAATGGTTTCCTTGACCAGGTCGCCGATCGACAGCAGGCCCAGCAGCTTGCCATGGTCGACCACCGGCAGGTGGCGCAGGTGACGGTTGGTCATCAGGTTCATGCAGTACTCGAGGTTCTGCTTGGGCTCCACGGTGACCACCGGCGAGCTCATGATCTCGCGCACGGGCGTGGCTGCCGACGAGCGGCCCTTGAGCACCAGCTTGCGCGCATAGTCGCGCTCGCTGACGATGCCTACTACCTGGTCGTTCTCGATCACGGGCAGCGCACCGATGTTCTTTTCTGCCAGCAGCTTCAGCGCGTCGAGCACCGACTCGTCAGGCCCGATGGTGTAGACGGTCTGGTGCTGGGATTTGGTCTTGAGAATCTGTTCGACGTTCTTCATGGGGGCCTCGGGGGTGGAAAAAGCGCTGTCCTGGAATAAATAAAGCATCCGGGACCGCGCTCTGCACGGCAATGCAGGAAACGGCATCGAGGCGATTGAAAAACGTCATTGGTCGAAGCGCACGAGGGCCGGCGGACGGCCCTCGCCGGGATTCGCTCAGAGCTTGGGCATCTGCCCGATGCGCGCGACCATCTCGCTGATCACCTGCAGGTCCAGCATGAACTGCTCCACGGTCTTGAACTCGTTGTCGTTGTGGCCGGTGTACTTCACGCCGGGCATCGACAGGCCGAACTGCACGCCGTTGGGCAGGTCGTGCACCGAGGTGGCGCCAGCAGAGGTGCCGAACTCGTGGGGCAGGCCGAGGTTCTCGGTGGCCACATCCAGCAGCGCCTTGACCCATTCGCCTTCGGGGTTGCGGTACATCGGCTCGTCCAGGGTGTACTCGAAGGCCACCGAGGTGTGGCTGGTACGCGCCCAATCACCGAGCTTGTCAGCCAATTCGTCCTTGATCGTGTCGATCGGCTTGCCTTTCGGGATGCGCAGGTTCACCGCCAGCTTCAGGGCTTTCTGGTCCAGGCCGACGTAGGTCAGCGAGGCGGTCAGCGGCCCCATGAAATCGTCCTTGAAGCCGACGCCCAGTTTGCTGCCCAGGTAGTCCAGCCCCCAGTTGTCGGCGGCGTAGCGGGCAGCATCGGTGATGTGGTTGTGCTTGAGCGGCACGCGGTCGCCCAGGCCGTTGAGGAAGTCGAGCATGCGTGCCACCGGGTTGACCCCCGACTGTGGCGAGGAGGAGTGCGCGGAGACGCCGGTCACGGTCAGGATCACCTGCTTGCCCGAGACCACGGCGTCGATCTTGAAGTCCTTGCCATTGGCCTTGCGGTACAGCTCGCCGGCCTGCTTCAGGCGTCGGGCCAGGTCGGCCGGATGGTCGCCGATCAGCGTCGCCACCGAGGTGGTGGGGATCTGGTTGGTCGCCAGGCCGCCGGTGAGGTTGATCACCTCGGCGCCCTTGCCTTCACCCGCGCGCTTGCTGAAGCTGGCCATGACGGTGCCGTAGCCCTTCTCGGCGATCACCACCGGGTAGCCACCGTCCAGCGCCAGGTTGTAGTCCGGCGTGGCGTTGCGGGCGAAGTAGTAGGGAATGGCGTCGCCGGAGGTTTCCTCGGTGGTGTCCACCAGCAGCTTGAACTGACGCGCCAGTGGCAGCTTCTCGTCCTTGGCGACCTTCAGGGCGTAGAGCGCGACGACGATGCCGTTCTTGTCGTCCTCGGTGCCGCGGCCGTACATGCGATCACCCACCAGGGTGACCTTGAACGGGTCGAGGCGCGTGCCGTCTTCGAGTTTCCAGTTGGCCGGATTGACCGGCACCACGTCGGCGTGGGCATGGATGCCGATCACTTCCTTGCCTTCGCCGAGGGTGATCTCGTAGACGCGGTTGTCGATGTTGCGGAACTCAAGGCCGAAGTCTTCTGCCAGCGCCTTGATCTTGTCGGCAATCTTGTGGAACTCGGGGTTCTCGTGTTGTGGCAGGCCCTCGACCTGGAAGGTCGGGATTTCCACCAGCTCGCGCAGCGTCTGGGTGGCAGCCTTGCCGTACTTGATGCGGGTGTACAGGCCCAACAGGCGGTTGATCTCGTTCTGCTGCTCGGCGGCGAGCGGTTTGCCGGCGAGGTAGGCCTTGAGGGTTTCGTCGAGCGTGTCGACCTTGGCCAGTTCGCTGTTGGCCAGCTTGTCGATGAATTGCTTGAAGTCGGCCGGGTCGGTGCCGTCGTAGGCCTTGAGGATGGCGGCGGACTGTTGCGGGCTGAGGTTGGCGTGGGCGGGAACGGCGAACAGCGCAAGGCTGGCCAGCATCAGGGAGACGGCAGAAAGCTTGGGCAAGGGCATGGGTAAACGCATTCCTTCGCGAAGGGTTTAAAAGGGATGTCCATTGGTAGGAAACATGCCCACGCTAACACCAATGGGCGGTGTCGGGGGAGGGGCGAGGCGCGACCTGGCGCACAAACGAAAAAGCCCCGGGAGATTTCCCAGGGCTTTCGGAGATGGCGCACTCGGCGGGATTCGAACCCACGACCCCTGCCTTCGGAGGGCAGTACTCTATCCAGCTGAGCTACGAGTGCAACGCGGCGCAATGATACCCATCTGCGTCGATGGCGTCCATCGCCTTGATCTGTGGCTGTTTTTCCCGGGGTTTTGGACCTGTGGTGACCTTTTCGCGGGCAAGCCCGCGAAGAGGTCACCACAGTACTGAATGGCTCAATGCACGCTGTTGCGCGCTATCTCCAGATCATTCATCAACCCCTTGGCCAGGGCGCTGAGGTAGTGCAGCGCCGTTATTGCGGCAGGGCGCGCTTCTTCCTGGTCGCTCAGGTCACGGATGCAGCCGAGCACGACCGAGACTTCCTCCAGCACCCGTTCCAGCGGCACGCCGGGCTGCACCCTGAACATGTCCAGGAATGTGGCGATGCCGGCGGTGGTGTAGTGGTTCGATTGATCGTTCATGGATATTCCCTCAGATCTGGTTCAAGGCATGTTCAACCAGTGCCCGCGCGGTTTCGGCGTTTTGCGCAGCGTTGGCCAGCATGTTCAGGCCGGGCGCTCCGGCGCGGGCGCGGCAGTGTTCGTCGAGGGTTTCGGCAACGCCGAGCAACAGTGCGCTGGCGTGGACCAGGGCATCGGGGGCGATCATGTCGGTGTGGATGGAGAAGGCGGGGTTGGTGATGAGTGTGAGGCGGGGTGGGTCGGGAACGAGTTTTTTCATGGCTACAGCTCCTGAACGGCAGTGAAGCTGCCTGTCATCGCTGCTAAACGAATGGAGGCAGCTGTACGCGGGTTAGCAGACCGGCAAGTCAGGCACCCGGCGCACCCGAAGGTGCCCCGCGCACAGCCACCACAAGGTGAGCGCTTGAGCCTGAGAATGATGGGCTGCTAAACCCGATCGTTGATTTGGCAACGACCGGGCGAGCCTAGATCCCGTCACAGGCCGCTCGCAATGGCTTGAGTGCGGCAAAAGTGTCTTTGGGAAATGGACTACGCGCAATGGGGAAAATCTGATGTAGGCCGAGGTGGAGGGCACCGGCTTTGCCCGCGAAGAGGCCAGCCCCGTTTCCAAAGACCATTCGTTCTTTTTTTCGAACAGCCTATTGTCCAAACACCCAGCACCCGCTTAGCATTCGTTTGAGATTTCAAACGCTCAATACCCAATATTGAACACTTGGCTCGTTTGGGTGCCAGAATTCCTGACGGCAGCCCCACCAGGGGCGCCTTTCAACAATCAACAAGACGTTCCGTGCCAGCGCGGCGCGGTCAAGGGAAGCCGACATGCAGCTCAAAGACGCTCAGTTGTTCCGCCAGCAAGCCTTCATCAACGGTGAATGGCTGGATGCGGACAGCGGTCAGACCATCAAGGTGACCAACCCGGCCACCGGCGAAGTCATCGGCACCGTGCCGAAGATGGGGGCTGCGGAAACCCGCCGCGCCATCGAAGCCGCCGACAAGGCCCTGCCGGCCTGGCGTGCCCTGACCGCCAAGGAGCGTTCGAACAAGCTGCGCCGCTGGTTCGAGCTGATGATCGAGAACCAGGACGACCTGGCTCGCCTGATGACCACCGAACAGGGCAAGCCGCTGGCCGAAGCCAAGGGCGAAATCGCCTACGCCGCCTCGTTCATCGAGTGGTTCGCCGAGGAAGCCAAGCGCGTCTACGGCGACACCATCCCGGGCCACCAGCCAGACAAGCGCCTGATCGTCATCAAGCAGCCGATCGGTGTCACCGCGGCCATCACCCCGTGGAACTTCCCGGCGGCGATGATCACCCGTAAAGCCGGCCCGGCCCTGGCCGCTGGCTGCACCATGGTGCTCAAGCCTGCTTCGCAGACCCCTTACTCCGCCCTGGCCCTGGTCGAGCTGGCCACCCGCGCCGGCATCCCGGCTGGCGTGCTGAGCGTTGTTACCGGTAGCGCCGGTGAAGTCGGCGGCGAGCTGACTGGCAACTCCCTGGTACGCAAGCTGTCGTTCACCGGCTCGACCGAAATCGGTCGCCAGCTGATGGAAGAATGCGCCAAGGACATCAAGAAAGTATCCCTGGAGCTGGGCGGCAACGCTCCGTTCATCGTGTTCGACGACGCCGACCTGGACAAGGCGGTCGAGGGCGCGATCATCTCCAAGTACCGCAACAACGGCCAGACCTGCGTCTGCGCCAACCGCATCTACGTGCAGGACGGCGTCTACGACGCGTTCGCCGAGAAGCTCAAGGCTGCCGTTGGCAAGCTGAAGATCGGTAACGGCCTGGAAGAAGGCACCACCACTGGCCCGCTGATCGACAACAAGGCGGTCGCCAAGGTCCAGGAGCACATCGAGGACGCCGTCTCCAAGGGCGCCAAGGTGCTGTCCGGTGGCAAGCTGATCGAAGGTAACTTCTTCGAGCCGACCATCCTGGTCGACGTACCGAAGACTGCCGCCGTCGCCAAGGAAGAGACCTTCGGCCCGCTGGCGCCGCTGTTCCGCTTCAAGGACGAGGCCGAAGTCATCGCCATGTCCAACGACACCGAGTTCGGCCTGGCCTCGTACTTCTATGCCCGCGACATGAGCCGCGTGTTCCGCGTCGCCGAGGCCCTGGAATACGGCATGGTCGGTATCAACACCGGCCTGATCTCCAACGAAGTCGCGCCGTTCGGCGGTATCAAGGCCTCGGGCCTGGGCCGCGAAGGTTCCAAGTACGGCATCGAGGACTACCTCGAAATCAAATACCTGTGCATCAGCGTCTGATGCGCTAAGGGCTTTACCTCTGCCAGCGGGGCGCGAGAGCGACGTCTCGCTGGTTTTTTTGACATGCAGTACCTGGTGGCCAGGGCGTCGGTGACAGTCGATCAACGAATACTGTTCGCAGGCACACCCAGCCACCCCCGAATAACAGCGCCGTCAGAGTCGGCGCGAATGAGGGCATTATGAGCAAGACCAACGAATCCTTGATGCAACGCCGTGTCGCCGCCGTCCCACGTGGCGTCGGCCAGATCCACCCGATCTTCGTCGAGTCGGCGAAGAACTCCACGGTGATCGACGTTGAAGGCCGCGAACTGATCGACTTCGCCGGCGGCATCGCAGTACTGAACACCGGCCACCTGCACCCGAAAGTGGTCGCCGCCGTTCAAGAGCAGCTGACCAAGGTCAGCCACACCTGCTTCCAGGTGCTGGCCTACGAGCCCTATGTAGAGCTGTGCGAAAAGATCAACAAGCTGGTCCCGGGCGACTTCGACAAGAAGACCCTGCTGGTTTCCACCGGCTCCGAAGCCGTTGAAAACGCCGTGAAGATCGCCCGTGCCGCCACTGGTCGTGCCGGCGTGATCGCCTTCACCGGCGGCTACCACGGCCGCACCATGATGACCCTGGGTCTGACCGGCAAGGTCGTGCCGTACTCCGCAGGCATGGGCCTGATGCCAGGCGGCGTGTTCCGTGCCCTGTTCCCGAGCGAGCTGCACGGCGTGAGCGTCGATGACGCCATCGCCTCGGTCGAGCGCATCTTCAAGAACGACGCCGAGCCGCGCGACATCGCTGCGATCATCCTCGAGCCAGTACAAGGCGAAGGCGGCTTCCTGCCCGCGCCGAAAGAGCTGATGCAGCGCCTGCGCGCCCTGTGCGACCAGCACGGCATCCTGCTGATCGCCGACGAAGTGCAGACCGGCGCTGGCCGTACCGGCACCTTCTTCGCCATGGAACAGATGGGCGTCGCGCCTGACCTGACCACCTTCGCCAAGTCCATCGCCGGCGGCTTCCCGCTGGCCGGTGTGTGCGGCAAGGCCGAGTACATGGACGCCATCGCTCCAGGCGGCCTGGGCGGCACCTACGCCGGTTCGCCGATCGCCTGCGCCGCGGCCCTGGCCGTCATCCAGGTGTTCGAGGAAGAGAAACTGCTGGATCGCAGCAAGGCCGTTGGCGAGCGCCTGACCGCCGGCCTGCGTGAAATCCAGAAGAAGCACCCGATCATCGGTGATGTCCGTGGTCTGGGTTCGATGATCGCCGTGGAAGTGTTCGAGAAGGGCACCCACACCCCGAACGCTGCCGCCGTGGCCCAAGTGGTCGCCAAGGCACGTGACAAGGGTCTGATCCTGCTGTCCTGCGGCACCTACGGCAATGTCCTGCGGATCCTGGTTCCGCTGACCGCCGAAGACGCCCTGCTGGACAAAGGCCTGGCCATCATCGAAGAGTGCTTCGCTGAACTGGCTTGATCGCTGATTCGCGTGAGTAGAAAACGCCCAGGCATTGCCTGGGCGTTTTTTTTCAACCTGAGGTTCAGGTGTTCGAAGGGCTGGGAGGTGTCCAGTCGGCAGCCGGGAAGAAGCGTTCGACCAGGTCGTCGTTCTTGAGCATGGCGGCGTACTCGTCGCGCTTGAATGGGTTGCCAGTGCGCAGGTCATAGACCGGATGCACTACGGGCGTTGTGCTCGGGATCTCCTTGAGCTTCACATTGACGAAGCGGAAGTCGTCACCCACCACCTCGCCGATGTCTTCGATCTCGAAACGGCACCCTGGCGGGAACAGGGTTTCCGCCTCTGTTTTTGTCCATGACAGGGGGGCTATGGGCACCCCGCTGTGGTATTGGCCCGCAGGGACTTCGAAGACCACTGATGTGTCGTCGAACGCACCCACCACGATGTCCGGCGAGGAGAGCTCATCGCTGGCGAAAGCACGTATCACGTAAGGATTCTCGGTAAAGGACGTCAGGTCCGAGTTGACCAGCACATCGCCTTTCTTGAGTCTCCCACTGCGAAAGTGCTCGCCCGAGGTGCCTCTCGATCCGTTGCCTCCGCGGTACAGAGCGACTGTGTTGCTCTTGGGCAGGGTTTCCAGCGAGTCCACCAGCTTGTCGACGAAGGTGTCCGAGTCGCAGAACGCGAACTCATGCACCCCACGGCGCAGATAGCTGTTGATCTGTGAGTCTTCATCCGTGTAGTTGCCGACGAGGCGGTTTACGTAATCTTCGTCTTCCTTGTAGGTGTAGGTAATACCTTCCTCGGTTTGCAGATACTCGAAGTCATGCTCATCCATGCGCGCACTTTCGCCATCTTCCAGGCGGGCGATATCGGCATCGTCCAGCAATGCGCGATGACGGGCCTGGGCCTGGTTCGAGAGCAGTTCGCTTTGCGCCGCATCCTCTTTCATGTGGGTATCCCAGAAGCTCGAGCGTTCACTGCGCAGGCTGACCACGTTGTCAGCACCGGCCGCGGGTGGGGTGACGGTGTCAGGCGTTGTCACAGGCTTTGGCGTGGTTGCCTGGCCGTTGTCACCAGGGCTGCCACCACGCAACCCGCCACTGTCGACGCGTTTCCAGGTGCCATCGGCCTGGCGTGCCAATGGCTGGCGCCCGAAAAAGGCGAATGGATTGTCCGGGTCGATGATCGACCACTGTGCGGTGTGCGGATCGAATTGCACCTGGAACACCTGGGCGTCGATCTGTACGTAGGGGCGGCCATTGACCAGCGTGATGCCTTGCGCGTGTGCGCCACTGGCCGGTGTGCCACCTTCCAGCGAGATGGCGACGGCGTGCTTGTCGGGGGCAAGCTGGAATGCAGCGTTGTCCGCATGCTCCACCGGGGTCCAGTCCCCGAGCTTGTCCTGCCGGGCGTAACGTCCGGTGTCGATCAGTTCACCGCTTGCGTTACGCCTGGCTACCCGCGCCAATCCCTGTGCGCAAGGAGGCCCGAGCAGTACCGACTGGCCCTTCAGTTCGACGGGCGTGAGCTCACGCTCGGTGAGGCCGAGCACTGTCGCCTTCGTGTCTGCCCAGCGCCGTGGTTGGCTGGGCAGCCGCTCGGCATTGCGCAGCAGGCCACCAAAGCCTTTCATGCCGTGCGCCAGGTCGCCATAGGCGCCTGCGCCGTTGAGCAGCGAAGACAACAGGTAAAGGCTTGCGGTGCCGGCATCGCGGTTGATGAATGCGCTCAGTGCAGCGACATAGTCGCGCAGGGCAAGTGCGGCGCCCACTGCGAATGCAGCAGGCGGGAAGGGCAGCGTCACGATCTGGGTCACCGTTTCCAGTGTGTTCCAGACGATGCTCGCGATCATATCGGCGCGGCCCTTGGTGACATCGCGCACATCGACGATGCGTTGGCGCAGCCCGTCGTCATAGCACAGGATGCGCAGGTCGTCCGCGGGGGCTTCGGGTACGCTTGGTACCAGGCTCGGGCCGCCCTCGCGCAGGTCCTTGAACAGGAAGGCCAGCAGTTGCCCGGCTTGTCTGCGACTGCGGTCCTTGTAGTAGTCGGCCATGCCCGGGGTGTTGAGCGACTGGACGAAGCTGCTGAAGGGCCGGAAGTCGATGCCGTCTGCTGCCGCGGGCGTGTAGAGCAGCGTCTGCGAAGGGTGCCCTGCCGGCGATTTGAGCAGGTAGCAACCGTGGATGATTTCTTCGCGGTAGGGCGGAGTCTTGTCCATGATCCGGTACAGCTCGTTGAACAACCTGCCGATTGTCGGCTCGCTGGCCAGGAATTCGTTGTCGATACGCACCACCAATCGGTAGAACGCATGGCGCTCACGCTCGGTGTCGGCAGTCCGGTGCATGCTCTGGATGCTCGCCAGCACCCAGGTGTGCTGGTCGGCGTCCAGATGCCCTTGCAGGAGGCTGCGCAGCGCCGCCAGTTGCATCTGCAGTTGCACGATCAACACGCTCTGCTGACGGCGCCAGGCGTAGCCGGTGTGTCTGGGCGAGAGCAGGGTTTCCTCGATCAGTCTGACGTAGCGGTCGGATACCCACTGACCGCGTATGGAGCCGGTGACCGATTGTGGTGTCAGCGCCGACAGATCGACCCCGGGTGGGCCTTCGAAGGTCGCCGTGGTATCGGCTGTGGCCGTAAGCAGGCCCAGGCTGTCGTCATAGCCGTTGCGCAGCAATTGGGTGTAGGTCAAGGTCTCCCTGGGTGACTTGATGATCACGCGGTCCGGATCGACACGCTCGTCGTTGTTCCCGAGCAACTGCTTGAGCTTGTCCTGGGCCTGGGCATGGACATACGCCTCGAAGTCCGGCAGTTGCGCATGCCTGGCCTTGGCATACTGCTGCTCTGCAGCCTGGATCTGGTCTTCCAGGCGTGTCAGCTGGCCACGCTGGGAGGCACTGGCCGATTGCAACCAGGCGGGCTCGTGCGCGGCTGTGTTGGCCTCGGCAACCTCGATGCGGTTCTGGGTCAGGGCTTTGACCCCTTCCTGGCCCGTGAAGCGCACCAGCGTCATGAATTGCTCGTAGGGCTTTTGCGGGGTAGGGATCCGCTCGCGCTGCTTGCTGATATCCAGGTACCAGCTGTTCCAGGCCTGCGTGTCGGTGCTGGTGGGTTGTTGCTGTGTTTGCGGGAGTGGCTTGTCGGCGATCTGACTGATCAGGGCGGCGAACGAGGTGCGCTGCTGGGCTATCACGTTCTGCAGCAGGTAGGCCTGGGAGTCCGCCTCAGCGAACCAGCCCACCACCTCGACGAGCAACTGCCGTTCGCTGTCGAAACCCTGCACCGGCTTGTGCGGATGATGCGGGCAGCACAGTAGCAGACGCTGCAGGCCGCCCTCGGCGTCTTCCTGGCGCACCAGCAGCGCGTCGCTCAGCAGGTACTGGTCGGCCAGGAGCAGGTTGGCACTGGACAACCTGTCATAGCCCGTGCCGCTTCCTGCGACGAAGGTTGCCAGCGTCTGCTGGTCTTCGGGCGTGATCTGGCCCTGCAGGCGTGCGCACCAGGCCTGGGCCGCGATCTGCTGCAAGAGCGCGGTGTTCATCAGCGACCGGTTGGTGTCCTGCTTGTGTGCGGCTATCTGAGCGGGGGCGAACTTGCCGTGCAGCGCCAGTGTTTCGATCAGCTTGCAGACATAGGCAGGCGTGAGTGTGGCGTACGCGTCAGGCAGTGGCCGGTCTTGTTGTTCGAAGCGTGTGGCGGCGATGAATTCCGAGGCCGGCTGGTCGTCGCCATCGTGCAGCCCCTGCAAAGCTAGGTGCACAAGGCTGCGCCGGATTTCATAGGGGGTGGCGGTTTCGGGCAGCGTGCGCTTGGTCACCAGCATGATCTGCTCGGGGTCCAGATCCAGGCCCAGGTCGTTGGCGATAGTGCTGCGCAGATGAGTCGCGGCGAAGCTTTCGATGCTGTCGCAGCCGCCCAGCGCACTGAGCATGGCGGCACGAGCGTGGTCGTATTCCTGGAGTGCCTTCAGGCATTGATTGGCCTGGTCCTCTGGCGCGTATCGCAGCCAGTGGGGTGCTTTGGGCGGTGTCTTGAGCGCCTCGTCGAGGGTGGCGTCGAGAGCGCTGCTCGGTCCGAGAGCAAGCGGCAGGCGCAGCGCATCCTCGACGCGTCCGGAGCGAGATTCACCAGGCACCGGCTCGACTCGCAAGGCGTACTTGATATCGTGCAGCTGCAGGCTGCGCAGCTGTCGATGCAGCTCGGCAAAGGCCTTGCGCTGTACGGGTTTGATCACCCAGTGGCGCTGTTCGTAGGGGTGCACTGCCGATGCCTGGGTCATCGCGAGGCGCTGCGCGCGGGTCAGGGTATCGGTGATGCTGGCCCCGGCCACCGGCTGGTTCACCAGCGCCGTCAGCGCGGCAAGCGCCAGGTCGCGCGTGGCGAAGGCGGCCCATTGGCGGCCAGCGATCCACACGAGGGTCGGGCCGCTGTCCAGGCTGAACATCAGGCAGCCATGCAGTGTGGCTGTGCGGCCTGCCTCGAGCTTGAGGCTCAGGGTGCTGATGGCCAGGCCATTCTGATCGAGCGAAGCGGGCAGGCAGGTGGCGTAGGTCGGGTGAATCCTGCCGGCGGCGATCTGGATGTCGAGCAATTGGCGCAGCGTGGCCTCGATATCCTCGATGTGACACTGGCGCCTCGTCTTCGAGGGTTTTTCGAGCGACTCCCAGTAAGCGTGCACGGCGCTCCTGATCGCCAGCTCGATGCTCGCAGCTTCTGCGTCTGTCAATGCCTGGTCCAGATTGGCCAGCCCCATGCTCTCAAGCGAGGGGGACTGTGCAAGGCGTTGGTCGATGCGGGTGCGCAGGGTCGAAAGGGCTTGTTGCGTGGTGGATGAAAGGTCGAGCGTCATGACTTCCTCGCTGGCCGTGCTTGCTGTACGGCGTTGTGATGGGGGCATCACTAGAGCCGGTCAGGGGCCGGGCGAGGTGGTAGTTAATGCGTGCACGGATGCTGCGACGAAGATGAACAAACTGTGAACTGCATGCCATCGCGGGTTTTTTTTGTGCCAATTCACGGCAGGTGGCGCTATGGTTAACCGATGGACGTGTTTGGAAGCCGCGATGGACTGCGTGTCAGGATTATTCAGGAGTTGCCCATGAGCGCTGCAGACCCCCTCCCACCCCGCGTGCTGATCGCCGAGAGCGATCCCTGGGTACGCGACATGCTTCGCGAGATGCTGCTCAGCGTGCGCTGCGATGCCCGGTTGGAGGTCTGTGCCGATGGCTCCCAGGCCCTGACGGCGCTGTCGAGCAAGCCCGACCTGATCATCGCCGCCCGTGAGCTGTCCGGTGTCGATGGCCTCGATCTGCTGCGCAAGGTGCGCGCCAAGAGCGACAAGCCTGGCCTGCCGTTCATCCTCATGAGCGAACGCACTGACAGCGCCAGTGTGAAAGAAGCGCTGCCACTGCACCCCACCGCCTATCTGAGCAAACCGCTGGACCTGGACAACCTGCGCAAGCGCCTGGAAAACCTGTTGCTCGAAGTCGGCGAGCAGATTGCCTGCCCGGTGCCGCCCCTTCAGCCGGGGGCCAGCCTGCCGGCCTACCTCGAGCAGCGCCGGGCTACCGCCGATGGCGGCCCGCTGTTTGCCGATGTGCAACTGGCGATCAAGCGCGCGCTCAACCCCCAGGGCCTGAACCTGCGGGTGCTGGAAGAGGAAGTGCGCAGTGACCCGCAGATCACCGGTGTGCTCATCGCCGCAGCCAACAGTGCCGCCATGCATAGCGATGCGCCGGTGCAGACCCTGCTGCAGGCGCTGAACAAGTTGGGCAGCACCCAGAGCATGAACCTGATCCTGGGCCTGACGCTGAAGCGCAGCGCACGCCTGAGCGACCCGCTGCTGGCACAGCATGCCGCACGCTTCTGGAACATCTCGCTACACACCGCCGAATTCGCGCGTACTTTGGCGCGCATGCTCGAGCTGGACCAGGAGCGCTGCTACTGCGCGGGCCTGTTGCATTGCCTGGGGGACCTGGCGGTGCTGCGCACTCTGCAGGAGTGGCGTCTGGCCGGTGGCGCGCTGGACGAAGACCAGGTGCAGTTGTCGCTCAATGAGTTTGGCGCACCGTTCGGCTCGGCCCTGCGCACCCGCTGGCGCCTGCCGCTGGACCTGCGTGAGCTGATCGCTGCGATCTACCAGTTGGGCGGTGGCGTGTATTCGCGAGAGATCCTGGCGATGAACCTGGCCGGCCAGTTGTCACGGGCGTTGCCGACCCAGGGCAACGAGAAGATCGCCAGCAGCAAGACTGCACGCCTGCTCAAGCTTGGCCTGCCTGAGCTCAATCGCCTGCGCGAGCCGCCCGCGCCGCCGGTGGTGGTCACAACGCCTGAGGTCGATGCCGCGAGCGTTGAAGCCGAGGTTGTGGAAGAGGTGCCTCAGGCCCCGGACACCGACGAAGGCAGCACCGCGGCCAAACCTTGAGCGCTGCCGGTCACCCGCGCACGATCTGATTCTTGCCCTGGCGCTTGGCCTGGTACATCGCTGCGTCGGCGCGGCCGAACAGGTTGTCCAGGTCGGTATCCTGCTCGCTCAGTTCGGTCAGCCCCTGGCTTACGGTCACGCCGTAGGTCTGCTGGCCGTAGGTGAAGCTCAGGCGCTGGATCTCCCGCTGCAGGCGTTGGGCGATCTGTTCGGCGACCTGTGCCGTGCAGCCTGGGAACACCGCCGCGAATTCCTCGCCGCCAATACGCCCGAACAGATCGCCCCGGCGCAGCGCCGCCTTGCCGGTGTCGGCGATGCGCTGCAGCACCTGATCGCCCTCTGGATGCCCATAGCTGTCGTTGATGTGCTTGAAGTCGTCGATGTCCAGCAGCAGGAAGGCCATTGGCGTGCCGTCTTCGCGGGCGCGGTCGAACGCCTGCTGGGCACAGTCGAAGAAGTGTCGGCGGTTGCTGCTCTGGGTCAGGACGTCGGTGGTGGCAAGGCGTTGCAATTCTCCTTCGAGCTGTTTCTTCTCGGTGATGTCCTCGGCAATGCCGACGATGATCACCCGTTCGCCTTGGCGCTGCTGGTTGATGTAGCACTTGTCGCTGAGCCAGCGCACTTCGCCTGCGCCGTTGATGATGCGGTATTCGCGGTCCTCGACGGTGCCCTGGAGCAGTACCTGGGCCAGGCTGCGCTCGGCGTAGTCGAGGTCGTCGGGGTGGATTGCGTCGCGCCATTCGTTGTAGTCGGCCATCACCAGGCTGGCCGGGCGGCCAAAAATACGCTCGTAGGCGGGGCTGACGTAAAGCACCTGGCGGGTTTCCCAGTCGAAGGCCCAGAGCACGGCGTTGACGCTGTCGAGCAAGGAACTGTAGAGCTGCTCGCGCTCGCTCAGACGCGCCACTTCACCCTGCGCATGCAGCAGGGCGAGCAGGGTCTGGGCAGCTTCAGGGCGGGGTGGACCGGTCTGGATCGGAGGATGACGTTCTTTGGCCATGTGCACGGATCGGTTCTCGACGAATGTGCGTGCGGCCACGACCCGGCCCGCCACGCGGGCGATATGCCGATTTTGAGTCGAGCGGGGGGGTGAAGTTCCGGTCGGCATGCCCCTGGGCGGGGCATGCCGATCAACGGCAGTCAGGCGCCGGTAGGACGCAGGGAGTAGGTCTTGAGCTGCGCGGCGAAGTCCCGCAGCGACTGGATACCACTGGCTTCGGCCTCGTGCACCCAGTCTTTCATGGCGGCCAGCATGTCGTGGCCGTTGGCGCTGGTGCGTGCCCAGATCTGCTGCAGCGCCAGGCGCTTCTCGTAGATGATCTTGAGCGTCTGGCTGTGCGTCAGCATCGATTCGATGCGTACGTGATGGCGATCCTGCAGCAGGCTGGTCTCGCGTGACAGCAGGCGCTTGGCGCGACGGAAGTGGTGGCGCACCGAGGTGTCGACCTTTTCCAGCTCCTGCTTGACCAGTGGGCCGATCACCAGCTTGCGGTACTGGGCCATGATCTGGAAGCGGTTGTTGAGGATCGCCATGGCGGTGTCCATGTCCAGCGAGGCCTTGCCTTCGACCCGATGGGCGATCGGCGCCACGCGCTGCACCTTGGCCAGGCGCAGCAGGCACAGCAGGCGAATCCACATCCAGCCCATGTCGAACTCCCAGCGACGTACCGACAGCTTGGCCGAATTGGGGTAGGTGTGGTGGTTGTTGTGCAGCTCCTCGCCGCCGATGATGATGCCCCAGGGCACCAGGTTGGTGGCGGCGTCGCGGCATTCGAAGTTGCGATAGCCGACCGCATGGCCCAGGCCATTGACCACGCCGGCGGCCCAGAACGGAATCCACATCATCTGGATGGCCCAGATGGTGATGCCGATGGTGCCGAACAGCAGCAGGTCGAGCACGGCCATCAGGACGATGCCGCCCAGTTTGTAGCGCGAGTAGAGGTTGCGCTCGATCCAGTCATCCGGGCAGTTCTTGCCGTAGATGCGCAGGGTTTCCTCGTTGCGCGCCTCTTCCCGGTACAGCTCCGCGCCTTTGCGCAGGACCGTGCCCAAGCCCTTGTACACCGGGCTGTGCGGGTCGTCGGGGGTTTCGCACTTGGCGTGGTGCTTGCGGTGCACCGCCGTCCATTCGCGGGTGTTCTGCGCCGTGGTCAGCCACAGCCAGAAACGGAAGAAATGCTTGAGCCCGGCATTGAGCTCCAGGGAGCGGTGCGCCGAGTAGCGATGCAGGTAGATCGTGACGCTGACGATGGTCACATGGGTCATCAGCAGGGTGACCGCGACCAGTTGCCAGGCCGACAGGTCGAGCAGACCGTTGTACCACATAGTTGGAAAGACCCTCGGGAAAACAGGGGAAACAACGGGCGCATTATCCCTTGACGGTGAAATAAAACCAGTCGCGCTTGCGCCGGGATCGTCGCCACCGGTCACCTTGCCGTCGGCGAGGGCGTCGCCGAGGCAGGCTGGACGGGGCCAGGGAGGCGGGGACCGCGACTTATTTATGAGCCCGGATTTAAAGTCACGGCATGTTTCAACCTTTATACTGCGCCATTATCTTCCATGGACTGATGCACCCGACATGTCTGTTTCTGTTCGCGACGCCTTGCGCATGGCTGCGCTCTACGTTGTGTTGTCGTTCCTCTGGCTGGTGCTGTCGGAGTGGGTGTTGTGCGGCATGACCGACAACGACCTGGCGCTGACCGTCGGGCGGCAGATCAACGTGGTGGTCTGGGTGCTGCTCAGCGCCTTGCTGATCTTTGTGTCACGGGCCCGGCTGCTCAACTTCATCGGCGTCGGTGCGCGTCTGCGCAGCGAGGACCGCGAGCGCCTGCGCATGGCGGCAGCGGTCTTCGACAGCACGCTGGAGGGTGTGCTGGTGACCGATCGCAACGGCCTGATCGTGCATGTGAACCGGGCCTTCATGCGCATCACCGGTTACCACCAGGACGAAGTGCTGGGCCAGCGCCCGAGCAAGTTCAAGTCGGGCCGCCATGGCGCGCCCTTCTACCAGCAGATCTACGCGGCCCTGGCCGAAAAGGGCGAGTGGAGCGGAGAAATCTGGAATCGCCGCAAAAGCGGCGAGATCTATCCGCAATGGCAGACGATCTGCGCGATTCGCGATGACAGCGGCGAGCTGAGTCACTACGTCGCGGTGTTCAGCGACATCAGTGCGATCAAGAATTCCGAGGAAGAACTGGCCTACCTCGCTCACCACGACCCCTTGACCGGCCTGCCCAACCGGCTGCTGTTCAACGACCGTGCCGAGCAGGCGCTGGCAGCGGCCCAGGCGAACAAGCGCGGCTGCGCCTTGCTGCTGCTCGACCTCGACCACTTCCAGAGCATCAACGACAGCCTGGGCCACACCATTGGCGACCAGTTGCTCAAGCTGGTGGGCGAGCGTTTGCGAGAGCAGTTGGGTAGCGGCGTGACCCTGGCGCGGCTGGGGGGCGACGAGTTCGCCGTACTGCTCGAAGGGTGCCAGCAGGTTGCGCAGGCGGCGACCACTGCCCAGGGCATCCTCGAGCGCCTGCGCCAGCCGTTCGCGTTCGAAGGGCAGCACCTGTTCATCGGTGCGAGCATCGGCATCAGCCTGTTCCCCAGCGACGCGCTGAGCGCCGAGCAACTGTTGCGCAATGCCGACTCGGCGCTGTTCAAGGCCAAGAGCAACGGTCGCGCCTGCTATGCGCTGTACACCGAAGAACTCACCGCCCACGCCCAGCATCGCGTCGAGACCGCCGGTGAGCTGCGCCGGGCCCTGGCCCAGGAAGAGCTGCGGGTGTTCTACCAGCCGGTGCACGACCTGTTCACCGGGAGCATGGTCGGGGTCGAGGCCCTGGTGCGCTGGCAGCATCCCGAGCGCGGCCTGGTGCCGCCGGGCGAGTTCATCCCGATTGCCGAACGCACCGGGTTGATCGTCGATATCGATGCCTGGGTGCTGCGCCAGGCCTGCCGGCAGATGGTGCAGTGGCAAGCCGAGGGGCGAGTGCTGGATTTCGTCGCGGTGAATCTGTCGAGTCGCCTGTTCGGCCAGCGCGCCCTGTATCGACAAGTGGCCGAGGTGCTGGACGAGACCGGCCTGGACCCGGCGCTGCTGGAGCTGGAAGTCACCGAAAGCGCGGTGATGGAAGACCCGGAGGTGGCACTGGAGCAGTTGCACCGTCTGCGTGAGCTGGGCTTGCGCCTGGCGATCGACGATTTCGGCACGGGCTATTCGTCGCTGTTGCGGCTCAAGCGCCTGCCGGTGCAGAAGCTGAAGATCGACCAGGGCTTCGTCGCCGGATTGCCCCATGACGAAGATGACATCGCCATCGTGCGGGTGATCATCGCCCTGGCGCGCAGCATGGGGATGCAGGTGCATGCCGAGGGGATCGAGCAGGCCGAGCAGGCGCGACTGCTGCTGGAGCAGCAGTGCGACCTGGGGCAGGGCTACTGGTTCGGACGGCCCGTGGCGGCCGAGAACCTGCGCTGGTTGTAGGGGCGGGCCCGGCTTCCGGTCAGCGCTTGTTCAAGCCTTTGGCCAACCGGTCGCCACCCAGCTGGATCACCGCCACCAGGGCCACCAGCATGACGATCACCGTCAGCATGATCTGGCTGTCGAATCGCTGATACCCATAGCGGTAGGCGATGTCCCCGAGGCCGCCGGCACCGATCGCACCGGCCATCGCCGAAGAGTTGATCATGGTCACCAGGGTTATGGTGAAGCCGCCGACGATCCCTGGCAGCGCTTCAGGCAGCAGCACATGCCAGATGATGTGCCAGCGTCGGCAGCCCATGGCCTGCGCGGCTTCGATCAAGCCATGGTCGACCTCGCGCAGGCTGACTTCGGCGATCCGGGCGAAGAACGGCGTGGCCGCGATGGTCAACGGCACCACGGCCGCCCAGACGCCATAGGTGGTGCCGACGATCAGCCGGGTAAAGGGGATCAACGCCACCATCAGGATCAGGAAGGGAATCGAGCGGAACAGGTTGACGAAGGCGCCCAGCACGCTGTTGAGCAGCGGCGCTTCGTAGATGCCGCCCTTGCCGCTGGTGACTAGCAGCACCGCCATCGGAATCCCCACCAGCAGCGCGATCAACGAAGACACCCCCACCATCAGCAGGGTATCGATCAGGCCTTGCAGCAGGCGTTCAGTCCACATAACCCAGCACCTCCACGTCTGCAGCCCAGCGCCGGGCGCGCTCGAGCAGTTGATGAGCCCCGAGCCCTGAGCCGCGTACGGCCAGGACCAGTTGGCCCAGGGCGTGCTCGCCAATGGTCTCGACACCCCCTTGGAGCAGGCGCACACGCCCACCAAGATCGGCGAACAATGCCGACAGCTCCGGCTCGCCGACCAGTTGCAGGCGCAACACCACGGCATTGTCCTGGCTGACCGGTTGCGCCCGCAGGTTGGCCTGCAAGGTTGCGGGCAGCTTGGCCTGCAAGGGCGCGAGCAAGGTGCGGGTCACCTCGTGGCGCGGCGCGCCGAACACCTGCCAGACCTCGCCCTGTTCGACCACCTCGCCACGTTCGAGCACCACCACGCGCTGACAGATGTCACGGATCACCGCCATCTCATGGGTGATCAGCACGATGGTCAGGCCCAGGCGCCGGTTGATGTCGCGCAGCAGCTCGAGGATCGAGGCGGTGGTTTCAGGGTCCAGTGCCGAGGTCGCTTCGTCGCACAGCAGGATCTGCGGATCGTGCACCAGCGCGCGGGCAATGCCGACGCGCTGTTTCTGACCGCCGGACAGCTGCGCCGGATAGACATGGTGCTTCTGCTCCAGGCCCACCAGCTCCAGCAGCTCGTGCACTTTACGCTGGCGCTCGGCCTTGGCCACGCCAGCCACCTTCAAGGGGAGCTCGACGTTCTGCCACACGGTCTTGGCCGACATCAGGTTGAAGTGCTGGAAGATCATGCCGATGCGTCGGCGCAGCGACACCAGGCGGTCCTCTTCGAACGGTGCGATATCGACCTGGTCGATCAGCACGCGCCCTTCGCTGGGTTGCTCCAGGCGGTTGATGGTGCGCAGCAGCGACGACTTGCCGGCGCCGCTGCGGCCGATGATGCCGAAGATCTCGCCGCGGCGGATGTTCAGGTCGATGCCGTGCAGCGCGGGGTGTGACTGGCCGGGGTAGGTCTTGCCCAACCCGATGAAGCGGACATGGGCCTCGTTCCCCTCCGGGCGCAGTACCTGCTCGCGCGCCGGGGCGGGTGTAACTTGAGGGACGGGCGCCCTGAGGGCGCTGGCGCTGCTCATCTCAGCCCTCCCAGCCGGCCTGGTACAGACTGCCGTGGGCCTTGTTCAGGGCTTCACGCACGGCCGGCGAATGTTGGTAGATATCGACGAATTTGGCCAGGCGTGGGTCGTCCTTGCTTTGTGGGCGGATCACGAACTGGATCACGTATTCCTTGTTCTCCAGGCCGTCGAACAGCAGCGCCGAGGTGGCATCGAAGCTGTTGGCCAGGCGGATGTAGGCCGGGTAGCCCTGTACCAGGTCGGCATCGTCGTAGGCACGCACCAGTTGCACCGCCTCGACCTGGAGAATCCTCAGCTTCTTCGGGTTGGCGACGATGTCATCTTCGGTGGCCTTGTAACCCACGCCAGGCTTGAGGGTGATCAACCCGGCCTTGGCCAGCAGCTGCAGGCCGCGGCCGCTGTTGATCGGGTCGTTGGCGATGGCCACGCTGGCGCCTTCGGGCAGTTCGGCGAAGCTTTTGTACTTCTTCGAATACAGGCCCACGTTGTTGATGATCCCCGGTGCATAGGGCACCAGGTTGAAGCCTGCCGCGGCCTTGGCGTTCTCCAGGAACGGGATGTGCTGGAAGTAGTTCACGTCGATGTCGCCGCTGTTGAGGCTGACGTTGGGGGCGATCCAGTCGCTGAACTCGATCAGCTTCACCTCCAGGCCTTGCTTGTGCGCTTCTGCCACGGCCGCCTCCAGCGGAATGGCGAAGGCGGCCGTGGTGCCGATCTTCAGCGGTTCGGCGGCCAGCGCGGCGCCGGCAAGGCCCAGGGACAGCAGGGCGGCCGCGACGGGCCGATAGAGTTTCTCAAGCATGGTGCGGGGCTCCGGTCGGGGCGTTGGTCGGGGTGCGATAGGTGCTGCCGGGATGGTCGGCGGGCAGGTGCGCGCTGGGGCTGGTGAACAGCTTCTGGCGCAGGCTGCCGTCGGCGTAGGCGGTCTTGTAGCGGCCGCGGCGTTGCAGTTCGGGGACCACCAGGTCGATGAAGTCTTCGTAGCTTTCCGGGGTGACGGTGCGTGCCAGGTTGAAGCCGTCCAGGCCGGTCTCGTCGATCCAGCCGATCAGTTGCTCGGCGACCTGCTCGGGCGCGCCGACCAGGGTCACGTAGCGTCCGCCCAGGGCGTGTTGTTCCAGCAGGCGGCGGCGGGTCCAGGCGTTGTCCTGCAGGAGCTTGGTGGCGGACTGGATTGCGTTGCCCTGGCCTGCGTTGATCGGCTCGTCGAGGTCGAAGGCGGCGAAGTCGATGCCGGTGGAGGCGGCAAAGTGCGCCACACCCGCTTCAGCACTGGCGTGGCGCAAATACTCGGCGTGCTTGGCGCGGGCCTGCTCCTCGGTGGGGGCGACGATCACGGTGATGCCCATGAACACCTTGATTGCCTGAGGATCGCGGCCTGCGGCGAGGGCGGCCGCGCGCACCTTGTCGACCTGGGCACGGGTGCCTGAGAGGGTCTGGCCGCCGATGAACACGCACTCGGCGTGGTTGCCGGCAAATGCCAGGCCGCGGGCCGAGCTGCCTGCCTGGAACAGCACCGGTGTGCGCTGCGGCGAGGGCTCGCACAGGTGATAGCCCTCGACCTTGTAGAATTCGCCTCGGTGCTCGACCTTGCGCACCTTGTCGGGCTGGGCATAGACGCGCTGCTTGCGGTCTTCGACCACGGCATCGTCCGCCCAGCTGCCTTCGAGCAGCTTGTACAGCACCTGCAGGTATTCGTCGGCCTGGTCGTAGCGTTGGTCGTGCTCGGGCTGCTGTTCCAGGCCCATGGCACGGGCCGCGCTGTCGAGGTAGCCGGTGACGATGTTCCAGCCGACCCGGCCCTTGCTCAGGTGATCGAGGGTCGAGAGCCGGCGCGCGAACAGATAAGGCGGCTCGTAGGTGAGGTTGGCAGTCAGTCCGAAGCCCAGGTTGCGGGTCACCGCAGCCATGGCCGAGACCAGCAGCAGCGGATCGTTTACCGGCAGCTGGATCGACTCCTTGAGCGTGACATCGACCGAGTCGCCGTAGATGTCGTAGGTGCCGACGATGTCGGCGATGAACAGCCCGTCGAACAGCCCGCGCTCCAGCAGGCGGGCGAGGTCGGTCCAGTACTCGATATCCTTGTAGCGGGTCGAGGTGTCGCGCGGATGGGTCCACAGGCCATGGTTGATATGGCCAATGCAGTTCATGTTGAAGGCGTTGAGCAGGATCTGCTTGCTCATCAGATGGTCCCTCGCAGCGGTGGGTTTTCGCCGTTGAGGTAGTAGTTGCCGATGGCGTGGTACTTCCAGCGCACCGGGTCGTGCAGGGTGTGGACCCGGGCGTTGCGCCAGTGGCGGTCGAGGTTGTGTTCGGCCAGGGTGGCGCGGCTTCCGGCCAGCTCGAACAGGGTGCTGGCAGCGGCCAGGGAGATCTCGGTGCTGATCGCGCGGGCCTCGGCGACGGCGATGGAGGCGGCGGCCACGTTGCTGGCGTTGCTGTCGCGCTGGGCCTGGTCGAGGATTTCACCGGCCCGTTCGAGCAGCGCTTCGGCGGCGTGCAGGCGGATGCTCAGGCGGCCGAAGCTGTTGAGTGTCAGCGGGTCGGCCGAAGCCTGGTCGACGCCCGCGTCGATCCATGGGCGGCTGTGGTTGCGCACGAAGTGCAGGGCGTCCTCGACTGCGGCGCGAGCGATGCCGGTGTCGATGGCGGCGTGGAGAATCTGCGCCAAGGGGCCGACGGTGGTCGGGCGCTCGAACGCGGCCTGGAAGGGCACCACATCGGCGGCCTCGACACGGACATTGTCGAACAGCACCGAACCGCTGCCGGTGGTGCGTTGGCCGAAGCCGCTCCAGTCGTCTATCACTTGCACACCGGGGCTGTCGGCGGGCACGAACGCCAGTTGCTGCACGCCCTCGTCATCGACCACCGAGGTGGGGATGCGTTGGGCATAGATCGCGCCGGTGGCGTAGAACTTGCGGCCGTTGATGCGGTAGCCGCCGCCGTCGCGGGTCAGGCGGGTGGTGCGGTCGCTGGAGGTCCTGGTGCCGAGTTCGGCCAGGGCGTTGCCGAAGCGCTTGCCGGCCAGCACCTCGGCGTAGAGACGCTGCTGTTGTTCGGGGGTGCCGTTCACGCGCAGCACTTCGAGGGCGTAGAAGTGGTTCTGCGGAATCTGCCCGAGCGAAGCGTCGGCCTGGGCGATGCGGGCGATGACCTTGGCCAGGGTGACGTTCGACACTTCGGCGCCACCGAAGGCCTTGGGTACGGTGATGGCCCACAGACCGGAGCGGGTGAACAGCTCCAGTTCAGCGTGTGGCAGGCGGCGTTCGCGGTCGCGCAGGGCGCTGTCGCGGTGCAGTTGCCGGGCGATGTCTTCGGCGACGGCAAGGGCCTGGGCGTCGCTGCTGATCAGGGATGTGGTCATGTTGTTCTCCGGGGCTTTTCGCGGGACAAGGCGCAGCGGCGAACCGCCGCTCCCACAGACCTGTGCTGTCCCTGTAGGAGCGGGCTTGCCCGCGAAAGGCCCTCAAGTCAGATCCAGGAATGCCGCGCAGGCAGCGTGCCGTTGAGGTAGTAGGCGCCGACCGCGTGGTACTTCCAGCGCACCGGGTCGTGCAGCGTGTGCACCCGGGCGTTGCGCCAGTGGCGGTCGAGGTTGAATTCGGCGAGTGTCGCGCGGCTGCCGGCAAGCTCGAGCAGCTTCTCGCTGGCCTGCAGCGAAATCTCGGTGGTGAGCACCTTGGCCTCGGCCACGGCAATCGAGGCGCGTGCCGCCGCCGCAGCGTCGATGGGCGCCGCATTGACCTCGTCCAGCACCTGCGCGGCCTTGCGCAACAGGGCTTCGGCGGCGTGCAACTCAAGCTTGAGGCGGCCGATGTCGGCGATCACATAGAGGTCGTCACTGGCACGCTCGACCTTGGCATCGATCCACGGCCGCGACTTGTCACGCACGAAGGCGATGGCGTCCTCGATGGCCGCTTCGGCGATCCCGGCGTCGATGGCAGCCTGGATCAGTTGCGAGACTGCGCCCTGGATATTGGGCTGGTCGGCCTGGCGCCAGTTGTCGATCACCAGGTCCGCGTCTACTGGCACCTGGTCGAGCAGTACCGTGCCGCTGGCGGTGGTGCGCTGGCCGAAGCCTGACCAGTCGTCGACGATGCGCAACCCCGGGCTGCCGCGGCGGACGAAGGCCAGGCGCTGGCGACCTTCGTCGTCCAGGGCCTTGACTGCCACCCAATGGGCGAACAGGGCGCCGGTGGAGTAGAACTTCTCGCCGCTGATGCGGTAGGTGTCGCCATCGCGGGTGATGCGTGCCTTGAGGGTCAAGGTGTCTTTGGTGCTGCGTTCGGGGCCGGCGTTGCCGATGCGCCAGCCGTCCAGCACCGAGCGGAAGATCAGCGCCTGCTGCGCCTCGCTGGCGGTCAGGCGCAGCAGGTGCAGCAGGCCGAACTGATTCTGTGGGATCTGCCCCAGCGCCGGGTCGGCGGCGCTGATCAGGCGAAAGACTTCGGCGATGGTGGCGAACGACACCTCCGGGCCGCCATGGGCCTTGGGCACGCTGATGCTGCCAAGCCCCGAGCGGGTGAACAGCTCGATCTCGGCCCACGGCAGCTTGCGTTGCTGGTCGCGGCGCGAAGCCTGCTGGCGCGCGGTTTCGGCCAGTTCGCGGGCCGCTTGCAGGGCCTCGGTGTCATTGCGCAGCACCTTGGCCGGCAGTAGCAGGGGCGAGCTGTCGATGTCGCTGTGGAATTGGGTGTTGGGTTGGCTGGACATCAGTGCCGCTCCTTGGCTGCACTCAATGCCCTGGCGTTACGCACTGGGGTGATTGTGTTCCTGACCATTCCTGAACCTCACGAAGTAGATGCGTCGCTACAGCTGGTCGCGACGGATGTGTGCGGGTCCGGTGGTCCGGTCTATATACCTTATGTGCTTATAAAAAGTTTATGAACTAACTCTTTGGAATATGAATAGAAGAGAGGCATTTGCCTGGATGTGCCGGCTTCTTCGCGGGCAAGGCTCGCTCCCACAGAGAACCGCACGGGCTTGAGCACCGGTGCGGCTCCTGTGGGAGGGGGACTTGCCCGCGAAGAATCCAGCCGAGCTTTTCAGTCTTGCGAAGCAGTGGTCCCGAGGAACTTGCGCAGGAACTGCCGGGTACGCTCTTCCTTCGGATTGGCGAACAGCGCCTTGGCCTCGCCCTGTTCGACGATCACGCCCTTGTCGAAGAAGATCACCCGGTTCGCCACATCACGTGCAAAGCTCATCTCGTGGGTGACGATGATCATGGTGCGCTTCTCTTCGGCCAGGCCACGGATGGTCGCCAGCACTTCGCCGACCAGCTCGGGGTCGAGCGCGGAGGTCGGTTCGTCGAAGAGGATCACTTCAGGCTCCATCGCAAGCGCGCGGGCGATAGCCACGCGCTGCTGCTGGCCGCCGGACAGGCGCCGTGGATAGGCGTCTTCCTTGCCGGCCAGGCCGACCTTGGCGAGCAGCTTGCGACCCAGCTCCAGCGCTTGGCTGCGCGGGGTCTTCTTGACGATCACCGGCCCTTCGATGACGTTCTCCAGGGCGGTGCGGTGGGGGAACAGGTTGAAGTTCTGGAACACGAACCCGGCCTGCTGGCGCAGACGGCGGATCGCGCTTTGCTGGCCGCTGAGCGGGCGGTCGGCGTCGATGTCGATGTCGCCGATGCGGATCTTCCCGGCATCGGGCGTTTCCAGCAGGTTCAGGCAGCGCAGGAAAGTGGTCTTGCCCGAGCCACTCGGGCCGATGATGGCGACGACTTCACCGGCCTCGACCGTCAGGTCGATGCCCTTGAGTACGGTCTGGCCCTTGAACTGCTTGGTCAGGCCTTCTACTACGATCATCTTCAGTGCTCCTGGTCATGCTGGTTGACCCGCGCTTCCATGCGGTTCTGGAAGTGCGCCAGGATACTGCAGAGAATCCAGTAGATGACGGCCACGGCCAGGTACATGGTGAAGACTTCGAAGGTCCGTGCGGTGATCAACTGCGCCTGGCGGAACAGCTCTGGCACCTGGATGGTCGCTGCCAGGGCGGTATCCTTGACCAGCGAGATGAAGCTGTTGCCCAGCGGCGGCAAGGCGGTGCGCATGGCCTGGGGCAGGATCGCCCGGCGCATGGCCTGGGTACGGGTCATGCCGATGCTGGCGGCGGCTTCCCACTGGCCGCGGTCGATCGAGGAGATCGCCGCGCGCAGGATTTCGCAGATGTACGCCGCCATGTTCAGCGACAGGCCGATCAGCGAGGCGGGGATCGGATCGAGTTCGATGCCGATCTGCGGCATGCCGAAGTAGATCACGAACAGTTGCACCAGCAGTGGCGTGCCGCGGAAGAACGACACGTAGATCCGCGCCAGCCAGTCCAGCGGCAGGATCTTCGACAGGCGCATCAGTGCCAGGGCAAAGCCCAGCACCAGGCCGAAGAACATGCCGCCGACACTGAGCAGTACCGTGTAACCCGCGCCCTTGAGCAGGAAGGGCGTAGAGTCGATTACGAGTTGCAGGCTTTCAGAGATCATTTGGTGACGTCGGCACCGAAGTATTTCTCGGACAGCTTGGCCAGGGTGCCGTCAGCCTTGAGCTTGTCCAGCGCCTTGTTCACTGCCGCGAGCAGTTCCGGCTCGCCCTTGCGCAGGGCCACGCCGCTTTCCAGGCGCGAGAAGGCTTCGCCGGCAAGTTGAGTGTCCTTGGCCTTCTGGGCGTATTCCAGGGCGGCCAGGCGGTCGATCAGGATGGCGTCGATACGGCCGTTGCGCAGGTCGGCGAACTTGCTCGGATCGTCTTCATAGGTACGCACGTCGGCCTTGGGGACGTCCTGCTTGACCCACTGCTCGTAGTTGGTGCCCAGCCCCACGCCGACCTTCTTGCCCGCCAGGTCCTGCGCGGTCTTGATGTTCAACTGCTCGGCCTTCTTCTTCAGGATCAGCGCCTGGATGCCGGAGATGGTGTAGGGCTCGGAGAAGTCGTACTTTTTCTTGCGCTCTTCGGAGATGGTGACCTGGTTGATCACCACGTCCAGGCGCTTGGATTCGAGCGCGGCGAGGATGCCGTCCCACTTGGTTGGCTGGACCTTGGCCTTGACGCCCAGCTCCTTGGCCAGCAGTTCGGAGAGTTCCACTTCGAAACCGGTCAGCTTGCCGTTCTCGTCGACGAAGCTGAAGGGTGGGTAGGTGCCTTCCAGGCCGACGTTGATCACGCCTTTTTCCTGGATGGTCTTGAGCTGCTCACCCGCGAAGGCGTGGCTGAACAGACCGGTGCCCAGCAGGATGGCCAGGCTGGCGTTGAGAAGTGGTTTGGTGAATTTGGTCATGGCTGTCCCCGCGCTTTGTTTTAAGTAGTGGGTGGCGACTATAGGGTGGGCTTTATAGTTCAGGAAATAATAAAAAATTATCTATTATTCCTTTCAGTTATTTCGTCCCTGAAGGGCAGTGTTGAGGGTAGCCGTGAACCTGGCCCCCGTCATCGCTGCTTATGCCCGACTTAGTGCAGGATGGAATAAAGCGTTGTTTTTTCCAAGGGAAGAATTTGCCGTAGAGTAATTCCTACAAGTTGCGGCCCTACTTTTCCGACATCGCCGCAAGCCAGGAGAACACCGTGAGCGAACATCCATCGACCGGCCATTGGCAATTGCCGGGCATCGTCAGCGAACTGCGCCAGGCCCGTGACCAGTGGCGCAGCCGCAACGGCCGTTGCAGCAACAAGCAAGGCGGACGCGAACTGCCCTCGCGCGAGGCGATGCGCGAGATTCTCGAGCAACTCTGTGGGGCGTTGTTTCCCATGCGCCTGGGGCCTGTGGACCTGCGTGAGGAGAGCGAGGACTTCTACGTCGGCCACACCCTGGATGCGGCGCTGACCGCACTGCTCGCCCAGGCGCGCCTGGAACTGCGCTACGCCGCGCGGCACGGCAATACCGAGGTCGAGCCCAAGGATGTCGATGCCCACGCACTGGGCCTGATCCAAGGCTTTGCCAAAGCCTTGCCGGGGTTGCGCGTACTGCTCGACACCGACGTGCTGGCGGCCTACCACGGCGACCCCGCGGCGCGCAGCGTCGATGAGGTGCTGCTGTGCTATCCCGGCATCCTGGCGATCATTCACCACCGCCTGGCGCACTACCTCTACCAGGCCGGGCTGCCGCTGCTGGCGCGCATCAGCTCTGAGCTGGCGCATTCGGCCACCGGTATCGACATCCATCCCGGCGCACAGATCGGCCAGAGCTTCTTCATCGACCATGGCACAGGCGTGGTGATCGGTGAGACGGCGATCATCGGCGAGCGTGTGCGTATCTACCAGGCCGTGACCCTTGGCGCCAAGCGCTTCCCGTCGGACGAGTCGGGCACCCTGCACAAGGGGCTGGCGCGCCACCCGATCGTCGAGGACGACGTGGTCATCTATGCCGGTGCGACCATTCTGGGGCGGATCACCATCGGCAAGGGCTCGACCATTGGCGGCAATGTCTGGCTGACCCGCAGCGTGCCGGCCGAGAGCAACATCACCCAGGCGAACCTGCAGCTCGATTGCCAGGACAAACAGTGAGGTAGGCCCGGCGGGCCATATCGCGGGACGAGCCCGCTCCCACAGAGTGGAGCGGGCTCGTCCCGCGATAGGGCCGGAACTGCTGGCAAAGCGCAAAGGTCAATTGGTCGCCCGCCAGCGACCACAGGTCGCATTGAAATCCGATCCATGTTTAACTTGAACGCTTGTTCAAATTAAAACGCTGGTCCGCTGCCGGTGTTCAACAGGAGGATTCCCTTTGCTGAACCCGTTCAATCCGAGCCTTTTCACTACTGTAGAGGTGCCCGTTTCATGAGTGCACCGACGCCTTCCCTTGCCAATGGCAAAATCCGCATGAACCCCCCGGTGTTCTACTTCGCGGCAAGTTTCATCCTCATCTTCGGCCTGGTGGTCATCGCCAACCCGCAAGCGGCGGGCGACTGGTTGCTGGCTGCACAGAACTGGGCGGCCAACACGGTCGGCTGGTACTACATGCTGGCCATGACCTTGTACCTGGTGTTCGTGGTGGTCACCGCAGTGTCCGGCTACGGCAAGATCAAGCTCGGCGCCGACCATGACGAGCCCGAGTTCAGCTACCTGTCCTGGGCCGGCATGCTGTTCGCTGCCGGTATCAGCATCACGCTGTTCTTCTTCTGCGTTTCCGAACCCCTGACCCACATGCTCCAGCCGCCCCAGGGCGAGGCGGGCACGGCCGAGGCCGGGCGTCAGGCGATGCAGATCCTGTTCCTGCACTGGGGCCTGCATGGTTGGGGCGTGTTCGCCTTCGTCGGCATGGCCCTGGCGTATTTCGCCTACCGCCACAACCTGCCACTGGCACTGCGCTCGGCGCTGTACCCGCTGATCGGCAAGCGCATCAACGGGCCGATCGGCTATGCAGTGGACGGCTTCGGCATCATCGCCACGGTGTTCGGCCTGGGCGCGGACATGGGCTTTGGCGTGTTGCACCTGAACGCCGGCCTGGACTACCTGTTCGGCATCGACCACAGCCAGTGGGTGCAGGTGCTGCTGATCACCCTGATGATGGGCGCCGCGGTGGCCGTGGCGGTCGCCGGAGTAGAGAAGGGCGTGCGGGTGATGAGCGACATCAACCTGTTCCTGGCCTGCGCGCTGCTGCTGTTCGTGCTCTTCGCCGGGCCCACGCAACACCTGTTCAACACCCTGATCCAGAACCTCGGTGACTATCTCGGCGCCCTGCCGCGCAAGAGCTTCGACGTGTATGCCTATGGCGAGAACCGCGACTGGCTGGGCGGCTGGACGGTGTTCTACTGGGCCTGGTGGATTGCCTGGGCGCCCTTCGTCGGGCTGTTCATCGCGCGCATCTCGCGTGGGCGCACCATTCGCGAATTCGTCTTCGGCGTGCTGTTGATTCCGCTGGGCTTCACCCTGGCGTGGATGTCGATCTTCGGCAACAGTGCGCTGGACCAGGTGATCAACCATGGGATGACCGCGCTGGGGCAGTCGGCGTTGGACAACCCGTCGATGAGCCTGTACCTGCTGCTGGAAACCTACCCCTGGAGCAAGACGGTGATCGCCGTCACGGTGTTCATCAGCTTCGTGTTCTTCGTCACCTCCGCCGACTCCGGCACCGTGGTGCTGTCGACGCTGTCTGCCAAGGGCGGCGACGCTGACGAAGACGGGCCGAACTGGCTGCGGATCTTCTGGGGCGCGATGACGGCGCTGGTCACCAGCGGCTTGCTGTTCGCCGGCAGCATCGATTCGCTCAAGTCGGCCGTGGTGCTGACGTCCTTGCCGTTCTCGCTGATCTTGCTGTGCATGATGTGGGGCTTGCACAAGGCGTTCTATCTGGAGAGCCAGCGACAGATCGCGCAGATGCACTCGCTGGCACCGTTCGCTCAGTCCCGCCGCGGACGCGGTGGCTGGCGCCAGCGCTTGAGCCAGGCCGTGCATTTCCCGTCACGTGACGAGGTGTACCGCTTCATGGATGACGTGGTGCGCCCGGCGATTGCCGACGTGACCGAGGTGTTCGAGCAGAAGGGCCTGGTGCTGATCACCCAGGACGACCCGAGCCACGACAACGTCAGCCTGAAGATCGGCCATGGCGAGGAGCAGCCGTTCATCTACCAGGTGCAGATGCGTGGCTACTTCACCCCATCGTTCGCACTGGGTGGGCTGGGCACGCAGGAGTTGAAGAACCGCCGCTACTACCGCGCCGAAGTGCACCTGGCCGAAGGCAGCCAGAACTATGACCTGGTCGGGTACAGCAAGGAGCAGATCATCAACGACATCCTCGACCAGTACGAGCGGCACATGCAGTTCCTGCATCTGGTCAGGTAAGGCGCGGCGCCTCCATTTGCGGGCAAGTCGGCGCTCCGACTTGCCCGCAAATGGTTTCAGAACGGCGCGTCGCCGAGAATCGTCGCGCGATGCATCACCCGTCGCTGCGGCCGGTAGTCGTCCACCGCGTAATGCTGGGTCACGCGGTTGTCCCAGAACGCCACGTCATTCTCCTGCCAGCGCCAGCGAATGCTGAATTCCGGCCGTGTGGCATGGGCGAACAGCAGCTTGAGCAGCGCCTCGCTCTCGTGGTCGGCAAGTTCGTTGATCCGCGTGGTGAACCCTTCGTTGACGAACAATGCCTTGCGCCCGCTCACCGGATGGGTGCGCACCACAGGGTGCGACAGCGGTGGGTTGTTGCGGCGGGTGGCTTCCCAGCGCTCCAGGTCCTGGGCGGTGGTGCCGAAGCGCTCGAGCGGGAATGACTTGGTGAAATCGTGGGTGGCCGTGAGGCCATCGAGCAGGGTGCGCAGTGGCGCCGACAAGGCTTCGAACGCGGCGATGCCGCTGGCCCACAAGGTGTCACCGCCGTAGGCGGGCAGTTGCTTGGCGCTGAGCACCGCGCCCAGTGCCGGGGTCGGCAGGAAGGTAACGTCGGTGTGCCAGATCGCGTTGTCGCGCACGTCGGTGACCGCAGTGTCGAGAATCAGTACTTGCGGAGTTTCCGGCACGTTGGGGTAGATCGGGTGGATGTGCAGGTCGCCGAAGCGCGCAGCGAAGCGGGCCTGCTGGGCGGGGTCGATCGACTGCTCACGGAAGAACAGCACCTGGTGCTCGAGCAGCGCCTGCTCGATGGCGTCGCGCTGTGCATCGGTGATTTCGCGTGACAGATCGACGCCGCTGATCTGCGCGCCGAGGGCCGGGCTGAGGGGAGTGATGGTCAGGCTCATGTCGGTCTCGAATGGGGGGCGGTTGGCGGTGTCGTTGTGGACCTCATCGCGGGCAAGCCCGTTTTGTAGGAGCGGGCTTGCCCGCGATGAGGCCTAAAAGGTCAGTGACTCTGTCCATGCCAGGGTACGAGGCGGCGCTGCAGGGCGCGCAGGCCCATCTCCAGGGCAAAGGCGATCAGCGCGATCAGCAGGATGCCCAGCACCACCACATCGGTGACCAGGAACTGCGCGGCTGACTGCACCATGAAGCCCAGGCCGCTGGTGGCGGCGATCAGTTCGGCGGCGACCAGGGTCGACCAGCCGACCCCCAGGCCGATGCGAATGCCGGTGAGGATGTCAGGCAAGGCGCTGGGCAGGATCACATGGCGAATCAGTTGCACCTTGCTCGCCCCCAGCGACTGCGCGGCGCGCAGCTTGGCCGGGTCGACGGTGCGCACGCCGGTGGCGGTGGCGATGGCGATCGGGGCGAAGATCGCCAGGTAGATCAGCAGCACTTTTGACAGCTCGCCGATCCCGCACCAGATCACGATCAGCGGCAGGTAGGCCAGCGGCGGTATCGGTCGGTAGAACTCGATCAGTGGGTCGAGGATGCCGCGAGCCACGCGGTTGTAGCCGATGGCGATGCCGACCGGAATCGCGGTCAGGGTCGCCGCCAGCAACGCCACGCCGATGCGGCCCATGCTCGCGCCCAGGTGCTGCCAGAGGCTGGCGTCCATGTAGCCCTGGGTCAGCAGTACCCAGGCCTTGGCCAGGATGTCGCCGGGGGCGGGCAGGAACAGTGGCTCGACCCAGCCGGCAGCGGTCACCAGCCACCAGACCAGCAGCAGGCTGGCCAGGGTCAGGGCGCTGATCCAGCGGGTCGGCAGCGGGCGGCGGGTCTTCACCGCCGAGGCGGTGCGGGTGTCGGTTTTGCCGGCGACCGGCAGGTCCAGGCTGCTCATGCGGACTCCTCGCGGCGGGCGGCACGTTGGGAAAACACCCGCGACAGCACGTGCTCGCGGGTTTCGATGAAGCGCGGATCGGACTTGATCGCCCGCGCTGGTTCGCCCGCGGCGTAGCGCTGGCCGAAGTGCAGTCGCAGGCGCTCGACCACGCGCCCCGGATTAGGGGCCAGCAACACCAGTTCGCTGGCCAGGAACACGGCTTCCTCGATGTCGTGGGTGATCAGGAACACTGGCTTTGCGGTGCGCTGCCAGACCTGCAGCAACAGCTCCTGCATCTGCTCGCGGGTGAAGGCATCGAGGGCGCCGAAGGGTTCGTCCATCAGCAGTACGCGTGGGTCGGCAGCCAGGGCGCGGGCCAGGCCCACGCGCTGCTTCTGTCCACCGGAAAGCTGCCAGATGCGCCGGTCGCCGAACCCGGCCAGATCGACCAGTGCCAGCATCTCGCGCGCCTTGGCTTCACGCTGCGCGCGAGGGACGCCGGCCAGCTCCAGGCCGAAAGCGACATTGCCGAGCACGTCCTGCCAGGGCAGCAGGGCGTCATCCTGAAACACCACCCCACGGTCGGCACCCGGGCCTTGCACGGGCGCGCCGTCGAGGGTGATGCGCCCGCTGCTGGGGGCGACGAAGCCGGCGATGAGATTGAGCAGCGAGGTCTTGCCGCTGCCGGAGGGCCCGAGGGCGACCAGCAGTTGGCGTGGCCCCAGCGTCAGGTTGATGTCATCCAGCACCGGGGTGGTGGCGCCGGGGTACTGTGCGCTGATGCGCTCCAGCTCGAGCAAGGCCATGATGGGCTCCGGTTCGGGGCGCAGGGCGCCCCTGGGTTCGATCGGTTGGGCAGGTGCTTCAGTCGGGAAGGAACTTGGCCGTTACGTACGGCGAGTAATCCGGCAGCACCGCCTCGACCTTGCCTTGCTCCTTGAGGAAGGTCGCGGTGTCGGTCAGCGCCTGGGTGGTTGGCGCGCCCAGCGCCGCGCTCTGGTCGGCGGCCAACGGGTAGACGTTGCCCTCCAGCAGGCCGGGGATATCGCCGGTCTTGGCGCCGGACAGCTTGGCCAGCTTGTTCACGTTGTCTGGATTGGCCAGCCAGGCTTTCGGGTCCTTGCGGTAGTCGGCGTAGGCGTCGAGGGTGACCTTGGCGAACGACTTGACGATCTCCGGGTGCTTCTCGGCGAAGTCCTTGCGCACGATCCAGGCATCGAAGGTCGGGGCGCCTTTCTTTGCCAGTTCGCCAGAGGTGATCAGCACCTTGCCGTTTTCCTTGGCCACGCCCAGTGCCGGGTCCCAGACGTAGGTGGCGTCGATGTCGCCGCGTTTCCAGGCGGCGATGATCGCAGGCGGCGCGAGGTTGAGGATCTGCACCTTGGCCGGGTCGATGTTCCAGCTCTTGAGCGCCGCCAGCAGGCTGTAGTGGCCCGTGGAGACGAAGGGCACGGCGACTTTCTTGCCGATCAGGTCCTGTGGGGTCTTGATGCTGTCGCGGGCGACCAGCGCTTCACCGGCGCCGATCTGGGTGGCGATGAGGAACGTCTCCACCGGCACCTTGCGGGTGGTCGCGGCAGCCAGCGGGCTGGAGCCCAGGTAGCCGATCTGCACGTCGCCGGAGGCGACGGCGGCGATGATGTCGGCACCGTTGTCGAATTTGCGCCAGTCGATGCTGGCGTGGCTGGCTTTTTCATAGCTGCCATCGGCCTGGGCCACCTTGGCCGGATCTACGGTGGTCTGGTAGGCCACGGTCAGGTCGGCGGCCTGGGCGAACCAGCTGGCGGTGGCCAGGGTCAGCGCGGCGAACAGGCGCAGGGGGGCGTGGGGGATCATGATCGAACCTCTCGTCAGGCATCGGGTGATGAATGACGCGAAGACTAAATGATCTAAGAATTACAAAATAAATAACTTTTCAGAATTATCTTAGGAGACAAAACGCTTAGCGAACGCACCCTGTCGGACGAAAGGTTGTGAAAATTTTGTGAAAGGCTACGCTTTCACAACTTTTCACGGAGCGCCCTCTGGCAAAGGGCTGCAGATAACCGGAAGCTATGAGCAAGGGACGCCAATACACCAAATGACGCTGAAGGTTCCGTATTTATTCCGGAAAAATCTGACGATTTCATAAAACGGTCATTTTGGATTTATAGGATTGTCATTATCCTGTAGCGCAGGTGCATTAGACCAAAGTCGTGAAATCTCTGGTAACGATTGACTTACCAGTCACACTTTGGTGCTAAATCGCTTACCCGTGGCGAGGGGGGCAGCAGATCCCCCCGCCTTGAGAATACAAAAATTAGAACGTAGAGGAGCAAAGCATGTACAAGTCTAGCCTGGCCCTGGCCGTGGCACTGGGGGTTCTCGCCCAACAAGCGGGCGCCGCTGGCTTCATCGAAGACAGCAAGGTATCCATCAGCTCGCGCACCATGTACTTCAACAACGACGACCACGAAGTTCGCACGAACGCTCAGGGTCGTAACGGTGACCAGCGCGAAACCGCCCAAGGTTTCAAGCTCGACTACCTGTCTGGCTTCACCCAAGGCACCGTTGGTTTCGGTGTCGACGTTCAAGCTCTCTGGGGTATCCACCTCGATGGCGGCCGTGGCCGTCACCCGGATAACAACACCTTCTTCCCAAGCGACAGCGACGGCTCTGCCGTGAGCCAGTGGGCTCGCATCGGTGGTAACGCCAAGGCTCGCTTCTCCAAGACCGAAGTCCACTACGGCAGCGCCCTGGCGCCAAACCTGCCGATCCTGGTCTCCAACGACGGTCGTCTGCTGCCGCAAACCTTCGAGGGCGGTACCGTCCAGTCGAAGGAAATCGACAACGTCACCCTCAACGCGGGCCAGCTGACCCACGCCATGGGCCGTGCCTCGAGCAACCGCACCGGCCTGTCCGTTGGCGGCGCTTACCGCGACAGCAACAAGTTCCAGTTCGCCGGCGGCGACTGGAAGGTCACCAAAGACCTGACCCTGCAGTACTACTACTCGAACCTGGAAGACTTCTACAAGCAGCACTTCCTGGGTCTGACCCACGTCTACCAGATCGCCAACGATCAGTCGTTCAAGACCGACCTGCGCTGGTTCAAGAGCAGCAGCGACGGCAAGAACGGCGAAGCCGGCTACACCTTCAACAACAACGGTGGCTATGCCAAGAACGCAGGCGAGGTCGACAACAAGACCTGGTCCGCGATGTTCACCTACACCATCGGCGGCCACGCAATCATGCTGGGTCACCAACAGGTTGGCGACGACGGCGGTTTCGTCTGGCTGAACCAGGGTAACGTGCGCAAGGACGGCAGCACCTCGCCGCTGGAAGGCAACGGTGGCTCGAGCTTCTACCTGTTCACCGACAGCATGATCAACCAGTTCGCCCGCGCTGGCGAGAACACCACTTTCGGTCAGTACTCCTATGACTTCGCACGTCTGGGCGTACCGGGCCTGAAGGCATCCGTGGCCTACCTGCGCGGTGATGACGTCAAGAACGCCCGCACCAGCGGCACCTACAGCGAGTGGGAGCGCGACGCGCGTATCGACTACGTACTGCAGGAAGGCACCCTCAAGGGCCTGGGCGTCAGCCTGCGTCACGGTACCTACCGTGGCGGCGGCGAGAGCATCAACGATGCTGATCAGACTCGTCTGATCTTCAACTACACTTACAACTTCATGTAAGTCGTAGCTGCAACGAAAGAGCCTCGCCTGG
The DNA here is from genome assembly GCF_057197165.1 of Pseudomonas sp. SYWMCR5. NCBI lineage: Bacteria > Pseudomonadati > Pseudomonadota > Gammaproteobacteria > Pseudomonadales > Pseudomonadaceae > Pseudomonas > Pseudomonas sp. SYWMCR5. The sequence continues at coordinate 294,758 of NZ_JBXUNH010000003.1, forward strand.
TGCGAGGCTTTTTTGTGTGTGCAAATTCGTATTCTTTCTGGTTATAAATAAATCATTATTCATTCTTTTTGTTTTTAATCGGAAGCAGGCACATTGAATCTCACAAGGCCAGACACAGCACAGGAGCCGCTTCCATGAGCCTCAAACTCGGCGACATCGCCCCCGACTTCGAACAGGATTCCAGCGCCGGCAAGATCCGTTTCCATGAGTGGCTGGGCAACAGCTGGGGCGTGCTGTTCTCCCACCCGGCCGACTTCACCCCAGTGTGCACCACCGAACTGGGCCTGACCGCCAAGCTCAAGGATGAGTTCGCCAAGCGCGGGGTCAAGGCTATCGCACTGTCGGTGGACCCGGTCGACTCGCACCACAAGTGGATCGATGACATCAACGAGACCCAGAACACCGTGGTCAACTTCCCGATCATCGCCGATGCCGATCGCAAGGTGTCTGACCTGTACGACCTGATCCACCCCAACGCCAACGACACCCTTACCGTACGCTCGCTGTTCGTGATCGACCCGAACAAGAAGGTACGCCTGACCATCACCTATCCAGCCAGCACAGGGCGCAACTTCAACGAAATCCTGCGGGTGATCGATTCGTTGCAGCTGACCGACAACTACAAGGTCGCCACCCCAGGTAACTGGCAGGACGGTGACGAAGTGGTGATCGTGCCTTCGCTGAAGGATGAGGACGAGATCAAGCAGCGCTTCCCGAAAGGTTATCGGGCCGTCAAACCCTATCTGCGCCTCACCCCGCAACCCAATCGTTGAATCCTCGTTGCATTGCTCTTAGCCATAGCAGGGATTTCGGGCCGTTTCGACGGCCTTTTTTTATGCCCGCTTTTTGTGGGAGCGGGCTGGCCCGCGAAACGGGCGAGGTCAAAACGCTATATCTCCATAACGCATAAACAAATGAAAAAATATGATTTCTAGATATATGTGGCGAGCTGCTAATGTCGGAGTCATTCACTGGGGCCACACCCCGGAACCGAATTTAAGGAAGCGCTGCAATGCTGGTTGTTTCGATAGGTGGTAGCCCCAGTACCCGTTCACGTTCCGGCGTGCTGCTCGAGCGTTCGCGCCAGTGGTTGCAGGATCGTGGTGTGGAGGTGGTGACCTTCCAGGTGCGCGAGTTTCCGGCAGAAGACCTGCTCCACGCACGTTTCGACAGCCCACAGGTGCAGCACTTCCAGCAACTGGTAGCCCAGGCTGATGGGCTGGTGGTGTCGACCCCGGTGTACAAGGCATCGTTCGCCGGGGCCCTGAAGACCTTGCTCGACCTGCTGCCCGAGCGCGCGCTGGAACACAAGGTAGTCCTGCCGATCGCTACCGGCGGCAGCATCGCCCACATGCTGGCGGTGGATTACGCATTGAAGCCTGTGCTGTCGGCACTCAAGGCGCAGGAGACCCTTCAAGGGATCTTCGCCGACGACAGCCAGGTCGCTTACGCCGAAGGCAATCGCCCGGCACAGTTGGCCGAGGCCCTGGAGGCCCGCCTGCTGGACTCGCTGGAAACCTTTCACAGTGCCTTGGCGCGTCGGCCCAAGCCGGTCGCTCCAGGTGTACTCAACGAACGCCTGATCAGTGCTCGCTGGAGCATCTGAACGACCCCGCAAATGCGTCACCGTTTTTCCACCTTACTCGCCCGACAACGAGGCAAGCAGGTGCAACCCGAACCTCATTCGCACAGGAGAGCGCCATGCGCACAGTCTTCTTGCGTCGTGGTCTGGTCGCCCTGTTTGCGGCGGCTGTGTCCTTCGGCGCCATCACCCAAGCCCAGGCCGAGAGCCTGCGCATCGGTTACCAGAAATACGGCACCCTGGTGCTGCTCAAGGCCAAGGGCTCGCTGGAAAAGCGCCTGAAGGAACAGGGCATCGACGTGCAATGGACCGAGTTCCCCGGTGGCCCGCAGCTGCTCGAAGGGCTGAACGTCGGCTCGATCGATTTCGGTGTCACCGGCGAAACGCCACCCGTCTTCGCCCAGGCCGCCGGTGCCGACCTGCTCTACGTGGCCTATGAGCCGCCTGCGCCGCACAGCGAGGCGATCCTCGTGCCCAAGGGCTCGCCGATCCAGTCGGTGAAGGAGCTCAAAGGCAAGAAAGTCGCGCTGAACAAAGGCTCCAACGTGCACTACCTGCTGGTCCGCGCCCTTGAGGACGCCGGCCTGAAATACAGCGACATCCAGCCCGTTTACCTGCCACCTGCCGATGCCCGCGCCGCCTTCGAGCGTGGCAGCGTCGATGCCTGGGTGATCTGGGACCCGTACCAGGCGGCTGCCGAACAGCAGTTGCAGGCCCGCACCCTGCGTGATGGCAAGGACCTGGTCGACAACCACCAGTTCTACCTGGCTACCCGCAGCTACGCGACCCAGCACCCGGCGGTGATCAGCACCCTCATCGATGAAGTGCGCGCCGTGGGCGAGTGGTCCCAGGCCAACCCGCAGCAAGTGACCGACCAGGTCGCGCCGCTGCTCGGCCTGCCGGCCGACATCACCCTGACCTCGGTCAAGCGCCAGGGCTACGGCGCCGCGCCGCTGACCCCGGAGGTGATCGCCGCGCAACAGAAGATCGCCGACACCTTCCAGGCTCTGAAGCTGATTCCCAAGCCCTTGAGCATCAAGGACGTGATCTGGACCCCACCGGCCAAGGTCGCCAGCGCGCCTTGAACGATTCGCCTGCGCCGCAGCATCGCTGCGGCTTGAGCCCCCCTTGAGGAGACAACTCCAATGAGCCTTAACATTTTCTGGTTCCTCCCCACCCACGGCGACGGCAAGTACCTGGGTACCACCGAAGGCGCCCGCGCCGTCGATCACGGCTACCTGACCCAGATCGCCCAGGCGGCCGATCGCCTGGGTTTCGGTGGCGTGCTGATCCCTACCGGTCGTTCCTGCGAGGACTCCTGGCTGGTCGCGGCGTCACTGATTCCGGTGACGCAGAACCTGAAGTTCCTGGTCGCGCTGCGTCCGGGCATCGTTTCGCCGACCGTGGCCGCCCGCCAGGCCGCGACTCTGGATCGCCTGTCCAATGGCCGGGCGCTGTTCAACCTGGTGACCGGTGGTGATCCGGACGAGCTGGCCGGCGATGGTCTGCACCTGAACCACCAGGAGCGCTACGAAGCCTCGGTCGAGTTCACGCGCATCTGGCGCAAGGTGCTGGAAGGCGAAGTGGTCGACTACGACGGCAAGCACATCCAGGTGAAGGGCGCCAAGCTGCTCTATCCACCGATCCAGCAGCCGCGCCCGCCGCTGTATTTCGGCGGTTCGTCCGAGGCCGCACAAGACCTCGCCGCCGAGCAGGTCGAGCTGTACCTGACCTGGGGTGAGCCCCCGGCTGCCGTGGCGGAGAAGATCGCCGCGGTGCGCGAGAAAGCCGCTGCGCAAGGCCGCGAAGTGCGCTTCGGTATCCGCCTGCATGTGATCGTGCGGGAAACCAACGAAGAAGCCTGGGCTGCCGCCGATCGACTGATTTCGCACCTGGACGATGACACCATCGCCCGCGCCCAGGCCTCGCTCGCGCGCTTCGATTCGGTTGGCCAGCAACGCATGGCGGCCTTGCACAACGGCAACCGCGACAAGCTCGAAGTCAGCCCCAACCTGTGGGCGGGCGTCGGCCTGGTACGAGGCGGCGCCGGTACAGCACTGGTGGGCGATGGCCCGACGGTCGCGGCGCGGGTCAAGGAATACGCCGACCTGGGCATCGATACCTTTATCTTCTCCGGTTATCCACACCTGGAAGAGTCCTACCGCGTCGCCGAGCTGCTGTTCCCGCACCTGGACGTGCAGCGCCCGGAGCAGGCCAAGGCCGGGGGCTACGTGAGCCCGTTCGGTGAAATGGTCGCCAACGACATCCTGCCCAAGTCCGTGTCGCAGAGCTGAGGGCCAGGCCATGAGTCGTGCAACTTCCTCCACCCTGACACAGCGCCTGGCGCCATGGGCCTTGCCCGTGCTGCTGCTGGCGGTGTGGCAGCTGGCGGTCAGCGCTGGATGGCTGTCCACGCGCATCTTGCCGGCACCGAGCGCTGTGGTCAGCGCCGGTGTCGAACTGGTGCGCAGCGGCGAGATCTGGACCCACCTGGCGATCAGTGGCTGGCGCGCAGGTGTGGGCTTTCTGATCGGCGGCAGCATCGGTCTGTTGCTGGGGTTCGTCACCGGCCTTTCGAACTGGGGCGAACGCCTGCTCGACAGCTCGGTGCAGATGATCCGCAACGTGCCGCACCTGGCGCTGATCCCGCTGGTGATCCTGTGGTTCGGCATCGACGAGTCGGCGAAGATCTTCCTGGTCGCGCTGGGCACGCTGTTCCCGATCTACCTGAACACCTACCACGGCATCCGTAATGTCGACCCGGCGCTGGTGGAAATGGCGCGCAGCTATGGCCTGTCCGGTTTCTCGCTGTTCCGCCAGGTGATCCTGCCCGGTGCGCTGCCTTCGATCCTGGTCGGTGTGCGCTTTGCCCTGGGCTTCATGTGGCTGACCCTGATCGTTGCCGAGACCATCTCGGCTAATGCCGGCATCGGTTACCTGGCGATGAACGCCCGTGAATTCCTGCAAACCGACGTGGTGGTCCTGGCCATCGTCATGTACGCCGTGCTCGGCAAGCTCGCCGACCTCGCCGCCCGTGGCCTGGAGCGTGTCTGGCTGCGCTGGCACCCCGCCTACCAGGTGGCGAAGAAGGAGGGCGCATGACCGTGCTCAAGGAACAACCGCCGCGCCTGCTGCGTGGCATCCCGCTGGCCGCAAACGGCCTGCGCAAGACCTTCGGCAAGCGTGAAGTGCTGCGCGGTATCGACCTGCACATCCCGGCGGGCCAGTTCGTCGCCATCGTTGGCCGCTCCGGCTGTGGCAAGAGCACCTTGTTGCGCCTGCTGGCCGGTCTGGACCAACCCAGCGCCGGCGAGCTGCTGGCCGGTGCCGCGCCGCTGGCCGATGCCCGCGAGGAAACCCGTCTGATGTTCCAGGACGCCCGTCTGCTGCCCTGGAAGAAGGTGATCGACAACGTCGGCCTGGGCTTGTCCGGAGACTGGCGGCCACGCGCGGTGCAAGCGCTGGAAGAGGTCGGCCTGGCCGATCGTGCCAATGAATGGCCAGCTGCGCTGTCCGGCGGGCAGAAGCAGCGCGTGGCCCTGGCCCGCGCGCTGATCCACCAGCCACGCCTGCTGCTGCTCGACGAGCCACTGGGTGCACTGGATGCCCTGACGCGAATCGAAATGCAGCAACTGATCGAGCGCCTCTGGCGCGAACACGGCTTCACCGTGCTGTTGGTCACCCACGACGTCAACGAGGCCGTCGCCGTGGCCGACCGGGTGATCCTGATCGAGGACGGCGAGGTCGGTCTGGACCTCACCGTCGACCTGGCAAGGCCGCGGGCGCGTGGTTCGCACCGCCTGGCGGCGCTGGAAAGCGAAGTGCTCAACCGTGTCCTGTCCGTCCCTGGCACGCCGCCCGAGCCGGAACCTGTAGCCCCTTTGCCCACGCAACTGCGTTGGGCCCACTGAATCTGCGAAGCCAATCAAAGGAATCAAGCCATGACCATCAAAGCGATCAACGTCCGCAACCAGTTCAAAGGCACCGTCAAAGAAATCCTCGAAGGCCCGGTACTGTCGGAAATCGACGTGCAGACCGTCTCCGGCATCGTCACTTCGGTGATCACTACGCGTTCCGTGCGCGAGCTGGAACTGCAGGTTGGCAGTGAAGTGATTGCCTTCGTGAAATCCACCGAGGTGTCCATCGCCAAGCTGTGATGGCGTTCGACTCCCGGGCCGTGTGAAGGCCTTCGCGGGCAAGCCCGCTCCCACAGTAACCTGTAGGAGCGGGCTTGCCCGCGAAGGCAATTTCAGCTTGTGCGCTTGGCCAGGAACGGCGGCAGATAAAGCCCCAGATAAGCCTCGAACACCCGCATGCCTTCCTCTGCCATGCGCGGTGTGATCTGCTCGTGCAGCTGTATCGACCGGGCATAGACCCGGTCGCTCAGCTCCATTGCCAGGGCGAACACATCCACGTCCCCAGGCATCACCGGCAGCAGGAAATGCCGGTCGAACAGCTTGTGCAGCAAATCGCCCAGCTCCATGTCGTGCTGGCGGTCGGCCTGGACCACTTCGCTCAGGCCATGCTGGGCGAGGATCAACTGCCGGGCGGCAGTGTCCTGGTTGTAGATATCCAGCATGCGTTGCTCGACCAGGCGTGACAGACCCTGCCAGGTGCTGAAGGCGTGGCTGTCGATCGGCGCGCTCAGCGCCTCGCGAAAGGCGCGGTGCACGTCGGCGGTCAGGGCTTCGAGCAACGCCGGAACGCTGGCGAAGAAGTGATAGACCGAGGACGGCGGGATCTGCGCCCGTTCGGCCACGCTGTAGATCGACAGCCCCGCTACCCCCTCGCCCGCCAGCAGCTCGCGAGCCGCGGCCAGGATCGCTTCGATCCTGGCCTGGCTGCTGGCGCGGGGCTTGCGTGTCGAGGGCGTGCGGCTCATCAGTTGCTGATCGCCAGGATGCTGGCCTGGTAGGCACCGACGAACAGGTCGAAGTCGCCGACTTCCTGCTGCTCCAGGCGCGACTGTTCGGCCAGAGAGTCGCGGGCGAGTGTTTCGAAGGCTTGCTGGCGCTCGCCAGGCAGCGCTTGCTCACGGAAGGTTTCGGCGTGCAGCTTGCTCTGGCGCAGCGAGAATTCGACGAAGCTTTCTTCGTGCTCGGTCATGCGCGCCAGGACCTGTGCAGAAGGTGTCAGCTCCGGGTCGTCGACCTTGGCCTGCTGCGCCTCCAGGGCCTTGGCGTGGTCGTCACCACCTTGCGCCTGGTCAAGCAGTCCGGCCAGCTGGCCGATGCGGGCGATCAGATCGCTGGCCCATTCGCGCAGGGCGACCGGCTGACCATCGCGCTGCAGCTCCAGGCCTGGGCGACGGCCTTCCTTGACCACGGTGAGGAAGTTGCTGGTGCACTGGCCGCATTCGCCGTTGTCCAGCGATGGGCTGTCCTCAAGCGCGCAGAACAGCAGGAAGGCGTCGAGGAAGCGAGCCTCGGTCAGGTCGATGCCCACCGGCAGGAAGGGGTTGATGTCCAGGCAGCGCACCTCGACGTACTGCACGCCGCGCGCGATCAGGGCCTGGATCGGACGTTCGCCGGTGTAGGTGACACGCTTGGGGCGAATGTTCGAGTAGTACTCGTTCTCGATCTGCAGGATGTTGGTGTTCAACTGCACCCATTCGCCGTCCTTGTGCGTACCGACCTCGACATAGGGCGGGTAAGGCGTGCCAACGGCCTTGCGCAGGCTGTCGGTGTAGCTGGACAGGTTGTTGTAGCAGGGCGTCAGGCCGGCCTGGGCGTTGCTCTGGTAACCCAGGTCGCTCATGCGCAGGCTAGTGGCGTAGGGCAGGTAGAGGGTGTTGGCATCCAGCTCTTCGAGCTGGTGCGGGCGGCCGCGCAGGAAGCCTTTGTCCAGTGCTGGCGAGGCGCCGAACAGGTACATCAGCAGCCAGCTGTAGCGGCGGAAGTTGCGGATCAGCGCAATGTAGGCCGACGACTGATAGTCACGGTCGTCCTGCTCGCTGCCTTCCGCTTCACGCAGCAGGGGCCAGAGGGCCTCGGGCAACGAGAAGTTGTAGTGGATGCCGGCGATGCACTGCATGGTGCGGCCGTAGCGCAGGGCCAGGCCCTTGCGGTACACGTGCTTGAGCTTGCCGATGTTGGAGCTGCCGTACTCGGCGATCGGGATGTCTTCCTCGGCGGGCAGCGCGCACGGCATCGACGGGCTCCACAGGTATTCGTCGCCGAGCTTGGTGTAGACGAAACGGTGGATCTCCTCGAGGTTCTCGAGCACCTTGGCCGGATCAGCCAGGGCCGGGGTGATGAACTCCAGCAGCGACTCGGAATAATCGGTGGTGATCTGCTCGTTGGTCAGTGCCGAACCCAGGGCTTCGGGGTGTGGGGTCTGGGCCAGCCGACCTTCGTCGGTTACTCGCAGGCATTCGCGCTCAATGCCGTGCAGGCACTGCTTGAGCAGGGAGAGATTGGCGCCGAGCAAGCTCAGGCGGCGATTGAGGAGGTCGCTCAAGATGGATTCCTTCACGCGTCAGTCGCCCCAATATGGGGGTAGAAATGACGGTCTACAAGGGTAGGGACAAAGGAACTGGCGTTGTCGCCTGGTTTACGCGGTTCCGGTGCTGGTAGCGCAGATACTTCGGGGCCTTGCCGAGCCCATCGCGGGACAAGCCCGCTCCCACAAAAGCACCGAGGCACCTGTGTGAGCGGGCTTGTCCCGCGATAGGGTCAGTGACAGCGCCCGACCAATACCGGCAAAAATACCGCAGTTATCACTCGGGCAGCTAGAGAACCGCGAAGGTTCCCTGTGCCTTGGCCACCAGCTTGTCGCCCTGGAGCACGTCGGCGTCGACCACCAGCGTACGCCGCCCGGCGTGTATCACCCGGGCGGTGCACAGCACTTCGCCGTCGCTGACAGCGCGCATGTAGTTGATCTTGCACTCGATGGTCACGCTCTGCTGGTCGAAGCCATGGCTGGCCGAACAGGCCAGGCCCATGGCGATGTCCACCAGGCTGAAGATCGCCCCACCGTGCAGTTTCTGGCCACGGTTGCGCAAGTGCGGTTCCAGCGGCAGGACCACCTCGGCAACGCCTGTGTCCAGGCGTTGCAGGCGGCAGCCCAGGAGCTGGCTGAAGGCGCTTTCGACGTATTCCTTCGGGACGTCCATCACTTCTTCTTCAACTGCTTGGCGTTGGCGAACAGCGCGGCCATGGCGTTGTTGGCCGGTGCGGCGGTGGCTGTCTCGCGTGGGCGTGGTGCCTGCTGCGAACGGTTGCCGCCGTTGCCGCGTGCGCCGCCACGGTTGCCTTCGACCTTCTCGCCGGGGGTGTCGCTCATGCGCATGGACAGGCCGACGCGCTTGCGTGGGATATCCACTTCCATGACCTTGACCTTGACCACGTCGCCGGCCTTGACCGCCTCGCGCGGATCCTTGACGAACTTCTCCGACAGCGCCGAGATGTGCACCAGACCATCCTGGTGCACGCCGATGTCGACGAAGGCACCGAAGTTGGTGACGTTGGTCACCACGCCTTCGAGGATCATGCCGGGCTCCAGGTCCTTGAGGTCCTCGACGCCATCCTGGAAGGTGGCGGTCTTGAACTCAGGGCGCGGGTCGCGGCCAGGCTTGTCCAGCTCCTGGAGGATGTCGGTGACGGTCGGCAGGCCGAAGGATTCGTCGGTGAATTTCTTCGGGTCGAGGCGCTTGAGGAAGCTGCTGTCGCCGATCAGCGAGCGGATGTCGCGGTCGGTGTCGGCGGCGATACGTTGCACCAGTGGGTAGGCTTCGGGGTGCACGGCAGAGGCGTCCAGCGGGTTGTCGCCGTTCATCACGCGCAGGAAGCCTGCGGCCTGCTCGAAGGTCTTCTCGCCGAGGCGGCTGACCTTCTTCAGCGCCGCCCGGGTGGCGAACGGGCCGTTGGCGTCGCGGTGGGCGACGATGTTCTGTGCCAGTGTGGCGTTCAGGCCGGAGATACGGGTCAGCAAGGCCACCGAGGCGGTGTTGACGTCCACGCCCACGGCGTTCACGCAGTCCTCGACCACCGCGTCCAGGCCGCGCGCCAGTTTCACCTGCGACACATCGTGCTGGTACTGACCCACCCCGATGGACTTCGGATCGATCTTCACCAGTTCGGCCAGCGGATCCTGCAGGCGGCGGGCGATCGACACCGCGCCGCGGATCGAGACGTCGAGATCCGGGAATTCGCGGGCAGCCAGCTCGGACGCGGAGTACACCGAGGCGCCTGCTTCGGAGACCATGACCTTGGTGATCTTCAGCGCCGGGTATTTTTTCACCAGGTCACCGATCAGCTTGTCGCTTTCGCGGCTGGCGGTGCCGTTGCCGATGGCGATCAGCTCCACCGAATGCTTGGCGCACAGGGCGGCGAGCACGGAGATGGTGCGGTCCCAGTCGTTTTTTGGCGCGTGCGGGTAGACGGTGGTGTAGTCCAGCAGCTTGCCGGTGGCATCGACCACCGCGACCTTGCAGCCGGTGCGCAGGCCGGGGTCGAAGCCCAGGGTGGCACGCGGGCCGGCCGGGGCGGCCAGCAGCAGGTCGTGCAGGTTGTGGGCGAAGACGTTGATCGCCTCGCCTTCGGCGTTGTCGCGCAGCTCGCCGAACAGGTCGGTTTCCAGGTGAGTGTAGAGCTTGACCTTCCAGGTCCAGCGCACCACCTCGCCCAGCCATTTGTCGGCCGGGCGGCTGCGGTTCTCGATGCCAACGTGGCTGGCGATCATCAGCTCGCACGGGTGCAGGGTGCCCGGCAGCTCCTCGCCGACCTTGAGCGAAGCGCTCAGCACGCCTTCGTTGCGACCGCGGAAGATCGCCAGGGCGCGGTGCGACGGGGCGTTGCGCAGCAGTTCGTCATGGGCGAAGTAGTCGCGGAACTTGGCGCCTTCCTCTTCCTTGCCCGGTACCACGCGCGCGGTGAGCACTGCCTCCTGCTTGAGGAAACCGCGCAGCTTTTCGAGCAGGGCGGCGTCTTCGGCGAAGCGCTCCATGAGGATGTACTTGGCGCCTTCGAGGGCGGCCTTGACGTCGGCGACGCCTTTGTCGGCGTCGACAAAGCGCGCGGCTTCGCTTTCAGGGTCGCGCTGCGGGTCGTCGAACAGGCCGTCGGCCAGTTCGCCCAGGCCGGCTTCCAGGGCAATCTGGCCCTTGGTGCGGCGCTTTTGCTTGTAGGGCAGGTAAAGGTCTTCGAGGCGGGTCTTGGTGTCGGCGAGCTTGATCTCGCGGGCCAGTTCCGGGGTCAGCTTGCCCTGCTCCTCGATGCTGGCCAGGATGCTGGCGCGGCGCTCGTCGAGTTCACGCAGGTAACGCAGGCGCTCTTCCAGGTGGCGCAGTTGCGTATCGTCCAGGCTGCCGGTCACTTCCTTGCGGTAACGGGCGATGAAGGGCACGGTCGAGCCTTCGTCCAACAGGCCCACGGCCGCCTCGACCTGCTGTGGGCGCACGCCCAGTTCCTCGGCGATACGGCTGTTGATGCTGTCCATGAGAACCACCTGACAAATAGTGAATACTAGGGCCGCAGTGGGGGTTCAGGCCCGGCGGCACTGGATGAAAGCCGCGCATTATACCTATCGCGTCCGGCTTGCGGTGATGGCGCTTGGCCATGCTCCTGGTGCGGGAAGTGGCACCCGGGGAAAAATCTGCTAACAATGCACACGGCACGCATCGCAATGGCTACGCCATAATGCGCCGCGATATCAGAGGAGTTATTGATGACCAGCACCGCAAACATTGCTGAAGGCGAAAAGATTCTCATCGTTGACGACGATCCAGGGCTGAGCAGCCTGCTGGAACGTTTCTTCACCAGCAAGGGCTTCCGTGCCCGCGCCGTGCCGAACGTCGAGCAGATGGACCGCCTGCTGGCCCGCGAAGTGTTCAACCTGGTGGTGCTCGACCTCATGCTGCCGGGTGAAGACGGCCTCTCCGCCTGCCGCCGCCTGCGCGCGGCGAACAACCAGATCCCGATCATCATGCTCACCGCCAAGGGCGACGAGCTCAGCCGCATCAAGGGCCTCGAGCTGGGCGCTGACGATTATCTCGCCAAGCCGTTCAACCCCGACGAGCTGGTCGCGCGGGTCAAGGCCGTGCTGCGGCGCCAGGTCCCGAGCGTTCCTGGCGCTCCGGGCAGCGAGGAAGAGACCGTCACCTTCGGCGACTACGAACTGTCGCTGGCCACCCGCGAACTCAAGCGCGGCGATGAAGTGCACATGCTCACCACCGGTGAGTTCGCCGTGCTCAAGGCACTGGTCATGCATGCTCGCGAACCGCTGACCCGTGACAAGCTGATGAACCTGGCCCGTGGCCGCGAGTGGGATGCCCTTGAGCGCTCAATCGACGTGCAGATCTCGCGCCTGCGCCGGATGATCGAACCCGATCCATCGAAGCCTCGCTACATCCAGACGGTCTGGGGTGTGGGTTATGTCTTCGTGCCGGACGGAAATGCCGGTAAATGAACCGCTGCCATGAGACGGCAGGGCGGCCCGCAAGGGTCGCCCTGTTTTCGTCTGTGGTCCCCGCCATGCTTGTCCCCGCCGTGCAGTAATCGTCGCCAATGAAAACGCCTCTCTGGTTTCCGCAAAGCTTCTTCGCCCGCACCCTGTGGCTGGTGCTGATCGTCGTCCTGTTTTCCAAGGCGCTGACGCTGGTGTACCTGCTGATGAACGAGGATGTGCTGGTCGACCGCCAGTACAGCCACGGTGTGGCGCTGACCTTGCGTGCCTATTGGGCGGCCGATGAAGAGAACCGGGACCAGATCGCCGAGGCGGCCGGGCTGATCCGCGTGACCGGCTCGGGTGTTCCTGAGGGTGAGCAGCACTGGCCGTACAGCGAGATCTACCAGCGCCAGATGCAGGCCGAGCTGGGCGAGGATACCGAGGTGCGCCTGCGCATCCACGCGCCGCCGGCACTGTGGGTCAATGCGCCGAGCCTGGGGCCGGGGTGGTTGAAGGTGCCGTTGTACCCGCACCCGTTGCGGGGGCAGAAGATCTGGAACGTGCTCGGTTGGTTCCTGGCCATCGGCCTGCTGTCCACCGCGTCGGCCTGGATCTTCGTGCGCCAGCTCAACCAGCCGCTCAAGCGCCTGGTGTTCGCTGCCCGCCAGCTCGGGCAGGGGCGCAGTGTGCGCCTGCCTATCAGCGATACGCCCAGCGAGATGACCGAGGTGTACCGGGCGTTCAACCAGATGGCCGAGGATGTCGAGCAGGCCGGGCGCGAGCGCGAGCTGATGCTGGCGGGGGTCTCCCACGACCTGCGCACGCCCCTGACCCGGCTACGGCTGTCGCTGTCGCTGATGGGTAACGAAAGCGAGCTCAGCGACGACATGGTGCGCGACATCGAAGACATGGACGCCATTCTCGACCAGTTCCTGGCCTTCATCCGCGATGGCCGCGACGAGCCGGTGGAAGAAGTCGACCTGGGTTATCTGATTCGCGAGGTGGTGGCGCCTTATAACCAGCCCGAAGAGCGCGTGCGCCTGTGCCTGGAGCCTATTCCACCCTTCCCGCTACGACGTGTATCGCTCAAGCGCATGCTGGGCAACCTGATCGGCAATGCCCTGCACCATGCGGGCAAGGGCGTCGAGGTGGCGGCTTATGTATCAGGTGAGCAGGGCGCGCCGTATGTGGTGCTCAGCGTGCTCGACCGGGGCACGGGGATCGACGAATCGGAACTTGAGACCATCTTCAACCCGTTCATTCGCGGCGACCGCGCGCGTGGGGGCAAGGGCACCGGGCTGGGCTTGGCGATCGTCAAACGTATCGCCGCCCAGCATGGCGGCAATGTCGAGTTGCGCAACCGCTCCGGTGGCGGGATCGAGGCGCGGGTGCGCCTGCCGCTGGGGTTGTTGCTGCCGCGCGATGCGGTGTGAGGTTCTGCGGCCTCTTCGTGGATAGCCACGAAGAGGCCGCAACGGTTTCGAATCAGCCCTTGCCCTTGGTCCGAGTCTGGTTCGGCCCGCCGTTCTTCTCCAGATGTTCGATGATCATCCCGGCAACGTTCTTGCCGGTGGTGACCTCGATACCCTCCAGCCCCGGCGACGAATTCACTTCCATCACCAGCGGGCCATGATTGGATCGCAGGATATCCACCCCGGCCACGCTAAGGCCCATGACCTTGGCCGCACGAATGGCCGTCATGCGTTCCTCGGGGGTGATCTTGATCAGGCTGGCCACTCCACCGCGGTGCAGGTTGGAGCGGAATTCGCCGGGCTTGGCCTGGCGCTTCATCGAGGCGATGACCTTGTCGCCGACCACGAAGCAGCGGATATCGGCGCCGCCGGCCTCCTTGATGTACTCCTGGACCATGATGTTCTGCTTCAGGCCCATGAACGCTTCGATGACCGACTCGGCAGCCTTGGTCGTTTCGCACAGCACTACGCCGATGCCCTGGGTGCCTTCGAGCACCTTGATCACCAGCGGTGCGCCGTTGACCATCTGGATCAGGTCGGGAATGTCATCCGGTGAGTGAGCGAAGCCTGTGATCGGCAGGCCGATGCCGCGGCGTGACAGCAGTTGCAGAGAGCGCAGCTTGTCCCGCGAGCGGGCGATGGCCACCGATTCATTGAGTGGATAGACGCCCATCATCTCGAACTGACGCAACACGGCGCAGCCATAGAAGGTCACCGAGGCGCCGATACGTGGGATCACCGCATCGAAACCTTCCAGCGGTTTGCCGCGATAGTGGATCTGCGGCTTGTGGCTGGCGATGTTCATGTAGGCGCGCAGGGTGTCGATCACGACCATTTCATGGCCGCGCTGTGTGCCGGCTTCGACCAGGCGGCGGGTGGAATACAGACGCGGGTTGCGCGAAAGCACGGCGATCTTCATGCAGCACCTGTGACAGGGGAGAGAGTGGCCGGGAAGGCCGGTTTGTCCTGAACGTACTTGAGGCCGGGGTTGACGACCAGTTGACCGTGGACCAAGGCTTTCGATCCAAGCAACAACCGATAGCGCATGCTCTTGCGGCAGGCCAGGGTGAATTCCACTTCCCAGACCCGGTCGCCCAACGCCAGCGGCGTGCGGATCACGTAGCGGGTTTGGGCGTGGCCGTTGGAGCTCTTGATGGTCTTCATGGTAACCAGCGGCGCCTCGCAGCGGCGATGGCGCAGTTGCACCACCGAACCCAGGTGTGCGGTGAAGCGCACCCACGACTGGCCGTCGCGCTCGAAGGGTTCGATGTCGGTGGCGTGCAGGCTGGAGGTGCTGGCGCCGGTGTCGATCTTGGCCCGAAGCCCGGCGAGACCGAGGTCGGGCAGGGCGATCCACTCGCGCAGGCCGATCACTGTCAGATGGTCAAATGTTTTCACGAAGCACACCCTGCGAATGAGGTGGTGAACTGTAAGCATGGCGCGGACTTTTTGCATCCGACAGTTACGGTAGTACAGTTCCGTTAAAGACAGAATTCGAGGTAGAGGGATGGCACAGAAACCAGAAGACGACGATAAGGTCCGCCTGGACAAGTGGCTGTGGGCGGCGCGCTTCTACAAGACGCGTGCGTTGGCCAAGGCGGCGATCGAGAGTGGCAAGGTGCATTGCCGTGGTGAGCGCTGCAAACCGGGCAAGGAGCCGCGGGTAGGCGATGAGTTCGTGCTGCGCACCGGTTTCGACGAGAAGACCGTGGTGGTCAAGGCGCTGTCGGTGGTGCGTCGCGGGGCGCCCGAGGCGCAGACCCTCTACGAGGAAACCGCCGACAGCGTGAAGCGCCGCGAACAGGCCGCCGAACTGCGCAAGGCCGGGGCGATGGGGGTGACCACCGACGGCCGGCCAAACAAGAAGCAACGGCGGCAGATCCACCAGTTGCATGGCAGTTTCGAGTAGACCTGCGCCTTCAGTTGCGCCTAAGAGGCCGTGCGCATCACACTCATGCGCCCGATCAGCGGCAACTTGCCGAGTACCCTGAACAGCGGTGAGGTCCAGCGCAACAGTGCCGCGCTGGCCTTGGCCGCCAGCGGGGTATGCACGGTCCAGCCCAGGGCCAGTAATGCCATCCCCAGACCGCCGATGTAGTCATCCTGTCCCCAGTGCGCACCAGCAACCAGACGCGGCAGCATGAACAACACGGCCAGCCCCCAGATCACCAGGCTCTGCACCAGTCGGCGACTGAACAGGCTCATGAACAGGGCCCAGAGCAGCAGTACCGAGGCGTGATCGCCCGGGAAACTCTTGCTGGAACGGTCCTTGAGCTCCCAGTGGGCTTCGAGGTTCGGGTAGTAGTGGCTCAGGCGCACGGCGTCGTCGAATACGATCGACGGGCTGTCATGTTGCCATCCAGATGCATCCACCCACTTGGAAAACAGCGCGCGAACCACCACTAAGAGGAGCAGACTGACGAAAAAGCCGAAGAATGCCTGTCGGACCTGTACAGCCTTGAACACCCAGTCGCCTTTGATCAGCAGCAGGAGCAGGATCAGGCCGACGACGATGTCGAAGGGGCGCAGGCTGCCCAAGGTCCAGATGTAGCGCCAGGTGGTGTTGTCTGCCAGCGGGCCGTTGAGTGCACGGAATAGCCACTCGTCGAAAGTCAGGAACAGGATCTGGCCAAACGGCCACAACCAGAAACACAGTAGAGCGACGGGCAGTAACGTGCAGGCTGCCAGAGGTCCCCAGGACCACTTTTCCTGGAACAGTGGTCGATTATCCATAAAATACCTCGATTGCCAGCTGAAATTCTGCGCGTCGGACGCGCTTTACGACGGGCCTTTGTAAGCTCCTGTAATCATTTTGTCACCCTTTTCAGAATTTTCAGATAGCCAAAACCATGAGCGATTTACCGGATACCGATTTCACCCAACGCTTCCTGTTCGAAGAGCGCGATGTGCGCGGCGAATGGGTCGAGCTCGACAAGAGCTACCGCGAAGTGCTTGCCCGTCACCCTTATCCGCAGCCGGTTGCCGCTCTGCTGGGTGAGCTGATGGCTGCCACCTCGCTGCTGGTCGGCGCACTCAAGTTCGATGGCCTGCTGATTCTGCAGGCGCGCTCGCAAGGGCCGATCCCGCTGCTGATGGTGGAGTGCTCGAGCCAGCGCGACATCCGCGGCATGGCACGTTACGAGGCCGATCAGATCGCCGCTGACGCCACCCTGGCGGACCTGATGCCTGGTGGCCACCTCACGCTGACCATCGACCCGGTCAAGGGCCAGCGCTACCAGGGCACCGTCGACCTCGATGGCGCCAACCTGTCCGAATGCTTCACCAACTACTTCGTGCAATCCCAGCAGCTCAACACGCGCTTCTGGCTCGACACCTCGGCGGGCAAGGCCCGTGGCCTGCTGCTGCAGCAGTTGCCGGTCGACCGCCAGCGTGATGAAGAAGAGCGCGAAGACAGCTGGCAACACGTAGTGGCCATGGCCAGCACGCTGAAGCCCGAAGAGTGGGCCGAAGGCAACGAAACCCTGCTGCACCGCCTCTATCACGAGGACGCCGTACGCCTCTTCGACATCGAGCCGCTGCGCTTCCACTGCAGCTGCTCGCGTGAGCGTTCCGGCAACGCTTTGGTCAGTCTCGGCGAGGCGGATGCCAAGGCGCTGGTCGAGGAATGTGGTGGCAAGGTCGAGATCGATTGCCAGTTCTGCAACGAGCGGTATTTCTTCGATGCCACCGATGTAGCGCAATTGTTTGCGGGTGGTGGCACGGACGAAGCGTCAGAAACTCGCCACTGAAACGCTTCACTACAGGAGATTCTCCTGTCTAATTGCGTAAAAGCGCAGTTACGACAGGAGGGGCCTACTTTTTTTGGGCGTTTCTGGCATAATCCGGCCACTTTTTTCGCTGTAGTAGTTTGAAACAGGCCACTACAAAACGTTTGGAGCACTCGGCCTCGGGCCGGATGGGGTATCTCATGACGCAAGCCAACAACACCGTGTACACCGACCTGACCGTCGACGAGCTGGTAAAACATGCGCTGCAACGCGGTGAAGGCGTGCTGGCCGATACTGGCGCACTGGTCGTGAAAACCGGTCACCGTACTGGCCGTTCGCCCGCTGACCGTTTCATCGTCGATGAGCCGAGCACCTCTGCCGCCATCGCCTGGGGCCCGATCAACCGCAAGTTCCCAGCCGACAAGTTCGATGCCCTGTGGGACCGCGTCGAGGCGTTCAACAACGCCCAGGAACACTTCGTCTCCTACGTACACGTTGGTGCTGCAGCCGAGCACTACCTGCCGGTGAAGATGACCACCCAGACCGCCTGGCAGAACCTGTTCGGCCGTTGCCTGTTCATCAATCCGGAAAAAGGCCAGTTCAACCCGGCCGGCCGCGATCAGTGGCAGATCCTCAACGTCGCCAACTTCGAGTGCGTTCCAGAGCGTGATGGCACCAACTCCGATGGTTGCGTCATCCTCAACTTCGCCCAGAAGAAAGTGCTGATCGCAGGCATGCGCTATGCCGGCGAAATGAAGAAGGCCATGTTCTCGGTGCAGAACTTCCTGCTGCCGGAAGTCGACGTGCTGCCGATGCACTGCGCGGCCAACATCGGTGAAGAAGGCGACGTGACCCTGTTCTTCGGCCTGTCCGGCACCGGCAAGACCACCCTCTCCGCCGACGAAAGCCGTTACCTGATCGGTGACGACGAGCACGGTTGGGGCGAAGGTGTCGTCTTCAACATGGAAGGTGGTTGCTACGCCAAGTGCATCGACCTGTCCGAGAAGAACGAGCCGGTCATCTGGAAAGCCATCAAGCATGGTGCGGTGCTGGAAAACGTCGTTATCGACAAAACCGGCAAAGCCGACTACACCGATGTCAGCCTGACCCAGAACAGCCGTGCCGCCTACCCGCTGGAGCACGTCGCCAAGCGCGCCGAAGCCAACCTGGGTGGCGAGCCGAACGCGGTCATCTTCCTGACCTGCGACCTGACTGGCGTTCTGCCTCCGGTGTCGATCCTGAACAACGAGCAGGCAGCCTACCACTTCCTGTCGGGCTACACCGCGCTGGTCGGTTCCACCGAAATGGGTTCGGGCGGCGGCATCAAGTCGACCTTCTCCACCTGCTTCGGCGCGCCGTTCTTCGCCCGTCCTGCAGGCGAGTACGCCGAGCTGCTGATCAAGCGCATCAATGGCTTCAACTCCAAGGTTTACCTGGTCAACACCGGCTGGACGGGCGGTGGCTACGGTGTCGGCAAGCGCTTCAGCATCCCGACCACCCGTGGTGTGATCGCCGCGATCCAGAGCGGTGCTCTGGTCGGTGCTGAAACCGAACACCTGGACATCATCAACCTGGACGTACCGAAGTCCGTTCCAGGCGTCGACACCGAGCTGCTCAACCCGCGCGCCACCTGGGCTGACAAGGCCGCTTACGACGAGGCCGCCAAAGGCCTGGCCAAGCTGTTCATCGAAAACTTCAAGAAGTTCGAAGTTTCCGACGCGATCAAGGCCGCTGGCCCACAGCTGTAAGCTGTACTGGCCGCACTGAAAGAGCCGCCCTTCGGGGCGGCTTTTTCATGTCTGGCGATCAAGGGCTGTGTTTGCGTCTATGGTTTTCCAGATCAGATGTGGGAAGCTTTCCTTTCCTGCCACCCGCCTTGGATACCCCATGCCCGAGACCATCAAGCGCAGTGCCTTTTCTCATTTCCACCCCATCCTCACCCGCCCGCAGGACAACGACCACAACGGCTACCTTGCCGGTTCCACGGTGCATGCCTTCTTCGAGACGGCCATCCAGGCGTTTCTCGTCGAACAGGCTGAACTGGACCTGCGCGACGGTGAGCTGGCGGGTTTCGTGGTCAGCTCTGCCGCGGACTTCTATGCCCTGCCTGGATTTCCCGATGTGCTGGAGGTCGGCCTGGGGGTGACGCGGCTGTCTGGCAGCACGGTGGAGTTTTGCCTGGCGTTGTACCGGCCGGGCGAGGCCGAGCCCTGTGCGGCGGGCACTGTGGTGCACGTATTCATCGAACGCGCCACGGGGCACCCGGCGGTGTTGCCGGAAACCCTGCAACTGATCCTGGCGGGGCTGTCGCTCAATCGTTGAGGCGAATGATCCCCTCGCGCACGGCAAACAGCACCAACCCCGGGACATCGTGGATCTGCAGGCGGTGCATGATCTGCGAGCGATGGGCCTCGATGGTCTTGATGCTCAGCCCCAGCCCCTCGGCGATGGAGCGGGTGCTCTCGCCGCGGGCGATCAGGCGCAGGATTTCCAGCTGACGGGTGGTCAGCGGCGCTTGTGCGGGGCTGGGCGTGCGCTTGCGACTGTGCTTGAGGGCCTGCCCGATGACCATCGGCAGCACCGTCGACGACAGGTACTGACCGCCGCTGCGCAAAGTCTGCAACGCCTGCTCGAACTCTGCCACGGTGGCGCTCTTGAGCAGGAAGCCCTGGGCGCCGAGTTGCAGGCAGCTCATCACATGCTCCAGTTCCGAGCGTGTCGAGAGCATCAGCACGCGTGTGGCCGGAACCCGGATAAACAGTTCCTGCAGCACCTGCTGACAATCCAGTGCATCGCTGTTCATGTCGAGCACGACGATCTCGGGCCGCAGCTTTTCCGCCAGACTCACGGCGCTCATGCCGTCGCTGGTGTCTCCGACCACGGTGTATTCCTTCTTCTGTTCGAGCAGGGCGCGCAGGCCGGCGCGGAAAAGTGGCGAGTCGTCGGCAAGCAGGATTCGGCAGGGCATGGGTCAAGGCCTGTTTCGCAAGGGATGGGGGGCGGCAGGCCTGCTCGATCCACAAGCGCACTGCCGCGCGGGGGCGCGACCAGTCCTTGTCTGCCGTTCGATGCGGCAGTGCTATTCATCATAGGCGTTCGAACACCGACGGCAGTAGTGGCCGCAGGGGCAGGTCCAGGCCGTGAATGCTCTCGCTGTGGCCGATCATCAACAGCCCGCCCGGACGCAGGTGTGGCATCAGGCGCAGCAGGACATCGGCCTTGCACCGCGCGTCGAAACCCGCGAGCAGGTTACGCAGCAGGATTACATCGAACTCGCCCAGATCGGTCGGCAGCGGCTCGATCAGGTTGATCTTCTCGAAGCGTACCCGGTCGCGCAGGCTCGGTGCGATACGTAGACGACCGGCTGCTTCGTCGGCGCCACACAGGCAATGGCAGTCCAGCCAGCCGTGGGGAAAGTAGCGGGCCTGGGCGATGTCGTAGACACCGGCCTCAGCCTGTCGCAGCAGGGCGCTGTCGTAGTCGCTGGCCAGCACCTGCCAGCCGGCGGATGTGCTCTGTTGCGCGACCATGGCCAGGCTCCAGGCCTCTTCGCCGCTGGCACAGGCCGCACTCCAAAGGCGTACCGGGTGAGCGAGCCTGGGGAGCCAGCGTTGCAACTGTTCGAAGTGGCGATGCTCGCGAAAGAAGTAGGTGTCCCGGGCAATGAGCAGGTGCAGCAGGTGCGTCTGTTCGCCGGGGTGTGCATCGATCAGGTCGAGGTAAGCCTCGAAGCTTGCCAGCCGGTGGAAGCGCAAGCGGGCGTGCAGGCGATGGGCAACCATGCTCTGGCGATCGTCTGCCAGTTGCAGGCCGGTGGCCTGGGAAACCCGTCGGCGGATGCGCAGGAAGCAGGCGTGGTCGAGGTGTGGCGGGCGCGTATCGTCCGTCATCCTTCTGCCTCCCCGGATTCGGGCTGGCGTGTTGGATCGACGAGGCTCGTGCGCATTCCCTGCGTCCCCTGTTGTGATGGCGGTGGGAAATGATAGCTAGTGGCTACCTGCCTCCATATCGGGGTGTCCCTTACGCCCTCGACCTGTCGGAATACAAAGGCCCCGCCGGGTGAGGGCGGGGCCTTAGGTATCAGGCGTAGGTGAGTGGACGCCGATCAGTCACGCCAGTGGCGCTTGTGCTTGCGATGGCCGTAGTGATGGCCGTGGTCCCAATGGCGACGGTCGTCGCGGCGGTAGCGCCGATCGCGATCGCGGTCGTGGCGATCGTCTTCGTCGGCCTTGTTGCCCATGTAGTTACCCAGTGCGCCACCGGCACCGCCACCTGCGGCTGCGCCGATCAGGCTACCGGTGCTGCCGCCGACCTGACGGCCGACGACGTTGCCGCCCGCCGCGCCCAGTGCACCGCCAATGGCGGCTTCACCGCGCTGGCGCTTGTCGGCACCGACGGCACTGCCCGCCGCGCCACCCAGACCTGCGCCGATGGCCGAGCCGGTGTTGCCGCCGATGGACTGGCCGACCACCGAGCCCAGTACCCCACCCAATGCGCCGCCAATGCCGGCCTCGGTGGTGCCGCCTGCCATGGCAGCGCCGCTGAGCAGACCAAAAGACAACAACAGAATCGAGGAGTACTTCTTCATCAAGAGAGCCTCAGAGGGATGACGAGGCGGAATTTGAGGCTCAGCGAAGCGGCTGGCAATGGAAATCCGACGAGTAGCACGAGTTGTACACAATTTCCTAACTTGCTGATTTTGCTGTGAAACTTTCTCTGTTTTTGCTGGTCTCAGATTACTTGAGATGAAAACAAGCCCCGGTCGTTTGCTCGGGGCTTTTTGTTGGGTGATGGCTTTATCGCAAAACGAGCCTGCTCCCACAGGAAGTGAACAGGGTAGCGGGCTCAAGTCCGCAACGCCATGCCCTGTCACTCTGGGTCGTATTCGAAAGACTTCAATTTGGTGTGCGCGCTGTTATGGTCGATGGAGCGGATGAGCGTGACACTCTTGATGCCTGGCTGACTGACTTCTGCGGTTGTGCCCACTACCTGGCCATTGGCATTCTTCACGACAAACTGTTCGAATGTGCCTTCTTTGACAACCTTGATGCGGCTTGCCGTCCCATCAAGCGTTATCAGCGTGTCTCCCGGTTGATGATCGCGGTCGGTCCCTTCGCCCTCCAGAAACTTTTTGCCGTTCTCTTGCTTTACCGTCCATTTCAGTTCGTTGATGACTTTCAGCTTGTAGCCAAATCTTGGGCGTTCGATGACATCGCCTTTGACGTATACCTGGCCTAGCGGCAGATCATTGAACTCGTCGATCACAGTGCTCACAGATGTCCCCTCTCGACTGGCGTCGATGTTTTTTGAAGCCTTGACTCTGTGTCCTTGCTGGTTGCTGCACAACTGGCAACTTTATCAGTTGAAACGCGCAGCGAACTTATGCTGACCATTACGTCAGTGATAAATGTGCAGGCCTGAGGTTACCGGAAGTACAAAAAAACCCGGTTGATTAGCCGGGTTTTCTTGTATGGGTTGTCCCGTCGTGGGACGAACCCGCTCCCGCATGGGAGCGGTGGTGGCATCAGATGATGCGACCGTCCCCGCGCGCGGCTTCCAGCTTGATGGCGATGAACTTCGAGGTTGGCGTGTGGCTGCCGTCGCCGATGCTCTCCAGCGGTACCAGCGGGTTCACCTCTGGGTAGTAGGCGGCTGCCTGCCCCGCCGGAATGTCGAAGGCCAGCAGGGTGAAACCCTCCACCCGGCGCACGTGTTCATCGCCCCACAACGACACGATGTCGACCTTCTGCCCTGGCTGGAAGCCCAGGCGAATGATGTCGGCCTCGTTGGCGAACAGCACCTCGCGCTGGCCCCGCACGCCGCGGTAGCGGTCGTCCAGGCCGTAGATGGTGGTGTTGTACTGATCGTGCGAACGCATCGACTGCATGATCAGGTCAGGCACCTGGCCGCTGGCGCGCACGCGCTCGTCGAGCAAGGTGTCGGGCAGCAGGTTGGGCTTGAAGTTGGCACGGCCGCTCGCGGTCTTCCACTGGCGGCTGCCGGCGCTGTTGCCCAGGTAGAAACCACCCGGCAGGTTCAGGCGCTGGTTGAAGTCGGTAAAACCGGGGATGGTATCGGCGATCAGGTCGCGAATCCGGTCGTAGTCGGCCACCACCCAGTTCCAGTCCACAGGATGGTTGCCCAGGGTGGCGGCGGCGATGCCGGCGACCACCGCAGGCTCCGAGCGCATCTGCTTGGACAGTGCGCGCAACTGGCCGTTGGAGGCGTGGACCATGCTGAACGAGTCCTCCACCGTGACCGCCTGCGGGCCTTCGGCCTGCAGGTCGATATCGGTGCGGCCCAGGCACGGCAGGATCAATGCCTGCTGGCCATGGATCAGGTGGCTGCGGTTGAGCTTGGTGCTGATGTGCACGGTCAGCGCACAGTTGCGCAGGGCCTGGGCGGTGCGCTCGGTATCCGGGGTAGCCTGGGCGAAGTTGCCGCCCAGCCCGATGAACACCTTGGCCCGGCCTTCGAGCATGGCGTGGATCGCCTCGACCGTGTTGTGGCCGTTGTGGCGTGGCGCCGGGAAGCCGAAGCGCTTCTCGATGGCATCGAGCAGGGCTACCGGCGGGCGTTCGTTGATGCCCATGGTGCGGTCGCCCTGCACGTTGCTGTGGCCGCGAACGGGGCACAGGCCGGCGCCAGGTACACCGATGTTGCCGCGCAGCAGCATCAGGTTGACGATTTCCTGGATGGTCGGCACCGAGTGGCGGTGCTGGGTGATACCCATCGCCCAGCACATGATCACGCGTTTGCCTTTGCAGTACATGCGCGCCGACAGCTCGATGTCGTCGAGGGTCAGGCCGGACTGTTCGACGATCTGCTCCCAGGGTGTGGCATCGACCACTGCCAGGTATTCGTTCACGCCCTGGCCGTGCTCGGCGATGAACACGTGGTCGAAGACCGCCGGCTCGCCCTTGGCCTGAGCCTCGCGCTCCCACTGCAGGAGGAACTTGGCCATGCCGCGCAGCAGCGCCATGTCGCCACCCAGCGCCGGGCGGAAGAACGCGGTGTTGGTCGGCCGGTCGCTGTTGAGCAGCATCTCCAGTGGATGTTGCGGGTGCTGGAAGCGCTCCAGGCCGCGCTCTTTCAGCGGGTTGACGCAGACCACCTGGGCGCCGCGCTTCACGGCATCGCGCAGGGGGTCGAGCATGCGCGGGTGGTTGGTGCCGGGGTTCTGGCCCAGGACGAAGATCGCGTCGGCATGTTCGAAATCGTCGTAGGTGACGGTGCCCTTGCCGACGCCGACGCTCTGCCCCAGGGCCACGCCGCTGGCCTCGTGGCACATGTTCGAGCAGTCGGGGAAATTGTTGGTGCCAAAGGCGCGTACGAACAGTTGGTACAGATAGGCCGCCTCGTTGCTGGCCCGGCCTGATGTGTAGAACTCGGCCTGGTCTGGCGACTCCAGCGCCTTGAGGTGGCTGGCGATCAGCTCGAAGGCTGCATCCCAGGCAATCGGCTGGTAACGGTCGCTGGCCGGGTCATAGACCATCGGCTCGGTCAGGCGGCCCTGGTACTCGAGCCAGTAGTCGCTCTGCTCGAGCAGCGCACTGACGCTGTAGCGGGCGAAGAAGGCGGCGTCGACACGACGCTTGGTGGCCTCCCAGTTGACGGCCTTGGCGCCGTTCTCGCAGAACTTGACCATGCCGCTCTCGGGCGAGTCGCCCCAGGCGCAGCCGGGGCAGTCGAAGCCGCCGTTCTGGTTGGTCTTGAGGAGTGCACGCAGGTTCTTCAGCGCGTTGTCGCTGCCGACCCAGGCCTTGGCCACGCTGCGCAGCGCGCCCCAGCCGCCGGCTGGGCCGTGATAGGGCTTGTAGCGTGGGGTGGAAGCGGGGGCGTTGTCTGGAAGTTTCTCGAAGGAGGTCACGGCTTTTACGACTCCGCCGCTGGGCTGAATACCCGCGGTGCGCTGTGTTTGGGCAGATGGATGAGGTTGAGGTTGTGCTTGCGTGCCCATTGCAGGGCAAGGCCGGTCGGTGCCGACAGGCTGACCAGGGTCTGGATGCCGGCACGCAGGACTTTCTGGATCAGCTCCAGGCTGCAGCGGCTGGTGACGATGGCCAGGCCGCCGGAGGTGTCGATGCGTTGGCGCAGCAGGGCGCCGATCAGTTTGTCGAGGGCGTTGTGCCGGCCGATGTCTTCGCGGCCCAGCAGCAGTTCGCCGTTGCGATCCATGAACAGCGCCGCATGCACAGCGCCGCAGTGCTGGCCCAGGGGCTGGAAGGCGTCGATGCGCTGGCGCAGGTCCTTGAGCCACTCCACCGGCGGCAGGGGCGCGCCGGGCAGTGCCGCGAGCTCGGGCAATGCCTGTTCCAGAGCCTCTACACCACACAGGCCGCAGCCACTGGTGCCGGCCATCTGACGCCGCTGGTCCTTGAGGTTCCAGAACGCGCGGCTGGAAATCTCCAGGTCGGCATACAGCGCCGAGCCGCTGCCGGAGAGCTTTACGTCATAGATCTCTTCGGTGCTGGAAACGATGCCACTGCCGACGCTGAAACCGACGGCGAAGTCTTCCAGGTCAGTCGGGCTGACCAGCATCACCGCCTGGTTCAGGCCGTTGTAGACGATCGCCAGGGCGACTTCTTCGGCCAGGGGCGTGCTGTCGCTCGCATGGTCGCAGAGCTGTACATAATCGTAGGTGTTGCTGGCGGCAGGCAGTGACAGAGGTGCTGATGCCGCGCAGACCGGAGGCTTGCTGTTCATCGGGGCGGATCACCGGCGGCTTTTTACTAGCACAAGCCTAGGCTTGTGGGCGCGCCGCGTCTAATCGCTAGGGTCGATGCCGTGATAGACCGCGTCGATTGGTCGCAGTGGAGCGGGCCAGGGATTCCTGGCCTAGACTCTCAGGTTCCGAGGAATCATCAACAAGGAGCGCGTCATGAGCCTGTTCAGTTTCGTGAAGGAAGCCGGCGAGAAGTTGATCGATCTGCTGACCCCCGGCAACGCGAATGCCGAGGAGCAGTTGAAGAAGCACGTGGAGAGCGTGGGCCTGGGCAATCCGAATATTTCGGCCACCGTAGAGGGTGACAAGGTCATCCTCAAGGGCGAGGTGGCGAGTCAGGAGGAGAAGGAGAAGATCATCCTGGCGGCAGGCAACATCGCAGGGGTGGCTTCGGTGGATGACCAGATCACCGTCACCGGGCCGGTGGCGCAGGCGGCTCGATTCGTCACGGTGAAGAAGGGCGACACCTTGAGTGCGATCGCCAAGGCTGAGTATGGCGATGCCAGCAGATACCAGAAGATCTTCGAGGCCAACAAGCCGCTGCTGTCACACCCGGACAAGATCTATCCGGGGCAGGTACTGCGCATTCCAGACTGAGGATCGGTGTTGCGCTCATCGCGGGACAAGTCGGAGCGCCGAACCGCCGCTCTCACAGGGATATCTCCCCCGCCTGAAACCCGGGTGATATTTGTGGGAGCGGCGGTTCGGCGCTCCGACTTGTCCCGCGATGAGGCCCTCAAAGTCCCAGCAACAATTCCCGGTAATCCTCGACCGCCGCGAACTCCTGCGTATCGCGCACATCCGCCCGGCTATCGGGCTGCCGCACTGCCAGCAGATGCCCCACCCCGAACCGCTGGGCACTGCGCAGGATCGCCAGGGTGTCGTCGATGAACAGGCTGCGCGCGGGCTCGAAGCCGATATCGGCGCGCAGGGCATCCCAGAACTGCGGGCTCTCTTTCGGGTAGCCATAGTCGTGCGAGCTGATCAGCCGTTCGAAATACGGCGCAAGCTGCACTTTTTCGAGTTTCAGCGACAGTGAGTCGCGGTGGGCGTTGGTGATCATCACCACACGCTTGCCGGCCTTGCCGATGGCGGCAAGGAAGGTGTCGGCGTCCGGGCGCAGAGCGATCAGGTCGGCGATCTCGCGCTTGAGTTCGCGGATCGGCAGGCGCAGTTCGCGGCTCCAGAAGTCCAGGCAATACCAGTTCAGGGTGCCGGCATGAAGCTCGAACAGCGGCCGCAGTTCCAGCTCGGCCATCGCGCGGCTCACGCCATGCAGCTCGGCGTAGCGCTGGGGCAGGTGTTCGAGCCAGAAGCGATTGTCGTAGTGCAGGTCGAGCAGGGTGCCGTCCATGTCCAGCAGGACGGTATCGATGGTGGACCAGGGCAGAACAGGCATTGGAATTTCTCGATCGGTCGGCAAGCCACGGTATAGTAACCCGTTCACGCCAAGGAGCCGCACCCATGCGCCAGAAACCCACCGTCCTCAGTCGCGAGATCGTCGCCAGCAGCCGCCTGTTCCGGGTCGAGGCGGTGCAGTTGCGCTTCTCCAATGGCAACGAGCGCACCTACGAGCGCCTGGTCGGTCGGGGCAACGGTTATGGTGCGGTGATGATCGTGGCGATGCTCGACGCCGAGCATGCGGTGCTGGTCGAGGAATACTGCGGCGGCACCGATGAATACGAACTGTCGCTGCCCAAGGGCCTGATCGAGCCGGGCGAGGACGTGCTGGCCGCCGCTGATCGTGAGCTCAAGGAAGAAGCCGGTTTCGGGGCACGACAACTGGAGCACCTCACCGAGCTGTCGCTGTCGCCCGGCTACATGAGCCAGAAGATCCAGGTGGTGCTGGCCAGCGACCTGTACGAAGAGCGCCTGGAGGGCGACGAGCCTGAGCCGATGCGCGTCGACAAGGTCAACCTGCGCGAGCTCTCGGCCCTGGCCATGCACCCGCAGTTCAGTGAAGGCCGGGCGCTGGCGGCGTTGTACCTGGCGCGTGACCTGCTGATCCAGCGGGGGCTGCTGAGCGCATGAACGACCTGCAACTGATGCATGAAGTGGTCAAGCTCGCTCAACTGGCGGGCGAGGCGATCCTGCCATTCTGGCGCTCTGGCGTCGCAGTCACCAACAAGGCCGACGACTCGCCGGTGACCGCCGCCGACCTGGCTGCTCACCGAGTCATCGCCGACGGCCTGCAAGCCCTGGCGCCGCAGATTCCGGTGCTGTCGGAGGAAGATTGCAACATCCCGCTGGCGACACGCCAAGCCTGGACGCGCTGGTGGCTGGTCGATCCATTGGACGGCACCAAGGAGTTCATCGCCGGCAGCGAGGAATTCACCGTCAACATCGCCCTGATCGAGAACGGTGAGGTGGTGTTCGGTGTGGTGTCGATGCCGACCAATGGCCGCTGCTACTTCGGTGGCCGGGCGTTGGGTGCATGGCGCGTCGAGCCCCAGGGTGACGCCCGGCCGATTCACGTGCGCAACGCGCCACCTGCCGATGGGCGTTTCACGGTCGTTGCCAGCCGTCGTCATACCAGCCCCGAGCAGGAAGCCCTGCTGGCTGGGCTCGGTGCCGAGGTCGGCGAACTGGAACTGGCCAATATCGGCAGCTCGCTGAAGTTCTGCCTGCTGGCCGAGGGCGCTGCCGATTTCTACCCGCGCCTGGCGCCGACCTCGCAGTGGGATACCGCGGCGGCGCAGGGGGTGGTCGAAGGGGCAGGGGGCGAGGTGATCGGGCTGGATGGCCAGGCGTTCCGCTATCCGGCGCGGGAGTCGCTGCTCAATCCGTTCTTCCTGGCGCTGCCGGCCAAGGCGCCATGGC
Organism: Pseudomonas sp. SYWMCR5; assembly: GCF_057197165.1. Taxonomy (NCBI): domain Bacteria; kingdom Pseudomonadati; phylum Pseudomonadota; class Gammaproteobacteria; order Pseudomonadales; family Pseudomonadaceae; genus Pseudomonas; species Pseudomonas sp. SYWMCR5. The sequence continues at coordinate 323,471 of NZ_JBXUNH010000003.1, forward strand.
GGCAAAAAGTCATTGCAGCGGCTATCGGGCAGTAATTACCGAAGCCGCCTCGCTCCTCGCCTGATCAGCGGTGCAGCACATACTGCCCGCTGAATCTCACTGCCGCCTCTTCACTCCCCGCATTGCTCACCATCGTCTCCAGGGTCAGGCGCGCCCGGCCGCGGCGCTGGTACATCGTCAGGAAGCGCTCCCAGACCTTTTCGTCCGGCGCCGGGCAGCGTGCTACCGCCGTGCCTGTCACCGGCAATGGATAACTGATCTGCCCTTCATGGATGACGATGTGCCCGTCATCGATCCCCAACTCACGCAAGCGCAGGTGCAGCCAGCCCCAGCCGACCAGCACGGCGGCGCAGTAGAGGCTGCCGCCGAACATGGTGCTCTTGTGGTTGACGTTGGGCGCCAGCGGTAATTGCAGACGCAGGCACTGCTCGCGCCAGTCGATGACTTGCATGCCCATTTCTCGTGTCAGCGGTATATCGCTGTGCAGGACTGCCTGCAGGTACTGGCTGTCGGTGGTCATGGCCGCGGCTCCTCGTGATCGTCATGGCTGCTGCCGTCGGCGAAGCTCAGGCCGTGCTTGCGCAGCTTGTCGTGCAACGTTTTGCGCGGGATGCCGAGGGCTTCGGCGAGGCTGCGCATGGAGCTGTGCGGCTGGTTCAGTTCGGCGGCGATCAGCGAGCGTTCGAACTGCTCGACCTGCTCGCTGAGGTTGCCGACACGTGCCGGTTCGGCGCTGTCGGTGGCAGGGGGCACCTGGCCGTCCAGGGCCAGCTCCAGGCCCAGGGCGAAGCGCTCTGCCGCGTTCTGCAGCTCGCGTACGTTGCCTGGCCATTCGTGACGCAGCAGCACGGCCCGCTGCGCCGGTTGCAGGGTGTGCGGTGCCAGGCCGTGGCGTTGGCTGGCGGCATCGGCGAAGTGCTGGAACAGCACCAGGATGTCGTCGCCGCGTTCGCGCAGGGCCGGTATGCGCAGCGGTGCGACGTTCAGGCGGTAGTAGAGGTCGGCGCGGAAACGCCCTTGGTCGGCCGACTGGCGCAGGTCTTCCTTGGTCGCGGCGATCACGCGGATATCCAGCGGGATCAGTTGGTTGCCACCCAGGCGCTCGACCACCCGCTCCTGCAGCAGGCGCAGCAGCTTGACCTGCACGTCCAGGCTCATGCTCTCGATTTCGTCGAGGAACAGCGTGCCGCCGTTGGCGAATTCGAACTTGCCGATACGACGCTTCTGCGCACCGGTGAAGGCGCCGGGTTCATGGCCGAACAGCTCGCTCTCGACCACCGACTCGGCCAGGGCGCCGGCATTGATGGCCACGAACGGGCCGTCCCGACGGCTCGACAGGTCGTGCAGGGCACGCGCGACCACCTCTTTACCGGCGCCGGTCTCGCCGAGGATCAGCACGTCGGCGCGGGTTCCGGCCAGGGCGCCGATCTGTTCGCGCAGGCGCTGCATCGACGGTGAATGGCCGACCAGCCGTGTCGACAACTGCTGGCGATCGCTCAGGGCCAGACGCAGGCTGCGGTTGTCCAGCACCAGGCGGCGCAGCGCCAGGGCCCGGCGCACGCTGTCGAGCAGGGCGTCGCTGGCGAAGGGCTTTTCCAGGAAGTCATAGGCCCCGGCACGCATCGCCTGGACTGCCAGCGGCACGTCGCCGTGGCCGGTGATCAGCAGCACAGGCAGTTCGCTGTCCCGTGTGTGCAGTTGCTCCAGCAGTTGCAGGCCGTCGATACCCGGCATGCGGATATCGCTGACCACCACGCCGGGCCAGTCAGGCTCGATGCGCTCGGCCAGGCCCTGGGCGTCGGCCAGGGTAGCAACCTTGAGGCCTGCCAGGTCCAGGGTCTGGCTCAGGGCCTGGCGCAGGTGCGGATCGTCATCGACCAGGATGACCTGGGTTTGACTGTCGATCAGTGTCTCGGTCATGCCGAGGAATCCTCCGAAGGTTTCAGGTTGGCACCGGGTGCTGCCATGCGCAGTTGCAGGGTGAGCAGGGCGCCCCCTTCCGGGTGGTTGCCCATCAGCAACTCGCCACCGAGCGCGCGCATCAGGCTTTCGCAGATCGCCAGGCCCAGGCCAAGGCCCTGGGTACGGGTCTTGGTGGTGAAGAAGGGTTCCTTGGCGTGCTCCAGCGCTTGCCGGGTAAAGCCCGGGCCGTTGTCGCGAATGTACAGGTAGACGCAGTCGTCGCGCGTCTCGGCACTCAGCCAGAGGCGGCGAGGGTTGGCTTTTTCCGTGAGTGCGTCGAGGGCATTGGCCAGCAGGTTGCCGAGCACCTGGCGCAGGCGGGTTTCACCGGCCTGGACCCATAAGGTGGCATCCGGCAGATCGCGGATCAGTTCCACCGCCATGGCCCGACGACGCTTGGCCAGCAAGGCCAGGGCATCGTCCAGCGCCGGTTGCAGGGCCACGCTTTCCGGGGCATGGCGGTCGCGGCGGGCAAAGGCGCGCAGGTGGGCGATGATCGAGGCCATGCGCCCGGTCAGCTCGCCGATCAGCTTGAGGTTGCCGCGGGCATCCTCGGTGCGCTGGTGGTCGAGCAGGATCTCGGCGTTCTCGGCGTAGCTGCGGATCGCCGCCAGCGGTTGGTTGAGCTCGTGGCTGATGCTCGCCGACATGGTGCCCAGCACCGACAGTTTCCCGGCCTGGACCAGCTCGTCCTGGGCGCGTACCAGTTCCTGCTGCGCCTGCTCGCGCTCCAGCACTTCGTTCTTCAGGCGATTGTTCAGCCATTCGAGGTCGGCGGTGCGCGCCACCACGCGGTTTTCCAGCTCCTGGCGGCCACGAGCCTCCAGTTCGATGCGATCCATGTAGTGGCGGCGGCGCTGCATCACCAGCCCGGCCAGGAGCATGGTCACCAGCAGCGCACCGGCGCCGATGGCCATGACGGTCTGCACCGAGCGATCGACCAGGATGCGCGGCGCAAGGATGCTCACCTGCCAGCCGGTCTCCTTGATATCGCGGGTCTGGGTCAGCCAGGCGTCGGGTTCCAGGCGCAACGGTTGCGGTGCCTGGGTCGGGTAGGGCTGGATGGCGATCATCGCCTTGCGCTCGGCTTCGCTCAGTACACGGGTAGCGCGGAAACGCCACTCCGGGCGCGAAGTGAGCACCACCACGCCGTACTGGTCGGTCAGCAGCAATTGTTCCGGGGTGCGGCCCCAGAGGGTTTCGGTGTGGTCGAGGTCGACCTTGACCACCAGCACGCCGACTACACGTTCGCCGTCACGCACCGCTGCCGCGAAGAAGTAGCCGCGCTTGGCCGAGGTGGTGCCCTGGCCGAAGAAGCGGCCCAGGCGCCCTTCCATCGCCTCGATGAAGTAGGGGCGGAAGGCGAAGTTGCGGCCGACGAAGCTGTCGCGCTTGTCCCAGTTGGAGGCGGCCAGGGTATTGCCGCTGACGTCCATCAGGTACATCACTTCGGCGCCGGTCTGCTGGGTGATCTCGCGCAGCAGGCGATTGGCGTTGGTCACCGCCTCCAGCCTGAACGGGTCGGCCAGCACGCCACGCAGGGCCGGGAGGTCGCCGAGGATCTGCGGCAGGGTCTCGTAGCGGTGCAGGGTGCCGAGCAGGTTGGCGACGTAGAGGTCGAGGGTCTGGCGGTTCTGCGAGGCCAGTTGGTCCTGATAATAGCGTTCGGCCAGATGATGCAGCGGCCACAGCAGCGGGGCCAGGCACAGGGCCAGCAGGGCCAGGCTGCGCCAGCGGGGTCGTTGCGAAGTGATTGAAGTCGAGGTCATCGCCAAGTGCGCCAGAATGAACTGGCGCAATTATGCGCTACTTCAGGCAGTCGATCAGCGCTTGCTGCCAATGCGGCTGGCTGACCTGCCATTCACGTGCCAGGCGTGAGCAGTCCAGGCGTGAGTTGAGCGGGCGGCGGGCCGGGGTCGGGTATTCGCTGCTGGGGATCGGCAGCAGTTCGGCACAGGGCAGGCCGCGGGCCTTCAACTGCTCGGCGATGGCCTCGGCGAAGCCGAACCAGGAGGTTTCGCCCTGGGCTGTCAGATGATAGGTCCCCCACGCACCCGCCTGGCCGGCCTGCCAGCGCTCGATCAAGGCGCGGGTGCTGGCGGCGATCGTCCCGGCCCAGGTCGGTGCGCCGATCTGGTCGTCGACCACTTTCAACTGCGGGCGCTCCTGCAGCAGGCGTTGCATGGTCAGCAGGAAGTTGCGTCCATGCAGCGAGTACACCCAGCTGGTGCGCAGGATCAGGTGCTGGGCGCCCACTGCGGTAATCGCCTGCTCGCCTGCGAGCTTGCTCTGGCCGTAGACACCCAGCGGATGCACCGGGTCGTCCTCGACATAGGGGGTTGTCTTGTTGCCGTCGAACACGTAGTCGGTGGAGTAGTGGATCAGCGGCGTACCCAGGCGTGCGGCTTCCTCGGCCAGCACGCGCGGACCTTCGGCGTTGATCGCGTAGGCCAGTGGCGCTTCGCTCTCGGCCTGGTCCACCGCGGTGTGGGCCGCGGCGTTGATGATCAGGTCGGGGGCGAGCTGGCGCAGAGGCTCACGCATGCCTTCGGGTTGAGCCAGGTCGAGCTGGTCGCGGCCGAGCAGGTGCAGTTCGCCAAGCCCGGCCAGCGCCTGCTGAAGGGCCTGGGCGACCTGGCCGTTGCGGCCGCAGACGAGGATCTTCATGGGAACAGCTCCGCGTCCTGAAGCAGCACCCCAGCCTGGTCCTTGGCTGACAGCAGCGGTTCCGACTCAAGTTGCCAGTCGATGGCCAACTGCGGATCGTCCCAGCGAATGCAGCGCTCGGCTGCGGGGTTGTAATAGTCGGTGGTCTTGTACAGGAAGTCGGCCGACTCGCTGAGCACCACGAAACCGTGGGCGAAGCCAGCAGGGACCCACATCTGGTGGTGGTTCTCGGCAGACAGGCGTGCGCTGACCCAGCGCCCGAAGGTTGGCGAGCCGCGGCGGATGTCCACGACCACGTCCAGCACCTCGCCCTGGGTCACGCGGACCAGCTTGCCTTGCGGGTTCTGCAACTGGTAGTGCAGACCGCGCAGCACGCCCCGCTGGGAGCGCGAATGATTGTCCTGAACGAACTCGACATCGACCCCGGTACGTTCGGCGAAGGTGCGGGCATTGAAGCTTTCGAGGAAGAAACCACGGCTGTCACCGAACACCTTGGGTTCGATGATGAGGACTTCGGGGATTGCGGTATTGATGACGTTCATGGCGTTTCTTCAGCCAGTTTGCTCAGGTATTGGCCGTAGCCGGTTTTCTTCAGTTCGTTGGCCTTGGCCAGCAGCCTTTCCCGGCAGATCCAGCCCTTCTGATAGGCGATTTCTTCCAGGCACGCCACTTTCAGGCCCTGGCGGTGCTCGATGGTCTGCACGTACTGGGAAGCCTCCAGCAGGCTGTCGTGGGTGCCGGTATCGAGCCAGGCGAACCCGCGACCGAAGCGTTCGACCCTCAAGTCGCCGCGCTTGAGGTAGGCGTTGGTGATGTCGGTGATTTCCAGTTCGCCCCGAGGCGAAGGGCGCACGCCCTTGGCGATCTCGATCACATCGTTGTCGTAGAAATACAGGCCGGTCACCGCGTAGCTGGAGCGCGGTGCGACCGGTTTTTCCTCGATGGACAGGGCATTGCCCTGCGCGTCGAACTCGACCACGCCGAAGCGCTCCGGGTCCTTGACCAGGTAGCCGAACACCGTCGCCCCGGAGGGGCGGTTGACCGCACGCAGCAACTGTTCGCTGAAGCCTTGGCCGTGGAAGATGTTGTCGCCGAGGATCAGGCACACCGAATCGTCGCCGATGAAGTGTTCGCCGATCAGGAAGGCTTGGGCCAGGCCATCAGGCGAGGGCTGCTCGGCGTAGCTGAGGTTGATGCCGAACTGGCTGCCGTCGCCGAACAGCTGGCGGTACTGCGGCAAGTCCTGGGGAGTGGAAATGAGCAGGATGTCGCGGATGCCAGCGAGCATCAACACCGAGATCGGGTAGTAGATCATCGGTTTGTCGTAGATCGGCAACAGCTGTTTCGACACGCCAAGCGTGATGGGGTGCAGGCGAGTACCGGAGCCTCCGGCGAGGACGATGCCCTTGGTCATGCGATCAGGTCCTTGAAGTCGGAATTGCCCAGGCGTTCACCCTGGTAGCTGCCATCCTGGACGTGGCGGCACCATTCCAGGTTGTCGAGGTACCACTGCACGGTCTTGCGCAGGCCGGACTCGAAGGTCTCCTCCGGCACCCAGCCCAGCTCGCGCTCGATCTTGCTCGCGTCGATGGCGTATCGCAGGTCGTGGCCGGGGCGGTCCTGGACGAAGGTGATGAGGTCGGCAAAGTGGGCGATGTTGGCGGGGCGCTGGGGCGCGAGCTCTTCGAGCAGATTGCAGAGCGCCCGCACCACATCGAGGTTCTTCTGTTCGTTGTGCCCGCCGATGTTGTAGGTCTCGCCAACCTTGCCTGCGGTCACCACCCTGAGCAGCGCGCGGGCATGGTCCTCGACGAACAGCCAGTCACGCACTTGCTGGCCGTTGCCGTACACCGGCAGTGGCTTGCCGGCGAGGGCGTTGAGGATCATCAGCGGGATGAGTTTCTCGGGGAAATGATACGGGCCGTAGTTGTTCGAGCAATTGGTGATCAGCACCGGGAGGCCGTAGGTGCGATGCCAGGCGCGGACCAGGTGGTCGGATGCCGCCTTGCTGGCCGAGTAGGGCGAGCTTGGGGCATAAGGCGTGGTTTCGCGGAACAGGTCGTCGGCACCGTGCAGGTCGCCATACACCTCGTCGGTGGAAATGTGGTGGAAGCGGAACGCGTCGCGCGCATCTTCCGGCTGGCGGCTCCACCAGGCGCGGGTGGCCTCCAGCAAGGTATAGGTGCCGGTGATGTTGGTCTGGATGAATGCTGCCGGCCCGTCGATGGAGCGGTCCACATGGGACTCGGCGGCCAGGTGCATGATCGCGTCAGGCTGGAAACGTTCGAGGACAGCGCTGACGGTCTCCTGATCCACGATATCGGCCTGGACGAACTCATAGCGGCTGTTGTCGGCGATGCCGCGCAGCGACTCGAGGTTGCCAGCGTAGGTCAACTTGTCGAGGTTCAGAACTTCGTTGTCGGTATGGCCGATCAAGTAGCGGATCAGCGCCGAACCGATGAAGCCGGCACCGCCGGTAATGAGAATACGCATGGGGTGTGACTATCCTGCTGGTGGTAGGTGGCATTGTGCTGCAGGCGCGTAACAGCCTTTGGTTCAACGGCGCGCGAGCGCGGTACTCAAGGCTGAAATCACTCGGTCCTGGCGTTCATCGCCCAGGCCGCACCACAGCGGCAGGCGTACCAGGCGGTCTGACAGTTCGTCGGTGAGCTGCATCGAGCCATGTGCACGTCCGTAGCGCTCGCCGGCGGGCGAGGAATGCAGTGGCACATAGTGGAACACGGCATACACCTCTTCGTCTCGCATCCTCTGCAACACAGCCTGACGGTCAATGCCCGGGGCGAGCAGCACATAGTACATATGGGCGTTGTGCTGGCAGTCCTGCGGGATGATCGGCCTACGCAGCAGGCCGTCCGCCTCGAGGCCGGCGAGGGTGTGGTGGTAGCGTTCCCAGGTGGCCAGGCGGCTGTTGGTGATCGCTTCGGCTTCCTGCAACTGTGCCCAGAGGAAGGCGGCGGTCAGCTCGCCGGGCAGGAACGACGATCCGACCTCTTGCCAGGTGTACTTGTCGACCTGGCCGCGGAAGAAGCGGCTGCGATCGGTGCCCTTCTCGCGGATGATTTCCGCGCGCATCACCAGCTCTGGATCGTTGGCCAGCAGGGCACCACCCTCGCCGCTGATGACGTTCTTGGTTTCATGGAAGCTGAACGCGCCTAGATCCCCGATGCTGCCCAGCGCGCGCCCCTTGTAGCTGGACATGACGCCCTGCGCGGCATCCTCCACCACCTTCAGGCCGTGCCTGCGGGCGATGGCCAGGATGCTGTCCATCTCGCAGGCGACGCCGGCGTAGTGGACCACGGCGATGGCCTTGGTGCGGGGGGTGATGGCGGCCTCGATCAGGCGTTCGTCGAGGTTGAGCGTGTCTTCACGGATGTCGACGAACACCGGCACCGCGCCGCGCAGGACGAAAGCATTGGCGGTGGAGACGAAGGTGTAGGACGGCATGATCACTTCATCGCCGGGCTGGATGTCGAGCAGCAACGCGCACATTTCCAGTGCCGCGGTGCAGGAGTGAGTCAGCAGCGCCTTGCCGCTGCCGGTACGTTCCTCGAGCCAGGCATGGCAGCGCTTGGTGAACGGTCCGTCGCCGGCAAGCATCTGGCCCAGGTTGGCCTCGGCAATATGGTGGAACTCCTTGCCAGTCATGTAGGGGCGGTTGAAGGGGATCTTTTCCAGGCTCATGGGCGGTTTCCTGCAGCGTTCGCGGGCGGAAGGTCGCTGCGGATCGCGCTGATGCGCCCGCCGATCTGCGTGCCCTTGGCAAGGTTTTCGTAGAAGTACTCGGTGAAGCCAGCATGTGCCATGGCGCGTTGCGCGGCCTCGATGTCGTAGGCGATGCGACAGAGCGTGAAGCGTTGGCCATCCCAGGTGGCGAAGGCGGCCCGAGGGTCGCCGTCGCGGGGCTGGCCGACCGAGCCAGGGTTGCACCAGGCCTTTTCGCGGCCTTGCCAGAGGTACTGCACATGGCTGTGGCCGGAGGCAAAGAAGCGCCCCGGGCGTTCGGCGAAGTAGGCCTCGCTGGGCTCGAGATACTCGTCCAGTGGGTCGTTCCAGCCGCCGTGGATCAGCTCAAGGCCATGCAGGCTGGCGCGCTCCGGCAGGCTTTCGAGCCAGCGGCGGTTGTCGGCGCTGAGCACCTCACGCTGGTAGTCCAGACAGGCATTGGCGCTGTTGGAGCGTGGGCAGGGCTGGTTGAGTGCGATGTAGGCATCGTGGTTGCCCATCAGCGAGAAGATCCCGCGAGCGCGCAAGGTATCGCAGCACTCGTTGATCTGGCTGTAGTAACCGGCGGTGTCGCCCAGGCAGATGATCTCGTCCACACCCATCCGGTCGAGCTCGGCGAGCACAGTGGACAGCGCGGCGAAATTGCCGTGGATGTCAGAAATGATCCCGATCATGAACCACGTAGTCCTCGATGTAGCGCACCGCAAAACCTGCGCGGACCTCTGGTTGCCGGGGCTTCTCGCCCTGGAGATACCAGGCCAGGCACATGGCGGCCTCGTTGTAGCCGAAAGCGGTGCGGATGGAACTGGTGGAAGAGATCCGTGGATTGATCTCCAGCAGCTTCCAGGTGCCGTCGTCTGCCCGGCGGAACTGCAGGTTGGTGGGCCCGACCGGTTTGAAGTGCTGGCACAGGCGCAGCACCACGGCATCCAGGCTGGCGTCGTGGCGCACTTTGGCCTTGGCTGTGGAGCCGTCAGAGGCCAGGCTGCGCTGGAAGGTGATCGCGGCGCAGATGCCGCCCTGGCCGTCACCGAACACCGCCACGGTGTACTCCTGGCTGGCGCTGCCGATGATCGGCTGGGCCATCAGCACCTCCCCGAGAAGGGGTGCCCAGGGTATGAAATCGCGCTCTTCGCGGACCCACACCAGGCCCTTGGAGGCATAGCTGCGTCGCGGCTTGAGCAGGAACGGAAGGCCGAGTTGCTGCGAAAGCGAGGCGAAGTCGCCGGTCAGATGGCTGGGGATGCGGGCGTCGTCTTCAAGTGCCAGCAGGGCCTGGTCCATGGCGTACTTGTCGCGCGACAGGCTGATCAGTCGGGCGTCGTTGAGCACAATCCGGCAGCCGCTGGCAGCCAGCACGTCACGGTGTTCGTCGAGCCAGTGCACATCCTGCTCGATGCCGGGAATCAGCAGCTCGACCCGATACTGCTCGATCATCCGCAGCAGCCAATCCTGATATCTGGGGTCGGCGGTCAGCGGTGCCTGTTCGAAGTGGTCGCACCAGGCCTGGCCGACCGCATCGTCGTAGATGTCGGTGCCCAGCAACGTGAGTGTCGGGTCGGCGGCGCGCAGCGATTTCAGCAGGCCATAGCCCATGATCGCGCCGACGCCGGTGACCATTGCCGTGGTCATTGCTGGGTCTCCTGATGAGCCTGCATCAGTTGCAGGCCGGTACGGATGTCAGTGGCTGGCCAATAGTCGATGGCCTGGTGCAGTTGCGCATCGGCCTGCATGGCCGGCATATCGGCGATGTCCGGCTTGTCCCGTAGGAAGTGGATTTCGGCAGGGCGGGCGCAGGCAGCAAAGGCCGCTTCGGCGATCTCGGACAGCCTGGGGCTGTGCGGGTGCACGCAGTCGAAGCGACCGACCACCGTGCGCTGCGCCACGCGTTTCACGATCTCGGCCAGGTCGTCCAGAAACAGGTAGTTGCGCTGCGCATCGTTGTTGCCATACAGCTGCACTGTCCTGCCTGCACGCGCCGTTTCGGCGATGACGTACAGCAGCCCCTGGTGTTTGCGGCAGGCACCGGCTGCATCGTAGACCTGGCTGGGGCGCAGGATGGTCAGGGCGATTTCGCGTTGCTTGCAGAACAGCTGTGCAAGCTCCTCGGAATGGCGCTTCGACAGCGAATAGATGTTGTAGTGAGGGTCGTCGGCGCTAAAGCCTGCGAACACCGAAGACACCAGGATCAAGTGCCGGGCGCCGCTCTGCGCAGCAAGCTCGCAAGCGCGCAGGGTACCGACCGCGTTGACCTGCTCGGCCTGGATCAGCGCTTGGCTGGAGGTCCCGCCGAAGGCGGCGGCCACCAGCACCGCGGTATCGAAGTGCCCGCCAGCGAAGGGCGGGTTGTCTGCCTGCTCCAGATCGAACGGGAAGTCCGCTTCGCGACGCCCCGCAGTCCTGACTTCGCCCAGCGTGGCAAGCCGGGCGGCGATGGCCTGGCCGATGACCGAGGTGCTGCCGATCAACAGGCTTCTCATGTCGGCTCGACCTGGGCCTCGAACATGAGTGCACAGCAGAGCTCGGGGTAGTCGATGCCGACCGTGCACATCCCTTCGATGATCTCGTTGGACAGCCCCAGTGGCTGCAGTTGCGAGGTCATCAGCGGCTTGAGGAACACCCCTTCCTTGCGCACGATGCGATAGCCGGCCTGCTCCAGCTCATCGGTCAGGCGGCTGACCGAGTAGGTGCGCTGGTGACCGAGTTCCAGATCGCCCTGGCCCAGCTTCATCATGTCGTCGAGCTTGCCTGCCGCATGGCCGATACGCCGGTGCAGCGACTCGCCATTGGGCACCAGGGCGAACAGCCGGCCGCCAGGCGCGAGGAAGCGGCGGAAGTGTTCCAGGACCTGCTGCGGGTTGTCGACGTGTTCGAGGATGAAGCCCATCACGATCAGGTCGAAGGTCCGCTCGGTGTCGAAATGCTCGAAATAGCTTTCGACGATCTCGACCGGACTGTCGGGGTAGTTTTCGCGGAACTGGGCGATGACCGAGGGCGATCCGTCGATCACCGTATGCGAGGCGAAGAAGCGCGAGAAGCGGTTGGTCGAGAAACCGTGGCCGACGCCCAGTTCCAGAATCGAGTGGTGCTGCTGACACAGCTTCATGATCCGCTGGGGATACCAGTTGAGCATGATGTCGTTGTCGAAAGCGAAGCCGAAACGATCACTGTAGGCGCCGATGTAGCTGTCTAGTGCATTGCTCATGGGGAGACTCGCATGTCGGGTGCTGCGCCCGTCGGCGCGGTGGATTCAGGAGCCGATGACCGTATGTGCTTCATGAAGCGCGGTGCGTCCGGGCCACAGTTGAACAGCAGGTCGAGGATGCTCACGCCATGGGTGAAATCACCCCACTGCTGCGGGTATTGGGGGTAGCCGCTGTAGTCGAACCAACTGACGGCGATGCCCTGTGCGGCGAACAGACTTTCATCCAGGTAGTCGCGCGCGGCCGGGCCGGAAAGGTATTCGCTGGCACCGGCTTGCTGGCACAAGTCGACCAAACGCTCGCTCTTGCCTTCACCCAGGCGATAGTCCCAGGAGTGGCTGATGCGTGTGCCGATGCCCAGGTAGTGGCAGACGGCCTGGAGTAGCCTACGATTCAGCGGGCTGAGATGGTCGAACTGCTCTTCGAGATAGATCGGTCGCAGCCACTGTTTGATTTCGTCGAAATACGGCGCACGCTTGTAGTTCGCTTCGAGGGACCGCCAGTGACTGGCGGCCCAGTCGTGCCCGTCGATCCGTGTTTCGCGGATCGCCTGGTGGTAGCGCCCTCTGACCTGAACCGGCACGGTCAGCCATTGCACGCCTTGGGGAGTCTTGATTTGGTTGCGATTACGCCAGTCACGTCGGGTGAATTGCATGTCGTCGTAAAGGATGAACTCGTCCACGGCGGCGATCAGGTCGAAATAACCTTTCCAGGGGATGTAGTTCGACTGCAGGATGGCGACCTTCTTCATGCGTATGCCCCCGCGCGTTTGTGACGAACTTCTGACGCATGCAGCCTGCGCGACGATGCCCCGGCGTCAAGGAGCCGGTGCGGGAGGGGCGACAACAACAGTGGTGCAGCGGACATCGACATCGAGCTCCTGATGGACAGCGGGCGATACCAGGCCTTCTGGGGCGCGGCTTTGGCAATGATCGTTGCAGGTTGGCAACGACTGTCTGCGTCTCACCCCCTTGCTTCCGGGCAGTGGTAATGGCGATATAAGCAAAAAAGAGGCCGAGGTTCGCACCATGCCGTTGCACACCCTGATCCACCGCTCCAGCCTTCCACGTCCCGAGGTTTCCGAGGCGCAGGCCAGCCATACCCTGCAGGCGTATTACGGCCTGCACGGCGCGCTGGTGCCCCTTGGCAGCCAGCAGGACGTGAACTACCGGCTGGACAGCGAGCAGGGGCGCTTCGTCTTCAAGCTCTGCCACGGCAGTTATGCCCAGGTCGAGCTCGAGGCACAGCATGCCGCGCTGGCCTACCTGCGCACCCAGGGCCTGCCGGTGCCTGCGGTGCGTGCAGCGCTGGGTGGCGAGGGCTTGCTGGCGCTGGAGATCGGCGGCCAGGCCCTGCGTTGCCGTGTGCTCGAATACATCGACGGCCAGCCACTGACCCGTCTGAAGCATATGCCGGATCGGCTGATGGCCGAGCTGGGGGCGCTGTGCGCGCAACTCGACAAGGCCCTGGTCGGCTTCGAGCACCCGGGGCTGGAGCGCACGCTGCAGTGGGATCCGCGGCATGCCGAGGCGTTGATCGAGCACCTGCTGCCGGTCATCAAGGACGAGGCCCGGCGCGAGCGCGTCGAGGGTGTGGCCAGTCAGGCGCGGGCGCGTCTGCAGCCGCTGGTCGGACAGCTTCCGACGCAGGCGGTGCATCTGGACATCACCGATGACAACGTGGTCTGGTCGCTTGACGAGCACCGTCAGTGGCAGGCGCAAGGTGTGATCGACTTCGGCGATCTGTCACACACCTGGCGTATCGCCGACCTCTCGGTCACCTGCGCAGCCTTGCTGCACCATGCCGAAGGCGATCCGCTGCGCATCCTGCCGGTGATTGCGGCCTACCAGGCGGTCAATCCGCTGAGCGAAGCCGAATTGCGCGCCCTGTGGCCGCTGGTGCTCAACCGTTCCGCAGTGCTGGTGCTGAGCAGCGAGCAGCAACTCACCGTCGATCCGGACAACCAGTACACCCGCGACAACATCGCCCATGAGTGGGAAATCTTCGATACCGCCACTGCGGTGCCTGCCGCATTGATGGAAGCGGCGATCCTGCAGACGGCAGGTTTTGCCCCCGACACCCTGGACCTCGGCGACTGCGCAGCACTGCTGCCGAGCCTGGCCGGCCAGACCGTGGGTCGGCTCGATCTCGGTGTGCTGAGCCCGCACTGCGAGGCTGGAAACTGGCAGCAGGCCGGATTCGACCAGCGCCTGTTGCTTGCCCAGCCGGCTCCCGCCACCACGCTGCATGGGCAGTACCGTCTGTCGCAAACCCATTTTGACCGCCCGGACGAGCCTGCCACCTGTGCCTTGGGCGTGGAACTGAACCTGCCGAGCGGTACGGTGTTGCACGCGCCGCAAACCGGTATCTGGCTGAGCACCGGGGATGGCCGGGGTTGCCTGAGTACCGCCGGTTGGGGCCTGTGGCTGAGCGGCCTGGAGCAGGCGCCGGAGGATGGCGAATCGGTGCACAAGGGGCAGGTGCTGGGGTCGACCTGTGGCTTCCTGAGCGTGCAGTTGTGCCTGGACCCCAACATTGCGCCGCCGTTCTTTGCCAAACCGTCCCAGGCAAAGGCCTGGCTGGCGCTTTGCCCGTCGCCGACGGCACTGCTGGGCTTCGATTGCGATGCCGAGCCGCTGGTCGATGCCCAGGCCCTGCTGGCGCGGCGCGATGCCAGCTTCGCCCGCTCGCAGAAGCACTACTACGCCCAGCCGCCGCATATCGAGCGCGGCTGGCGCAACTACCTGATCGACATGCAGGGGCGTTCCTACCTGGACATGCTCAACAACGTGGCGGTGCTCGGGCATGGGCATCCGCGCATGGTCGCCGAATCGGCGCGGCAGTGGTCGCTGGTCAATACCAACTCGCGCTTCCACTACGCGGCCATCGCCGAGTTTTCCGAGCGCCTGCTCGAGCTGGCGCCGGAAGGCTTCGACCGGGTGTTCCTGGTCAACAGCGGCACCGAGGCCAACGACCTGGCGATTCGTCTGGCCTGGGCCTACAGCGGCGGGCGTGACCTGCTCAGCGTGCTGGAGGCCTATCACGGCTGGTCGGTGGCCACCGATGCCATCTCCACCTCGATCGCCGACAATCCGCAGGCGTTGGAAACCCGGCCGGACTGGGTCCATCCGGTGGAGGCGCCGAATACGTTCCGCGGCCGTTACCGCGGCGCCGACAGCGCCAGCGATTACCTGCGCGATGTCGACGCCAAGCTCGCCGACCTGGATGCCCGTGGCCGCCAGTTGGCAGGGATGATCTGCGAACCGGTGTACGGTAATGCCGGCGGGATCTCGCTACCCAAGGGCTACCTGCGCGAGGCCTATGCCAAGGTGCGGGCGCGCGGCGGCGTGTGCATCGCCGATGAAGTGCAGGTGGGCTATGGTCGCCTGGGCGAGTACTTCTGGGGCTTCGAGGAGCAGGGCGTGGTGCCGGACATCATCACCATGGCCAAGGGCATGGGCAATGGCCAGCCGCTGGGTGCGGTGATCACCCGCCGCGACATCGCCGAGGCGCTCGAGGCCGAGGGCTATTTCTTCTCCTCGGCCGGCGGCAGCCCGGTGAGCTGCCGGATCGGCATGGCGGTGCTGGATGTGATGCGCGACGAAGGGCTGTGGGACAACGCCCGCGATGTTGGCCGCCACTTCAAGGCGCGCTTGCAAGCGCTGGTCGATAAACATCCGCTTGCCGGTGCCGCCCACGGCTCGGGCTTCTACCTGGGGCTGGAACTGGTGCGTGACCGCCAGACACTTGAACCGGCGACCGAGGAGACCATGGTCCTGTGCGATCGCCTGCGCGACCTGGGGATCTTCATGCAGCCCACGGGAGACTACCTGAACATCCTCAAGATCAAGCCGCCGATGTGCACCACGCGCCAGAGCGTGGACTACTTCGTCGATTGCGTGGATCGTGTCCTGACGGAGCTGAGTTGATTTAAACCGATTTATATCGATTAAATTTCCTGAAATATCTATTTCGATTTTATTTCAGGCTTTAAAAGTCGATATCTATCGGTTAGATTGGTCGTATTCGCTGCCCCTGTGGGAGCGGGCTTGCCCGCGAAGGGGCCCTGCAGACACCTGAACAACCAACCCTGGCACCAGCCTGCCGGGCCATCCAGAGGCTACTCATGAAGACCCTGAACTCGACTCCCCGCGCCGACGGTTTCCACATGCCTGCGGAGTGGGCTCCGCAAACCCAGGTATGGATGGTCTGGCCGGAGCGCCCGGACAACTGGCGCCTGGGCGGCAAGCCCGCGCAGGCGGCACACGTCACCTTGGCCAAGGCCATCGCCCGCTTCGAGCCGGTCACCGTGGCGGTATCTGCGGGCCAGTATGAAAACGCCCGCCGCCAGCTCGACCTGCCCAATATCCGCGTGGTCGAGATCAGCAACGACGACGCCTGGGTCCGCGACACCGGCCCGACCTTCGTGATCAACGATCACGGCGAAGTGCGCGGCGTGGATTGGGGCTTCAATGCCTGGGGCGGTTTCGACGGCGGCCTGTACGCGCCCTGGAACCGTGACGAAGAACTGGCCGCCAAGGTCATGGAAATGGAACGCTGCCAGCGCTACCACACCGAAGGCTTCGTGCTCGAAGGCGGTTCGATCCACGTGGACGGCGAAGGCACCCTGATCACCACCGAAGAGTGCCTGCTCAATCGCAACCGCAACCCGCACCTCACGCGTGAGCAGATCGAGGAAGTGCTGCGCGAGCATCTGGCAGTGGAGACCATCGTCTGGCTGCCCGACGGCCTGTACAACGACGAAACCGACGGCCACGTCGACAATTTCTGCTGTTACGTCAGCCCGGGCGAAGTGTTACTGGCCTGGACCGATGATTCCAACGATCCCAACTATGCACGCTGCCACGCCGCCTACGAGGTGCTGAAAAACACCCGTGATGCCAAGGGACGCGAGTTCGTGGTGCACAAGATGCCCATTCCCGGGCCGCTGTTCGCCACCGAGGAAGAATGCGCCGGGGTCGACCAGGTCGCCGGCAGCCAGGAGCGTGACCCGTCGGTGCGCCTGGCCGGCTCTTACGTGAACTTCCTGATCGTCAACGGCGGCATCATCGCGCCGAGCTTCGACGACCCGGCAGATGCCCAGGCTAGAGCGATTCTGGCCAAGGTCTTCCCGGACCATGAAGTGGTGATGATCCCAGGTCGCGAGCTGCTGCTGGGCGGTGGCAACATCCACTGCCTCACCCAGCAGCAACCGGCACCGGTCAAGCGCTGATCGCCGAACACTGGAAGGGCCTGTCGAACGACAGGCCCTTTTTGTTTGCGCGAACGATTTTTCCACGCGCTGGCACAGCTCTTGTATTGCATTTCCCTGGGGTGTTTCGGGGCGGCGGTCCACGCTGTTCTGTAACAATCCCACAGTAATTTAGCCGCTCACGGCCCCGGGGAGTACGTGTCGAAATGAATGCAGCAAGTGAGTCGGCTTTGTCTCCAATGGCGATCAATCACGAATCGCTCAAGGTGCTGGCGCAATGGTTGAAGCACCATGGAAACATCCGGGTCAGGAAGACCGATACGCGCCGCCTTCTGGATGGTCGCTACCCTCAAGGCCTGCTTAGCGAAGCGGAGCTCGAGGCTCTGGTTGCTGTCTGGCGCTGAAGGCAAGGCATCGCACAACGAAAACGCCACCGTATCGACGGTGGCGTTTTTGTTTCAGCTGGCCAGCTCCGTGGCCTCCTCTTCCTCGAACCCGCGAGCGGCACGACCCACCAGCAGCGGGTCTGGCGCGTGGGCGACGCTGTGATCCTTGCCTGGGTAATCCAGCGAGTGCAGGAAGTGCCGGATGCAGTTGAGCCGGGCGCGCTTCTTGTCGTCGGACTTGATCACTGTCCAGGGTGCATCGGCGGTGTCGGTGTGGAAGAACATCGCCTCCTTGGCGGCGGTGTAGTCGTCCCACTTGTCCAGTGACTTGATGTCGATTGGCGACAGCTTCCAGTGCTTGAGTGGGTCGTCCCGCCGGGAGATGAAGCGGCGCAGCTGTTCTTCGCGATTCACCGAGAACCAGTACTTGAACAGCAGGATGCCGCTGTTGCACAGCATCCGCTCAAGATCAGGTGCCTGGCGCATGAACTCCAGGTACTGCAACGGTGAGCAGAAATCCATGACCCGCTCGACCCCGGCGCGGTTGTACCAGGAGCGGTCGAAGAACACCATTTCGCCCGCCGTAGGCAGGTGCTGGATGTAGCGCTGGAAGTACCACTGGCCCTTTTCCTGCTCGGACGGCTTCTCCAGCGCGACGATCCGGGCTCCCCGCGGGTTCAGGTGTTCCATGAAGCGCTTGATGGTGCCGCCCTTTCCCGCCGCATCGCGCCCCTCGAACAGCACCACGATGCGCTGGCCGGTATCTTTCGCCCAGCTCTGCACCTTCAGCAGCTCGATCTGCAGCGCGTGCTTGGCCTTTTCGTACTCCTGGCGGCGCATGCGTGTGCGATAGGGGTAGCTGGCCGGCAGGCGCGCGCTGGTGCTGTCTTCGTTGCTGCCTTTACGGGCGCTGGCGACTTCCAGGGCGGCAGGTTGCTGGCTGATCCGGGTGATGGACGCTTGCGGTTTGCGCTTGCGAGGGCGCGGTGTGCGCAGTGGCGTAGCCGGGGCAGCTTCGACGGGGTTGGCAAGGGGGAGGGGAGAATCGTCGCTCATGGAGGTCCTTTCGGGGATCGGGTGTCCATGGCGCAGTTTAGGGCGGTGCGGTTGGTGGCTTTTTGATGCTGGTCAATGATGGCCGGTTAGGCAAGACCACTCTTGATCAACAGAGGAGGGAGAAATCGCAGGCAACAAAAAACCCGCACTAGGCGGGTTTCTTGTGTCGCTTCGGGTAACTTTGCAACCACCCGATGCTTAATGGTGGTGCCCAGAGACGGAGTCGAACCGCCGACACGAGGATTTTCAATCCTCTGCTCTACCGACTGAGCTATCTGGGCGACGGGGCGAATTAAAAAGGTTTTCAGACCTTGCGTCAACGACTTTTTGAAAATTTTTTAAATTAATTCCGTCGCTTACGCATGTTGGCTGTTTTTTGTACAGCCAACCGTCCTGATCGGGTTCACTCGCTGGGTGGAACGTAGCCTTCGGCCTGGGCGTATTCCTCGCCGGCGAAGAACTTGTCCATTTCCGCCTGTAGGAATTTGCGGTCTTCGCCATTCATCATGTTCAGGCGTTTCTCGTTGATCAGCATGGTCTGGTGCTTCTGCCACTCATCCCAGGCCTTCTGCGAGATGTGCTCGTAGATGTCCTGGCCCTTGGCACCGGGGTAGGGCGGGCGTGGCAGGCCTGGCAGTTCTTCGTTGTACTTGCGGCACTTCACGGTGCGGGTCATCGGGGGTCTCCTGCAGTCAATTCGTCGGCCACGCGTGCGAGCAGCTTCTTGACCGGGGCTGCGAGGCCCAGGCGCGGCGGGGTGGCGAGGTTATACCAGAGCCAGTCGGGCTCGGCCACGTGCGAGCCGAGCGGGTCGACACGCACCAGCCACGGCTCGATCGCCAGCTGAAAGTGGCTGAAGGTGTGAGTCAGGCCTTGCAGCGCCTGGCTTTGGGTCATGCGCAGGCCGTGCTGGTAGGCGAGGTCGTCGAGCTGCGCCAGGCTGTCGAGCTCCGGCAGGCTCCACAGGCCACCCCACAGACCGCTGGAGGGGCGGCGGTAGAGCAGGATGGCGCCTTCGTTGTTGGTCAGCAGCGGCATCAGCGTCTTGCGCTGGGGCAGGGCCTTGCGCGGCTTGGGTTCTGGGTAGCGTTTCTCGTCGCCGAGCAGGTGCGCCTCGCAGCCCTGTTGCAGCGGGCAGATCAGACAACTGGGCTTGCTGCGGGTGCACAGCGTGGCGCCCAGGTCCATCATCGCCTGGGTGTAGTGGTTGACCCGGGTCATGGGGGTGAAGCGCTCGGCTGCGGCCCACAGCGCATTGGCCACCTTGGGCTCGCCGGGGTAACCGGCCTGGGCGGTGAAGCGCGCCAGGACGCGCTTGACGTTGCCGTCGAGGATCGGCGCTCGGATGCCCATGCTGATGCTGGCGATGGCGCCTGCGGTGGAGCGGCCGATACCGGGCAGCTCGGTCAGCGCCTCGACGCTGCGTGGGAACTCGCCGTCATGCTGGGCGACGACGATCTTCGCCGCCTTCTGCAGGTTGCGCGCGCGAGTGTAGTAGCCCAGGCCCGTCCACAGGTGCAGTACCTCGTCCTCCGGCGCTTCGGCCAGGGCCTGCACGGTGGGCAGGGCCTGCATGAAGCGGTCGAAGTAGTTGAGCACGGTACTGACCTGGGTCTGCTGCAACATGATTTCCGACACCCACACCCGGTAGGGAGTGATGCCCTGTTGCCAGGGCAGGTCGTGGCGGCCGTGCTGATCGAACCACGTCAGCACGGCGCTGGAGAACTGCTGGGGGCTCATCGTTTGAACAGCCCCTTGAGCGCATCTTTCAATTCTGGGCTCACCTTGTCGCCGAGTTTTTCATCGAGCTTTTCGTCGATCTTGTCTTTCAGGCGGTTGCCGGCAAGTTTTGCGGCAACCTTGCCCAGGCCGTCCTGGTCCAGGCGGCAGGCCTTGGCCCCCAGCTCGAGCGGGCCGCGGCAGCGCAGCGGCACTTCGACGCCGACATAGCGCTCATTGACCTGGCAGGCCGGGTCGGGCATCGCGCGCTGGTCGCCTTCGACCATCACGCCGACGCCGTAGTCCATGCCCAGCACGCGCAGGTCCAGATCGCCCTGTCCGTTCACGGTCAGGCCCGGGATGCGCACCTTGAGGTCGGGGTTGCTGGCCACGCCATTGCGCACCACCAGCGTGCCGCGCAGCTCCTGGAAGGGCGTGTCCTTGGCCCGTGGCTCGCCGCTGAGCTGCTTGCGGTTGAGGGTGGCGATGGCCTGGCACAACTGCTGTTCGAGGTTGGCGTTGACCAGCACACCGTCGTTGATGGTGAAGCTGGCGTTGCCGTTGAGCGTGTCGATCAGGGCCTTCTGGCTGTTGCCGGTGGCGGTCAGGTCGCTGGACAAGGTCAGCAGGCCTTTGACCGGCGGCGCCTGATCGGGGCTTTCACGCTTGATGAAGTGCTCGACCGGCACCCGGTTGATGCGGGTGTTCACCCCCAGTTGCGGCACGGCAGGGCGCACATCGACCGTACCCTTGGCCTCGAAGGTGCCGTTGTACAGGCCGCCGCGCAGGGTCTCCAGGGTGACCAGGCCGCCTTGGCCGTTGGCCTTGAGCTGTGCATCGGTGATCGGCAGCTTGTCGAGGGTCAGGGTGCCGAACGACAGGTCGGCCTGCAGGTCGAGGGCGCGCAGGCGATCGACCGGCAGCAGCTTGTCGGTGCTCCAGGCTACTTGAGTGGGGGCGCTGGGCAGTGGCGAGGTACCGGCACCTGCGATCGCACTGGCCTCCTGCTGCTTGACCTCGGCCTGGCGTGCGGCCTTGGCACCCTTGGCTTCTTCGCTCTTGGCCGGCAGGTAGCGATCGGCGTTGAGCGTGTCGCCCTTGAGCTGGAGGCGCAAGGCTTGCTTGGCGAAGTCTTCGACGGCGACGCGGCCGGTGAAGGTGCTCTGGTCGAGTTTCACCGCCAGGTCTTCCATGGCGATGGAGTTCTGGGTGCCTTGCAGGCGGCCGACCAATTCCAGCTTGGCGAAGGCGGTCGGGTCGGCGGTTGCCGGCAGCGGATGGCCGATGCCGTCGAGGAAGGTGCGCAGGTCGAACTGGGCGATGGACAGCCCGCCGCTGAGTTGTGGTGCCTTGTCCAGGTCGCGCAGGCTCAGCTCGCCGAGGGCGCGCAGCTGGTTGGCCGAGACCTTCAGGCCGCTCCAGGACGCGACGTTGGCGCCCAGGTCGACCAGCACCTGGCCTTGGGCGGCGAAGGTCACGGTCTTGCCAGCGGTCGGCTCGCCCGAGGTTTCGCCGGACAGGCGCATGTCTTCGAGGCTGTAGCGCTTGAGCTTGCGGTCGAAGCGCAGATCGCCGACCAGTTCGGTACGGGCCTTGATGTTCGGCTCACTGGCGCTGAGGAAGGCGCTGGCCTTGATCGGGGTGTTGACCCCGTCGTGGATGGGGCCGCTGCTCAACTGGATGCTTTCGGCGCCATAGCTTTTGCCGCTCTGCTCGTCGGTGAACTGCACCCGAGCGTTGTTGACGGTCAGGCTGTCGATGTCCAGTTTCACCGTGCGTTCGTTGCTGGCTTGCGCTTGGGTCGCTGTCGGGGTGCCATCGGCAGCCGGGGGCGGCGCATCAGGGCTGGCGTTCGGGTCGGGGAGCGGCTTGCCGATATCCTCCCAGTTGCCATGACCGTGTTCGTCGCGCAGCAGCGTAAGGTTCAAGCCCTCGATGCGCACATCGCTCATCTGCACCTCGCGGCGCAGCAGCGGCAGTACGCGCACCGACAGGCCGAGCATCTGCAGGTCGGCGAACGGCTGCTTGGGGTTGTTCAGCGTGGCGATGCTCGCCTCGTGCAGTTCCAGGCCCAGCCATGGGAACAGGCTCCAACCGATGTCACCGTTGAGGGTGAGCTCGACGTGGGCCTTGTTGCGGGCCAGCTGGCGGATTTCGTCTTTGTAGTCGTTGGGATCGAAGAGGTGGGTCAGGGCGAAGCCCAGCGCCACGATGATCAGCAACAACCCGAGAAGTCCCAGCCCCAGGAATTTGCCGAACGCTTTCATGGGCGAGTCCTTGTAGTCCGATAGGTGAATTCAAGCGGCAGAGTATAGCGCCGTGACCATCGCTTCTGAGTATCGCTTCGACAGTTATGGTCAGGGCAGTTCCACGCTTGGGTCTGCTTTGGCCTCATTCGCGGGCAAGCCCGCTCCCATGGAAGCCTACGAAAAGGTCGCTGCAGATCGCAAACGGTTGCGCATCCGACCTGTACCGGTTCAGTTTTATGAAAAATAACGATGTCAGATTGATCTCACCGTCATCTTATGCTGGTAACCTTGCGCAGCTTCCGGAGTGACCGCGACCTATTGTCGCGGGGCAACGACGCCGAAAACGGTGCCAATTTCGCCTTGTGTGCCGCGAAAAAGCCAAGGATCCGGTCCGAAAGCGCAGTCTACCTATAAAAGGATCGAATCCATGAATAGCAGCATTACGGCAGGAGCAGCGGCGAGCGCGCCGGGCTTCCTGTCCAAGGAGCGCATCATCGCCCGGCCGGGGTTCAATCGCTGGTTGGTTCCACCGGCCGCCCTGGCCATTCACCTGTGCATCGGCATGGCCTATGGCTTCTCGGTGTTCTGGCTGCCCCTGTCCCAGGCCATCGGCATCACCGCACCGGTCGCTTGCTCGCCTGACATGGGCTTCATCGCCCGCCTGTTCAGCGCCGACTGCGACTGGCAGATCTCGATGCTCAGCTGGATCTACACCCTGTTCTTCGTCTTCCTCGGCTGTTCGGCCGCCGTGCTGGGTGGCTGGCTGGAACACGCCGGCCCGCGCAAGGCCGGCCTGGTATCGGCGCTGTGCTGGTGCGGTGGCCTGCTGATCTCGGCAATCGGGGTGAAGACCCATCAGCTGTGGCTGATGTGGCTGGGTTCGGGTGTGATCGGCGGCATCGGCCTGGGGCTGGGCTATATCTCGCCGGTCTCCACGCTGATCAAGTGGTTCCCGGACAAGCGCGGCATGGCCACTGGCATGGCGATCATGGGCTTCGGCGGCGGCGCCATGGTCGGTGCACCGCTGGCCACTGCGCTGATGGGGCACTTCGCCAACGGCCAGGAAGTCGGCGTATGGCAGAGCTTCGTCGCCATGGCGGCCATCTACTTCGTGTTCATGACCGCTGGCGCCCTGGCGTACCGCGTGCCGCCGACCGGCTGGAAGCCTGAAGGCTGGACGCCGCCGGCGAAGAAGGCCAACGCCATGGTCACCGACCGCCACGTGCACGTCAGCGTAGCCTGGAAGACCCCGCAGTTTGCGCTGGTCTGGCTGGTCCTGTGCCTGAACGTCTCGGCCGGTATCGGCATCCTCGGCATGGCCTCGCCGCTGCTGCAGGAAGTGTTCGGCGGCAAGCTGCTGGGCAACGACCTGAGCTTCAGCGAGCTGAACGCCGCGCAACTGGCGCAGATCGCTGCCATCGCTGCCGGCTTCACCGGCCTGCTCAGCCTGTTCAACATCGGCGGGCGTTTCTTCTGGGCGTCGTTCTCCGACTATATCGGGCGCAAGAACACCTACTTCGCCTTCTTCGCCATCGGTGTGGGCCTCTACACCCTGGTGCCGAACATGGGCCATATCGGCAACGTGGCGCTGTTCGTGGCGGCGTTCTGCATCATCCTGTCGATGTACGGCGGCGGTTTCGCCACCGTTCCAGCCTACCTGGCCGACCTGTTCGGCACGCAGATGGTCGGCGCCATCCACGGTCGCCTGCTGACCGCCTGGGCTGCGGCCGGCGTGCTGGGCCCGGTGTTGATCACCTACCTGCGCGAATCGCAGCTGGCGGCAGGTGTGCCGCGCGCGGCAGCCTACGACATGACCCTGTACATCCTCGCCGGCCTGCTGGTGCTGGGCTTCATCTGCAACCTGCTGGTGCGCCCGGTGGCCGACAAGTACTTCATGACCGACGCCGAGCTCGCTGCCGAGCGCGCGCTGAGCCACGACAAGGGCGCCGATGGCGCGCAGGCGCTGGAGTGGCATGCCGCTCCGGGCAGCCTGCCGCTGGTGCTGCTGGCCTGGGCCGTGGTGGTGATTCCGCTGGCCTGGGGCGTGTGGATCACTCTGCAGAAGACGGCAGTGCTGTTCCACTGATGCACTGATTTGCCGGGCCTGAAAGGGCCCTTTCGCGGGCAAGCTCGCTCCCACAAGGGCAAAAGGACCCTGTGGGAGCGAGCTTGCCCGCGAGTGCTTTGTGCTGCCACACGTCATCCGCGTTTCAAGCCGGCGCATTCTGGGCCTATAATGGAGCCCTTTTCGCCCAATGATTTTGCGGAGCTGGTGATGGTCGAACGTAAGGCTTCCGTCGAGCGCAATACCCTGGAAACCCAGGTCAAGGCCTCGATCAACCTGGATGGCACCGGCAAGGCCCGATTCGATATCGGTGTGCCTTTCCTTGAACACATGCTCGACCAGATCGCCCGGCACGGGCTGATCGATCTGGACATCGAATGCAAGGGCGACCTGCATATCGACGATCACCATACCGTCGAGGACGTCGGTATTACCCTCGGCCAGGCCTTCGCCAAGGCCATCGGCGACAAGAAGGGTATCTTCCGCTACGGCCACGCCTACGTGCCGCTGGACGAAGCGCTGTCGCGCGTGGTCATCGACTTCTCCGGCCGTCCCGGCCTGCAGATGCATGTGCCGTTCACCCGCGCCTCGGTGGGCGGTTTCGACGTCGATCTGTTCCAGGAGTTCTTCCAGGGCTTCGTCAATCACGCCCTGGTGACCCTGCACATCGACACGATTCGCGGTCACAACACCCACCACCAGATCGAAACCGTGTTCAAGGCCTTCGGCCGCGCCCTGCGCATGGCCGTGACGCTCGATGAGCGCATGGCCGGCCAGATGCCGTCGACCAAGGGATGCCTGTGATGCAGACTGTCGCCGTCATCGACTATGGCATGGGCAACCTGCACTCGGTGGCCAAGGCCCTCGAGCATGTGGGCGCTGGCAAGGTGCTGGTCACCAGCGACGCTGCGGTGATCCGCGAAGCCGATCGCGTGGTGTTTCCAGGCGTCGGCGCGATCCGCGACTGCATGGCCGAGATCCGTCGCCTGGGCTTCGACAGCCTGGTGCGTGAAGTCAGCCAGGACCGCCCCTTCCTCGGCATCTGCGTCGGCATGCAGGCGCTGCTCGAGCACAGCGAGGAGAACGAAGGCGTCGACTGCATCGGCCTGTTCCCCGGCCAGGTGCGCTTCTTCGGCAAAGGCCTGGAGGAAGACGGCGAGCACCTGAAGGTGCCGCACATGGGCTGGAACGAAGTCAGCCAGTCCATCGACCACCCGCTGTGGCACGACATCCCGGACCGCGCGCGTTTCTATTTCGTGCACAGCTACTACATCAATGCCGGCAAGCCGGGCCAGGTGGTCGGTCGTGGCCACTATGGCGTCGACTTCGCCGCTGCGCTGGCTGACGGCTCGCGCTTCGCCGTGCAATTCCACCCGGAAAAGAGCCACACGCACGGCCTGCAGCTGCTGCAGAACTTCGTCGCCTGGGACGGGCGCTGGTAAATGAGCAGGTCGAAGACCAAGGCCCCGGCCATCACCCTGGCCCCCGAGCAGGAGCGCGAGGCGCTCGATGTGCTCAAGCGCTTCCTTGAAGAGCGCTTCGAGCTGACGCTCGGTTCGTTCGAGGTGGCCGAGGTCCTCGAGTTGTTCAGCAAGGAAATTGCACCGCATTACTACAACAGGGCGATTGCCGATGTTCAACTGCACCTCAAGGAGCGGTTCGAGAGCATCGAAAGCGACCTGTGGGCGCTCGAGAAGCCCTGAACTCCACCGATTAGAACAGGTTTCCAAGATGCTGATTATCCCCGCTATCGATCTGAAGGACGGTGCCTGCGTGCGCCTGCGCCAGGGCCGCATGGAAGACTCGACGGTATTCTCCGACGATCCGGTGAGCATGGCTGCCAAGTGGGTGGAGGGTGGCTGCCGCCGCCTGCACCTGGTCGACCTCAATGGCGCCTTCGAGGGCCAGCCGGTCAACGGCGAAGTGGTCACCGCCATCGCCAAGCGCTACCCGAACCTGCCGATCCAGATCGGCGGCGGCATCCGTTCGCTGGAAACCATCGAGCACTATGTCAAGGCTGGTGTCAGCTACGTGATCATCGGCACCAAGGCGGTCAAGCAGCCTGAGTTCGTCGCCGAGGCCTGCAAGGCGTTCCCGGGCAAGGTCATCGTCGGCCTGGACGCGAAGGACGGCTTCGTCGCCACCGACGGCTGGGCCGAAGTGAGCTCGGTGCAGGTCATCGACCTGGCCAAGCGTTTCGAGGCCGACGGCGTCTCGGCGATCGTCTACACCGACATCGCCAAGGACGGCATGATGCAGGGCTGCAACGTGCCCTTCACCAAGGCCCTGGCCGAAGCCACCTCGATCCCGGTGATCGCCTCGGGCGGCATTCACAACCTGGGTGACATCAAGGCCCTGCTGGACGCCAAGGCCCCGGGCATCATCGGCGCCATTACCGGGCGTGCCATCTACGAAGGCACCCTCGATGTCGCCGAGGCCCAGGCCTTCTGCGACAACTACCAAGGCTGAGGACTGAACCATGGCACTGGCCAAGCGCATCATCCCTTGCCTGGACGTGGACAACGGCCGGGTGGTCAAGGGCGTCAAGTTCGAGAACATCCGTGATGCGGGTGATCCGGTGGAAATCGCCCGTCGCTACAACGAGCAGGGCGCCGACGAGATCACCTTCCTGGACATCACCGCCAGTGTCGATGGCCGTGATACCACCCTGCATACCGTCGAGCGCATGGCCAGCCAGGTGTTCATCCCGCTGACCGTCGGGGGTGGCGTGCGTACCGTGCAGGATATCCGCAACCTGCTCAACGCTGGTGCCGACAAGGTCTCGATCAACACCGCCGCGGTGTTCAACCCGGAGTTCGTTGGCGAAGCTGCCGACCGTTTCGGTTCGCAGTGCATCGTCGTGGCCATCGACGCCAAGAAGGTTTCTGGCCCAGGCGAAACGCCGCGCTGGGAAATCTTCACCCATGGCGGGCGCAAGCCTACCGGCCTGGATGCGGTGGAGTGGGCGAAGAAGATGGAAGGTTTGGGCGCCGGCGAGATCCTGCTGACCAGCATGGACCAGGACGGTATGAAGAATGGCTTCGACCTGGGCGTGACCCGTGCCATCAGCGACGCGCTGGGGATTCCGGTGATTGCCTCCGGTGGCGTGGGCAACCTGCAGCACCTGGCCGACGGGATTCTGGAAGGGCATGCCAGTGCGGTACTGGCGGCGAGCATCTTCCACTTCGGTGAGTACACGGTGCCAGAGGCGAAGGCCTACATGGCGTCGCGCGGGATCGTGGTGCGCTGAATCAGTGAAGGGGGCCGCTATGCGGCCCAATCGCGGGGCAAGCCCGCTCCTACAAAGGCCGCGTAGTATTTTGTAGGAGCGGGCTTGCCCCGCGATGGTTTCAGCCGTGATTCTTGCCCAGCAACGCGTGATACAGCTCGCTGTCGCCCAGAATCCCGACCACCTTGTCGTTCTCCTGCAGCACCAGCTTGTTGCCGGTCTGATAACGAATCTGCAGCGCCTCGCGCATGCCGATGTCGGCGTGCACCAGCGTTGGCAGACGGCCCAGGCTTTCCACATCCTGCCCCGGCACCCAGTTCTGCAGGTCCAGCCCATTCTGCCCCTGACGCGCGCGCTTGATCGAGCCGCCTTCGCCCAGGTCCAGCCACGAGTCGCCACCCGGGTCCAGGCACACCGATCCGTTGATCCGCTTGCAGTTGTCCAGGCTGCGCATCAGGCTGCGGCCGCACAGGACGTTGAGCGGGTTGGTGTGGGCGACGAAGGTGCGCACGTATTCGTCGGCCGGGTTCAGCACGATCTCTTCCGGCTTGCTGTACTGGATGATCCGGCCATCCTTCATGATCGCAATGCGGCTACCCAGCTTCAGGGCCTCGTCCAGGTCGTGGCTGACGAAGACGATGGTCTTGCTCAGCTTGCGCTGCAGCTCCAGCAGCTCGTCCTGCAGGCCCTGGCGGATCAGGGGGTCCAGCGCGGAGAAGGGTTCGTCCATCAGCAGGATGTCGGCGTCCATCGCCAGCGCCCGGGCCAGGCCCACGCGTTGCTGCATGCCACCGGACAGCTCGTCCGGCTTCTTGTTGCGCCACTGGGTCAGGCCCACCAGCTCGAGCTTCTCGTCCACCAGCTTGCGCCGCTCCTTCTCGGGGCGACCCTGCATTTCCAGGCCGAAGCTGATGTTCTCGCGCACGGTCAGCCATGGCATCAGGGCGAACTTCTGGAACACCATGGCGATGCGCTTGGTGCGCATCATCTTCAGCTCTGCCGGGGAGCAGTGAGCGATGTCGATATGCTTGCCTTCGTGCTCGACGAACAGCTTGCCGCGGCTGACGGTGTTCAGGCCGTTGATGCAGCGCAGCAGGCTCGACTTGCCCGAGCCCGACAGGCCCATCAGCACGCAGATCTCGCCTTTCTCGATGTCCAGGTTGGCCTTTTCGACGCCGACCACCAGGCCGGTCTGCTTGAGGATCTGCTCGCGGGTCTTGCCCTGGTCGAGCAGCGACAGCGCTTCGCGCGGCTTGCTGGAGAAGATGACGTCGACATCTTCGAAGCGAATGATGCTCATGCTTCACTCCTTGCCGGCAGTTCCGGTTGCTTGCAGATACGGTCGAGCATGATCGCCAGCAACACGATCGCAAGGCCCGCTTCGAAGCCGAGCGAAATGTCGGCGGTATTGAGGGCGTTGACCACCGGTTTGCCCAGGCCATCGGCGCCGACCAGGGCGGCGATCACCACCATCGACAGCGACAGCATGATGCATTGGGTAACGCCTGCGGCGATGCTCGGCATGGCGTGCGGCAGTTCGATGCGCGTCAGCAGTTGGCGACGCGAGCAGCCGAAGGCCTTGCCGGCGTCCATCAGCTCCTGGGGCACATCACAGATGCCCAGGTAGGTGAGGCGGATAGGGGCCGCGATGGCGAACACTACGGTGGAGATCAGCCCCGGAACCACGCCCAGCCCGAACAGGGTGAGGGTCGGGATCAGGTAGACGAAGGTGGGGACGGTCTGCATCAGGTCGAGCACCGGACGCATAGCGGTATAGAACATCGGCTTGTGCGCGGCAATGATGCCCAGCGGCACACCGATGGCCACGCAGACCACCGTGGCGAAGCTCACTTGCGCCAGGGTTTCCATGGTTTCCTGCCAGTAGCCGAGGTTGAGGATCAACAGGAACGACAGGGCGACGAAGACGGTCAGCGCCCACTTGCGCTGGATCAGGTGCGCGAGGGCGGCGAACAGGGCGACGAGAACGAAGGGGTTGAACCAGGTCAGGGCACTGGTGACGCCATGGATCATGAACTCCAGGCCTTGGGCGATAGCGTCGAAGTAGTTGGCGCCGTTCTGGGTCAACCATTCGACAAATGAGGCGATGTACTGCCCCAGAGGTATTTTTTGATCGATAAGCATGATAGCGAGCTTCCACCTGCAATGATTGAAATCAGTCCGGGGTGAGCACGGTCCCACCCCGAGGTAGTGCCTAGGCTCTGGATGGAAAGCCTTGATACTCGGTGATGCTGCGTTGAAAACAGCCTCGGAGTACCCATTTGAAACCCGTAAAGTCGAGCGCGACCCCGGCCGTTCCTCGGCTGTTTTCGCCTTGCCTGACCTTCGTCTCAAGACTTTTCATCCAGAGCCGACAGCTACTGCGTCAACTTGGCCTTGGCTGCCTCCAGGCCTGGTTTGCCATCCACGGTGGTGACGCCGGCCAGCCAGGTCTCCAGCTTGCCGGGGTTGTCCTTGAGCCACTTCTTGGCGGCCGCCTCGGGCTTCATCTTGTCGTCCAGGACATAGCCCATCATGGTGCTTTCATCCTTGAGCTCGAACACCAGGTTCTTCAGCAGCTGGCCGACGTTGCTGCATTCCTGCGCATAACCCTTGCGGGTGTTGGTCAGTACGGTGGCCTTGCCGAATTCTGGACCGAAGAACTCATCACCCCCGGTCAGGTACTGCATCTTGAAGCGGGTGTTCATCGGGTGCGGTTCCCAGCCCAGGAACACTATGGCCTCGCCGCGCTTCTGCGCCCGATCGACCTGCGACAGCATGCCGGCCTCGCTCGACTGCACGATCTTGAAGCCGGCGTCCTTCAGGCCGAAGGCGTTCTTGTCGATCATGCTCTGGATGGTGCGGTTGCCATCGTTGCCCGGTTCGATGCCGTAGATCTTGCCGTCCAGTTCCTTCTTGAACTTGGGAATGTCGCTGAAATCCTTCAGACCCTTGTCATACAGCGCCTGGGGCACTGCCAGGGTGTACTTGGCGTTTTCCAGGTTGGCGCGGACCGTCTCGACGGTGCCAGCGTCGCGGTACTGCTTGATGTCGTTTTCCATGGTCGGCATCCAGTTGCCGAGGAAAACGTCGAGGTCCTTGCCGGTGGCCAGCGACTTGTAGGTCACCGGCACCGAGATCATGGTGGTGTGGGTCTTGTAGCCCAGCGCTTCGAGGACAACGCTGGTGGTTGCCGTGGTCACGGTGATGTCGGTCCAGCCGACATCGGAGAAGCGAACCGTTTGACACTGTTCGGGTTCGGCCGCTTGGGCGAACACAGGTGCTGCGAGCAACGCAACCAACAACAGCGAGGGTGAACCTTTCATGGGTGGACTCCTGTGATTTTTTCTTCGGGTTCGCGTAATCGTCGTCGCATTCTGGGGCGTCGATCGATCTGGCCTGCAGAGGGCAGGTTGCGTGGCCGTGCAATACGAGTCGCTTTCGATAATCCCCCAGCGTTCGGCAATCGCCTACTGGTGGAGTCGTAACCAGTGCAGGACAGGTCGCATCCAGTACGGGCAATGTCGCTTACGGATTTTTCCACACCTCGGCCCGTGTCTTTGCGTCACCGGTTCGCCTGAAAGCGGCGAAATGATGGCTGTCGCAACAGGGCGCTGCCGGACAAAAGTACGTCGGTTGCAGACGGCGAGGGGTGGGGTAAAAGCCCGATGATGCGTGCATTCGCGGCAACTCGCCGCTATCAGCCTAGCAGCTGGCTGCGCCGCCACATGGCGCGCAGAGACAAGCCCATCAAGAGGTGATTCGACAATGGCCATCAGCGTGTTCGACCTGTTCAAGATCGGCGTCGGGCCTTCCAGCTCGCACACCGTCGGCCCCATGCGCGCCGCAGCGCTGTTCGTCCAGGGCCTGCGCGAGCGCGGTGAGCTGGAGCGGGTTCGGCGTATCGAGGTGCGTTTGTACGGCTCGTTGTCGGCCACCGGCATCGGTCACGGCACCGACAACGCCACGATCATGGGGCTGATGGGCGAATGGCCCGACGCAATCGACCCGACGCAGATCACCCCACGCATCGCCGACCTGCGCGAAACCGGCATATTGCAGCTCGACAGCCGCCTGCCCATCGAATTCATCTGGGCCCGCGACATGCTGCTGCTCGACGAGAACCTGCCCTACCACCCCAATGCCATGACCCTGGTGGCCGAAGGTGCCGAGGGCGAGCTGCATCGCGACACTTACTACTCGGTGGGGGGCGGCTTCGTGGTCGATGCCGCGCAGGCCGCGAGCGGCGTACTGGACGCCGACCAGACGGTGCTGCCCTACGATTTCAACAGCGCCGCCGAATTGCTGCGCCTGTGCAAGCAAAACGACATGCGCGTGTCGCAATTGATGATGGAGAACGAGAAGGTCTGGCGCAGCGAAGCCGAGATTCGCGCCGGTCTGCTCAAGCTCTGGGGCGCCATGCAGGAGTGCGTGAACAACGGCCTCAAGCACGAAGGCATCTTGCCCGGCGGGCTCAATGTGCGGCGCCGCGCAGCCAAGCTGCACCGCAGCCTGCAGGAGATCGGCAAGCCCAACGTGATCGGCTCGACCATGAGTGCCATGGAGTGGGTGAACCTGTTCGCCTTGGCGGTCAACGAAGAAAACGCCGCCGGTGGGCGCATGGTCACCGCACCCACCAACGGCGCGGCCGGCATCATCCCGGCGGTGTTGCACTACTACATGCGCTTCTCCGACGCGGTGGACGAGTCCAATGTGGTGGAGTTCTTCCTCGGTGCAGCGGCGGTAGGCATCCTGTGCAAGAAGAACGCTTCCATCTCCGGCGCCGAGGTGGGCTGTCAGGGCGAGGTCGGCTCGGCCTGCGCCATGGCTGCAGCGGGTCTGGCCGAAGTGCTGGGGGCCACGCCGGCACAATTGGAAAACGCTGCAGAAATCGCCCTGGAGCACAACCTCGGGCTGACCTGCGATCCGGTCGGAGGCCTGGTCCAGGTGCCTTGCATCGAACGTAACGCCATCGCTGCGGTGAAGGCGATCAACGCCGTACAGATGGCCCTGCGTGGTGACGGCGAGCACTTCATCTCCCTCGACCAGGTGATCCGCACCATGCGCGACACCGGCGCCGACATGCACGACAAGTACAAGGAAACTTCTCGCGGCGGGTTGGCAGTCAGCGTCATCGAATGCTGATGCGCTGATCTGGCCCTCCTGCGGCGGTTGTGCCGCATTATTGTGCAGCAGCCGGTTCCGACCGGCTGTCGGCTGTCGCTACCAGTGGTGTCATTGTCGGTGACACTTATGAATGTCGCTTCTGGGCAGCCTTCCCACAAGTGCTACCGAACTGCTCAGCCGTTACACGCAGAGGCGCTGGCACGCCTGTTTGCGATGATCGTCCAGCGCTCTCGGAAAAGCCCTACAACTCGCGCGGCAACGTCGTTTTTGGGTTTTTTTGGATAGCCGTTCAATTTCAGGCACGGCGATTGCGTTGAGATTGGCAAAGCCCCTGCATACGAATCAGGGCCATTACAAGAAACGGTGCCCGCCTGAGGCACACCCTGCATTGTGTGAGGAGAAACCGCGATGACGTCGTACACCTCCGGGAACCCAACCCAGAACCGCACAGCACCCCAGTCCATCGGCTTTCTCCTGCTGGACAACTTCACCCTGATTTCGCTCGCCTCGGCGGTCGAGCCGCTGCGCATGGCCAACCAGCTGTCGGGGCGCGAGCTGTACCGCTGGCATACGCTGACCGTCGATGGCGGCCAGGTCTGGGCCAGCGATGGCCTGCAGATCACCCCGGACGCGGCGATGCACAGCGCACCGCCGGTGGACACTGTGATCGTCTGCGGTGGCGTTGGCATCCAGCGCACCGTGACCCGTGAACATGTCACCTGGCTGCAGGCCCAGGCGCGTCAGTCGCGCAGGCTTGGTGCGGTGTGCACTGGCAGCTGGGCATTGGCCTGTGCCGGCCTGCTCGACGGCTTCGACTGCAGCGTGCACTGGGAGTGCCTGGCGGCGATGCAGGAAGCCTTCCCGCGGGTCAACATGAGCACCCGCCTGTTTACCCTCGACCGCAACCGCTTCACCAGCTCCGGTGGCACTGCGCCCCTGGACATGATGCTGCACCTGATCAGCCGCGATCATGGTCGTGAGCTGTCGGCAGCCATCTCCGAGATGTTCGTCTACGAGCGCATCCGCAATGAGCAGGACCACCAGCGCGTGCCGCTCAAGCACATGCTCGGCACCAACCAGCCGAAGCTGCAGGAAATCGTCGCGCTGATGGAGGCCAACCTCGAAGAGCCGATCGACCTGGACGAGTTGGCGGTGTACGTCAACGTGTCGCGGCGCCAGCTCGAGCGCCTGTTCCAGAAGTACCTGCACTGCTCGCCGTCGCGCTACTACCTCAAGCTGCGGCTGATCCGGGCACGGCAGCTGCTTAAGCAGACGCCGATGTCGATCATCGAGGTGGCGTCGGTGTGCGGGTTCGTGTCGACGCCGCACTTCTCCAAGTGCTACCGCGAGTACTTCGGTATTCCGCCGCGTGACGAGCGTGTGGGCTCCAATACCGCGCAGCAGGTGGCGATGATGCCGATTCCGCAGGCCATGGCGCTGTCACCGCACAGCGGGCCGATGGCGGCCCTGAGCCAGGCGCGCAACGAGTCGACCTTTGCCAGTGTGAGGCTTTGAGACTGCGCTGAATTCTTCGCGGGCAAGCCCGCTCCCACAGGACCTGTATCGGCCTTGTAGGAGCGGGCTTGCCCGCGAAGAATTCAGTAAAGATCCAGAATCAGGCGCGCTGACTGAACTGCGCCAACGCCGGCAACAGCTGCTTGTCGATCGCCTGACGTACCGCCGGGAGGATGGTCGCGCTGCCGGTGTACATCTGCTCCACCATTCCCTTCAACGCCCGGGCATTGGGCTCGGTCAGCCCGCGCACCACTACTTCGCAGGCCTGCTCGGCGCTGGCCCCGGCCGGAATGTCGAAGCCGCGTGCGCGCAGGTGGCCCAGCAGGTCGTCCTGGTCGATCAAATCCGCATGCATCATGGTTGTAGTCCTTGTCTGGTGCCGTGATTTACGACTGATTCTGTGACCAGTACGACAACCTCGCAAGGGTAGAACGTCGCGATGGCCGCTTTGGCTAAGAACAGGTCGTTCCCGGCTAAATCAGGCAGAAGGGAAGTGAGCACACTGGAGTCATTCACGGCACCGAGGGTTTGGTCACCCTCACTTCACGCACAGTGGATGTTGCTCGCTCTCAGCCCCGGACGCTCACGGCTTCCGGGGTTTTTTTCGGGGGGGCACTTCATTCTGTGGGAGCGGGCTTGCCCGCGAAAAAGACACCGCGCTGCCTGGCACGGGCTAAGCCCGTGTTCGCGGGCAAGCCCGCTCCTACAAGGACCTGGGCGGGCTCAGGATCGTGCGGGCAAACCGATCACCCGGCCCACGAACTCGGCGGGTGCCTGGTCTTGCTGC
The DNA here is from genome assembly GCF_057197165.1 of Pseudomonas sp. SYWMCR5. Lineage (NCBI taxonomy): Bacteria > Pseudomonadati > Pseudomonadota > Gammaproteobacteria > Pseudomonadales > Pseudomonadaceae > Pseudomonas > Pseudomonas sp. SYWMCR5. Next base: position 358,389 of record NZ_JBXUNH010000003.1, read on the forward strand.
TCATCCACCAGCCCTTGCAGCAACGCGGCACTGCGCTCGCTGAATGGCGCCGACTTCGGCCCTGCCAGGTCCACGTGCAGCAGCATCTGCTCGCTGGCCGACAGGGCTTCGTCGAAGCCTGCACGGTGCAGCGTGTGGTACAGGTGCAGGCGCTTCTTGTCGAAGCCGATGATCTGCGTCTGCACCCAGACTTCGGTGCCGAGCTTCACCTCGTGCAGGTAGTTGATGTGCGCCTCCAGGGTGAACAGCGAGTTGCCGCTCTGGCCACGGCTATCGGCGTCCAGGCCGATGCGCTCCATCAGCGCATCGGTGGCATAGCTGAAGATCAGCAGGTAGAAGGCATCGCGCAGGTGCCCGTTGTAATCGACCCAGTCCTGTTGAACCGGGGTGCGGTAGGTGATCAGGGCGGGCATCGCAGTCTCCTCAGTCGCCAAAGGCCATGCCGTGCTTGGCCTTGCTGTTCTTCACAGCGTCCAGCACCGCCAGCAGGGTATCGTCACGATAGCGCTCCAGCGCCGCGATGCTGCGTTCGCCCAGTTGCTCGGAGGTGCCGTCGACCACGTCGTCGATCAGCTTGTCGGTCAGCTCTGGTGCTGGCAGGTAGGTCCAGGGCAGCTTCAGTGCCGGGCCGAACTGCGACATGAAGTGACGCATACCGGCATCGCCACCGGCCAGGGTGTAGGTGAGGAAGGTGCCCATGAACGACCAGCGCAGACCCGCGCCAAAGCGAATCGCATCGTCGATCTCGCCCGTGCTGGCAACCCCGTCGTTGACCAGGTGCAGGGCCTCGCGCCACAACGCTTCGAGCAGGCGGTCGGCGATGAAGCCCGGGACCTCCTTGCGCACATGCAGCGGACGCATGCCCAGCGCGGTGTAGATGGTCTTTGCGGCTTCGATGGCTTCAGGCGCGGTGTGCTTGCCGCCGACGATCTCCACCAGCGGCAGCAGGTACACCGGGTTGAATGGGTGGCCGACCACGCAGCGCTCGGGGTGGGTGGCCGACTCGTAGAATTCGCTGGGCAGCAGGCCCGAGGTGCTGGAGCCGATGATCGCATCGGGCTTGGCCGCGGCGCTGATCTTGGCGTGCAGGTCGAGCTTGAGGTCCAGGCGCTCGGGGGCGCTTTCCTGGATGAAATCGGCGTCGCGCACGCACTCTTCGATGGTGGCGACGAACTTCAGCCGCGCTTGTGCGGCGCCGGGTGCCAGGCCTTGTTTTTCCAGGGCTGGCCAGGCGTTGGCGATGCGTTTGCGCAGGGCCTGTTCGGCGCCGGGCGCCGGGTCCCAGGTGATCACGTCCAGGCCATGGGCCAGGGCGCGAGCGACCCAGCCGCTGCCGATGACGCCGCTACCGAGTGCGGCGAAGGTCTTGATGTGGGTGATGAAAGGCATATCAGTCTCTCTATGTTCTGGAGGTTGGCGCGGGCCTTGTAGGAGCGGGCTTGCCCGCGAACACCGGCGAAGCCGGTGCCATGCACCGCGCCGTATTTTTCGCGGGCAAGCCCGCTCCTACAGGGGGCAGTGCGATCAGCGACGCTTGAGATTCATTTTTTCGCGGCCTTCGGCCGGGGTCAGCACGCGGCCACCGAGGCGCGAGATGATCTCCACCGCGCGTTCGACCAGTTGACCGTTGCTGGCCAGCACGCCACGGTCGAGGTAGAGGTTGTCTTCCAGGCCCACGCGTACGTTGCCGCCGAGCAGCACCGCCTGTGCGGCCATCGGCATCTGCATGCGGCCGATACCGAAGCCTGCCCAGGTGACGTTGGCCGGCAGGTTGTCGACCATGGCCTTCATGGTGGTGGTGTCGGCCGGCGCCCCCCATGGGATGCCCAGGCACAGCTGGAACAGCGGATCGTCGAGCAGGCCTTCCTTGATCATCTGCTTGGCGAACCACAGATGGCCGGTGTCGAAGATCTCCAGCTCCGCCTTCACGCCCAGCTCGGTGATGCGTTTGGCGCCAGCGCGCAGTTGCGCCGGGGTGGAGACATAGATCGAGTTGCCGTCGCCAAAGTTGAGGGTGCCGCAGTCCAGGGTGCAGATCTCGGGCAGCAGTGCCTCGACGTGGGCCAGACGCTCCAGCGGGCCAATCAGGTCGGTGCCGGCGCCGAAGTCCATCGGTGCCTCGCCCGGGCCGATCTCGAGGTCGCCACCCATGCCGGCGGTCAGGTTGACGATCACGTCCACGTCGGATTCGCGGATGCGTTCCATCACTTCGCGGTACAGCGCGACGTCGCGGCTGAAGCGGCCGGTCTGCGGGTCACGGACGTGGCAGTGGACCACGGTGGCGCCGGCCTTGGCGGCCTCGACGGCGGCTTCGGCGATCTGCTTGGGGGTGACCGGGACCAGGTGGCTCTTGGCAACAGTGTCGCCGGCTCCGGTCAGGGCACAGGTGATGATGACGTCGTGGTTCATGGGGTAAATCCTTCAGGCGTGTCTGTTCTGTGAGTTCGGTGTTGGGCTTTTCGCGGGCAAGCCCGCTCCTACAGCTCATGGCATGCGCATAACCTGTAGGAGCGGGCTTGCCCGCGAAGAGGCCGGGTCAGTTGGCGGTGAGCTTGAGGTTGTCAGCCGCCGGCTTGCCGTCGAAGGTGGTCACGCCTTCAAGCCAGCGGGCCTTGTCTTGTGGGTGGTCCTTGAGCCACTGGCGTGCCGATTCCAGCGGGTCCTTGTGGTCGAGCAGCGGCTGCATCATGCGGCTCTCGTCCTCGGCGCTGAATTTCAGGTTGGCCAGCAGGCGGTTGGCGTTGGGGCAGCGTTCGGCGTAGTCGGGCGCGGTCACGGTCCAGACCGTGGCACGGCCTTCGTCCGGGCCCAGGGCGTCCTGGCTGTCACCCAGGTAGACCATGTCGATGTTCACGTTCATCGGGTGCGGCGCCCAGCCGAAGAACACCACGGCCTCCTTGCGGCGCACGGCGCGATCGACGGCGGCGAGCATGCCGGCCTCGCTCGACTCGACCAGCTGGAACTTGCCCAGGTCGAACTTGTTGCTGGCGATCATCGCCTTGATCTGGGTGTTGGCGCCCGAGCCGGGCTCGATGCCGTAGATCTTGCCGCCCAACTCCTTCTCGAACTTGTGGATGTCGGCAAAGCTCTTCAGGCCCTTGTCGGCCAGGTACTTGGGTACTGCGAGCGTGGCGCGGGCGTCTTCCAGGCTGGGTTTGTCGAGCACCTTGACCTGCTTGGCATCGACGAACGGGGTGATGGTCTGGGTCATGATCGGGTTCCAGTACCCGAGGAACATGTCCAGGCGCTTGTCGCGGATGCCCGCGAAGATGATCTGTTGCGAGGCGCTGGTCTGTTTGGTCTGGTAGCCCAGGCCGTCGAGCAGGACCTGGGCCATGGCGCTGGTGGCGATGACGTCGGTCCAGTTGACCACACCGAGGCGCACGTTCTTGCAGGCGGCGGGCTCGGCGGCGAAAAGCGGGGTGACCACGGTGGTGCTGAGAGCGAGGGACAACAGGCTGCGGCGGATAAAGCGATGCATGGTGGCTCTCCATCGGCAGTGCGTATTGTTATGGGATCCGGCCTCTGCGGGCCGTGGGAAAAAAGTTACGCCCATGGCACAGTGGGCAATCGCACGCTGGCGACCAAGAGTTGCACTGCAGCGACCACCCACTTCCCAGGAGTCAGCGATGCCGGAAACGATCCAGTTTCTCCTCTTGCCGGGATTTTCTGCGTTGGGCTTCATCAGTGCGGTGGAGCCCTTGCGGGTGGCCAATCGCTTTCGCGGAGCGCTGTATCGCTGGCAGGTGCTGAGCCTGGACGGCGGCCCGGTGCAGGCCAGCAACGGCATGTCGGTCAATGCCGACCAATCGCTGTCTGACAGCGAGCGGGGAGGGATGCTGCTGGTTGTCGCCGGCTTCGAGCCGCTGGCCTGCTATGGCCCTGTGCTGCAACAGGCGCTGCGGCGCGTCGAGCATGACGGCGGCACGCTCGGCGGCATCGATACCGGTGCGCTGGTGCTGGCCGAAGCGGGCCTGCTCGACGGCTATCGCGCGACCTTGCACTGGGAGGCGCTGGAGGCGTTCAAGGAGCGCTATCCGCGCCTGCAGGCGACTCAGGAGCTGTTCGAGATCGACCGGCGGCGGATCACCTGCGCGGGAGGGACGGCGTCCATCGATCTGATGCTCGACCTGATCGCCCAGGCCCACGGCAGCGAGCTGGCGATCCAGGTGTCGGAGCAGTTCGTGGTCAGCCGTATTCGTCCGCGCCAGGACCACCAGCGCATGGAGATCGCCACGCGCTACGGCATTCGCAACAAGAAGCTGGTGAAGGTGATCGGCGAGATGGAGCGCAATACCGAGCAACCGCTCAACACCCAGGTGCTGGCCGATGCCGTGCAGGTGACCCGCCGTCAGTTGGAGCGCCTGTTTCGCCTGCACCTGGACGACACGCCCAGCGGCTTCTACCTGCGGCTGAGGCTGGACAAGGCCCGACAACTGCTGCGCCAGACCGATATGAGCGTGCTCGAAGTGGGTGTGGCGTGCGGGTTCGAGTCGGCGTCGTATTTCACCCGCTGTTATCGGGCGCGGTTCGAACGCTGTCCGCGGGAGGACAGGTTGGCCAGGGCGGTGTGACTGATGCCATCAGTGATATTGAAGCATCAGTCTCCGCCCTTTTTACGAAACCCCTGATCAATTTTCTTCTGAGCAGTGGTCAATCGATTAGGGTGTTTTATGCATTAATCCTGAGCAAACCCTGGCTTGCCGTTTGCAGCCCGCCAGGCCTTAACTTCGGCCACAATGTGCTCCGGGCTATCTTTCCCATCTTCAGGATAAAAAAGTAAATCTGAACCAGCAGGATGTTCTGAAAGCCGTTCGAACTCGTACACAGCGCTGCGATGCTGTTCGTCGGACGAATAGTCAACGGCGTATATTTTTCTTACAAATTCCAAAAAGTGTTTTTCTGTTATTTCGCTAATGAGTTTGTTCATATTTATTCCCCTTTATGGATTTCTATATGGCGGCTGGGGGTCGTTAGGAAAATATTCTCAACGTTGTAAACCTCTCCACCTCTCGAAATCGAGATTTTATGATGCAATTCAATTACACCGCGTCCTCCCACTCGGTCTCTTTTAGGTACAAAAGGGGCCAGCCCTTGTCTCATCCTGGAAACGTTTACAGTACTGAATTGTTTTGAAAGCATTTCGTCACTACCCACGGCCTTCCATAGGGCTTCCCTCATGGCTCTCCAGTTTGCGAAATGCCTGCCTCGCAGTGAGTCGGCTATTTGCATGGGAATCGGTGCACCTTCACCTATAGATGCGCCTTTGGACCAGTTTTCGTCAACCTGAGGGCCCTGCCCGCTCGCCACACCGGGGTCTTCCCGCCGATCCCTGAACATCGTATAGATCGGTGGCAAGCCTGAGTCTGCAGGAAAAACAATGATGTAGTCATCAAGGCTTGCGTCAGCGACTCCCGGATAGCTGTCGATCCTGATCTCGATGGGCATCAGTTCAGCGCCGGTATAGACCGTCGGTGGAGAGAGATCATTGGGCAGACTGGTTGAGGGGTCACCAGGATTGACGATGGGGGTCCATGTCATGGTGCGCGGTGGCGAGTCTGTTGTGACCGCGATGTAAATATTTCGCTGGGTATCATATGACGCGGAAAGCACGCGTACTTTTGATGGGATGGCGTTGCTGTCTGTTTTTACGACAAATATCTCTGAGTAACCTTCAGCACCGGTGCGCGAGCTGAAACGGTAGGGTATTTCAGCCTCGCTGGTCGTGGCGTCAACGGGCGGCAGCGACGTATTCGCCTCGGGGATGAGATCTGATAATGGAGTCTGCAAGCTATAGCGTTCTGGCAATTCGCCATTGCCCAGTTTGGGAGAATAAAGCAGGGCCGAAACACCGACGGTAAAACCGGATGCTACCGTGGCTGCGTAACCTCCCAGCGCACCGATTGCTGCGCTGATGACAGAGCGCAAAGCAAATGTTGCAGTGTTGCTTGCTACAGCACCTGCGGCTGTCAGCACCACAGCTTGAATGGAAGCCGTGGCGCCAGAGGTAGAATAGGTGTTGGCGAGTAGTGCAGCAGCTTCGGCGGCAGTACGTTCGGCTTCGGCCTTCGCAACAGCTTCGGCGGCGATACGTTCGGCTTCGGCCTTCGCGGCTAATGCGACCGCGCGTCGTTTAGATTCTCGTGTTTGAACTCGAGCCCGCACCTGCTCGGTAGTAGATCCCTTCAATTGTTCCGAGAGGTAATATAGCTGCAGGGCGGAGAAGTCCCGGGCCCTGGCATAGACGTAACTCTGAGTTATTCGCTGAACGAAAAGATCAGGGTTGTCGCCGACGCTTCCATATCTTTGCTCATAGCTCGACATCACAGCTTCAGTAGATCTCCAGGATGGATTAAACCCGAGTAGCTGCTGGACCTGGGCGTCTAGAGCGGGTAGTGCGTCGTTTTTTTGTATTACCAAGTCCTCCATTGCGTATATTTGGGCGTTGTCGTCCCCTGCATACCTGTTGGCGACCAGTGTTGCGACTTCGTCAGTTGTCGCAGGGACAATACTGTCTAATTGAAATTTTTCAGTGCTTTCTTTCTTGATGGCGTCCAGCAACTGAGAGGGAGTTGGTAGTGGGGGCGGAGGTGGGGGTGTTGAAGGTGATGTTATTACAGGAAACATACCGGGGTCGTGCGGTCCGCCAGAGGGGTATGGCCAGTGCGGTAGTCCGAATGGATAAAGTGAGGGAAGTACTACGGGGATTGTAATCGTGGGGTAGACATATTGGGTGGGTAAAATAATTACGCCTTGCATGTGATGCTCCAGGCCATAAGCAGCAACAAGCTGCGGAGTCATGAAGCGTCAACATTTGGCTAACGATAAAGAATGGTGTTTTTTTTCCTGGTGGCCTACTTTTTCACCGTTGTCTTTCAAAGCTCGATGATTCGATTCGGAAAGCCGACGAATATGAGCGTACAACAAGTTGAGGGCCTTGATATTTTTCTATTTATACAACTGACGATAGGGGCGCTGACCCCATAGGGCGTCCCTGCCCCTGAGCGGTGCGTATCCCCGGTGGTGTGCCAATTTGCTGCCGTGGCAAGCCGGTGAAGATTTCACTACAGAATCACTGCTGCCCCACCGACTGCAGATACTCCGACCGCTCATCGCTGCGCTGCGCCACGCAGGTATTCCACGCCGCTTCAAAGGCCTTGCTGCCGGGTTTCTCGGCATAGGTCTCGACCTTGCAGTCGGCATCGCGCAACTGGGTCCAGAGCTTCTCGGCCGCCTCCATGCGTCCGCTGAGCGCAACGGCCTTGTCGTTTTCGTCCGCGTACTGGTCACGGATGCGCTGGATCAGGTCGTCATAGGCGGCCTTCAGTTCGCGTTCGGCGGTCTGCTTGTTGTACGCCGCGCACGCATAGGTCTGCTGGTCGGTCTCGACGTTGTCGCAGGGCGTGCTTTCTTCTTCGGCGGCCTGGGCGCCCAGCGCCACGAACAGCAGTACCAGCCATGCCTTTGATTTCATCCGTTTTCTCCTGAACAGGCTGACGAATCGTCGAGATTCTCGCTCAGCCTAGAGCCGGGTGGTAGAGGGCAAAGAAAATGTTCATGAACGGTTCTTGTCGAGACTCGCTCTCATTGCCCAGCAGCGCGCCAGAGCTTGCCATGTCGCTCATTGACGCTTTCGGCAAACCCCCTGTCGTTTTTGCATCGGGGCGACACAGGCCGCAGGCATATGCTGGCCCCAAAGCGCCGGCACACGATTCGGCGTCGCCCAACTCGACAAAAGGGGACAGCCTGATGAGCCCAGCCGAATTACACGCCGACAGCATCGTCATCGATGGCCTGATCATCGCCAAGTGGAACCGCGAGCTGTTCGAAGACATGCGCAAAGGCGGCCTGACCGCAGCCAACTGCACCGTGTCGGTCTGGGAAGGGTTCAAGGCCACGGTCGACCAGATCGCCGCCAGCCAGAAACTGATCCGCGACAACAGCGACCTGGTGATGCCGGTGCGCACCACAGCCGACATCCGCAAGGCCAAGGAGCTGGGCAAGACCGGTATCCTCTTCGGCTTCCAGAACGCCCATGCGTTCGAAGACCAGATCGCCTACGTGGACGTGTTCAAGCAGCTGGGCGTGGGCATCGTGCAGATGTGCTACAACACCCAGAACCTGGTCGGCACCGGTTGCTACGAGCGTGACGGCGGCCTGTCGGGCTTCGGCCGCGAGATCGTCGCCGAGATGAACCGTGTCGGCATCATGTGCGACCTCTCGCACGTGGGCTCCAAGACTTCCGAGGAAGTCATCCTCGAATCGAAAAAGCCGGTCTGCTATTCCCACTGCCTGCCGTCGGGCCTGAAAGAGCACCCGCGCAACAAGTCCGATGCCGAGCTGAAGTTCATCGCCGACCACGGCGGCTTCGTCGGCGTGACCATGTTCGCGCCGTTCCTGGCCAAGGGCATCGACTCGACCATCGACGACTACGCCGAGGCCATCGAGTACACCATGAACATCGTCGGTGAAGACGCCATCGGTATCGGCACCGACTTCACCCAGGGCCATGGCCAGGAATTCTTCGAGTACCTGACCCACGACAAGGGCTACGCCCGTCGCCTGACCAACTTCGGCAAGATCATCAACCCGCTGGGCATCCGCACCGTGGGCGAATTCCCCAACCTCACCGAGACCCTGCTCAAGCGCGGCCATTCCGAACGCGTGGTGCGCAAGATCATGGGCGAGAACTGGGTGAACGTTCTCAAGGATGTGTGGGGCGAATAAAGCCGCACTCCGAGCCTGAAAGCCCTTGCCAGCAACGCCGGGGCATCCAAACAAAAAATTTTATGGAGTTGAGTTTCCATGGCCAAGATCGCCCCGCAATTGCCAATCGAAGTCGACAGCGAGACCGGTGTCTGGACCTCCGATGCCCTGCCGATGCTGTATGTACCGCGGCATTTCTTCGTCAACAACCACATTGGCATCGAGGAAGTGCTGGGCGCCGACGCCTATGCCGAGATCCTCTACAAGGCGGGTTACAAGTCCGCCTGGCACTGGTGCGAAAAAGAAGCCGAGTGCCATGGCCTGGAAGGCGTGGCAGTGTTCGAGCACTACATGAAGCGCCTGAGCCAGCGTGGCTGGGGCCTGTTCGAGATCCAGGACATCGACCTCGACAAAGGCACGTGCAGCGTCAAGCTCAAGCACTCGGCGTTCGTCTACGTGTATGGCAAATGCGGCCGCAAGGTCGACTACATGTTCACCGGCTGGTTCGCCGGTGCCATGGACCAGATCCTCGCTGCCCGTGGCAGCTCGATCCGCACTGTGGCGGAGCAGGTCTATGGCGGTTCTGAAGAAGGCCACGAAGATGGCCTGTTCGTTACAAAGCCGTTGTAAGCCGGAGAGAGCGTCATGGCATTCGAAGCAATGTTCCAGCCGATCCAGATCGGCAAGCTGACCATCCGCAACCGCGTGCTCAGCACCGCGCACGCCGAGGTCTACGCCACCGATGGCGGCATGACCACCGAGCGCTACGTGAAGTATTACGAAGAGAAGGCCAAGGGCGGCATCGGCCTGGCCATCTGTGGCGGCTCGTCGGTGGTTGCCATCGACAGCCCGCAGCAATGGTGGGCCTCGGTGAACCTGTCCACCGACCGCATCATCCCGCACTTCCAGAACCTCGCCGACGCCATGCACAAGCATGGCGCCAAGATCATGATCCAGATTACCCACATGGGCCGTCGCTCGCGCTGGGACGGTTTCCACTGGCCGACCCTGATGTCGCCGTCCGGCATCCGCGAGCCGGTGCACCGCGCCACCTGCAAGACCATCGAGGTGGAGGAGATCTGGCGGGTGATCGGCAATTACGCCCAGGCCGCGCGCCGGGCGAAGGAAGGCGGACTGGACGGCGTGGAGCTGTCGGCGGTGCACCAGCACATGATCGACCAGTTCTGGAGCCCTCGGGTCAACAAGCGTACCGACGAATGGGGCGGCAGCTTCGAAGGCCGCATGAAGTTCGGCCTGGAAGTACTCAAGGCGGTACGCGCCGAGGTCGGCGACGACTTCTGCGTGGGCATGCGCATCTGCGGTGACGAATTCCACCCCGATGGCCTGAGCCACGAGGACATGAAGCAGATCGCCGCCTACTACGACGCCACCGGCATGATCGATTTCATCGGCGTGGTCGGCTCGGGTTGCGACACCCACAACACCCTGGCCAACGTCATTCCCAACATGAGCTACCCGCCGGAGCCGTTCCTGCACCTGGCGGCCGGCATCAAGGAAGTGGTCAAGGTCCCGGTGCTGCACGCGCAGAACATCAAGGACCCGAACCAGGCCACGCGCATTCTCGAAGGCGGCTATGTCGACATGGTCGGCATGACCCGTGCGCACATGGCCGACCCGCACCTGATCGCCAAGATCAAGATGGGCCAGATCGACCAGATCAAGCAGTGCGTCGGTGCCAACTACTGCATCGACCGTCAGTACCAGGGCCTGGACGTGCTGTGCATCCAGAACGCCGCGACGTCCCGTGAGTACATGGGCGTGCCGCACATCATCGAGAAGTCCACCGGGCCGAAACGCAAGGTGGTGGTGGTCGGCGCCGGCCCGGCCGGCATGGAGGCCGCACGGGTGGCCGCCGAGCGTGGCCATGACGTCACCGTGTTCGAAAAGAAGGAGCAGATCGGCGGGCAGATCACCATCGCCGCCAAGGCACCGCAGCGCGACCAGATCGCCGGCATCACCCGCTGGTACCAACTCGAGTTCGCGCGCCTGAAGGTCGACCTGCGCCTGGGCACGGCGGCAGACATCGCGACCATCCAGGACCTGCGCCCGGACATCATCGTGCTGGCGGTGGGCGGTCATCCGTTCATCGAGCAGAACGAGCACTGGGGCGCCGCCGAAGGGCTGGTGGTCAGTAGCTGGGACGTGCTCGACGGCAAGGTCGCACCGGGCAAGAACGTGCTGGTGTACGACACCATCTGCGAATTCACCGGCATGTCCACCGCTGATTTCATCGCCGACAAGGGCAGCCAGGTCGAGATCGTCACCGACGACATCAAGCCGGGCGTGGCCATGGGCGGCACGACCTTCCCGACCTACTACCGCAGCATCTACCCCAAGGAAGTGATCATGACCGGGGACATGATGCTGGAGAAGGTCTACCGCGAGGGCGACAAGCTGGTGGCGGTGCTCGAGAACGAATACACCGGGGCCAAGGAAGAGCGTGTGGTCGACCAGGTGGTGATCGAGAACGGCGTGCGCCCGGACGAGGAGCTGTACTACGGGCTCAAGGAGGGTTCGCGCAACAAGGGCCAAATCGACATCGACGCTCTGTTCGCGATCCAGCCGCAGCCGATCCTCAGCCAGCCGGGCGAGGGCTACCTGCTGTACCGCATCGGCGACTGCGTGGCCCAGCGCAACGTGCATGCGGCGATCTATGACGCCTTGCGGTTGTGCAAGGATTTCTGATCGATCTGTCGGCACACACCGGCCCCCGTGGGAGCGGGCTTGCCCGCGAAAGCGTCAGCACCAACAACAGGGGTGTCTGACCTGGCGCATTCGCGGGCAAGCCCGCTCCCACAGGGCCGGTGCAGGATTCCAGGGGCCTGAACCCCTTGCAACCGCTGTTGTGGGAGCCTCCCATGTTGAACACCCTTCTACCCATCCTGCTGTTCGCCGCACTCGCCCTGGCGGTGCTCGGCGCCCTGCGCCGGGTGCGCATGTGGCGGCGCGGGCGGCCGAGCAAGGTCGACCTGCTCGGCGGCCTGCTGGCCATGCCGCGGCGCTACCTGGTCGATCTGCACCATGTGGTCGAGCGCGACAAGTACATGTCCAAGACTCACGTGGCCACTGCAGGTGGCTTCGTCCTGTCGGCGCTGTTGGCGATCCTGGTGCATGGCTTCGGCCTGCAGAGCAAGATCCTTGGCTACGCGCTGCTGGTTGCTACGGTGATCATGTTCAGCGGCGCGATCTTCGTCTTCAAGCGTCGTCTGAATCCGCCTTCGCGCCTGTCCAAGGGCCCGTGGATGCGCCTGCCGAAAAGCCTGCTGGTATTCGCCGCGAGCTTCTTCATCGCCACCCTGCCGGTGGCGGGCATCCTGCCGGCCAATACCGGCGGCTGGGTGATGGTCGGCATTCTTGGCCTCGGTGTGCTGTGGGGTGTGTCGGAGCTGTTCTTCGGCATGACCTGGGGCGGGCCGATGAAGCACGCCTTCGCCGGTGCCCTGCACCTGGCCTGGCACCGCCGTGCCGAGCGTTTCGGCGGCGGTCGCTCCACTGGCCTCAAGCCGCTCGACCTGGAAGACCCGAACGCGCCGCTGGGTGTGGAAAAACCAGTCGATTTCACCTGGAACCAGCTGTTGGGCTTCGACGCCTGCGTGCAGTGCGGCAAGTGCGAGGCGATGTGCCCGGCATTCGCCGCCGGCCAGCCGCTGAACCCGAAAAAGCTCATCCAGGACATGGTCATCGGCCTGGCCGGTGGCACCGATGCGACCTTTGCCGGCAGCCCTTACCCCGGTAAACCGGTTGGTCAGCATGGCGGTCATCCGCACCAGCCGATCGTCAACGGCCTGGTCGATGCCGAGACGCTGTGGTCGTGCACCACCTGCCGCGCTTGCGTGGAGGAGTGCCCGATGATGATCGAGCACGTCGATGCCATCGTCGACATGCGCCGCCACCTCACGCTGGAAAAGGGCGCGACGCCGAACAAGGGCGCCGAGGTGCTCGACAACCTGATCGCCACCGACAACCCCGGCGGCTTCAACCCCGGTGGGCGGATGAACTGGGCCGCCGACCTGAACCTGAAACTGCTGTCGGACGTGAAGAGCACCGAGGTGTTGTTCTGGGTCGGCGACGGCGCCTTCGACATGCGCAACCAGCGCACCCTGCGTGCCTTCGTCAAGGTGCTCAAGGCCTCGGGTGTGGACTTCGCCGTGCTCGGCCTGGAAGAACGCGACAGCGGTGATGTGGCCCGTCGCCTGGGCGATGAAGCGACCTTCCAGCACCTGGCCAGGCGCAACATCCAGACCCTGGGCCAATACCGCTTCCAGCGCATCGTCACCTGCGATCCGCACAGCTTCCATGTGCTGAAGAACGAATACGGCGCCCTGGGCGGCGAGTACCAGGTGCAGCACCACAGCACCTACATCGCCGAACTGATCGCCGCCAACAAGCTCAACCTCGGCCAGCACAAGGGCGGTAGCGTGACCTACCACGACCCGTGCTACCTGGGGCGCTACAACGGCGAGTACCAGGCCCCGCGCGACGTGCTCAAGGCCTTGGGCATCGAGGTGCGCGAGATGCAGCGCTCGGGCTTCCGTTCGCGTTGCTGTGGCGGTGGCGGCGGTGCGCCGATCACCGACATCCCGGGCAAGCAGCGTATCCCCGACATGCGCATGGACGATATCCGCGAGACCGAGGCCGAACTGGTGGCGGTAGGTTGTCCACAGTGCACGGCGATGCTTGAGGGTGTGGTCGAGCCGCGCCCACAGATCAAGGACCTGGCCGAGTTGGTCGCCGATTTGCTGATCGAAGACGAGACGCCCGCCGCTGCGAGCAAATCGAACCTGGTAGAACGTGAACCTGCGGAGGTGCACTGATGAGCGACATCATCCGCCGCGATCCTCGCGCCGAGTGGATTGCCCGTAACCGCCTGCACCCGCTGCACGCGGCGATGCAGACGCAACAGGCCCGCTGGATGGGCCCCAACGGGCTGATTCGCAAGAACCCCCACGCCATCGCTGCCGGCTTCATCGGCCCCAGCGGCCTCAAGCGTATCGACCGCAGCGGTGCCCAGCAGGGCACGGCGATCGGCGGTCGGCGCACGGCAGCCGCCGAGGTGCAATTGCCCTTGCATCAGGTGGCGGATCCGGCGTTCTACATCGCCGTGGTGCCCGACATGGTCGGTGGCCGCCTCGGCAGCCACGACCGCGACCTGCTCGGCCTTGCCCGCAGCCTTGCCGGCAGTGAGGGGGCAGTGCTTGCGGTCGTCTTTGGCGAACACAAGGAAAGCCACTTTTCCACAGCCGGTGTCGATCGCCTGCTGGTCATCGATGGCGAAGCATTCGAAGGCTATGTGCCCGAGCAGCTTGTCCAGGGCTTGCGGGCTGTGGATAACCAGTTTGCGCCGCAGCACTGGTTGCTGCCTGACAGCCGCACTGGTGGCGGCGAACTGGGGCGGCGCCTGGGGGCAGCGCTCGGCGAGCGCCCGGCCACGCGGGTCTGGCAGATCAAGGACGGCCAGTGCATCGGCCGTGCCGGCGCCGGCCAGCAGGACCTGCAGCGCGGCCTGCCGCGCCTGATACTGGCCGCCGCCGAATGCGCCGAGCCGGTCAGCGAAACCCGTCACGAAGCGCTGCCGGTCACGTTGTCCACAGGCGTGGCGCGCAGCCTGTCGCGCATCGAAGACCTCGGATCGGTGGCGGTAGACCCGGCGGCCATCGCCATGGCCGAAGCCGAATTCATTGTCTCCGGCGGCAACGGTGTGAAGGACTGGGCACTTTTCCACAGGGCAACTGCGGCCCTGGGGGCAACCGAGGGCGCCTCGCGGGTCGCCGTGGACGACGGCTTCATGCCGCGCAACCGCCAGGTCGGTGCCACCGGTACCTGGGTCACGGCGCGGGTCTACGTGGCGGTGGGGATCTCCGGGGCCATCCAGCACCTGCAAGGTATCGGTGCCTGCGACAAGGTGGTGGCGATCAACATGGATCCCGGCTGCGACATGATCAAACGGGCCGACCTGTCGGTGATTGGCGACAGCGCGGCGATTCTCCAGGCACTGATCGAGGCTGTGGACAACTACCGCAGCGGCGCTCGGCGCGACGCGGCATAAGGGCACGAGCATGAGTACGAAAGTCATCAGCCTGGTTTCCATCGGCGCTCACCCCAGCTCTGGTCGCGCTCGCCGCGCCGAGCAGGATGCACGCGCTGTCGAATTGGGCTTGCAGCTGGCTGGGGATAACTTGCAGGTGGTACATGCCGGCGACCCGCGCGAAGAGGCCCTGCGCGGCTACCTGGGCATGGGCCTGGAGCATCTGGATGTGCTCGAGCAGCCTGCGGGGGCCGATGTGCTGGGGGTGCTGGGGGATTACCTGCGCGACGCTGGTGCTCAACTGGTGCTGACCGGCAGCCAGGCCGAGACGGGTGAAGGCTCGGGCATGCTGCCGTTTCTGCTGGCCGAGAGGCTGGGCTGGCCGTTGGTGGTGGGCCTGGCTGAGGTGGAGTCGATCGAGAATGGCACCGCCCAGGTGCTGCAGGCCTTGCCGCGCGGTCAACGACGCCGGTTGAAGGTACGCCTGCCGTTGCTGGCGACTGTGGATAACGCCGCGCCCAAGCCGCGCCAGAGCGCCTTTGGCCCTGCGCGGCGGGGTGTGCTGGCGGCGCGTAACGTGGCGGTGGTGGACGATGAACTGCTCGAAGGCGACGCCTTGCAGCCTGCCCGCCCGCGGCCCAAGCGGCTCAAGGTGATCAAGGCCAAGAGCGGCGCCGATCGGATGAAGGCAGCCACGGCCAAGGCCAGTGGCGGTGGCGGCAAGGTGCTCAAGGATGTTTCCCCGCAGGAGGGTGCCGAAGCGATCCTCAAGTTGCTGGTGGAGGAAGGCGTGTTGCGCTGACTGGTTGGGGCTGTTGTAGGAGCGGGCTTGCCCGCGAAAAGAACACCGCGCTGCCTGGCACGGGCTACGCTCGTGTTCGCGGGACAAGCCCGCTCCCACAGAGAGTTGCCCACCAAATCTGTTCGCGACCCTGTGAATAAAGTGTTCGCGCTTCGCTACAGCCCTTTGAAATCAATGCGTGTAGAGCATTGATCAAAAAACATACAGCCCGCTCCGTGAATCACCCATGGCAATCCCGGGTCATTCCCATGAGGTTTCCCACAATCACTGTTGGCGGCTCTGTGGATAATATGTTGGGCAACCGCTGGATGCCTTGATTTCATTGGCCTGCAAGCTATTGGTCAATAATTGACCAAAGTCGCCTTAATCACTCTCAAGGTCATGATTGACAAGGGGTCAAGGCCATTATCCACAGCACTTTTCCACGCGGTCTGCATGTGCCCACAAAATCTGTTGGCGTATCTGTGGACAAGGTGTTCGATATTACTTGCAGGCCTCTGGATCAAAGGCTTTCAGAGAATTGATCAAATAATGATCAGTCTGTCGTCTGCCGAGGCTCGACGCCTGTCCACAGAACATCTGAACAACTCTGTGGATAACATGTTCAGTTCCTTTGGATTGCAATGTAAAACGCCACGGCCGATCGCTCGGCCGTGGCGTTTATCAACACCCGTGAAGGCTTACTGCGCCTTGACTTCCTTCAGGTATGGCGCAGGTTCCGCACCCAAGTTGGCCAGGACGCGGTCGCTGTACCAGTCGATGAAGTTGACCACACCGAACTCGTAGGTCTTCGAGTACGGGCCCGGCTGGTAGGCGGTGGAGTTGATCCCGCGCTGGTTCTCTTCGGCCAGGCGGCGGTCCTGGTCGTTGGTGGCATCCCACACCTTGCGCATCTGCTCGGGGTCGTAATCGACGCCTTCGACGGCATCCTTGTGCACCAGCCACTTGGTGGTGACCATGGTTTCCTGGGCGCTGATCGGCCACACCGTGAAGACGATCATGTGATCGCCCATGCAGTGGTTCCAGGAGTGCGGCAGGTGCAGGATGCGCATCGAACCGAGGTCGGGGTTCTTGATGCGGCCCATGAGCTTCTTGCACGCCTGCTTGCCGTCCATGGTCATCGACACGGTGCCCTTGAGCAGCGGCATGCGCACGATGCGGTTACGCAGGCCATGGCTCTTGTGCAGGTAAGGGATCTTCTCGGCTTCCCAGGCGGCAGCGGAAGCGGCGACGTGGTCCTTGAACGCCTGGTCGGCGCGCGGGTCGTTGGTGTCGTCCCACTCCAGCAGGGTCTTGAGCAATTCAGGGTGCGAACCGTTGCAGTGGTAGCACTCGCGGTTGTTTTCCAGCACCAGTTTCCAGTTGGCCTTTTCCATCAAGGTGGTCTGCACGGCCACCTTGGCGTTCTCCATGTCGTACGGTTCCATGTAGTGGTCGAGCGTGGCCAGGAACTCGTCGATGGCCGGCGGATTTTCCGCCAGGCTGATGAAGATGTAGCCGCCGGCAGTCTTCACGTTGATCGGCTTGAGGCCGTACTGGTTCATGTCGAAGTCGGCGCCCATCTCGGTGCCGGCGAACAGCAGGCGGCCGTCGAGCTCGTAGGTCCACTGGTGGTAGGGACAGACCAGCTTGGCCACCTTGCCCTTTTCGCTGACGCACAGCCGCGAACCGCGGTGGCGGCAGACGTTGTGGAAAGCGTGCACCTTGCCTTCGGCGCCGCGGATGACGATCACCGGGTTCTTGCCGATCTGCAGGGTGAGGTAGTTGCCTTTCGATGGAATTTCGCAGGTCATCCCCGCGATCAGCCACTCCTTGTGGAAGATCTCCTGCATGTCGATCTGGAACAGGCGCTCGTCGCAGTAGAACGGCTGCGGCAGCGAGTAGGTCCGCTCGCGGGTCTGCAGCATCTCGGCGGTGGCCTTGCGTGCAGGTTCCAGTGGATCGCCCAGGCTCAGGGTTGCGGTGACGTCCATCGTTATATCCTCAAGGCCGTTGTCGGCCGGCGAAAGGTGGCTAATCGTTGTTGTGGTTGGCGCAAGGCTGTCAGCGAAAAAACGGCGGTTCTATTTGCCGAGGAGTGTGCGTTCGCGCCGTTCGCGAACCATATCCATGGGCGACATGGCCGAATCGAATTCCGACGCGCCAACCCTTGTACCTTGGGGCTGGTCGCGATAAGCACGCCGATGTCGCGGATGGGAATGTGCGACGTCACGGCGTTGCGCATTATCGCAGCCATAAGAAGGCCGATAGTCGGCTGCTGGAGAAGAACATGTCCGAAACCTTCCTCAATCCGGTCACCACCCAGACCTGGGCCAACGGCCGCCACATCGTGCGCTGCGTCAAGGTCATCCAGGAGACCTGGGACGTGCGCACTTTCTGCTTCATGGCCGACCAGCCGATCATGTTCTTCTTCAAGCCGGGCCAGTTCGTGACGCTGGAGCTGGAGATCGAAGGCAAGCCAGTGATGCGTTCCTACACCATCTCCAGCTCGCCATCAGTCCCCTACAGCTTCTCGATCACCGTCAAGCGCGTGCCCGGCGGGCTGGTATCGAACTTCCTCCACGACACCCTGCACGAAGGCGCAGAGCTTCCCGTGCACGGCCCGGTGGGGTTGTTCAACGCCATCGACTTCCCGGCCAACAAGGCGCTGTACCTTTCCGGCGGTGTCGGCATCACCCCGGTGATGTCCATGGCGCGCTGGTTCTACGACACCAACGCCAACGTCGACATGGTGTTCGTGCACAGCGCCCGCTCACCCAAGGACATCATCTACCACCGCGAGCTGGAACACATGGCCTCGCGCATCCCCAACTTCAGCCTGCACATCATTTGCGAGAAGCACGGCCTGGGCGAGCCCTGGGCGGGCTATCGCGGCTACCTGAACCAGCGGCTGATGGAGTTGATCGCGCCTGACTACCTCGAGCGGGTGATCTTCTGCTGTGGGCCGACGCCCTACATGAACGCGGTCAAGCGCATGCTCGAAGCGGTCGGCTTCGACATGAAGAACTACCACGAGGAATCGTTCGGCGCGACGCCGGCCGAGGCCAAGGCCGATGCGGTCGAGCATGCCGAAGCGGCGGCCGAGGCGCCGGCAGTGGATGTGGCGGACCTCAACCTGGTCGAGTTCGTCGGCAGCGAGAAGAGCATTCGCATCGCCCCGGGCGAGACGGTGCACGCGGCGGCGGCGAAAGTCGGGCTGATGATTCCCAAGGCCTGCGGCATGGGCATCTGCGGCACCTGCAAGGTGCTCAAGCTCGGCGGTGAAGTGGAGATGGACCACAACGGCGGGATCACCGAGGACGACGAAGCCGAAGGCTACATCCTGTCGTGCTGCAGCGTGCCCAAGGGGGATGTGCGGATCGACTACTGATCCGTTGCACCGTAACTGCAGGAGTGGCGAATTGCCGCTCCTGCAGGATTGCGTGGTCAGGTGCGGAACCGCCCCACCAGCCCATTCAGATCCACTGCCAGGCGCGACAGCTCGGCGCTGGCCATGCTGGTCTGGTGTGCGCCGGTCGCGCTCTGCACCGACAGGTCATTGATGTTCACCAGGTTGCGGTCCACCTCGCGGGCCACCTGGGCTTGCTCCTCGGCAGCGCTGGCGATCACCAGGTTGCGCTCGTTGATCTGCGCCACGGCGCTGGTGATGGTGTCCAATGCAAGGCCAGCGCCGCGAGCGATGTTCAAGGTCGATTCGGCTCGATCGGTGCTGGTGCGCATCGATTCCACCGCATGCTCGGTGCCGCCCTGGATGCTGCCGATCATCCGCTCGATCTCGCTGGTCGATTGCTGGGTGCGATGGGCCAATGCCCTCACCTCGTCAGCCACCACCGCGAAGCCACGTCCAGCCTCGCCGGCACGTGCCGCTTCGATGGCGGCGTTGAGTGCCAGCAGGTTGGTCTGGTCGGCCAGGCCGCGGATCACGTCCAGCACCTTGCCGATATCGCGTGATTGCCCGGCCAGATCCTCGATCAGCCTGGCGGTGGTCTGCACGTCGCTGCTCATGCGTTCGATGGCGCCGACCGTCTCGATCACCAGGTCGCGGCCATCGCCGGCCGAGCGGCTGGCTTCACCCGAGGCCTCCGAGGTGCTGACGGCATTGCGGGCAACCTCTTCGACGGCGCTGGTCATCTCGGTAACCGCAGTGGCGGCCTGCTGGATCTCGTTGTTCTGCTGGGCCAGGCCGCGCGCGCTTTCGTCGGTGACGCTGTTGAGTTCCTCGGCGGCCGAGGCGAGCTGGGTGGCAGAGCCTGAGATCAGCTGCAGGGTGTCGCGCAGCTTGTCCTGCATCTTGGCCATGGCCTGCAGCAGACGGGCGGCTTCGTCGGTGCCGTCGGTGCTGACGCGCTGGGTGAGGTCGCCTTCGGCGATCTGTTCGGCGGCGCGCAGGGCGTCGTCGATCGGACGCACGATGCTGCGTGTCAGCAGCAGCGCGAACAGCAACGTGAGCACCGTGGCAGCCACCAGCAGGCCAATCACCAGCATGAAGGCGCTGTCGTACTGGCGTGCGGCTTCCTCGTTGGCCTTGCGCGTCTGCGCGGTGTTGATCTGCAGCAGGCGGTCCATGGCCTTGTTGATCTGGTCGGAGTTGGCCAGCAGGTCGCGGTTGAGCATCTCGCGCAGAGGATCGAGCTGGCCGGCCTGGCTCAGGCTGCGCATACGGGCTTCAAGCTGGCGGTACTGCGTCAGCAACTGGCCGAGCTGGTCGAATGCGGCCTGTTCCTCAGGCTCGGCGATCAGCGGCACGTAGGCGCTACGAGCCTTGTCGATCTGGGCGTTGCGTTCGTCCATCAGGCGCATGGTATCGGCCTGCGAATCCCGGTTGACCAGCAGTCGATAGGACAGGGTGCGCAGGCGCAGATTGAGCGCGGTCATTTCGTCCAGCAGCTTGATACTCGGGACATTGACCTGCTCGATGATGATGCCCGCCTGCCGGATATTGCCCATCTGGATGAGTGAAAAAATACCTAGGCTAAGCATCAGCACACCGATCAGGGAAAAGCCGAGCAGGGCGCGTGGGGCGATATTCAGATTGCGTAGGGACATGACGTCGAGATCCGGAGGGAAGGCTCGCGTCCATGCGAAGGAATTTGACCTACCTGCCTATCGGTCGGAACGCACAAGTCTTTAGGCAATGGGGGGCTAAACGAGGATTTACACTCGTTCTTCCTGACAGGCGGTTGATCCAGGCCGGAACAAGGTGCCCGCAAGCCTGTCAATCTGCCGGAACACACCCTCCCTTACCTGATTTTTAATGGCGGGGGCGCGAGCTTTTCTTTATCGTGTGCGCCCTTTGCAACAACCGAGATAGACGTATGTTGGAAGCATCCCTGAATCAACTGGAGCAACTGGTCGGCGACCTGATGCACAAGAACGCACAACTGACCGAGCAGAACCAGAAGCTCGATCAGGAACTGGCCCAGGCCAAGGAAGAGAACGAGACTCTGCAGCTGTCGCTGATGGAGCAGGAAGAGAAGCACGGCGCTACCGCCGCACGTATCCAGGCGCTGGTCGAGCGTGCCAGTGCAGGTGTCGTAGGCGCATGAGACTGCAAGCGCAGCCGATCAATGTGGTGAACATTCTCGGCACCGACTACTCGCTGAAGGCGCCCGAGGGCCAGGAAGAGACGCTCTCGCAGGCCGTGCGCATGCTCAACGTCGCTCTGGCCGAGACCAAGCGCAACTACCCCACATTGATCGGCGACAAGTTGCTGGTGCTGGCAGCTTTGAACCTGTGCTCCAGGCAGATCGAGTTGCAGCGCGAGCACGCGCAGACGCTCGAACGCACTCAGGCGAAGGTGGATGCTGCGGTGGACGCTATCGCCCGGACCATCGGCGAGGCCTGAATCCAGGCTTGAGGCAGGGCAACGTCTTGCTGATGACCTTGAGTGGAGGAGCGGGCTTGTCGGGCCCCCACAAGCCCGGTCCCAAACAGCCCGCTCTCGCCGAGTGCCTTTCGATCAGCCGCCGATGATTACGCGGATATCGGCCGCCAGCTCACGCACCCGCGCTTCTTCGGTATCCCACGAGCACATGAAGCGCGCGCCACCGCTACCGATGAAGGTGTAGAAGCGCCAGCCCTTGCCGCGCAGGGCTTCGATGGCGAATTCCGGTAGTTGCAGGAACACCCCGTTGGCTTCCACCGGGAACATCAGCTCGACACCCGGCAGGTCACTGACCAGCGAAGCCAGCAACTGCGCGCAGTGGTTGGCATGCTGTGCGTGACGCAACCAGGCGCTGTCTTCCAGCAGCCCGACCCAGGGCGCCGACAGGAAGCGCATCTTCGAGGCCAGCTGCCCGGCCTGCTTGCAGCGGTAGTCGAAGTCTTCGGCCAGGTCGCGGTTGAAGAACAGGATCGCCTCGCCCACCGCCATGCCGTTCTTGGTGCCACCGAAGCACAACACATCGATGCCCGCTTTCCAGGTCAGCTCTGCCGGCGAACAGCCGAGGAACGCGCAGGCGTTGGAGAAGCGTGCGCCATCCATGTGCAGGTTCAGGCCCAGCTCCTTGCAGGTGGCGCTGATTGCCTTGAGCTCGTCGGGGCGATACACGCTGCCGACTTCGGTGGCCTGGGTGATGGTGACCACGCGCGGCTTGGGATAGTGGATGTCCTGGCGTTTGAGCGCGACCTCGCGGATCGAGTCCGGGGTCAGCTTGCCGTTGACGCTGCGTGCGGTCAGCAGCTTGGAGCCGTTGGAAAAGAACTCCGGCGCGCCGCATTCGTCGGTCTCGACGTGGGCGGTCTCGGAGCAGATCACGCTGTGGTAGCTCTGGCACAGCGAGGCCAGCGCCAGGGAGTTGGCGGCAGTACCGTTGAAGGCGAAGAACACCTCGCAGTCGGTTTCGAACAGCTTGCGGAAATATTCCGAGGCGCGTTCGGTCCACTGATCGTCGCCATAGGCGCGTTCGTGGCCCTGGTTGGCCTTTTCCATCGCCGCCCAGGCTTCAGGGCAGATGCCGGAATAGTTGTCGCTGGCGAATTGTTGGTTGTTATCGGTCATGACGCCTGTCCTTTTTACGACGCAAGGCAGCACTCTAAACCATCGATTCAGCAGTTGCCTATACAAGCCGAGTGTGGGGTGTCAGTGCCGGCCTCTTCGCGGGCAAGCCCGCTCCTACAAGGTTCACCACGGCCCCCGTAGGAGCGGGCTTGCCCGCGAAGAGGCCGGTACTGACACACCACCAATGTCGTAAACGCGCCATTGCAAGGCGCGCGCAGGCATCTGTGCCCCCCGGCCCAGTCATACCATCGCCGCAAAGGGTGAGAAGACCCTCATCAGACAAGAAGCGATCGCTGCCGGGAGAAACACGATGTTCAGCAAGCAAGACCAGATCCAGGGTTACGACGATGCACTGCTGGCGGCGATGAATGCCGAGGAACAGCGCCAGGAAGATCACATCGAGCTGATCGCCTCGGAGAACTACACCAGCAAGCGCGTCATGCAGGCCCAGGGCAGCGGCCTGACCAACAAGTACGCCGAAGGCTATCCGGGCAAGCGCTACTATGGTGGCTGCGAGCACGTCGACAAGGTCGAGGCACTGGCCATCGAGCGCGCCAAGCAGCTGTTCGGCGCCGATTACGCCAACGTCCAGCCGCACTCCGGTTCTTCGGCCAACAGCGCGGTCTACCTCGCTCTGCTGCAGGCCGGTGACACCATCCTGGGCATGAGCCTGGCCCACGGTGGCCACCTCACCCACGGTGCCAAGGTGTCGTCCTCGGGCAAGCTGTACAACGCCGTTCAGTACGGAATCGACACCAATACCGGCCTGATCGACTACGACGAAGTCGAGCGCCTCGCCGTCGAGCACAAGCCGAAGATGATCGTCGCAGGTTTCTCGGCCTACTCGAAAACCCTCGATTTCCCACGCTTCCGCCAGATCGCCGATAAAGTCGGTGCGCTGCTGTTCGTCGACATGGCCCACGTTGCCGGTCTGGTCGCTGCGGGCCTGTATCCGAACCCGATTCCTTTCGCCGACGTGGTCACCACCACCACCCACAAGACCCTGCGCGGTCCGCGTGGCGGCCTGATCCTGGCCAAGTCCAACGAAGAGATCGAGAAGAAGCTCAACGCTGCCGTATTCCCTGGCGCCCAGGGCGGCCCGCTGATGCATGTGATCGCAGCCAAGGCGGTGTGCTTCAAGGAGGCGCTGGAGCCCGAATTCAAGACCTACCAGAAGCAGGTCATCGAGAACGCCCAGGCCATGGCCCAGGTGTTCATCGAGCGTGGTTACGACGTGGTTTCCGGCGGCACCGACAACCACCTGTTCCTGGTCAGCCTGATCCGCCAGGGCCTGACCGGCAAGGATGCTGACGCCGCCCTCGGCCGCGCGCACATCACCGTCAACAAGAACGCTGTGCCCAATGACCCGCAGTCGCCGTTCGTCACCTCGGGCCTGCGCATCGGCACCCCGGCCGTCACCACCCGCGGCTTCAAGGTTGCCCAGTGCGTGGCGCTGGCGGGCTGGATCTGCGATGTGCTGGACAACCTGGGCGACGCCGACGTCGAAGCCGATGTCGCCAAGAACGTCGCCGCCCTGTGCGCCGACTTCCCGGTCTACCGCTGAGTGGAGTAGAACACCATGCAACGCTATTCGGGCTTCGGCCTTCTCAAGCACTCCCTCAGCCACCACGAGAACTGGCAGCGCATGTGGCGCACGCCGACCCCCAAGAAGGTCTACGACGTGGTCATCGTTGGCGGCGGCGGCCATGGCCTGGCCACGGCTTACTACCTGGCCAAGGAACACGGCATCACCAACGTCGCGGTGGTCGAGAAGGGTTACCTGGGCGGTGGCAACACCGCGCGCAACACCACCATCGTGCGTTCCAACTACCTGTGGGATGAGTCCGCGCACCTCTACGAACACGCCATGAAGCTGTGGGAAGGCCTGTCGCAGGACATCAACTACAACGTGATGTTCTCCCAGCGCGGCGTCTACAACCTGTGCCACACCCTGCAGGACATCCGCGATTCCGAGCGCCGGGTCAACGCCAACCGCCTCAATGGTGTCGATGGCGAGCTGATCCTCACCGACCAGGTCGCGGCCGAGATCCCGCACCTGGACTGCTCGAAGAACACCCGTTACCCGATCCTGGGCGCCACCGTGCAGCGTCGCGGCGGCGTCGCCCGCCACGATGCGGTCGCCTGGGGCTTCGCCCGGGCCGCCGACGCCCTGGGTGTGGACCTGATCCAGCAGACCGAAGTCATTGGTTTCCGCAAGGAGAACGGTGCGGTGATCGGTGTGGAAACCAACAAGGGCTTCATCGGTGCCAAGCGCGTCGGCGTGGTCACTGCCGGTAACTCCGGGCACATGGCCAAGCTTGCCGGCTTCCGCCTGCCGCTGGAGTCGCACCCCCTGCAGGCACTGGTGTCGGAGCCGATCAAGCCGATCATCGACTCGGTGATCATGTCCAACGCCGTGCATGGCTACATCAGCCAGTCCGACAAGGGCGACCTGGTGATCGGCGCCGGCATCGACGGTTGGGTCGGTTATGGCCAGCGTGGCTCGTACCCGATCATCGAGCACACCCTGCAGGCGATCGTCGAGATGTTCCCGATCCTGTCGCGCGTGCGCATGAACCGCCAGTGGGGCGGCATCGTCGACACCACCCCGGATGCGTGCCCGATCATCTCCAAGACCCCGGTCAAGAACATGTTCTTCAACTGCGGTTGGGGCACGGGCGGCTTCAAGGCCACTCCGGGCTCGGGCAACGTCTTCGCGGCGAGCCTGGCCAAGGGCGAGATGCATCCACTGGCCGCGCCTTTCTCCATCGACCGTTTCTACAACGGCGCGCTGATCGACGAACACGGCGCTGCTGCCGTCGCCCACTGACCCGGAGACAACCGTCATGTTGCAAATCTTCTGTCCCCACTGCGGCGAGCTGCGCTCCGAAGAAGAATTCCACGCTTCAGGCCAGGCGCACATCGCCCGCCCGCTGGACCCGAACACCTGCTCCGACGAAGAGTGGGGCACCTACATGTTCTTCCGCGACAACCCGCGCGGTATCCACCACGAGCTGTGGGACCACGTCGCCGGTTGCCGCCAGTACTTCAACGTGACCCGTGACACGGTGACCTACGAGATTCTCGAAACCTACAAGATCGGTGAGAAGCCTCAGGTGACCGCTGCATCCAGACAAAGCGCCGCACCGGCGACCGCCAAGGGCCAGGGAGAAAAAGTATGAGCCAGGTCTATCGCCTCGCCAGCGGCGGTCGCATCGACCGCAGCAAGGTTCTGAACTTTACCTTCAACGGCAAGACCTACCAGGGTTATGCCGGCGATACCCTGGCCGCCGCGCTGCTGGCCAACGGTGTCGAGATCGTCGGGCGCAGCTTCAAGTATTCGCGCCCGCGCGGGATCATCGCCGCCGGTACCGAAGAGCCGAACGCTATCCTGCAGATCGGCTCCAGCGAAGCCACCCAGATCCCCAACGTGCGTGCCACCCAGCAGGCGCTGTATTCGGGCCTGGTGGCCAGCAGCACCAACGGCTGGCCGAACGTCAACAACGACGTGATGGGCATCATCGGCAAGGTCGGCGGCAACATGATGCCGCCGGGGTTCTACTACAAGACCTTCATGTATCCCAAGTCGTTCTGGATGACCTACGAGAAGTACATCCGCAAGGCGGCGGGCCTGGGCCGTGCACCGCTGCAGAACGACCCGGACAGCTACGACTACATGAACCAGCACTGCGACGTGCTGATCGTCGGTGCCGGCCCGGCAGGCCTGGCTGCTGCACTGGCGGCCGGCCGTAGCGGGGCGCGGGTGATCCTGGCCGATGAACAGGAAGAGTTCGGCGGCAGCCTCCTCGACAGCCGCGAGACCCTCGACGGCAAGCCGGCCGCCGACTGGGTGGCTGCGACCCTTGCCGAGCTGCAGGGGCTGGCCGAAGTCACCCTGCTGCCGCGCAGCACGGTCAACGGTTACCACGACCATAACTTCCTGACCATCCACGAGCGCCTCACCGACCACCTCGGTGACCGCGCGCCGATCGGCCAGGTACGCCAGCGCGTGCACCGTGTGCGGGCCAAGCGTGTGGTGCTGGCTACCGGCGCCCACGAACGTCCGCTGGTGTACGGCAACAACGACCTGCCGGGCAACATGCTGGCCGGAGCGGTTTCCACCTATGTGCGCCGTTATGGCGTGGCGCCGGGCCGCAAGCTGGTGCTGTCGACCAACAACGACCATGCCTACCGCACCGCCCTTGACTGGCACGATGCCGGCCTGCAGGTGGTCGCCATCGCCGATGCGCGCCACAACCCGCGCGGTTCGCTGGTCGAGGAGGCGCGTGCCAAGGGGATCCGCATCCTCACCTCCAGCGCGGTGATCGAAGCCCGTGGCGGCAAGCACGTCACCGGTGCCCGTGTGGCGGCCATCGATGTGCCTGCACACAAGGTCACCAGCCCTGGCGAATGGCTCGAATGCGACCTGGTTGCCACTTCCGGGGGCTACAGCCCGGTGGTGCACCTGGCCTCGCACCTGGGCGGGCGCCCTGTCTGGCGTGACGATATCCTCGGCTTCGTGCCGGGCGACGCGCCGCAGAAGCGTGTGTGCGTCGGTGGCGTGAACGGCGTCTATGCGCTGGGCGACACCCTCGCCGATGGTTTCGAAGGCGGTGTTCGCGCCGCCACCGAGGCCGGCTTCAAGGCCAGCGTCGGCAGCCTGCCCAAGACCTTGCAGCGCAAGGAAGAGGCCACCGTGGCGCTGTTCCAGGTGCCGCACGACAAAGGCACTGCGCGCGCCCCGAAACAGTTCGTCGACCAGCAGAACGACGTCACTGCTGCCGCCATCGAGCTGGCCACCCGCGAAGGCTTCGAGTCGGTCGAGCACGTCAAGCGTTACACCGCGCTGGGCTTCGGCACCGACCAGGGCAAGCTGGGCAACATCAACGGCCTGGCCATCGCCGCCCGCTCGCTGGGTATCACCATTCCGGAAATGGGCACCACCATGTTCCGCCCCAACTACACGCCGGTCACGTTCGGCGCGGTGGCGGGCCGTCATTGTGGCCACCTGTTCGAGCCGGTGCGCTTCACCGCGCTGCACGCCTGGCACGTGAAGAACAACGCCGAGTTCGAGGATGTCGGCCAGTGGAAGCGTCCGTGGTACTTCCCCAAGCCTGGCGAAGACATTCACGCCGCCGTGGCTCGTGAGTGCAAGGCGGTGCGTGACAGCGTGGGCCTGCTCGATGCTTCCACGCTCGGCAAGATCGACATCCAGGGCCCGGATGCGCGCGAGTTCCTCAACCGCGTGTACACCAACGCCTGGACCAAGCTCGATGTGGGCAAGGCCCGCTACGGCCTGATGTGCAAGGAAGACGGCATGGTCTTCGACGACGGTGTGACCGCCTGCGTCGGCGACAACCACTTCATCATGACCACCACCACTGGCGGCGCCGCCCGTGTGCTGCAGTGGCTGGAGCTGTACCACCAGACCGAATGGCCGGAGCTGAAGGTGTACTTCACCTCGGTCACCGACCACTGGGCGACCATGACCCTGTCCGGCCCCAACAGCCGCAAGCTGCTGGAGCAGATCAGCGATATCGACCTGGACAAGGACGCCTTCCCGTTCATGAGCTGGAAGGAAGGCAACGTCGGTGGGGTGCCGGCGCGGGTGTTCCGTATCTCGTTCACCGGCGAGCTGTCTTACGAGGTCAACGTCCAGGCCAACTACGCCATGGGCGTGCTGGAAAAGATCATCGAGGCGGGCAAGCAGTACAACCTCACGCCGTACGGCACCGAGACCATGCACGTGCTGCGTGCCGAGAAGGGCTTCATCATCGTCGGCCAGGACACCGACGGCTCGATGACGCCGGACGACCTGAACATGAGTTGGTGCGTGGGCCGCAACAAGCCGTTCTCGTGGATCGGCCTGCGCGGCATGAACCGCGAGGACACCACCCGCGAGAACCGCAAGCAACTGGTCGGCCTCAAGCCTGTGGACCCGAACGTGTGGCTGCCTGAAGGTGCCCAGCTGGTGTTCGATCCCAAGCAGCCGATTCCGATGGACATGGTCGGTCACGTCACCTCCAGCTACAAGGCCAACTCCCTGGGCTATTCGTTCGCCATGGGCGTGGTCAAGGGTGGCCTCAAGCGCCTCGGCGAGCGGGTCTATTCGCCACAGGCCGACGGCAGCGTGATCGAGGCAGAGATCGTGTCTTCGGTGTTCTTCGATCCGAAGGGTGAGCGGCAGAACGTCTAAGGCATTGGAAGACCACGCCGGACCCTGTGGGAGCGGGCTTGCCCCGCGATTGCGATGGTGGCCTCTGCGCCCCAATCGCGGGACAAGCCCGCTCCTACAGGTCGGCGCCGTTCCTGGCACAAGAATTCAAGGCAGGTAAGAAATGAGCGCTATCAACGTCTTCCAGCAAAACCCCGGCAGCGATGCCAAGGCCCAGTCGCCGCTGCACCACGCAGACCTGGCCAGCCTGGTCGGCAAGGGCCGCAACAACGCAGGCGTCACCCTGCGCGAGAAGAAATTCCTCGGTCACCTGACGATCCGTGGTGATGGCCACGATCCGCAGTTCGCCGGCGCCGTGCACAAGGCCCTGGGCCTGGAGCTGCCGGTGGCACTGACGGTGGTCGCCAACAGTGAAATGTCGCTGCAGTGGGTCGGCCCCGACGAATGGCTGCTGATCGTCCCGGGCGGCCAGGAGTTCAGCGTCGAGCAGAAGCTGCGCGATGCCCTCGACGGCCAGCACGTCCAGGTGGTCAATGTCAGTGGCGGGCAGACCCTGCTCGAGCTGCGCGGCCCGAACGTGCGCGACGTGCTGATGAAATCCACCAGCTATGATGTACACCCGAACAACTTCCCGGTGGGCAAGGCCGTCGGCACCGTGTTCGCCAAGTCGCAACTGGTGATCCGCCGCACTGCCGAAGACACCTGGGAGCTGGTGATCCGCCGCAGCTTCTCCGACTACTGGTGGCTGTGGCTGCAGGACGCATCGGCCGAGTACGGCCTGGCCATCGAGGCATAAGGAGCGCAGATCATGAGTCGGGCACCGGACACCTGGATTCTCACCGCCGACTGCCCGAGCATGCTCGGCACGGTCGATGTGGTCACGCGTCATCTCTTCGAGCAGCGCTGCTACGTCACCGAGCATCACTCCTTCGATGACCGACTGTCGGGGCGTTTCTTCATCCGTGTGGAATTCCGCGCACCTGACGGTTTCGATGAAGATGCCTTCCGTGCCGGGCTCGCCGAGCGCAGTGAAGCCTTTGGCATGGCGTTCGAGCTGACGGCACCCAATCACCGCCCCAAGGTGGTGATCATGGTGTCCAAGGCCGACCATTGCCTGAACGACCTGCTGTATCGCCAGCGCATCGGCCAATTGGGCATGGAGGTGGTCGCAGTGATCTCCAACCACCCCGACCTGGAGCCGCTGGCGCACTGGCACAAGATTCCCTACTACCACTTCGCGCTCGACCCGAACGACAAGCCGGGCCAGGAGCGCAAGGTGCTCAAGGTGATCGAGGAAACCGGCGCGGAGCTGGTGATTCTCGCGCGCTACATGCAGGTGCTGTCGCCAGAGCTGTGCCGGCGCCTGGATGGCTGGGCGATCAACATCCATCACTCGCTGCTGCCGGGCTTCAAGGGCGCCAAGCCCTATCACCAGGCGTACAACAAGGGTGTGAAGATGGTCGGCGCGACCGCCCACTACATCAACAACGACCTCGACGAAGGGCCGATCATTGCCCAGGGCGTCGAGGTGGTCGATCACAGCCACTATCCTGAAGATCTGATCGCCAAGGGGCGCGATATCGAGTGCCTGACCCTGGCGCGGGCGGTGGGGTATCACATCGAGCGACGGGTATTCCTCAATGCCAACCGGACTGTCGTTCTCTGACGTCTGCACGGGCCTCTTCGCGGGCAAGCCCGCTCCTACAGGCACAGCGCCGTTCTCAGGCATGCGATCCCCTGTAGGAGCGGGCTTGCCCGCGAATGGCCTCACCACTTTCGACCTGCCGTAAACAGATAATCCCCTGTCGCATCCAGTCACTGCGACATCCCCCATCAAGCCCACAATTCCCCTCATTCCAGTAACACAGGCCGCCCAGGGATGGCGGCGCTTCAACCACCGCTGCATAAATACAAATCAAGCGAGGTAAGAGCATGTCTGGTAATCGTGGAGTGGTGTATCTCGGCGCAGGCAAGGTCGAGGTGCAGAAGATCGACTACCCCAAGATGCAGGATCCGCGCGGCAAGAAGATCGAGCACGGCGTGATCCTCAAGGTGGTCTCCACCAATATCTGCGGTTCCGACCAGCACATGGTCCGGGGCCGCACCACCGCTCAGGTCGGCCTGGTTCTCGGCCATGAGATCACGGGTGAAATCGTCGAGTTGGGCCGCGATGTCGAGCGCCTGAAGATCGGCGACCTGGTGTCGGTGCCGTTCAACGTCGCTTGCGGGCGCTGCCGTTCCTGCAAGGAGATGCACACCGGCGTCTGCCTGACCGTCAACCCGGCCCGTGCCGGCGGTGCCTATGGTTATGTCGACATGGGTGACTGGACCGGCGGCCAGGCTGAATACGTGCTGGTGCCGTACGCCGACTTCAACCTGCTGAAACTGCCTGACCGCGACAAGGCCATGGAGAAGATCCGTGACCTGACCTGCCTGTCGGACATCCTGCCCACCGGCTACCACGGTGCTGTCACCGCAGGCGTCGGCCCGGGCAGCACCGTCTATGTGGCAGGCGCCGGCCCGGTCGGCCTGGCCGCTGCCGCTTCGGCACGCCTGCTGGGCGCCGCCTGCGTGATCGTGGGTGACCTCAATCCGCTGCGCCTGGCCCACGCCAAGTCCCAGGGCTTCGAGGTGGTCGACCTGTCCAAGGACACCCCGCTGCACGAGCAGATCATCGACATCCTCGGCGAGCCGGAAGTGGACTGCGCCGTCGATGCGGTAGGCTTCGAAGCCCGCGGCCACGGCCATGAAGGCGCCAAGCACGAAGCTCCGGCGACCGTGCTCAACTCGCTGATGCAGGTCACCCGTGTGGCCGGCAAGATCGGCATTCCGGGCCTGTACGTGACCGAAGACCCGGGCGCGGTGGACGCGGCGGCGAAGATCGGCGCGCTGAGCATCCGCTTCGGCCTGGGCTGGGCCAAGTCGCACAGCTTCCACACCGGCCAGACCCCGACCATGAAGTACAACCGCCAGCTGATGCAGGCAATCATGTGGGATCGGATCAACATCGCCGAAGTGGTGGGCGTGCAGGTGATCAGCCTGGATCAGGCGCCGGAAGGGTACGGTGAGTTCGATGCGGGCGTGCCGAAGAAATTCGTGATCGATCCGCACAGGACCTTCAGCGCTGCCTGAGGTTTTTGGGGCCGCTTTGCGGCCCAATCGCGGGACGAGCCCGCTCCCACAGGCCTGTGGGGCGGGCTCGCTGCTTGCCGACACCCGGCAGGAACAAACCTCCGGGCCCCCAGTCCAACACCTCGTTTTCCAGGCCATCCCGGCCTACGAGGTCCTCCGATGAAAGCATTCACCCTGGCAACCCTGATGACCCTGGCCGCAAGCCCGGTGTTCGCCTTCAACCTCAACGATGCCGCCAATGCTGTCTCGGCCATGCAGACCCCGAAAGGCCAGGTCCAGGCGCCGGCCGCACAGGCCAATCTGCTCAACACCTTGGGCAGCGAACTGAAGATCACCCCCGAGCAGGCTGTCGGCGGCGCTGGCGCCATGCTGGGCCTTGCGCGCAACAACCTGAGCAATGACGACTACGGCCAGTTGACCAAGGCGGTGCCCGGTCTCGACCTGTTGTCCGGTGCCAACGCCCTGGGCGGGCTCAACGGGCTGGGCGAGTTGCTGGGGCAGAACAACCAGCACCCGTCGGCGCTGAGCAATGCCCTGGGCAATGTCGAGAATCGCAACGACCTGGATAACGCCTTCAAGGCGCTAGGCATGGATACCGGCATGATCGGCCAGTTCGCGCCGTTGATCCTGCAGTACCTGGGGCAGCAGGGCATTGCCGGTTCGTTGCTGCAGAACCTGGGCAGCCTGTGGGGCAGCCCGGCAAGTGCGGTGCCATCGGTCTGACAGCCAGCCGGCCCTGTCGCGGGCTTGCCTGCGAAAAAGCCGGCGCGGACACGCCGTTACCCCGCCTAGGAAAAGTCCACCAGTTGCACCGGCCGCCGGAAGCCGGCCGTCAGCACCGCCAGGTAAGCCAGCCCCAGGGCGAACCAGCACAGGCCAATCACCAGGGTCAACGCCGACAGGCTGGTCCACAACCACAGCGTCAGCCCCAACCCGACCAATGGCACCAAGCCATAGCGCAGCAGCCCTGTTGGAGTGCGATGGGTACGCTCGTCGATCAGGTGCGTGCGCACCACTGCCAGGTTCACCACCGAGAACGCCACCAGCGCACCGAAGCTGATCAGCGATGCCAGGGTCGCCAGATCGATCACCAGTGCCAGCAGCGAAAAGGCCGAGACCAGCACGATGGCGAACACCGGTGTGCCGAAGCGTGGCGACAGGTGGCCGAAAGTGCGCCTTGGCAGCACGCCATCACGGCCCATGGTGAAGAGGATACGTGACACCGCCGCCTGGGAGGCCAGTGCCGAGCCCAGGCTGCCGGCGACGAACGCGGCCGTGAAGAAGTTGGCGAGGAACTGGCCGCCGGCCTTGAGCATCACCTCGTTGGCGGCGGCGTCGACGTTGCTGAATGCGCTGCCTGGCAGCACCAACTGGCTGACATAGGCGAGCACGGTGAACAGCAGCCCGGCACTCAGGGTGGTGAGGATGATCGCCCGCGGTACGTCGCGACGGGCGTCCCTGCATTCCTCGGCCAGTGTCGACACTGCATCGAAGCCCAGGAACGAAAGACACAGCACCGCCGCCCCGGCCATCAACGCCGCGAAGCCCGGGGCACTGCCGTCGCCCCGCAGCGGAGCCAGCATCTCTACCGGTTGTCCGGCGAGGCTCTGATAGGACAGGGCGACGAACACCCCGATGAAGACGATCTGCGCGCCGACGATCAGGTTGCTGGCCTTGGCCACCGAGTGGATGCCGATCACGTTGAGCAGGGTGACCAGGGCAATCGATGCCAGGACGATGCTCCAGGCCGGGATGGCAGGGAAGGCGAGGTTGAGGAAAAGGCCGATGAGCAGGTAGTTGATCATCGGGATGAACAGGTAGTCGAGCAGCAACGACCAGCCGGCCAGGAAGCCGATATTCGGACCGAAGGCGAGGTTTGTATAGGAGTATGCCGAGCCTGCGACCGGAAAACGCTTGACCATGAAGCTGTAGGACGTGGCGGTGAACAGCATCGCTAGCAGGGTGACGAGATAGGCACCTGCGGTGCGCCCGCCCGTGATCTCGGTGACGATGCCGTAGGTGGTGAAGATGGTCAGCGGGACCATGTACACCAGGCCGAAGAACACCAGTGCGGGGAGGCCGAGCACGCGGCGCAGTTGTGGTGCTGGCGCCTCGGCGGAAGAGGAGGGTGTGTGGGCCATCGATCGATCCTGGCTTTTTGTAATTGTGTAGATCGATTTTTATCCAGGCGACTGGACGATGACAAACAAAGAGTTGCTTATCTCAATTATAAATATGGATTTTAATCGAGCATCTGGACGCGTATTCGCGGCCAGATCCGCGAATACGCAGAGATCATGCTCAGCGCATCTCGGCGCGCAGCTGCTCGATGCGTTGATCCTTGTCTTCCCACAACTGGTTCACCCACGCCTGAACCTGCTGCCGGAACGCCGGATCGCTCTCGTAGTCGCCTTCACACAGGGTGCGGTCCAGCTCACGCACCTGAATGTCGATGGTCACCCGGCTGATGCTGCCATTGAGCAGGTCCCAGAAGCCCGGCGCCTTGTTGCCGGGGTAGACGATGGTCACATCGAGCAGGGCATCGAGTTGGTCGCCCAGTGCGGCGAGCACGAAGGCCACGCCGCCAGCCTTGGGCTTGAGCAGGTGGCGGTACGGCGACTGCTGTTGTGCGCGCTTGGCTTCGGTGAAGCGCGTGCCTTCAAGGTAGTTGACCACGGTCACCGGCTGGCGCTTGAACAGCTCACAGGCTGCCTTGGTGATTTCCAGGTCCTTGCCCTTGAGTTCGGGGTGCTTGTCGAGGAAGGCCTTGCTGTAGCGCTTCATGAAGGGGTAGTCCAGCGCCCACCAGGCCAGGCCCAGCAGCGGCACCCAGATCAGCTCCTTCTTGAGGAAGAACTTGAAGAACGGCACCCGGCGGTTGAGGCTTTCGATCAGCGCGGGAATGTCGACCCAGCTCTGGTGGTTGCTGATGCACAGGTAGGAGGTGTTCGGGTTCAGGTTCTCGATGCCACGGATGTCCCATTGCGTGGGGATGCACAGGGCGAAGATGGCCTTGTCGATTTCCGACCAGGTCTCGGCGATCCACATCACCGCCCAGGAGGCATAGTCGCGGCCACGGCCGGGCAGCACCAGCTTGAGCAGGGCGAAGACCAGCAGCGGCCCGATCAGCACCAGGGTGTTGAGCAGCAGCAGGGCTGTTGTGAGAATGCCGGTCAGCAGGCGACGCATAAGGAGACTCTTGTTGTGTGAAATTTGCGGTTGGCAATGATAAGCAGGGCGAGGCCCTACGCCAAACGTCCAGTGCCCAATGGAAGGCACAAATGTTTCACATTATGTTGGATAGGCTATGACAACGAACCTATCCTGCCCGCGTAGTCTAAGCACTGTCTCATCTCAAGGAATGCTTCCCGTGAAACCACTGCTTGCCCTCCTGTCACTGCTGGCGCTGCCGGTGATGGCCGCCGAGCCGACACTCTATGGCCGCTACGAGTACATCAAGCTCCCCGAGATCGGCCAGACCCTCAAGGCCAAGATGGATACTGGCGCGCTGACCGCTTCGTTGTCGGCCAAGGATATCGAAACCTTCACCCGCGACGGCGAGGATTGGGTGCGATTCCGCCTGGCGACCAAGGACGCCGACGGCAAGGTCTACGAGCACAAGGTGGCGCGCATCAGCAAGATCAAGGCCCGCTCGGGCGATGAAGACGACGAGGACGAACCGGCCGAGGCCGCCCGCCGCCCGGTGGTGGACCTGGAGCTGTGCCTGGGCGACGTCAAGCGCACGGTGGAGGTCAACCTGACCGACCGCAGCAACTTCAACTACCCGCTGCTGATCGGCGCCAAGGCGCTGCGTGAGTTCAAGGCGGCGGTGAACCCGGCGCGGCGCTATACCGCAGACAAACCGGACTGCTGATCTTCCGGGCTGGCCTCTCGCATGCAAGCTCGCTCCCGCAGGTGCAGCGTCAACCTGCAATTGTGGGAGTGGGCTTGTCCGGCGGTAGGGCCCGGTCGGACAATCGACGACCAGACCCTCAGAGCCTCACCCATGCCCCACATCCTCATCGTCGAAGACGAATCCGCCATCGCCGACACCCTGGTCTACGCCCTCCAGGCCGACGGCCATACCACCACCTGGGTGAACCTGGGCAGCGCCGCGCTCGATCAGATGCGCCAGCGTCCGGCCGACCTGGTCATCCTCGACATCGGCCTGCCCGATATCAGCGGCTTCGAAACCTGTCGCCAGCTGCGCCGCTTCAGCGAGGTGCCGGTGATGTTCCTCAGTGCCCGCGATGGTGAGATCGACCGGGTCGTAGGCTTGGAAATCGGTGCCGACGACTATGTGGTCAAGCCGTTCAGCCCGCGCGAGGTGGCTGCGCGGGTGCGGGCGATCCTCAAGCGCATGGCGCCCCGGGGCGAGGCGGTGGGCGAAGCCCGGCCGTTCGAAGTCGATACGCGGGGTATGCGCATTCTCTACCGGGGCCAGGCGCTGACACTCACCCGCCATGAGTTTCGCCTGTTGCACTGCCTGCTCGAGCAACCCCGGCGGGTGTTCAGCCGCGAGCAACTGCTCGACGGCCTGGGCGTGTCCTCGGATGCCGGTTACGAACGTACCGTCGATAGCCATATCAAGAGCCTGCGCGCCAAGCTGCGCCAGGTCGTGGCCGACGCCGAGCCGATCCAGACCCATCGCGGCCTGGGCTACAGCTACAGCCCGGATCACGCCTGATGCGCCTGGGGATCCGGATCTTTCTGGTGTACTTCCTGTTCGTCGGGTTGTCGGGTTACTTCCTGCTCAATACCGTGCGCGAACAGATTCGCCCGGTGGTGCGCCAGTCTTCCGAGGAAACCCTGGTGGACACCGCCAACCTGTTGGCAGAAATCCTTCACGATGACGTCAAGGCCGGCACGCTTGGGCAAAGTCGTCTGCCGCAAGTGCTCGAATCCTACGGGCAGCGCCGCCCGGGTGCCGATATCTGGGGGCTGGCGAAAAACCAGGTCAGTCACCGGATCTATGTCACCGACGCCCAAGGCATCGTCCTGCTCGACTCCAGTGGCCAGGCACTGGGCAAGGATTACTCGCGCTGGAACGACGTCTACCTGACCCTGCGCGGCCAGTATGGCGCGCGTTCGACCCGCAGCGATCCGGACGACGAAAGCACCTCGGTGATGCATGTGGCGGCACCGATCATGGATAACGGCCAGGTCATCGGTGTGGTGACGGTGGCCAAGCCCAACAGTTCGCTGCAACCCTATATCGACCGCTCCGAGCAACGTTTGCTGACGCTCGGCCTGGGCTTGATCGTGCTCGGGCTGCTGGTGGGTGCGGCGCTGTCCTGGTGGCTGGCGCGGTCGTTGCGCCGCCTCACCCGCTACGCCCAGGCGGTGAGT
Organism: Pseudomonas sp. SYWMCR5; assembly: GCF_057197165.1. Lineage (NCBI taxonomy): Bacteria > Pseudomonadati > Pseudomonadota > Gammaproteobacteria > Pseudomonadales > Pseudomonadaceae > Pseudomonas > Pseudomonas sp. SYWMCR5. The sequence goes on from NZ_JBXUNH010000003.1 coordinate 395,599, forward strand.
GAGGGCGAGCGCGCGGCGCTGCCGCACTACAAGGGCGGCGAACTGCTGCAACTGGCCACGGCGGTGGAGCGCATGCGCACGCAGTTGGAGGGCAAGGCGTATGTCGAGCGCTATGTGCATACCCTCACCCATGAGCTGAAGAGCCCACTGGCGGCGATTCGCGGGGCTTCCGAGCTGTTGCAGGGGCCGATGCCGGATGAGCAGCGGGCGCGTTTTGCCAGCAATATCGAGCGTGAGAGCGAGCGTTTGCAGCAGATGATCGAGCGCTTGCTCAACCTGGCGCGGGTCGAGCAGATGCAGGCGCTGGAGGATGAGCAGCAGGTGCCGCTTGCGGCACTGCTCGACGAGTTGCTGCACGGGTATGCGGCGCGGATCGACAGTGCCGGATTGCAGATCCGGCAACAGGTGCCGGGTGGTGTGTTGTTGCTGTGCGACCCCTTCCTGTTGCGCCAGGCGCTGGCGAACCTGGTGGACAACGCACTCGACTTCACGCCGGCCGGCGGCACGTTGTCGTTCGAGTGGGTGCAGGAGGGCGAACGGGTTGCGTTGAGTCTGTTCAACCAGGGGGAGGCGATTCCGGATTACGCCATCGAGCGGGTCAGCGAGCGCTTCTATTCCTTGCCGCGGCCAGGGACCGGACGCAAGAGCACCGGGCTTGGGCTCAACTTTGTCGACGAAGTGATGCAGCTGCATGGTGGAGCGCTGGCGGTCGATAACGTCGACGGCGGGGTGCGGGTCAGGCTTTGGCTGCCTGCGCGGCGCATGGGCTGATTCCGGCGCCGGATTCGAGACCGGCTCGCCATCTCCACACAATCTGCACAAACCCTCCCCATTGTCTCCATGTGATGGGCGCAACCTGCGCCCATCACAACCGGAGCCAACGCCCCATGAACAAGCCCCTGAGTTTCAAGCTCGGCATGATCGTCCTGCTGATGCTGCTGTTATTGATCCCTCTGTTGATGATCGGTGGCCTGATCGATGAACGCCAGGCCGCGCGCGATAGCGTGCTGCAGGACATCGCCCAGAGCTCGAGCTTCGACCAGCAGATCAGCGGCCCGCTGCTGGTGGTGCCGTACCGCAAGTACCAGCGCCGCTGGATCGACAAGGACGGCAAGAGTGTGCAGGAAACCAGCACTGTCAGCGGCCACCTGTACTTCCTGCCGGAAACCTTCGAGGTCGCCAGCCAGGTCGATACCGAGCTGCGCGCCCGTGGCATCTACCAGGCGCGGTTGTTCCATGCCAAGAACCATGTCAGTGGCCGCTTCAAGCTGCCCGAGCGCTGGGGTATCGACAAGGACTACGACGACTACCGGTTCGACAAACCGTTCATGGTCGTGGGCATCAGCGATATTCGTGGCATCGAGAACGCCTTGGAACTGAGCCTCGACGATCAGCGCCTGCCGTTCGAAGCAGGCACCGGCCTGGACTGGATGGCCGGTGGCGTGCGCGTCGCTCTGCCGGGGCTGGATGGCCAGGCTGCCCGCGAGTTCAGTTATGCCTTCGACCTGGCGCTGCAGGGCACCGGACAACTCCATGTACTGCCAGTGGGGCGCAGCAGCCGGGTCGAGATGCGCGCCAACTGGCCCCATCCGAGCTTCATCGGCAACTACTTGCCGGCCAGCCGTGAGATCGATGCCCAGGGCTTCACCGCGCGCTGGCAGACCTCGTTCTTTGCCACCAACCTGGAAGACGCGCTGCGCCAATGCGCCGGTGCGGACAAGTGCGCGGATTTCAGTGGGCGCACCTTTGGTGTGAGCTTCGTCGATCCGGTGGACCAGTACCTCAAGAGCGAACGTGCGATCAAGTACGCGCTGCTGTTCATCGCGCTGACCTTTGCCGGCTTCTTCCTGTTCGAGGTGTTGAAGAACCTCAGCGTGCACCCGATGCAGTACATGCTGGTGGGGGCGGCGCTGGCGCTGTTCTATCTGTTGCTGCTGTCACTGTCGGAACACCTGGGTTTCGGCTTGGCGTACGGCTTGTCGGCGGCGGCCTGTGTGCTGCTGATCGGCTTCTACTTGAGCCATGTGCTGCACAGCCCGGTGCGCGGGGCGGGTTTTGCGCTGGGGTTGGCGGCGCTGTATGGCCTGCTCTACGGGCTGCTGAGTGCCGAGGACTATGCGCTGCTGATGGGCTCGCTGCTGTGTTTTGGCTTGCTCGGGGTGTTCATGGTGCTGACCCGGCGGCTGGACTGGTCGCGGGTGGGGAGGGTGGCATGAGGGAGGACAAGGCGATCGGGCGCTGGTTGGCGGTTCGGGTGGGGATGTTGTTTCCTGCCAGGTCGGGTTGAGGCATTCACGGGCAAGTCGTCGCTCCGACTTGTCCGTGAACGGGGGCTTCAGGCTACCGGCACTGTAGCCAGCATCGATGGCCGCTGGCACACCTGGGCATACCATGCAGCCAGCCCAGGCTGTTGTTCACGCCAGCCGAACTCCGGCTGGCGCAGGTCCAGGTAGCCCAGCGCGCAGGCCACGCCGATCGAGGCGATGTCGAAGCCGGAGGCGATCTCTGCCAGGTGATGCTGCTCAAGATCCGCCAGGCCTCGGCGGATCTTCGCTGACTGCGCCTGCAGCCAGCCATCCCAGCGCTTGTCCTCAGGACGCAGGAAGCTTTCATAGCGGCTCGACACCGCCGCATCCATGATCGCATCGGCCTGGGAGGCCAGGGTCAGGCGCCGCCAGCGCGCCGAGCCCTCGCGGGGAACCAGCGGGTTACCGACGTGCTGGGTGTCGAGGTACTCGCAGATCACCCGGCTGTCGTGCAGCACGCTGCCGTCGTCCAGGCGCAGGGCCGGGATCTTGCCGATCGGATTGTCCTGGTTGAGCTGCTCGTCACCGCTCACCGGGCTGATGTTGACGGGTTGCAGGGTCACGCGGGCCAGCTGGTCGGTCTCGTGCAACACCACCATGACCTTGCGCACGAACGGCGACAGCGGCGAATGGAACAGGATCATGGGTCAGTTACCCTGCAGGCTGGGGGGCAGGCACACGCCGGTGCCACCGATGCCGCAGTAGCCTTCGGGGTTCTTGGCCAGGTACTGCTGGTGGTAGGCCTCGGCGAAGTAGACGGTCGGCGCCTGGTCGATCTCGGTGGTGATCTCGCCGAAACCGGCCTTGCTCAGCTCGGCCTGGAAGGCATCGCGGCTGGCCTTGGCCTGCTCCAGTTGCTCCGGCGAGGTGCAATAGATGGCCGAACGGTACTGGGTGCCGATGTCGTTGCCCTGGCGCATGCCCTGGGTCGGGTTGTGCAGTTCCCAGAACATCGCCAGCAGTTCGCGGTAGCTGACCTTGTCCTTGTCGAACACCACCAGCACCACCTCGGTGTGGCCGGTCAGGCCCGAGCAGACCTCTTCGTAGGTCGGGTTGGGGGTGAAACCGCCGGCGTAGCCGACCACGGTGCTGACCACGCCTTCACGCTGCCAGAAACGTCGTTCGGCGCCCCAGAAGCAGCCCAGGCCGAAGATGGCGAAGTCGATGCTGCCTTCGAAGAATGGGCCGAGCAGCGGGGTGCCTTCGAACACGTAGTGGAATTCGGGCAGGGACATAGGGGTTTCGCGGCCAGGCAGGGCCTGTTCCGCGGTGGGCAGGACGTTTTTGTTCACGAGGATTTCCGAGCGCAGGACCATGATTGTTCCTCTGTCTGACAGTGGGAGCGGTTGTGGCTTGTTCGCGGGCAAGCCCGCTCCTACAGGGGTTGCTGTGGGAGCGGGCTTGCCCGCGAAGAGGCCCGCATGGCCCCTATAGTGCCCGAGGTTTACGCGCCTGTCAGGCCACCGGCCCGCGCGGATAGCGCCTGAGCTTGTCGACCAGCTCGCGCCCGGGGATCGGCCGGTCGAACAGGTAGCCCTGGCCGACGTCGCAGCGGTGGCGACGCAGGAACGCCAGCTGTTCGGAGGTCTCGATGCCTTCGGCGACCACCTTGAGCTTGAGGTTGTGGGCCATGGCCACCACCGCCGAGGTGATCTCCATGTCGTCCTGGTTGGCGGGAATCTCGCTGATGAAGCTGCGATCGATCTTGATGATGTCGATGGGAAACTTCTTCAGGTAGCTCAGCGATGAATAGCCCGTACCGAAGTCATCCATGGCCAGGGTCAGACCCAGCTGCTTGAGCTCGTCGAGCTGGCGCCGGGTGTCTTCGGTGGCCTCCAGCAGCAGGCCCTCGGTCAGCTCCAGTTCCAGCAGGTGCGGGGGCAGCGCTTCTTCCTTGAGAATGGCACCGATCGAGCTGACCAGCTCGGGGTCGGAGAACTGCTTGGGCGACAGGTTGATCGCCACGTGCAGATTGCCCATGCCGGCCTCGCGCAGCTCCTGGCTCATGCGGCACGACTGGCGCACCACCCATTTACCGATGGGGATGATCAGGCCGGTCTCTTCGGCCACGCTGATGAACTGGTCGGGGCGGATCATGCCGCGCTCGGGGTGGTTCCAGCGCAGCAGCGCCTCCAGGCCCAACAGGCGACCGCTGCGCAGGCACAGCTTGGGTTGGTAGAAGACCTCCAGCTCGTTCTGGGTCAGGGCCCGGCGCAGGTTGTTCTCGACGAACAGCTTGTAGCTGGCCTCGGCGTTGAGCACTTCGGTGAACACCTGGACCTGATGCTTGCCGTTGGCCTTGGCCTTGTGCAGGGCCAGGCCTGCGTTCTTCATCAGGGTCTGCGGGTCGGCGCCGTGCAGGGGCGCGCAGGCCAGGCCCACTGAGGCGGTGACGTTGATCAGCTGGTTGTCGACGAACATGGGCTTGTCGAGGGTGCGCAGCAACTGCTGGGCGATGTTCTGGCCGTCTTCGAGGCCGGTGTCGTCCAGCAGCACGGCGAACTCGTTGCTGGCAAAGCGCGCCAGGCTGCCACCGCTGCTTAGGCTGTTGCGCAGACGGCGGGCAAGGCTGATCAGCAGCTTGTCGCCGGTCTGGTGGCCGAGGCTGTCGTTGATGCGCTTGAAGTTATCGATGTCGACCAGCAGCAGGCAGATCGGGCTGTCGCCGTCGCGGGCGAAGCGTTCGTCGAGGCTGCGGATGAACGCCGGGCGATTGCCCAGGCTGGTGAGGTTGTCGGTGTAGGCCAGGCGCTCGATGCGTTGCTGGGCAAGCTTGCTCTGGGTGACGTCTTCGTAGATGCCGATGTAGTGGGTCAACTCGCGGTTGTCGCCATACACCTTGGAAATCGACAACTGGCCCCAGTAGGGTTCCAGGCTCTTGCGCCGGCTCTTGAATTCACCTTGCCAGCTGTTGCCCATGGCCAGGCTCGACGGTGAGTCGAACAGGATCTGGCTGAGGTTTTCCAGTGCCGGCAGCTCGGCCAGGTGGTGGCCCTGCACTTCGTCGGTGCTGTACTGGGTAATGGCGGTGAAGCTTGGGTTGACGTACTCCACCACACCGTCGCGATTGACCAGCAGGAAGGCGCTAGCGCTCTGCTCTACCGCACGCTGGAACAGGTGCAGGGCGCTGGTGGCGGTGCGGCGGTTGTGGTTGGTGATGACCTGGGCGAACTGGTCGGCCAGCTCGCCGGCAAAGGCGATTTCGTCGGACTGCCAGGCCCGCGGCTGGCCGGTCTGCTCCAGGCAGAGCACGCCGACCACCTGGCCGTCGACGCGGATGCTGGCATCGAGCATGGCATTGTCGGCGGTGCTGAGCAGGCCCTGGACCATGTCCCGGGTGCGTGGGTCATGGCTGGCGTTGTGGGCGTCGATGGCGCGGCTGGCGTGCAGGGCGTCGAGGTAATCCGGGTAGTGGCTGGCGTCGATCGGCTGCGGCAGGCGGTGGGCCTGCTCGTGCTGGAACCAGGCGGTGATCGGTTCCAGGCGTTGCTCGTTGAGGTACCAGATGCTGGCGCAGTCGAGCTTGTAGATTTCGCAGGCGCTGCGGGTGATCAGTTCGGCCGCTTCGAGCAGCGAGTTGCTGGCGCTGTAGCGCTGGCGTGCCAGGCGCAGGATCAGGTCCTGCTGGGCACGCACCCGCTCCAGGTGCTCGAGTTGCTCCTGTTGGGCGCGCTGGTTGAGTTGCAGGGCCAGTTGCAGGCGGCTGTTGCGTGACTCGAGATCGTTTGCGTCCTGGCTCGGGATTTCTTCTGCCTGGTCGTCCAGCACCGTGAGGTAGCCGCGCAGCAGTTGGCGGTTGTGCTGCTTGTAGGCCTCGCCGACCTCCAGCAAGCGCAGGGGCCCGGAGCCGGCGTGCAGGGTATAGCGCACGCGGTAGTGGTTGCGCCGCGCCAGCTGCAGTTGGATCTCGTCGTGCAGCTTGTAGCGCGCTTCAGGCTCCATGAGGCTGGCATAGGGCGAGCCGATCAGGGCACAGAGTTCGGCTGCGGGCAGGCCGAACTGGCGATCGCAGCCCGGGTCGAGGTAGAGCATGGCCCAACTGGCTTCGTTCAGCCGCTCGAAACGCAGCATCCCGAGCCGCGAGGGCACGGGTAACTGCGTCACGACCTCGGCCGCCACACGGCTGGCGGCATCGGGTTGGCTTTTCATCGAAGACTCGCTTGAACAAGGCGGTTGGCGCGGTATGCCGCAGGTAAGCGGCGGCGCGTTGAGCAAGGGTGCATCATGTCCCGTGGGCTGGCAAGCGGCCATGTGGGGCAGCGTATGCAGGTTGTCGGCTGGGCGTCGGAAATCTGAAGCTTGCGCGCCTGGCGGCCCTTCATGGGAAGGTTGTTTTCAGGCAAAAAAAGCCCCGCCAGGGGCGGGGTTGAGGTACGAGCGTGGCAGCTCGAAATCGGTCCCGCCTCCCCGGTGAGGGGAGGCGGGGTGCAGCATTACAGCAGCAGCGTGCGGATGTCCGTCAGCAGGTCGCCCAGGCGCTTGGTGAAGCGCGCAGCGGCAGCGCCGTTGATCACACGGTGATCGTAGGACAGCGACAGCGGCAGCATCAGCTTCGGCTGGAAGGCCTTGCCGTCCCAGACTGGCTGGATGGTCGCCTTGGAAACACCGAGGATCGCCACTTCCGGCGCGTTGACGATCGGCGTGAAGCCGGTGCCGCCAATGTGACCGAGGCTGGAGATGGTGAAGCAGGCACCCTGCATGTCGTCGGCCGACAGCTTCTTGGTGCGGGCTTTTTCAGCCAGCGCAGCTGCTTCGCCAGCCAGTTGCAGCAGGCTCTTCTGATCGACGTTCTTGATCACAGGGACCAGCAGGCCGTCCGGGGTGTCCACGGCGAAGCCGACGTTGACGTACTTCTTGCGGATGATGGCCTTGCCGCTTGGTGCCAGCGAGCTGTTGAAGTCCGGCAGCTCCTTGAGCAGGTGGGCACAGGCCTTGAGCAGCAGCGGCAGGACGGTCAGCTTGACGCCGGCCTTTTCCGCCACGGCTTTCTGCGCAACGCGGAAGGCTTCCAGCTCGGTGATGTCGGCGGAGTCGAACTGGGTCACGTGCGGCACGTTCAGCCAGCTGCGGTGCAGGTTGGCAGCACCGACCTGCATCAGGCGGGTCAGGGCGACTTCCTCGACTTCACCGAACTTGCTGAAGTCCACGGCCGGGATCGGCGGGATGCCAGCACCACCGGTTGCGCCAGCGGCTGCCGGTGCTTCCTTGGCCTTCTGCATCATGGCCTTGACGTAGACCTGCACGTCTTCTTTCAGGATGCGGCCGTGCGGGCCGGTGGCGGCAACAGCACCCAGGTCGACACCGAATTCACGAGCCAGCTGACGAACGGCAGGGCCTGCGTGAACCTTGGCATTGCTGCCAGCGGCCGGTGCGGTAGCAACCGGTGCAGGGGCAGCAGCTGGGGCGGCAGCGGCGGGTGCGGCAGCCGGAGCAGCCTCGGCCTTGGCGGCTGCCGGGGCAGCAGCTGGTGCCGGAGCGGCCGCAGGCGCGGCGCCTGCGACTTTCAGCTTGAAGATCAGGTCGCCAGTGCCGACTTCGTCTTCCAGCTTGCACAGGACTTCTTCGACCACGCCGGCGGCAGGCGATGGGATCTCCATGGAAGCCTTGTCGGATTCCAGGGTGATCAGCGACTGGTCGGCTTCGACGGTATCGCCGACCTTGACCAGCACTTCGATGATCTTGGCCTTGCCCGACGAGCCGATATCCGGCACGTGGATGTCCTGCACGCTGGCGGCAGCCGGTGCTGCGGCAGGTGCCGGAGCAGGGGCGGCTTCAGCGGCGGGTGCAGCGGCCGCAGGGGCAGCAGCCGGGGCGGCGGCCGGAGCCTCAGGCGCCGCAGCGGCGCCCTCGGCTTCCAGGACCAGCAGTTCGTCGCCTTCTTTCAGGCGGTCGCCCAGCTTGACCTTCAGCTCCTTGATGACGCCGGCCTTGGGGGCCGGGATCTCCATGGAAGCCTTGTCCGACTCCAGGGTCAGCAGGCTCTGGTCCGCTTCGATGCGGTCGCCGACCTTGACGAACAGCTCGATGATTTCACCTTCACCGCTGCCGATGTCAGGTACGCGAATGAGTTCGCTCACTTAAGTTACTCCTCAGCAGTCCAGTGGGTTGCGCTTGTCCGGGTCGATGCCGAACTTGACGATGGCGTCAGCGACAACCTTCGGTTCGATCTCGCCACGGTCAGCCAGGGCTTCCAGGGCAGCCAGCACCACGAAGTGACGGTCGACTTCGAAGAAGTGACGCAGCTTCTTGCGGCTGTCGCTGCGACCGTAGCCATCGGTACCCAGGACCTTGAACTCTTTGCTTGGTACCCACTGACGAATCTGCTCGGCGAACAGCTTCATGTAGTCGGTGGAGGCGATGACCGGACCCTTGCGACCGCTCAGGCACTGCTCGACGTAGGTCTGCTGTGGCTTCTGGCCAGGCTTGAGGCGGTTGGCGCGTTCCACGGCCAGGCCGTCGCGACGCAGTTCGTTGAAGCTGGTGACGCTCCATACATCGGCACCGATGTTGAACTCTTCACGCAGGATCTTCGCCGCTTCGCGGACTTCGCGCAGGATGGTGCCGGAGCCCATCAGCTGAACGTGGTGCGCGGCTTCGCGGGTGTCTTCTTCCAGCAGGTACATGCCCTTGATGATGCCTTCCTCGGCACCGGCCGGGATGGCAGGCTGCTGGTAGGATTCGTTCATCACGGTGATGTAGTAGAAGATGTCCTGTTGCTCTTCGGTCATCTTCTTCATGCCGTCCTGGATGATCACCGCCAGCTCGTAGCCGTAGGTCGGATCGTAGGTGCGGCAGTTCGGGATGGTGCCCGCCATCATGTGGCTGTGACCGTCTTCGTGCTGCAGGCCTTCGCCGTTCAGCGTGGTACGGCCGGCGGTACCGCCGATCAGGAAGCCACGGGTGCGGCTGTCGCCAGCGGCCCAGGCCAGGTCGCCGATACGCTGGAAGCCGAACATCGAGTAGAAGATGTAGAACGGCAGCATCGGCTGGTTGTGGCAGCTGTACGAGGTACCGGCAGCGATGAAGGACGACATGGCGCCGGCTTCGTTGATGCCTTCTTCCAGGATCTGGCCCTTCTTGTCCTCGCGGTAGAACATCACCTGGTCTTTATCGACTGGCTCGTAGAGCTGGCCGACCGACGAGTAGATGCCCAGCTGGCGGAACATGCCTTCCATACCGAAGGTACGGGCTTCGTCCGGGATGATCGGGACGATGCGCTGGCCGATTTCCTTGTCCTTGACCAGTTGCGCCAGGATGCGCACGAAGGCCATGGTGGTGGAGATTTCGCGGTCGCCCGAGCCGTCGAGGATCGCCTTGAGCGTCTCCAGTGGCGGGGTCGGCACGCTGAAGCTCTTGGCGCGGCGTTGTGGCACGAAGCCACCCAGTGCGGCGCGACGCTCGGCCAGGTACTTGGCTTCGGCAGAACCTTCTTCAGGCTTGAAGAACGGCAGGTTCTCGAGGTCGGCGTCCTTGACCGGAATGTCGAAGCGGTCGCGGAAGTGACGCAGGCTGTCGACGTCGACTTTCTTGGTGTTGTGCGCGGTGTTCTTGGCTTCGCCAGCACCGGTACCGTAACCCTTGATGGTCTTGGCCAGGATGACGGTCGGCTGCTCTTTGTGGTTCACAGCCTGGTGGTACGCCGCGTAGACCTTGTACGGGTCGTGGCCGCCACGGTTGAGCTTCCAGATCTCGTCGTCGGACAGGTCTTCGACCATGGCCTTGAGCTCTGGGGTGTTGAAGAAGTTCTCACGGACGTACGCGCCGTCCTTGGCCTTGTAGTTCTGGTACTCGCCGTCGATGACTTCGTCCATGCGGCGCTGCAGGGCACCGTTGGTGTCCTTGGCCAGCAGTGGGTCCCAGAAGCGGCCCCAGACGACCTTGTTGACGTTCCAGCCACCGCCACGGAACACGCCTTCGAGTTCCTGGATGATCTTGCCGTTGCCGCGAACCGGACCGTCGAGGCGCTGCAGGTTGCAGTTGATGACGAAGATCAGGTTGTCCAGCTTCTCGCGGCCGGCCAGGGCGATCGCGCCCAGGGATTCCGGCTCGTCGCACTCGCCGTCACCCATGAAGCACCAGACCTTCTGCTTGCCGGCCGGGATGAAGCCGCGGGCTTCCAGGTACTTCATGAAGCGTGCCTGGTAGATCGCCTGGATCGGACCCAGACCCATCGAAACGGTCGGGAACTGCCAGAAGTCAGGCATCAGCCAGGGGTGCGGGTACGAAGACAGGCCGTTGCCGTCCACTTCCTGGCGGAAGTTGTTCATCTGCTCTTCGCTGATGCGGCCTTCCATGAAGGCGCGGGCGTAGACGCCTGGCGAGGCGTGGCCCTGGAAGAAGATCAGGTCGCCGCCGTGTTCTTCGGTCGGGGCCTGGAAGAAGTAGTTGAAGCCGATGTCGTAGAGGGTGGCGCTGGAGGCGAAGCTCGAGATGTGTCCGCCCAGGTCCGAGTCCTTCAGGTTGGTACGCATGACCATGGCCAAGGCGTTCCAACGCACCATCGAGCGAATGCGGCGTTCCATGAACAGGTCGCCAGGCATGCGTGCTTCGTGGGTGACAGGGATGGTGTTGCGGTATGGCGTGGTGATGGCGTAAGGCAACTGGGAACCACTGCGGGTGGCCAGTTCGCCCATGCGGGTCATCAGGTAATGAGCGCGGTCTTCGCCTTCTTTGTCGAGGACCGACTCCAGGGCATCCAGCCATTCCTGGGTTTCGATAGGATCGAGGTCTTGCATGGCTTGCTCCAGGGCGGAAAGGCAACCAGAATCGGAAGCCTGAGTTTGCGACTGGCCTTTTGGGCAGACGTCGTGAATTCTTGGATTTGCCGGACAGTCATCCGGCGCCGTGTAGTTTTACTACAAATGCTTTGGCATTTCATGCTTTTGAGCAGTCGAGGGAGTAGTAATACTACAGAAAAACGGCTTGTGGCCGCCTTTCGGGTTGTGGAGAAAAACGTTCCTGTTGGTTGGTATTGCACTGGCACAAGAGGTTTCTTGATGTTTCGTACCAATGATTCGAGTTTTTCAGCTATTTACAACTTTTGTATGACAGTCCAACCGCGGCTCGTCCCTCTTTCGCCTGCACCCACCTCTCTCATTCACGCCGATCAAGGATAGACCATGCGCCTGCCTTTGCCGCTCGATCTGCCTGGCGCCCTGCAACCGCTGGTCGCCCGTAACCGACAATTCCTGCAGGAGGCGCTGGCGGCGCATCCGGATCTTGATCCAGACAGTTGGAGCCCGGCGCATCGCCTGCAGTTCGATCAGGTGGCTGCTGCCAGCGATTTCGTCCTCGAGCAGGCGCAGCGCGAACCGGCGACGCTGTTCGAGCTGCTCGCCAGCGGTGAAATGGACCGCACCTATGCTCCCGGCCAACTGCGTGCCCATATAAAAGCCGCCGCCGACGCTGCGCAGAGCGAAGACGAACTTGCGCGCAACCTGCGCCGCGCGCGCAACCGTCAGCAGGTGCGGATCATCTGGCGCGATATCACCCGCCAGGCCGAACTGGGCGAGACCTGCCGCGACCTGTCCGAGCTTGCCGACGCCTCGATCGACGAAGCCTACCAATGGCTGTACCCGCGCCATTGCCAGCAGTTCGGCACGCCGATCGGCAACCGCAGCGGCCTGGCGCAGCACATGGTGGTGCTGGGCATGGGCAAGCTGGGCGCGGTGGAGCTCAACCTGTCGTCGGACATCGACCTGATCTTCGCCTTTCCCGAAGGCGGCGAAACCGAAGGGGTCAAGCGCTCGCTGGATAACCAGGAATTCTTCACCCGCCTGGGCCAGCGCCTGATCAAGGCGCTGGACCCGGTCACCGTCGACGGTTTCGTGTTCCGCGTCGACATGCGCCTGCGCCCCTATGGCTCGGCGGGCGCACTGGTGCTCTCGTTCAATGCCCTGGAGCAGTACTACCAGGACCAGGGGCGTGACTGGGAACGCTACGCCATGATCAAGGCCCGCGTGGTGGCGGGTGACCAGGTGGCCGGGGCGCAATTGCAGGAGATGCTGCGACCGTTCGTCTACCGGCGCTACCTGGATTTCTCCGCCATCGAGGCGCTGCGCACCATGAAGCAGCTGATCCAGCAGGAAGTGCGGCGCAAGGGCATGGCCGAGAACATCAAGCTCGGCGCCGGGGGCATTCGCGAGGTCGAGTTCATCGCCCAGGCGTTCCAGCTGATCCACGGCGGGCGCGACCTGAGCTTGCAGCAACGTCCGCTGCTCAAGGTGCTGGCCACGCTTGAAGGGCAGGGCTACCTGCCGCCGGCAGTGGTGGCCGAGCTGCGCGAGGGGTATGAGTTCCTGCGCTACACCGAACATGCGATCCAGGCCATCGCCGACCGCCAGACCCAGATGCTGCCCGATGCCGAGCTCGATCGTGAACGGGTCGCCTACATCCTTGGCTTTGCCGACTGGCAGGCGTTCCATGACCAACTGATGCAGTGGCGTGGTCGGGTCGACTGGCACTTCCGCCAGGTGATCGCCGACCCGGACGAAGAGGAAGCCGAGGGCGAGCTGGTGGTGGGCGGCGAATGGTCGCCGCTGTGGGAGCAGGCGCAGGACGAGGAGGCCGCTGGCCGCCAACTGGAAGAGGCCGGGTTCAAGCAGTCGGGCGAGGCCCTGCGGCGCTTGGCCGCCTTGCGTGCCAGCCCGTCGCTGCGCTCGATGCAGCGCATTGGCCGGGAACGCCTGGATGCTTTCATTCCGCGCCTGCTGGCGCAGACCGTCGAGCACGACAACCCCGACCTGGTGCTGGAGCGGGTACTGCCGCTGGTGGAGGCGGTCGCGCGGCGTTCGGCCTATCTGGTGTTGCTGACCGAAAACCCTGGAGCCCTGCGTCGTCTGCTGACTCTGTGTGCCGCCAGCCCGTGGATCGCCGAGCAGATCACGCGTTTCCCGCTGCTGCTCGATGAACTGCTCAACGAAGGCCGCCTGTTCAGCCCGCCGCTGGCGCCGGAACTGGCGTCGGAGCTGCGCGAGCGGCTGACGCGCATCCCCGAGGACGACCTGGAACAGCAGATGGAGGCCCTGCGCCACTTCAAGCTGGCGCACAGCCTGCGTGTGGCGGCGTCCGAAATCAGCGGCAACCTGCCCTTGATGAAGGTCAGCGACTATCTGACCTGGCTGGCCGAGGCCATTCTCGACCAGGTGTTGGCGTTGGCCTGGCGTCAGACCGTGGCCCGTCATGGCCAGCCCAAGCGCAGTGATGGAAGCCTGTGCGACCCAAGTTTCATCATCGTCGGCTACGGCAAGGTCGGTGGCATCGAGCTGGGGCATGGCTCGGACCTGGACCTGGTGTTCATCCACGACGGCGATCCGAACGCCGAGACCGATGGCGCCAAGCCCATCGACGGCGCGCAGTTCTTCACCCGTCTGGGCCAGCGCATCATTCACCTGCTGACCACCCAGACCAACTCCGGCCAGCTCTATGATGTGGACATGCGCCTGCGTCCCTCCGGTGCGTCGGGGCTGCTGGTCAGCTCGCTCGGGGCCTTCGAGCGCTACCAACAGAACGAGGCCTGGACCTGGGAGCACCAGGCCCTGGTGCGGGCCCGTGTGCTGGTGGGCTGCAAGCAGGTCGGCAGTGCCTTCGAAACGGTGCGTGCCGGCGTGCTGGGCAAGGCCCGCGATCTCGATGCGCTGCGTCAGGAAGTGAGCGAGATGCGCGCCAAGATGCGCGCCAGCCTGGGCAGCAAGAGTACCGTCGCCGGTACCGCCGACAACGCCTTCGAGCCCGGCCAGCCGTTCGATGTCAAGCAGGATGCCGGTGGTATCGTGGATATCGAATTTATGGTGCAATACGCCGGTTTGGCCTGGTCCCACGATCATCCGGCCCTGCTGCGCTGGACCGATAACATTCGCATCCTCGAAGAGCTGGAGCAGGCCGGATTGATGCCCGCCGAGGACGCGATTTTGTTGCGCGAGGTGTACAAGACCTTCCGCTCCGCCTCGCACCGCCAGGCATTGCAGAAGCAAGCCGGGGTGATCGATGCCGGGCAGCTTGTCGATGAGCGCCGCGAGGTGCGGCGAATCTGGGGTGAGCTGGGTTTGAGCTGATTACCGCGCTGGCTTCGTTCGCGGGCAAGCCCGCTCCTGCAGGTACACCACAGCACTCAAGATCTGTGGGGGCCTGTAGGAGCGGGCTTGCCCGCGAACGAGGCATGTCAGTGGTACACTGTCCGCCACATAGCCTGAATATAAAGAGGGGAGGCCAGGTTGTAGAGCAGCCTGCAGCCTCCCCGAATGTTTCTGGATAAAGCATGAGAATACTGATCATTGGACCCAGCTGGGTCGGCGACATGGTGATGGCGCAGACCCTGTTCCAGTGCCTGAAACAGCGTCACCCCGACTGCGTGATCGACGTGCTGGCCCCCGAGTGGAGCCGGCCGATCCTCGAGCGCATGCCCGAGGTGCGCCAGGCCTTGAGCTTCCCGCTCGGCCACGGTGCCCTGGAGCTGGCCACGCGTCGGCGCATCGGCAAATCACTGGCCGGCCAGTACGACCAGGCGATCCTGTTGCCCAACTCGCTCAAGTCGGCACTGGTGCCTTACTTCGCCGGCATCCCCCAGCGTACCGGCTGGCGTGGCGAGATGCGCTACCTGCTGCTCAACGACGTGCGCAAGCTCGACAAGGCGCGCTACCCGCTGATGATCGAGCGCTTCATGGCCCTGGCCTATGAGCCGGGCGCGCCTCTGCCACAACCCTATCCCCGCCCGAGCCTGCGCATCGAAGACCAGAGCCGCGAGGCCGCCCTGGCCAAGTTCGGCCTGGAGCTGGACCGCCCGGTGCTGGCGCTGTGCCCAGGTGCCGAGTTCGGCGAGGCCAAGCGCTGGCCGGCGGAGCACTACGCCGCCGTTGCCGACGCGATGATTCGTCAGGGCTGGCAAGTGTGGCTGTTCGGCTCGAAGAACGATCATCCGGTCGGCGAGCAGATCCGCGACCGGCTGATTCCGGGGTTCCGTGAAGAGTCCAGCAACCTGGCCGGCGAGACCTCGCTGGCCGAAGCCATCGACCTGATGTCCTGCGCCGATGCGGTGGTGTCCAACGACTCCGGCCTGATGCATGTGGCGGCGGCGCTCAACCGTCCGCTGGTGGCCGTCTACGGTTCGACCTCGCCGGGCTTCACTCCGCCGCTGGCCGACCAGGTCGAGGTGGTGCGCACCGGCATCGAGTGCAGCCCGTGCTTCGAACGCACCTGCCGCTTCGGCCACTACAACTGCCTGCGTCTGCTCGAGCCTGAAAAAGTCATCGCCGCCTTGCACAGCCTGGGTGGTCCGAACCTGATCGATAGCGTGGCCGAGGTCGACTAAGTGCGGGTACTGATCATCAAGACCTCGTCGCTGGGCGATGTGATCCACACCCTGCCGGCGCTCACCGATGCCGCTCACGCCATCCCCGGCATCCGCTTCGACTGGGTGGTGGAAGAGGGGTTCGCCGAGATCCCGAGCTGGCATCCGGCGGTCGACCAGGTGATCCCGGTGGCGATCCGGCGCTGGCGCAAGAATATCTGGCAAACGCTCAAGAGCGGCGAGTGGAAGGCCTTCAAGCAACGCCTGCGCGAGCGCAAGTACGACCTGGTGATCGATGCCCAGGGGCTGGTCAAGTCGGCCTGGTTGACCCGTTACGTCAAGGCACCGGTGGCCGGGCTCGACCGCTATTCGGCGCGCGAAGGCTGGGCCAGCCGCTTCTACGACCGGCGGCTGTCGGTAGCCGTCGGCCAGCATGCGGTGGAGCGGGTACGCCAGCTGTTCGCCTTGTCCCTGGCCTACGATCTGCCTGAAGGCATCGGCCAGTACGGCCTCGACCTGAACCGCCTGCAACTGCCTCCGACCGCCCCCTACGTGGTGTTCCTGCATGGCACCACCTGGGCCACCAAGCACTGGCCGGAAGCCTACTGGCGCGAGCTGGCCGAGCGCATGGGGCGGCGCAAGATGAAAGTCGTGCTGCCCTGGGGCAATCCTGCGGAGAAGGCCCGTGCCGAACGCATCGCCCAAGGCTTGGAAAATTGCCAGGTACTCCCCAAATTGAACCTCGCAGGGGTCGCGCGCATACTCGCCGCGGCCAAGGCCTGCGTGGCGGTGGACACCGGCCTCGGCCACCTGGCCGCCGCGCTGGACGTGCCGACCATCTCGCTGTTCGGCCCCACCAATCCTGGTCTGACCGGTGCCTACGGACGCGCCCAGATCCACCAGGCCAGCAACTTCCCCTGCGCGCCGTGCCTGCAGAAGAAGTGCACCTACAAACCGAGCGCCGAGGACCTGCGCCGGTTCGATCTCAAACGCGAGTGGCCGCTGTGCTTCACTCGCCTGAATCCCGAGCATGTGGCGGGCCGCTTGAGCGCGCTGCTGCTGGCTGAGGATGTTCGTTGATGCAACTGGCTTTCGTGCTTTACAAATACTTCCCCTTCGGCGGGCTGCAGCGCGATTTCATGCGCATCGCCCTCGAGTGTCAGAAGCGCGGGCATCAGATCCGCGTCTACACACTCATCTGGGAAGGTGATATCCCCCCGGGCTTCGAAGTGCTGGTGGCGCCGGTCAAGGCGCTGTTCAACCACCGCCGCAACGAGAAACTCAGCGCCTGGATGGCCGCCGACCTGGCCAAGCGCCCGGTCGATCGCCTGATCGGCTTCAACAAGATGCCAGGGCTGGATGTCTACTACGCCGCCGACGGCTGCTTCGAAGACAAGGCCCAGACCCTGCGCGGCGGCCTGTATCGTCGCTGGGGCCGCTACCGGCATTTCGCCGAATACGAGCGTGCCGTGTTCGCCAAGGATGCTGCCACCGAGATCCTGATGATCTCGCAAGTGCAGCAACCGCTGTTCATCAAGCACTACGACACCCCTGTGGAGCGTTTCCACCTGCTGCCGCCGGGCATCTCTCACGATCGCCGGGCACCCTCCAATGCCGCCGAGATCCGCGCAGCGTTTCGCCAGGAGTTCGCGTTGGGTGACGACGACCTGCTGCTGGTGCAGATCGGCTCGGGGTTCAAGACCAAGGGCGTCGATCGCAGCCTCAAGGCCCTGGCCGCACTGCCGTCGAGCCTGCGCAAGCGCACCCGGCTGATGGTCATCGGCCAGGACGACCCGAAGGTGTTCCAGTTGCAGAGCGCCACGCTCGGCCTGGGTGACCAGGTGCAGTTCCTCAAGGGGCGCAGCGATATCCCGCGCTTCCTGCTCGGCGCCGACCTGCTGATCCACCCGGCCTACAACGAAAATACCGGCACCGTGCTGCTCGAAGCGCTGGTCGCCGGTTTGCCGGTGCTGGTATCCAAGGTCTGCGGCTATGCCCATTACATCGCCGAGGCCGACAGCGGCCTGGTGCTTGACGAGCCGTTCGAGCAAGAGCAGCTCAACGCCTACCTGCAGCGCATGCTCGAAGACCCGCAGGCCCGCGCCGACTGGGCGCGCAACGGCCTGGCCTTTGCCGACAGCGCCGATCTCTACAGCATGCCGCAGCACGCCGCCGACGTGATCCTCGGCCAGGAGCACGCATGAAGCTGATGCTGGCCGAACCCTTCAAGCGCCTGTGGGCAGGGCGCGACCCCTTCGACGCCGTCGAAGCCTTGCAGGGCGAGGTATACCGCGAGCTCGAAGGGCGCCGAACCCTGCGCACCGAAGTCGAGGGCGAGGGCTATTTCGTCAAGATTCACCGTGGCATTGGCTGGGGCGAGATCTTCAAGAACCTGTTCAGCGCCAAGCTGCCGGTGCTCGGTGCCGGCCAGGAATGGCTGGCGATCCAGCGCCTGCAGGAGGTCGGCGTGCCGACCATGACCGCCGTCGCCTATGGCGAGCGGGGCAGCAACCCGGCGGCCCAGCATTCGTTCATCGTCACCGAGGAGCTGGCACCTACCGTCAGCCTGGAAGACTTCAGCATCGACTGGCTCAGGCAGCCTCCCGAGCCGCGCCTCAAGCGTGCGCTGATCGCCGAGGTAGCGAAGATGGTCGGCGGCATGCACCGTGCAGGCGTCAACCACCGTGACTGCTACATCTGCCACTTCCTGCTGCACACCGACCGGCCAGTGACGCCGGAAGACTTCAAACTGTCGGTGATCGACCTGCACCGCGCACAGACTCGGGCGAAAATCACCCGTCGCTGGCGCGACAAGGACCTGGCCGCCTTGTACTTCTCGGCCCTGGACATCGGCCTGACGCGCCGCGACAAGTTGCGCTTCCTCAAGGGCTATTTCCAGCGCCCGCTGCGCCAGGTGCTCGGCGAGGAAGCCGCACTGCTCGCCTGGCTCGAACGCAAGGCGCAGAAACTCTACGATCGCAAGCAACGCTATGGGGATGCGCTCTGATGGCGGGTTGGACACTGGCGCCAGGCTACGAACACCTGGCGGCGGATTTCGGCAGTATCGACGCGGTGTTCGCCCTTGACGGCGAACGCCTGACCCGTGACCCGCTCAGCGAAGTCATCCGCATCGAGCGCGATGGGATCAACTACTACGTCAAACGCTACACCGGTGCCGGCAAGCACATGCGTCGCTTCCTCGGGCGCCCCCGGATCAAGGCCGAATGGCAGAACCTCAAGCAGTTCGCCAAGTGGGGCATCCCTACCGCCGAAGTGGTGGCCTGGGGGCTGGAGCGCAATGGCCTGTCGTTCGGCCGCGGGGCGATGATCACCCGCGAGCTGCCGCGCACCGAAGACCTTTCGGCGCTGGCCGAGCGCAACGATCCGCGTCTGGCCGACCGCGCCTGGGTCGAGCATGTCAGTCGTCAGCTGGCGCGCCATACCCGGGTCATGCACGATCACCACTTCGCCCACAACGACCTGAAGTGGCGCAACCTGCTGGTGGATGATCAGGCGACGCTGTTCTTCATCGATTGCCCGACGGGCGATTTCTGGCGCGGCTTCATGCTCCGCCACCGGCTTATCAAGGACCTGGCGTGCCTGGACAAGGTCGCCAAATATCACCTCTCGGCCACCCAGCGCCTGCGCTTCTACCTGCAATATCGCGGGCACGCGCGGCTCAATGCCCGTGACAAGCGACGGATTCGCCAGGTGGTGAGCTTCTTCGAGGGAAGGGAATGACCGATTACCTGGCCAGCGTCGATCAGGCGCTGCTGCAACGCCATGGCCTGAACGACTTCGAGGCGCTGTGGGCGCTGCAACTGGACGCCGTTGACGAACCCAACACCGGGCGCGGCGGCTGGAGCAGCGTGTTCCGCCTGGAGCTCGAGGGCAAGGGCTACTACCTCAAGCGCCAGAGCGACTACCTCACGCGTACCCTGCATCGGCCGTTCGGCGAGCCTACCTTCGCCCGCGAGTTCCGCAATATAAGCCGCTACGAAAAGCTCAACATCCCGGCGTTGCAGGCGGTGTTCTATGGCGAGCGCAAGCAGGGCGGCAAGCACCGGGCGATCCTGATGACCCGCGCGCTCGACGAGTGGAGTGATCTGGAGAGCTTCCTCGGCCAATGGCCGCAACTGCCCGAACAGCAGCGCCAGGGCATTCTCGCGGCCTGTGGCGAGCTGGCGCGTACCCTGCACGGCGCCGGCCAGGTGCATGGCTGTTTCTATCCCAAGCATATTTTCCTGCGTGAACGCCGCGATGGCTGGCAGGCCCAGCTGATCGACCTGGAAAAGACGCGGCCACTGCTGTTTGGCATGCGTGACCGCCTCAAGGACCTCGAGCCCTTGCTGCGTCGCGCCCGTGCCTGGAGCGAGGCAGACGTGCGCAGCCTGCTCGCCGCCTACCTGGCGCAGCCGGCCGACAGCGCGCTGGTCGGCACCTGGCTGCAACGCCTGACGCAACGCCGTCGTGAAAAAGAGGCCCGCTGATGCGTTTGTCTGAACTGAAGGACGCCGGGCGCGGCCCGAGCCTGCCGCTGAATGTGACGCTCGAAGATGCTGCCGGCAGTGCCGAGCTGCAGTTGCTCAGCCTGCTGCGCGTGCTGCCGGGGCAGCGCTATGTCGGTGCCGGTATCTGGCGTGGCACGCCGGTGCTGGCCAAACTGCTGGTCGGCAGCAGCGCCGCCCGTCATTTCCAGCGTGAGCTGGAGGGTGTGCGCTTGATGGCTGCACAGGGGTTGACCACACCCCGCCTGCTGGCCGATGGCCTGAAGGATGGCGAGGGTGGCTGGCTGCTGTTCGAGTTCCTTGAGAACGCCGAGAACCTGGGCGATGCCTGGGCCAGGGTCGAGCATCTGCCGATGCTGGCGGATGAGCAGCATGGTGTGCTCGGCGAGGCACTGACCGCGGTGGCGCAGATGCACGCCAAGGGCCTGTGGCAGGAAGACCTGCACCTGGACAACCTGCTGCGTCACAAGGGCAAGCTCTACCTTATCGACGGTGCCGGCATCAAGGCCGAAACGCCGGGCCAGCAGTTGTCGCGCCAGCGCGTGCTGGAAAACCTCGGGGTGTTGTTCGCCCAGTTGCCCAAGCGCCTGGAACCCTTCATCGAAGAGGCACTGGTGCATTACCTGCTGGCCAATGGCGAGCATGCACTGCCGCTCGAAGCCTTGCAGAAGCAGGTCGACAAGGTGCGCAGCTGGCGCTTGAAAGACTACCTGGACAAAGCCGGGCGCGACTGCACGTTGTTCAGCGTCGAGCGCAGCCTCTCAGGCTTGCGGGCGATTCGGCGCGAGGAGGTGTCTGCCCTGTTGCCGGTGCTGGAGCAGGCCGACACGCTGATCGAGCAGGGCCACCTGTACAAGACCGGCGGCGCCGCCAGCGTCGCACGTATCGAGGCCGGTGGTCGCACGCTGGTGCTCAAGCGCTACAACATCAAGAACACTGCCCACTGGTTCAAGCGTTTCTGGCGCCCGAGCCGCGCCTGGCATTCGTGGATCGAAGGCCATCGCCTGGCGTTTCTCGACATCGCCACGCCACGCCCGCTGGCGGTGCTGGAGCAACGGGTGATGGGGCTGCGCAGCACCGCCTACCTGGTGACCGAATACATCGACGGCCCGGATCTGACCGCATGCTTCGCGCCCCATGTCGAGAGTGGCGAAGTGCCGGAGGCACAGGTGCAGGCGCTGGTCAGGCTGATGCAGCAGCTGATTGCCGAGCGCATCAGCCATGGTGACTTCAAGGGGCACAACCTGTTCTGGCAGGACGGCCAGTGGGCCTTGATCGACCTTGATGCCATGACCCAGCACGCCACCCAGCTCAGCTTCGCTCCCGCCTACGCACGTGATCGTGCGCGTTTGCTGCGCAACTGGCCGAGCAGCAGTGCCTTGCACCAGCGCCTCGATCAGTTGCTGCCGCGGCTCACCGAATAAGCCTGCGGTAGCGGCAGCCATTCGCTGCTGCGACCGGCCTGGCGCACGCGAAGGCGCCATTGGCCGTCCTGCCAGCGCAGGATGGTCGAGGTGGGGCTTTCGCGGTTTTGCTCGGCGAGCAGCAAGTGGTAGTAATGCTTCAGCAGATGCGCGCGCAGCGGCAGGGCATGGCCACCTGCAAGCAGGTAAAGCCCTTGCTCGCTCTCGTACAGCGCGTCGGTATCCTCCCGCTTGCTCCCTGCAGGCACCTCGGCGAGGCGACAGGTGTCGAACATCGCCTTCAGGTCTGGCAGGCCGTCGTACCACAGGACGGGGGAGTCCACGACCCATTCGCCATCCTTGCGACGCTTGACCGGCACCTTGGTGTAGGTGTCCGGCTTGCGCGGATCGACCACCCGCCAGCGGTAACCATCGAACGCGACCTGGTAACTCTGGCCCGTGCTGTCCTTGATGAAGTAGAAGCTCAATCCGGGATAGGGTGAAGGCTGCTCATAGATGCCCTCCTTGTGGATGCCGTCGACCCGGTAGCGCAGCTTGCTGGTATTGACCGCGCTGGCCATGCTCGGAGGCAGCGACAGCGGCGGTGTCGGCGGCATGGCTCGAATTGCCCGGCGCACCACGGTTGAGCCTGCGATGCTGTTGATGCCATCACTGGTGTGAGTAAAGGCATCGACCAGCGAGCGCAGCATGCCGATGCGATCACCTTCGACGCGCGCCTTGTGGGTGTCGATTACCGAGATCGCAGCACGGGCGAACGACAGCGGTGACAGGGCACGGTTAGGCAGAACCAGGCTGAGCAGGTCGAGGATGATCCACAGCACATGCAGGCTGAAATCGCCCAGTAACTCCAGCTTGGTGTTGGTGGCCGCGTCCACCGCTGCGAGGGCTGCATGGACTTCGGCCTGATAGCGGGCGTGCTGAAAGTCGCCGGTGATTTCCGGGCGGCTGACCCGTGAGCCCAAACCGCCCTTGGACAGCCAGCGCTCGATCTCATCCGGGTTGGCCAACGGCATGCGCTCTTTGACATAGGCACGCAGGGCTGGCTTCTCGCGTAGCGTGCGCAGCATGTGCCGGGCGTTGCGATATTCGCGCCAGGCGCGTCGATCCGGGGCATCTGGCGTATAGACCAGAAAGCGCAGCATGCCGACGTTCTCGGGGGTGACGAGCATGACCCCTTGCACCGTATGACCCCCGATCAGCAGTTGTCGTACGCTCAGGCGCGTGGTTTTCAGCGCCGCGCGCTGCCTGCTGTCGGGATGGTCGAGCACGGTGCTCGTCCACCTATAGCCGCGCTCGAAGGCATCTTCGAGGTAGTGGCCGGCGTATCGCGCCTTGGCCGCCTCGGCGCGCATGCGTGCTGTGCTGATAGCGGCGTAGCTGTCCTGTCGCCATTTGGCCGTCGGTGATTCCAGCAGGTGCGTGCGCAGGTAGCGGCTGTAGCTCTCGCCAACGTCCAGGGCGCGAACCATCTGCTTGATCTGCGCCGCAGTGATCTGTGTCACGGGGCTGCCGTCCGCGCGGTGTACCCGTGCTGTCAGCCAATAGTCGATGTCGAACCAGGCGATATTGAGCATGGCCAACTGATCGAGTCGGTAAGTCTGCGAAACCAGTTCGACGGTGTCGCCAACCTGCGGGCGGCTGGCGGCGGGGATGTAGCCGGTGGCGAGGCCGGGATGGAGGACGGGCCCGGTCTGGCGTGCCATTGTCACGCTGACACGGAGCTCAAGCGGATCGACATCGAATTGATACTGCTGGCGCAGGGCTGTGCGCAGTTGCTCGCAGGTCCAGGTGCGCAGGCCTTCACGGTCGAGGAACTGATCGTGACTGAGAATGCCTGGCGCGGCGGCCTTGTCGATGGCGATCACCAGCTCCTGCATGGTCTGCATGATGTGGGTCAGGCCTTGTGCCGACGTGTTCTTGAGCCAGGCGGGGCTGTTTCTCTCCAGCAGCAGGCATAGCGCGTCTGCAGGGCCGACCGGCTGTCGGCCAGGGGCAGCAGGTCGGCGGCTGTGTCCAGTTGGGTGGCCAGGGTTGGCCAGTCGAGTGACGATGCCTGGGCAGCGCTTTCCCAAGCCTGGGTCAGGCGTGCATGTTGGCCATCAATCAGGGCTTGGGCCTGCAACTGCAGCGGATCGTCGTTGAACCACTCGTAACGCAGGCGTTCGGCATTGCGCGCAAGCTCCCGCTGGTCATCGCTGGCCATCAACTGCAGCAATGGTCTGCTCTGCTGCAGGTCGTCCAGGCGTTCGCACAGCTCGGTGTGCAGCTCTGCCAGATCGTCGAACGCCTCGATGCCGTGGGAAAGACTGCACAGCACGGCGTAGTCACTGGGGTGGTCAGGGTCGGGCGAGCTGCCCTCGGGGCCGCCTTCGACAATCACGAAGACGCCGGGCAGGAACTCGCGCCAGTGAGGGGTACCGATGTCCAGCAGTGGGCGGTACACCTGCGGGCGTTCGGCGTGGGGCAGATGCTGGCGTTGTCCGGGCAGCGGCAGCTCTATGCTGGTTCTGAGCAAATCGGCGTGGTTCGAGCCGAGGGTGTGGTCGTCGACGCGCAGGGTGATCTGTGCAAGTAGTTGTTCGCGCAACAAGGTGATCAGCCGTGCCTTGCGGCTTTCGGTGCTGGCGCCCTTGTCGAGCCAGTACTCGGCGAGGTCAGCGAAATACCGCTGGCGCGCCTTGAGCCAGGGCTGTGAGGTATCAGGCCTGGGCGGCGAGGTGAGCAGGCTGCTCAGTTGTTGGTCGAAGGCTTGGAAATGTTGCAGGCTCATGGGCTGCGCTCCGCAGTGATGGAGCGATCAGCTTGGCGTGCCTGCCCGCGGTGGACGCGTTAGCCGATTACCTCATCGTCGCGACAGGCCACGCACCGCAAGGAGCGCCGGTAGGCCCAGCCCCATCCAGGACAGCACGTCCCAGGCGCCATCACCGAGCAAGGCCGCGAACAGCCCTGCAGCACTCAGGAGGGCGATGGCGGTCGGCCAGGCGAAGATCCGCCGAGTGCTTTGCGAGCGGTGGCTCATGTCCGCACCTCGCGTGGCTTGCGCTGCTTGCCCCACCACAGGTACAGGCCGCTGAGCAGGACTACGATGGTCAGCACATCCAGTGCCGCCCAGAGGATCTGCATCGGCCGGCCGCCATAGTCGCCGAAGTGCAGCGGCTGTGACAGGCCCATGGCGTCCATGTACCAGGGGCGATCGCCGACTGCGGTGACCTCCAGGGTACGGGCATCGATCAGCACCGGGGTCAGCAGGTGCGAGGTCAGGTGTGTCGCGCCTTTCATGAACACCGCGTAGTGGTGCTCGCTGGAGAAGCGTGTACCGGGAAAAGCGATGAAGTCCGCACGCATGCCTGGTGCGGCCTGTTCGGCGATCTGCAGCAACTGCGTGGCAGGCGCGCGCTCGATGAGCGGCGGGGCATCGCGGTAAGGCGCGACCATCGCCGCCAGGCTGTCGTTGCGCCAGGCCGCGATGACCAGGTCGGACAGCGCGCTGATCACCCCGGTGACACCGACCACCAGCGCCCAGGTCAGGGTGACAACGCCGATCAGGTTGTGCAGGTCGAGCCAGCGCAGGCGTCGCGACTTGTCGGTGCGGACCGTGGCGAACTGCAGGCGCCGCATGAACGGGGCATAGAGCACCGTGCCTGACACGATGGCAACGACGAACAACACGCCCATGGCCGCCAGCAAGAGCTTGCCGGGCAGCCCGGCGAACATGTCCACGTGCAGGCGCAGCATGAACATCATGAAGCCGCCATTGGCGGCGGGCATGGCCACCGCTTCGCCAGTGCGGGCATCGAGCATGAAGGTGTGCGAGGCGTTGGGCTCGGTGCCGGCGGTGGCTGCGGTGATCGCCACCACACCGTTGCGTTCATCCTCGTCATAGCCGAAGTACTGCATCACTTCGCCGGGGCGGTGTTGTTCGGCTTTCAGCACCAGCTGCTGCAGGTCCAGGTGCGGGGTGTCGGCGGGCATCTCGCGCAGTTCCGGGGCATCGCCGAGCAGGTGTTCGAGTTCGTGGTGGAAGATCAGCGGCAGGCCGGTCAGGGCGAGCAGCAGCAGGAACAGCGTGCAGATCAGGCTGGTCCAGGTATGGATCGCCGACCAGCGGCGGATGGTTTGGCTTTTCATCAGGGTTGCAGCCTTTGCAGCTTGTGCTGTCTTTTAGGACGCAATGGCGGGGCAAGCCCGCTCCTACAGGTACACCACAATCCTGTGGGAGCGGGCTTGCCCCGCGATGCGCCACTCAGAACTTGTAGTTGGCGCTGACGACTACGTTGCGCTCATCGCCGTAGTAGCACCAGAAGCCATCACAGTTCGACAGGTATTCCTTGTTGAACACGTTCTTGGCTTCCACCGCCACGGTCAGCCCTTTCATGCTGTTGTCCAGGCGCCCCAGGTCGTAGTGCACCGACGCATCGTAGACGGTGTAGGAGCCCACGTGCCCCAGGTCGGTGTTGGCGGTGTTGCCGTAGGTGTCGCCCACGTAACGTACGCCACCGCCGATGCCGAAGCCATCCAGCAACCCCTGGTGCCAGGTGTAGTCGGCCCACAGGGTTGCCTGGTTGCGGGGTATCAGCGCCATGCGGTTGCCCTTGTCGTTACCTTTGAGAATCTCGGTATCGGTGTAGGTGTACGAGGCGATGGTCTTGAGGTTCTCGGTCAGCTGGCTGGTCGCCTCCAGCTCCAGGCCACGCACCTGCAACTGACCGACCTGACGGGTGATGCTGCCTTCGGTGACGTTCACGTTCTTCTGGCGCAGATCGTACACCGCCGCAGTAAGCAGGGTTTGACTCCCGACCGGCTGGAACTTCACCCCGACCTCGTACTGGCGTCCTTCGGTAGGCTTGAACGAGGTGGTGGAACTGACGTTGGCACCGATAGCCGGCTGGAACGACTCGGTGTAGGAGAAGTATGGGGTGATGCCGTTGTCGAATACGTAGCTCAGGCCTATGTTGCCGCTGAAGGCCTTGTCGCGCTCGGTGCTGGTGGCGTCGTTGCTGTTGTGGAACACGGTGCCGGTGTGAATCCAATCCTCACGCCCGCCGAGCGTCAGGCGCCAGTTGTCCAAGGCCATCTGGTCCTGCACGTATAGGCCGGTCTGGCGGGTCTTCTGACCGAAGTCCTGCAAGGCGAAGTAGGTGACCTGCGACATGTCTGCGCCATATATCGGGCGCACCACGTTGATCGGCGGCACACCCATGCCGTAAAGCCACTGATAGTTGGTGTTCGAGCGCTGGTGGTCCAGGCCCAGCAGCAGGGTGTGGTCGATGGCACCGGTCTGGAAGTTAGCCTGGAAGTTGTTGTCCACGGCGAACTGGCTGATGTCTTCGTTGACGATGCCCGACTCGCGGTTGACGTTGCCGTTGGCGTCGACACTGTTGAAGGTGTTCACGTTGACCGCCTGGAACGACAGGTCGCTCTTGGTGTAGCGCAGGTTCTGGCGGAACTGCCAGGTGTCGTTGAAGCGGTGCTCGAGCGCATAGCCCAGAGCGTAGTAGGTGCGGTCGTAGAAGTCCCAGTCCGGCTCGCCGAGGTTCTTGTGGTGGGAAATCTTGCCTACTGGCGAGGACAGCTTGGTGCCCTGTAGTGGCAGAAACTGCCCGGTAATGCCGGTATCGTCGCGGGTGTATTGCGACAGGAAGGTCAGCTTGGTGTCGTCGTTGATATTCCAGGTCAGGCTTGGGGCGATGTTGTAGCGTTTGTCCGGAATGTGGTCGACCGGGGCATTGCTGTCACGCACGGTGCCACTGACGCGGTAGAGGAACTGGCCCCCGTCGTCGATCTTGCCGGTGCTGTCGAAGTTGATCTGCTTGTGCTCGTTGCTGCCGACCTGGGCTTCGACCTGGTGCGCGCTCTCGGCTTGCGGGCGGCGGCTGACCATGTCGAGCATGCCGCCGGGTGGGGTCTGGCCGTACACCGACGATGCCGGGCCGCGCAGCACGGTGATGCGTTCCAGGTTCCAGGGCTCGATCTTCGGGTTGGCGAACGACCCCTTTGGCAGCGGCAGGCCATCGAGGAACTGGGTTGGGTCGAAGCCGCGCACGCGCAGCCAGTCGGCGCGCGAGTCGGAGCCGTAGCCGCTGCTCTGCACACCGGCGGTGTAGCGCAGGGCGTCGTTGAGGTTGAGCACCTGGCGGTCGTCGAGCTGCTGGCGGGTGATCACCGACAGCGAGCGCGGGGTCTCGACGACGGGGGTATCGGTCTTGGTGCCGGCGGCGGTGCGGGTGGCGACATAGCCGCTGACCGCGCCCCATGCACTCTCGTATTCAGTGTTGGCGTTGATCGCGGTTTCTGGCAGGGCTACGCTGCCTTCCGGGGCGGCCACCAGGCTGTAGCTGCCGGCGCTGCTCTGCTGCAGTTGCAGGCCGGTGCCACGCAGGGCGGCGTGCAGTGCGCCGAGAGCGTCGTACTGGCCGGTGACCGGGGCTGAAGTGCGGCCGTTGACCAACGCCGGGTCCAGGGCCAGGGCGATTCCGCCCTGGCTGGCGATCTGGTTCAGCGTGGTGGACAACGCGGCGGCGGGCAGGTCGTATGCCCGCACGCTGGACTGCTCGGCAGCCAGCAGCATGGGGCTGACCAGAGGGGTGGCAAGGCCTATGGCCAGGGCCATCAGGCTGGGACGCAGGTAAGACTCGACAGCACGGGACATGCAGTGGCTCCTAGACGGATAAGTGCTAACTGCTTCCTTGCCGAGCGAGATTTGGAAAGTGACAGGGGCTATTTGAAAAAAGTTTGCCTGCACGGCTTCGCTGGATTCAGCGAGGCCTTACCGTCACCCACCAGGGCGTCCGCTGTTCGATCTTCACCGGCAGTGCCGGCACCAGCGAGGCCAGTGCCAGATCGATATCGGTCAGCGGGAAGCTGCCGGTCACGCGCAGGTTGGCCACCTCATCCGACACCCCCAGGTGCCCGCTACGATAACGACCGAGCTCGGCGACCAGGTCTGCCAGGCGCACGTTGTCTACCACCAGCATGCCGCGGGTCCAGGCGTCGGCACCGGCGCTGACTGGACCTACCAGGCCGAGGCCGTTGCTGTGCATCAAGACTTGCTGGCCCTCGTTCAGCACCTCTTCGTTACCCGTGTTGCGCGGTTGCGCAGCAACCTGGGCCTGCAGCACCTCAAGGCGTGTGCCGGCGGTTTCGCGTTTGACCAGAAAGCGCGTACCCAGTGGGCGCAGTCGGCCATCGTCGGTGCGTACCCACAAGGGGCGCGCATCGTCGTGGCCGGTTTCCACGGAGATTTCCCCCTGGTGCAGCACGATCACCCGCTGTTCGCCCGCGTAGTCGATGTCCACTGCGGTATGGGTGTCCAGGCTCAGCAGTGTGCCGTCCTCCAGGCGCAGGGTGCGCAGCTCGCCGGTTCCGGTACGTTGATCGGCCAGCCAGTAGCTGGGCGCCAGCGATGGGGCGCCGACCCAGGCCAGCAGGCCACCGAGCAGGAGCATTCCGACCAGCCCGCCACCGAGTTTGCCAACCCGCTGACGCAGGCCGGCGCGTGATTGCAGCAGGGCGTGGCGGGCGGGGCCTGCAGCCGCGCCCACGCGTTGATCGAGCATGCCGAGCTGGAACCAGGCGCGGGCATGCTCCTCGCTGGCGGCGTGCCAGCGCGTGAATTCGTGGCGCTCATCGGCCGTGCCGTCGCCGCCCTCCAGGCACAGTTTCCAGGCGATGGCGGCTTCCAGGACCTTGGCCGAGACCGGCGTATTGCTCACGTCGGCTCCCCGTACAACGCCACGTAGCACTGACGCATGCCTTGGGCGATGTACTGGCGCACCCGCGACACCGACACCCCCAGGCGCTCGGCGATCTCGGCATGGCCCATGCCGTCCAGGCGGTTGTACAGGAACGCCGTGCGTGCCTTGCTCGACAGTTTGCACAGCAGGCGGTCGATGGCCTTGAGGTCTTCGAGGATCAGGTGCTGGGTCTCTGGCGAAGGCTGCTCGGCTTCAGGCAGCAGCGACAGCTCGGCAAGGTAGGCCTGCTCCAGGGCGGCACGCCGGAAATGGTCGAACAGCAGGCCCTTGGCCACGGCGACGAGAAACGCCCGGGGTTCGCGAGGCGTGATCAGTTGCTCGCGGCCGAGCAGGCGCACGAAGGTGTCCTGGCTGAGGTCTTCGGCGCGCTGGCGGCAGGCTGTGCTGCGCTGCAGCCAGGCAAGCAGCCAGCTGCGGTGGTCGCGGTACAGGCTGCCGACCAGCTCGGCATGTGGGCTGTGCGCAGACGACAAAGGCGTTCCCCGGGGAAGAATGCGTTATATAACGATAATGATTCGCGATTGTGGCAGAGGAGGGAGGGGGGATGCAATTGACGCTGGTCAGAATGCCAGCAGGAGCGGATTTACCGGTGAAACGATCACCATCTGCCTACAGGCCATGGCTGTGCACAGCCCGCCGCCGCCACTGCCTCAGCCGCTGTTCCAGTTGCAACGGGCTGTCCAGTTGCTGGCGTCGTGCCTGGCTGAACAGGATCAAGGCCAGTTCGGCGGTGACCTGGGCGTCGGCGCTGGCATGATGGCGCGCCTGTACCTCGAGGCCGAAGCGCGCCACCCAATCGTCCAGGCTTGCTTCACGCAGCACGGTGTCGGGGTTGAGCATAGGCGCCAGTTCCGCCACGTCGATGAACACCTGCTGCAGACGATGGCCCAGGGTGTCCTTCAGGGCGCGGGCCAGCATGCCCTGGTCGAATGGGGCGTGGAAGGCCAGCACCGGGCTGTCGCCAATGAACTCCAGCAACTCGACGAAGGCTTCGGCCGGGTCGGTACCCGCCGCCAGGGCGCTGGGCCCCAGGCCATGGATCAGCACACTGGCGTTGGTTTTCTGCTCGGGACGCCGCAGGGTGCGTTCAAACTGGCGGCCCAGGTCGATGCCGCCGTCCTCGATGGCCACGGCCCCGATCGACAACACTTGGTCGCGATTCAGGTTGAGGCCGCTGGTCTCCAGGTCCAGTACCACCCAGCGCTGCTCGCGCAGCGTCTGCATGCTGGACGGCATCGGGCGCGGCAGCAGCGCCAGGCGCTGGCGCAGGTCGGCGTCGAGAGTGGGCGGGTTGGGGCGCAGCCAGGCGAACAGCTTCATAGCTGGTACCGCTGCGCCAGGCTGCTCTGCAGGCGCTGGGCCTGGCGCAGCGATTCACGCAGGATGCGCCGGTCCAGATGGTTGAGGCTGTCCGGGTCGACGCGGTTGGAGTAGGCCAGGTTGTCGCGACTCTGGCGCTGGTGCTGCTGCATGCGGGTCTGCTGGATGAAGTGATAGGCCTCTTCGAAGGCGGCGCCGTCGAGGGCATCGATGACGCCCTTGGCCACCAGTTGGCGCAAGCGTTCCAGCGTGTTGTTGGCACCGATGCCGTTGGCCAGGGCGAGCAGGCGGGCGCCGTCGACGAAGGGGGTCAGGCCCTGGACCTTGAGGTCGAGGGTGGCAGCCTTGTCGTTGCCCTGGCGGGTCAGCACGAACTCGCGCAGGCGCCCGACCGGCGGGCGCTGGCGCAGGGCGTTGTCAGCCATCATGCGCTGGAAGATGCGGTTGTCGGCAACCTGGGCGAGGATGCCCTGGCGAAGCGCTTCGCAGCCTTGCTCGTCGCCCCAGACCACGCGCAGGTCGAAATAGATGCTTGAGCCCAGCAGGTTTTCCGGGCTGGCTTCGCGGATGAAACCGGCAAAGCGCCGTGCCCATTCGGCACGCGACAGGCACAGCTCGGGGTTGCCGGCCATGACATTGCCCTTGCACAGGGTGAAGCCGCACTGGGCGAGGTTGTGGTTGATGTATTGCGCCAGTGGCAGCAGGCGCGCGCGGATGGCATCGGCTTCGGCGCTGTCGCGGGCCTCGAAGAGAATGCCATTGTCCTGGTCGGTGTGCAGGGTCTGCTCGCGGCGTCCTTCGCTGCCGAAGCACAGCCAACTGAACGCCACGCCGGGGTCGCCGCGTTCGGCCAGCGCCAGTTCGATGACCCGGCACACGGTGTGGTCGTTGAGCAGGGTGATGATCTGGGTGATCTGCGTCGAGGAAGCGCCATGGGCGAGCATGCGCTCGACCAGTTGGCCGATCTCGCCGCGCAATGCCACCAGTACCTCCAGGCGCGGCGCGTGGCGGATGGTGCGCGCCAGGTGCACCAGGTCGACCCGCTGCAGGGAGAACAGGTCGCGCTCGGACACCACCCCACACAGGCGACCGTTGTCGACCAGGCAGACATGCGCGATATGCCGCTCGGTCATCGCCATGGCGGCATCGAAGGCGCTGGCCTGGGGGCTGAGGTAGAACGGTGCGGCGGTCATGTGCCGGTCGATCGGTGCGCTGAGTTCGGCGCTGGCGTCGGCGACCACCTGGCGCAGGTCGCGCAGGGTGAAGATGCCGATGGGGAAGCGCTGCTCATCGACGATGGCAATGCTCCCCACCTGTTGTTCGTGCATCGACCTTACCGCGTCGCGCAGCGGCGTGTCGGGCGTGCACACCACCGGGTGACGCATGGCCAGCTCGCCCAGCGGCGTATTGAGCGAATACTGCGTGCCCAGGGTTTCCACGGCGCGCTGGCGCACCTGCTGGTTGACCTGGTCGAGCAGGCTGCTGACGCCACGCAGGGCGAAGTCGCGAAACACACCGGACAACGAGAACACGCGGATGAACGCCGCCTTGTTCAATTGCAGGCAGAAGGTGTCTTCGCCGGCCAGGTGTTCGGTGCGCGTGGCCCGTTCGCCGAGCAGTGCGGCCAGGGGGAAGCATTCGCCGCTGGCGATCTCGAAAGTGGTTTCCACGCCGGGGCCGGTGACATGCTGGCGCTCGCCCATCACCCGGCCCTGCTTGACGATGTAGAAGTGTTCCACGGGTCCGTCGGCAGGCTTGATGATGCTTTCGCCGCTGGCATAGAAACGCAGTTGGCACTGTTCCACCAGGTAGGCGAGGTGGCCCTGTTCCATCTGGTTGAACGGCGGGAAGCGCTGCAGAAACTGCAGCGTCCCCTGGATATTCTGCAGCACCGCTGTCCTGCCGGCCTGGGTGTAGGCGTCCTTTTTGCTCATGAAGCTGACCGTATCGCTACGCCGAACTATATATATCTATCTATAGGTATCGGCTTTGTTGTTTTCGGCCTCCATGGTCGGCTGGCTGCCCGTGGATGCCCATTGGACGTAAGTCTATCGGTGAGAGTCGCTGTCAAGGATCCGACGAAAGGTGGGTAGGCTACGCCGGTTTTCGCGGTCCTAAACCTAGCACGAGATTTTTTTGACGAGATGGCCATGGCTGAGCATGACGAAATACTGAGTGACGCCGAGCGCGAGGCGTTGGCCGTGGTGAGCGCGCCAGTGGCGCCCAGGCCGGTGGTGCTGGTGGTGGACGACAACCCGGTGAACAGCGAGGCCCTGAGCCTGTACCTGAAAAGCCGTGGCATCGACTGCATGGTGGCCGATGGTGCGCAGGAGGCGATGTTCAAGTTGCACTACGAACCGCGCATCGCGCTGATGATCACCGATCTGCGCATGGAGCCCGAGGATGGCCTGGAGCTGATTCGGCAGATTCGCGACTCGGACCGGGCGGCGTTGTCGATCATCGTGGTCTCGGGCGACACCGATGTAAAAGAGGCGGTGGACGTGATGCACCTGGGGGTGGTGGATTTTCTGCTTAAACCGGTGGATCTGGGAAAATTGCTGGAGTTGGTGAAAAAAGAATTGAAGATCGAGTAATGCAGGACTAGGGCTGCTTCGCAGCCCAATCGCGGCACAAGGCCGCTCCCACAGGTACGGCGCAAGCTTCGAACCTTGCACTGTGCCTGTGGGAGCGGCCTTGTGCCGCGATTGGGCCGCAAAGCGACCCCCGTCGTAGATGTAACTTACAGCCCGTTACGCGCCTTGAACTCGCGACGGCGGCGATGCAGGACCGGCTCGGTGTAACCGTTCGGCTGCTTCGCACCTTCGACGACCAGCTCGACCGCGGCCTGGAACGCGATGTTGTCATCGAAGTTCGGCGCCATCGGGCGGTACTGGGCGTCGCCCGCGTTCTGCTTGTCGACCACCGCCGCCATGCGCTTGAGGCTTTCCAGCACCTGCGCCTGGGTGACGATGCCATGGCGCAGCCAGTTGGCCAGCAACTGGGCGGAAATGCGCAGGGTGGCGCGGTCTTCCATCAGCCCGACGTTGTTGATGTCCGGCACCTTCGAGCAGCCCACGCCGTGGTCGATCCAGCGTACGACATAGCCGAGGATGCCCTGAGCGTTGTTGTCCAGCTCGTTGCGGATTTCGTCGGCCGACCAGTTGGTGTTGGCCGCCAGCGGAATGGTCAGGATGTCGTCCACCGAGGCCGGGGTACGCGAGGCCAGCTCGCGCTGACGTGCCTGGACGTCGACCTTGTGGTAGTGCAGCGCGTGCAGGGTCGCGGCGGTTGGCGAAGGGACCCAGGCAGTGTTGGCGCCGGACAGCGGGTGGGCGATCTTCTGCTCGAGCATCGCCGCCATCAGGTCAGGCATGGCCCACATGCCCTTGCCGATCTGGGCACGGCCTTGCAGGCCGGTGGCCAGGCCGATGTCGACGTTGTTGTTCTCGTACGCGCCGATCCACTTCTCGCTCTTCATGGCGCCTTTGCGCACCATGGCGCCGGCTTCCATCGAGGTGTGGATCTCATCGCCAGTGCGGTCGAGGAAGCCGGTGTTGATGAACACCACGCGCTCGGCTGCCGACTTGATGCAGGCCTTGAGGTTGACCGTGGTACGGCGTTCCTCGTCCATGATGCCGACCTTGACGGTGTTGCGCGGCATGCCCAGCAGGTCTTCGACGCGGCTGAAGATCTCGGCGGCGAACGCCACTTCTTCAGGGCCGTGCATCTTCGGCTTGACGATGTACACGCTGCCGGTACGGGTGTTCTTGCGGCTGGTGTTGCCGTTGAGGTTGTGCAGGGCGATCAGGTTGGTGAACAGGCCGTCCTGGATACCTTCGGGAACCTCGTTGCCCTGGGCATCGAGGATCGCCGGGTTGGTCATCAGGTGACCGACGTTACGCACGAACAGCAGCGAACGGCCGTGCAGGGTGACGCTGCCGCCGTTGGGCGCTGCGTACTCGCGGTCGGGGTTCATGGTCCGGGTGAAGGTCTTGCCGCCCTTGCTCACGCTTTCGGCCAGGTCGCCTTTCATCAGGCCCAGCCAGTTGCGGTAGACGACGACCTTGTCGTTGGCATCGACGGCGGCGACAGAGTCTTCGCAGTCCATGATGGTGGTCAGTGCCGACTCCATCAGGATGTCTTTCACGCCGGCGGCGTCAGTGCTGCCGACCGGGGTGCTGGCGTCGACCTGGATCTCGAAGTGCAGGCCGTTGTGCTTGAGCAGCACGGCCGTCGGTGCTGCGGCGTCGCCCTGGAAGCCGATCAGCTGGGCGTCGTCGCGCAGGCCGCTGTTGCTGCCGCCCTTGAGGGCGACGACCAGCTTGCCGGCGTCGATGCGATAGCCGGTGGAGTCGACGTGGGAGCCGGCAGCCAGGGGCGCGGCTTCATCGAGGAAGGCGCGGGCGAAGGCGATGACCTTGTCGCCGCGTACCTTGTTGTAGCCCTGGCCTTTTTCGGCGCCGCCTTCTTCGCTGATGGCGTCGGTGCCATACAGTGCGTCATACAGCGAGCCCCAGCGGGCGTTGGCGGCGTTCAGGGCGAAACGTGCGTTCATCACCGGCACCACCAGCTGCGGGCCGGCCATGTGGGCGATTTCTTCATCGACGTTTTGCGTGGTGGCCTGGAAATCGTCGGCTTGTGGCAGCAGATAGCCGATTTCCTGGAGGAATGCTTTGTAGGTCGCGGCGTCGTGGGCCTGACCCTGGCGTGCCTGGTGCCAGGCATCGATCTTGGCTTGCAGCTCGTCACGCTTGGCGAGCAGGGCTTTGTTCTTTGGAGCGAGGTCGTTGATGATCTTCTCTGCACCGGCCCAGAACTGCTCGGCGACGATGCCGGTCCCTGCAATGGCTTCGTCGTTGACGAAGTCGTACAGGACCTTGGCGACCTGAAGGCCACCGACTTGAACGTATCCAGTCATTGCTTGCCTCACTCTGCTCAGCTATTTCGCTCTTCTGTATTAAGCCTGTAGCGCTTCTCTAAACACGCGGCCAGTACATGCCCTCGTCATGCAGCCCGAGCGCGGCTGGGTGCAGCCTGCCAGACGGGCTGGCGGGCGATTCGCGTATTTTCACAGGCGCCTCGGCAGACATCCAAACGACGTTTTGTAGTCCGCGCTGGCGCATACTACATGATGCAGTAGGCGGGTGAACATCAGACTAAAAGCGTCGTTGTGCGACCTATTGGTCGCATCGGGTCACGCTGGAAGGCAGTATGTTCGCAAAAAACCTGTGGATTGTTCCAGATAAATCTCTAAACGGTACACGATTTGTTGCGTGGTCCGCCCTGCGGCAGGTTGCCGCGCCTTGCCTATACTGATTCGATGCCCTTGTACGCGCAGGTAGAGGAGTGGCCCGTGGATCATCTTGTACTCACCGTGATCGCCCCTGACAAGGCCGGACAGGTCGAACGCATCGCCCAGTGCATCGCCGATCACAACGGCAACTGGCTGGAAAGCCGCATGTCGCGCATGGCCGGGCAGTTCGCCGGGATCCTGCGGGTTGCGGTGCCGGCGGAAAACTACGACGAGTTGGTCGAGTCGCTGCAGAAGCTGGGCGATCATGGCATTCGCGTGCTGATTGCCGAGAGCGGCATCGAGCCGTCCTGCACCTGGAAGCCGATCGCGATGGAGCTGGTGGGCAATGATCGCCCGGGGATCGTTCGCGATATTACCCGGCTGCTGGCGGATCAGGGGGTCAATCTGGAGCGCTTTACCACCGAGGTGCGTCCGGCACCGATGAGCAGCGAGCCGCTGTTCCACGCCGATGCCTTGCTGGCCTTGCCGCTGACCTTGTCGCTGGATGACCTGCAGCAGAAGCTGGAAAGCCTCGCCGATGACCTGATGGTGGAGTTGAAGCTCAGGCCGGAGGAATAGCAGGTTATCCCCGGTTTAACGGGGAAGCCCCTGTGGATAACCTGAGGGTACTCCCCGCCAGCCCCGACCAATCGCGGGCTGCACCGGATTGAGCAAAAAATGTCCATATTTCAGGGGGTTGTGCACAAAGCACGGGGATCAGGGTGTGGATAACCTCTGGAGACCTTGCTGCAGGCCACGCTTTCCGTGGCCTGCAGAGGCTTGATCGTTTTTTGATCAGGCGCGTTTGCGCAGGCTCAGCCAGGCATCGACGCTGTAGATCGCCAGGCCCGCCCAGATGAACATGAACGCGATCAGCGTGCTCGAGGACAGGTGCTCGCCGAACAGCAGCACCGCCTGCAGCAGCACCAGGGTCGGCGCCAGGTATTGCAGGAAGCCCAGGGTGGTGTAGGGCAGGTGGCGCGCGGCGGCGTTGAAGCACACCAGCGGCACCAGCGTGACCGGGCCCGCAGCCATCAACCACAGCGCTTCGCTGCTGCTGAAGAACGCGAGGTTGGCGCTGTTGGCCTGCGGGTGCAGCAGCAGCCAGCCCAGTGCCAATGGCACCAGCATCCAGGTCTCCACCACCAGCCCCGGCAGCGCCGCCACCGGCGCCTGCTTGCGAATCAGGCCGTAGAAACCGAACGACAGCGCCAGCCCCAGCGACACCCAGGGCAGGCCACCGACCTGCCACACCTGTTGCGCCACCCCCGCCGCCGCCAGCCCGACCGCCAGCCATTGCAGGCGGCGCAGGCGTTCGCCCAACAGGAGCATGCCCAGCAGCACGTTGA
This sequence comes from Pseudomonas sp. SYWMCR5, assembly GCF_057197165.1. Classification (NCBI taxonomy): domain Bacteria; kingdom Pseudomonadati; phylum Pseudomonadota; class Gammaproteobacteria; order Pseudomonadales; family Pseudomonadaceae; genus Pseudomonas; species Pseudomonas sp. SYWMCR5. Next base: position 432,838 of record NZ_JBXUNH010000003.1, read on the forward strand.
CCAGCGGGTTGATGTAGTAACCCAGGCTGGCCTCGAGCATGCGACCGTTGTTCACGGCCCACACGTAGGTCAGCCAGTTGCCTGCGATCAGCGCGCCGCTCAGGGCCAGGATCGCCAGGCGCCGCGGGTTGTCGCGCAGCTCCCGCCACCAGCCCGGGTGTTTCCACACCAGCAGCAGGAGCGAACCGAACAGCGCCGACCACAGTACCCGGTGGACGATGATCTCTACCGCCGGGACGCTCTGGATAGCTTTGAAGTAGAGGGGGAACAGGCCCCAGATGATGTAGGCGCTGAGGCCCAGGATGTACCCGCGCTGCGGGTTTGCGGCGTGCATGCAGATTCCTTGCTTTGGCAGCTGATATCGCGGCGCCTATTGTAGACAGGTGACGCCTTGCAACTAGAACAATTTCAGCGGCGCTTCATCCAGTGCGGCCATCTGCTCGCGCAGGGCCAGAATCTGGTCGCCCCAGTAGCGCGGCTGGCCGAACCAGGGGAAGCTGCGCGGGAACGCCGGGTCGTCCCAGCGTCGTGCCAGCCAGGCGCTGTGATGCAACTGGCGCAAGGCGCGCAGCGGCTCGATCAGCGCCAGTTGGCGCGGGTCGAAATCGTGGAACTCGTCGTACCCGTCGACCAGTTCGGCCAACTGGGCCAACCGTTCTTCGCGGCTGCCGGCCAGCATCATCCACAGGTCTTGCACCGCTGGCCCCATGCGGCAGTCGTCGAGGTCGACGACGTGATAGATGTCGTCGCGGTGCATCAGGTTGCCGGCGTGACAGTCGCCATGCAGGCGGATCGCCTCGAAGGGCGTGCGTTGGTAGATATCCTCGACCCGCTTGAGCAGGTCGCGGGCCACCGACTCGAACGCCGGCAGCAGCTCGCGCGGGACGAAATCGCCGTCGAGCAGGGTCTTGAGCGAGGCATGGCCGAAGTTGTCTACAGCCAGCGTCTCGCGATGCTCGAATGGGCGCGTGGCGCCGACGGCATGCAGACGTCCGAGCAATTGCCCGAGGCGATACAACTGGTCGAGGTTGCCGGGTTCGGGCGCATGGCCGCCGCGGCGGGGGAACAGGGTGAAGCGAAAGCCCTGGTGCTCGAACAGGCTGCGACCGTCATGCTGAAGCGGGGCGACAACCGGAACCTCGTGCTCGGCCAGTTCGAAGCTGAAGCGGTGTTCCTCGAGGATGGCCGCATCGCTCCAGCGCCCGGGGCGGTAGAACTTGGCGATCAGCGGTTGTTCACCTTCGATGCCCACCTGATAGACGCGGTTCTCATAGCTGTTGAGCGCCAGCACCCGGGCATCGCTGAGAAAGCCCAGGCTTTCGACGGCGTCCAGGACCAGGTCGGGGGTGAGGGTATCGAAGGGGTGGGACATGGGAGCTCCGGCAGGGGAATGCATGCGTGGCATGGTAACGCATTCCATGGTTGCTTCAGGTGCCAAGGCTCCCAGCATTCCTGGACTGCCCCCAAGGGTTGGATTTGTGTCCAACTTCTTGGGGGCAGTCCATCCTGTGGGAGCAGGCTCGTCCCGCGATCGGGCGCGAAGCGGCCGTAAACCAGCCACTACAATGCTTCAGGCCCATCACGTCGCATGCCAGGTAGCCGCTTCGGGTGACCGCGGTGCGAGCCCGCTCCAACGCATTGCGCGTTACACCGGCACCCCCAGCAGCACGAACGACGGATGAAACTGCGCCCGCACCCTGCTGCCGACCACGATTGCCTGCTGCTGCAGCCATTGCGGTTCGGCAAAGGCGCACAGCGTCTGCCCGTTCTCCAGCGCCAGCCGCATTTCACTGCCGCCGCCTTCATCGGCCAGCACTTCGTCGACCTGGGCGTGCAGGCAATTGCTCTCGGCGTCTGGCTGATCAGCGTCAGCCAGCACGTTCACCCAGCCGGCCTTGAGCAGGGCCACCACCGTGCTTCCCAGTGTCAGCTCCAGCCGTTCGGTACTGTCCCGGGTGATCAGCGCATCGATTTCCAGGCCGCCGCCCAGTGCCAGGCTGACCCGGTCGTAACGCCCCTCGCGGCGCAGCCCGCTGATCTGCCCGCGCAATTGATTGCGAGCGCTGGTGCGCAGCATCAGGCGGCCGAGCAGGTCGAGGTCGCTGTGTTCTTCGGTGGATTCTAGGATTTCGCTTTGCAACGCCTGGAGACGCTGATACAGGCGCAAGACCCGCTCGCCCTCCGTCGACAGCTTGGCGCCGCCACCGCCACGCCCGCCGGCACTGCGCTCGACCAACGGCTGGGCGGCGAGGTTGTTGAGCTCGTCGATGGCATCCCAGGCGCTCTTGTAACTGATCCCGGCCGCCTTGGCGGCGCGGGTGATCGAGCCTTGTTCAGCGATGTGCTGCAACAAGGCGATGCGCTGCGGGCGACGGAAGATGTGCTGGGCAAGCAGGGCGGGCAGGGACATGGGGCAGGTTACCGGCGGTGTGATGCGGCGAAAGTGCCTTCGAGACCGAGTCTAGTCAACCCTGCCGGGCCTGGGCGTGCGTGCCAGGCAATACACATCGACCCGGCGCGCCCCGGCCTTGCGCAGCAGGCTCGCCAGCGCTCGGGCAGTGGCACCGGTGGTCAGCACGTCGTCGACCAGGGCCACATGGCATCCGTCGAGCGCGGCGTGCGGTGCGATGGCGAAGGCCTGGCGCAGGTTACGCCAGCGCGCCTTGGCGTCGAGGGTCTGCTGCGCCGCAGTGTCGCGTGGGCGCAGTAGCACGCGCTCGTCGCAGGGGATGTGCAACTGGCTCGACAGCCAGCGGGCAAGCATGGCGGCCTGGTTGAAGCCGCGTTGTCGCAGTCGACGTGCAGCCAGTGGCACGGGCAACAGCTGGTCGGGTTTTGTCAGGCCTTCGTCATAGCGATGCTGCAGGGCCTGCGCCAGCAGATCCGCCAGCAACCGCCCCAGCGGCCACTGGCTGCGGTGCTTGAAGCGGCTGATTGCAGTATCCAACGGATACCCGTAGTGCCACGGCGCGATCACCTGCTCGAAAGGCGGTGGCCTGCGGCTGCACTGGCCACAGGTCATCGCCCGCATCGCCAGTGGAAGCGCGCAGCGCGTGCAATGTTCGTCGAGCCAGGGCAGCTCATGCTCGCAGGCCGGGCACAGGGGATACGCCTGTTGCGCAGGTTCGTCGCAGAGCAAGCAGAACTGTTTAATATTTATCCACTTGTAAACCAGTGATTTTATGTTTGGTTGACAGTGCATGGGCCTTCCCTGACTATGCGAGCTATCCGTGAAGCGCTGGCGGGCTTTCCTGTCCCGGCGCCTGTCAGAGCCTAGATAAGGAAACGCCGATGAGCGCCAGCACAAATGCAACAACACGTCACGACTGGTCCCTGGCCGAGGTCAGGGCGCTGTTCCAGCAGCCGTTCAACGACCTGTTGTTCCAGGCGCAGACCGTGCACCGCGCGCACTTCGACCCAAACCGCGTGCAAGTCTCGACCCTGCTGTCGATCAAGACCGGCGCCTGCCCGGAAGATTGCAAATATTGTCCGCAGTCCGGCCACTACAACACCGGGCTGGAAAAACAGAAGCTGATGGAAGTGCAGAAAGTGCTGGAAGAGGCTGCCCGGGCCAAGGCCATCGGCTCGACCCGCTTCTGCATGGGCGCCGCCTGGAAGCACCCCTCCGCCAAGGATATGCCCTACGTGCTGGAGATGGTCAAAGGGGTCAAGGCCCTGGGCCTGGAAACCTGCATGACCCTCGGCAAGCTCGATCAGGACCAGACCCTGGCACTCGCCCAGGCGGGTCTGGACTACTACAACCACAACCTCGACACCTCGCCGGACTTCTACACCAGCATCATCACCACCCGCACCTACAGCGAGCGCCTGCAGACCCTCGCCTATGTGCGCGACGCCGGGATGAAGATCTGCTCCGGCGGCATCCTCGGCATGGGCGAGTCGCTGGACGACCGCGCAGGCCTGCTGATCCAGCTCGCCAACCTGCCCGAGCACCCGGAGTCGGTGCCGATCAACATGCTGGTGAAGGTGGCCGGTACGCCGCTGGCCAACGCCGAAGATGTCGACCCGTTCGACTTCATCCGCATGCTGGCGGTAGCCCGCATCCTTATGCCCAAGTCGCACGTACGCCTGTCCGCGGGCCGTGAGCAGATGAACGAGCAGATGCAGGCCCTGGCTTTCATGGCCGGTGCCAACTCGATCTTCTACGGCGAGAAACTGCTGACCACCGCCAATCCGCAGGCCGACAAGGACATGCAACTGTTCGCCCGCCTCGGGATCAAGCCTGAAGAGCGCGAAGAGCATGCCGACGAAGTGCACCAGGCGGCCATCGAGCAGGCGCTGGTCGAGCAGCGCAGCAGCGAGATGTTCTACAACGCCGCATCGGTCTGAGCATGGCCTTCGATCTGGCGGCACGCCTGGCCGAACGGCGCGCCGCGGACCTGTATCGGCAGCGCCCCCTGCTGCAGAGCCCGCAAGGCCCGGAAGTGGTGGTCGATGGGCAACGCCTGTTGGCGTTCTGCAGCAACGACTACCTCGGGCTGGCCAGCCACCCCGAGGTGATCGCTGCCTGGCGTGACGGTGCCGAGCGCTGGGGCGTCGGTGGCGGTGCCTCGCACCTGGTGGTCGGCCACAGTACGCCGCACCACGAGGTCGAAGAGGCCATCGCCGAGTTGACCGGGCGTCCGCGTGCGTTGTTGTTCACCACCGGCTACATGGCCAATATGGGTGCTATCACGGCGTTGGTGGGGCAGGGCGATACGGTGCTGCAGGACCGCCTCAACCATGCCTCCCTGCTCGACGGCGGACTGCTCAGCGGCGCCCGTTTCAGTCGCTACCTGCACAACGATCCGGCCAGCCTGGCGAGCCGCCTGGATAAAGCGACCGGTGACACGTTGGTGGTCACCGACGGCGTGTTCAGCATGGACGGCGATCTTGCCGACCTGCCCGCCCTGGCTGCAGTGGCGCGTCCGCACGGCGCCTGGCTGATGGTTGACGACGCCCATGGTTTCGGCACGTTGGGCGCCAATGGTGGCGGTATCGTCGAGCACTTCGGGTTGGGCATCGACCAGGTGCCGGTGCTGATCGGCACGCTCGGCAAGGCCTGCGGTACTGCCGGCGCGTTCGTCGCGGGCAGCGATGACCTGATCGAGGCGCTGGTGCAGTTCGCCCGTCCCTACATCTACACCACCAGTCAGCCGCCGGCACTGGCCTGCGCAACGCTGAAAAGCCTGCAACTGCTGCGTGACGAACGCTGGCGGCGCGAGCACCTTGGCGCGTTGATCCGCCAGTTCCGCCAGGGCGCGCAGCAGATCGGCCTGGCATTGATGGACAGCCCGACCGCGATCCAGCCGATCCTGGTTGGCGATGCGGCGCGGGCACTGACGCTGTCGAAGATGCTGCGCGCGCGGGGCTTGCTGGTCACCGCGATCCGCCCGCCAACCGTACCGGCCGGCGGTGCACGCCTGCGGGTAACCTTGAGCGCCGCGCACAGCGAAGCGCAGGTCCAGCTATTGTTGAATGCATTGGCCGAGTGTCATGCACAGCTGGAGTCCGCCGATGCGTAACCGACTGATCCTCCTGCCCGGCTGGGGGCTGGGCACTGCTTCACTGGAACCCCTGGCTGCCAGCCTGCGGGCACAGGATCCACGCCTGCAGATCGAACTGGCGCCGTTACCGGAACTGGCCGACGATGACGTCCAGGCCTGGGTCGATCACCTCGACCGCAAGCTGCCGACGGATGTCTGGCTGGGCGGCTGGTCGCTGGGCGGCATGCTGGCCAGCGCCCTGGCGCACAAGCGCGGCGACCACTGCTGCGGCTTGCTGACGTTGGCCAGCAACCCCAGTTTCGTGGCCCGGCCCGACTGGCCCCACGGCATGGCCGAGGACACCTTCGGCACCTTCCTCGATGGTTGTCGCAGCCACCCCCAGGTCACCCTCAAGCGATTCCGTACGCTGTGCAGCGAGGGCGCGCAGCAACCCCGCACCTTGCTGCGCCAGCTTGGCGTGGGCGTGCCGGACACCGACCCCTTGTACCTGGCCACCGGCCTGCAAGTGCTGGCCAGGCTGGACACCCGCCAGGCGCTCGAACAGTACGGCGGCCCACAACTGCACCTGTTCGCCGGCAGCGATGCCCTGGTGCCGGCGGATGCGGCCAAGGCGCTCAGCGAGCTGCTGCCGGATGTCGAAGTCGGCCTGGTCGAAGACAGTTCCCACGCGTTCCTGCAGGAGTACCCACAGGAGCTGGCGGCGGGTATCAAGAGTTTCTTGCATGAGAGTGGTGATGACTGATCTTTCCCGTCCGATCCTGCCCGGTGCCCTGCCGGACAAGCGCCAGGTGGCGGCCTCGTTCTCCCGCGCGGCGGCCAGCTATGACAGCGTCGCAGCCCTGCAGCGCGCGGTGGGTGACGCTTTGCTCGCGCGCTTGCCGACGTCGATGACGCCGACCCGCTGGCTCGACCTGGGCAGCGGTACTGGCCATTTCAGCCGGGCCCTGGCCGCACGCTTCGAGGCTGCCCACGGTGTGGCGGTGGATATCGCCGAAGGCATGTTGGGCCATGCTCGCGAGCAGGGCGGGGCGCATCATCACGTGGCGGGCGATGCCGAGCGTCTGCCGCTGCGCGATGATGCTTTCGACTTGGTGTTCTCCAGCCTGGCGGTGCAGTGGTGCGACCAGTTCGCCAGCGTGCTGGCCGAAGCCCGGCGCGTGTTGCGACCGGGTGGGGTGCTGGCGTTCAGCAGCCTGTGTGTCGGCACGCTGGAGGAGTTGCGTGCCAGTTGGCAGGCGGTGGATGGGATGGTGCATGTCAATCGGTTCCGGCGCTTCGAGGATTACCAGCGCCTGTGCGCCGACAGTGGCCTGACCCTGCTTGGGCTGGAGCGCCTGCCCCATGTACTGCACTACCCGGACGTACGCAGCCTGACCCACGAACTCAAGGCCCTTGGTGCGCACAACCTGAACCCCGGCCGCCCCTCGGGCCTGACCGGGCGTGCGCGCATGCAGGGCCTGCTCCAGGCCTACGAGCGATTCCGTGATGACCAAGGCCTGCCAGCCACCTACCAGGTGGTCTATGGGGTATTGCGCAGAGGCGAAGAGGAGTGACATGAGCCAGGCCTATTTCATCGCCGGTACCGACACCGATGTCGGCAAGACCACCATCGCCGCCGGGCTGCTGCGTGCAGCACGTAACCTTGGGCGCAGCACACTGGCTGCCAAGCCTGTGGCGTCCGGATGCACGGTCAGCCCCAAGGGGCTGCGCAACAGTGATGCGCTGGCGCTGATCGACGAAAGCTCGATCAAGCTGCCTTATGAGCAGGTCAATCCCTTCGCTTTCGAACCGGCCATCGCCCCGCATGTGGCTGCACGCGAAGCCGGTGTGGCACTGAGCGTGCCGACGCTGCGTGACGCCATGCAGCAAGTACTGGCGCACGGCGCCGACTTCACCCTGATCGAGGGTGCGGGTGGCTGGCGGGTGCCCTTGTCCGATCATGCCAACCTGTCCGACCTGGCGATTGCCTTGAAGCTGCCGGTGATCCTGGTGGTGGGGGTGCGCCTGGGTTGCATCAACCATGCGCTGCTCAGTGCCGAGGCCATCGCCCGCGATGGTCTGCAACTGGCGGGGTGGGTGGCCAATATCGTCGACCCCCGGACTTCGCGGCTCGAAGAGAACCTGGCGAGCCTCGCCGAGCGTCTGCCGGCGCCATGCCTGGGGCGGGTGCCGTGGCTGAAACCTGCCGCAGCCGAGGCGGTGGCCGAGCATCTGGATCTGGACCTGCTTGACTGATCGCTCGGTGAACATCCGGTTACGAAAAATGCCCTGATTCTATTAGCTGGCACTGGGCTATTAAGGATTTAAACGGGTAATTTCCTTTCCGGGCTGTTTTAATTGAGGCCTCCTCCTTCACCCAGTCTTGTGGAGTCCTGATATGGAAATCACCGGCAGCTCTGCTTTCTACGCAGGCCTCGGCGCCATCCAGAACGGGCAGAACCGTGTCGACCAGGCCGCCAGCCAGATCGCCAGCAATGGCGTCGAGCGCGCAGGCACCAGCCAGTCCACCAGCTATCAGGCCGAGCGCCTGCGTGGTGTAGACCGCAGCCAGCAGCAAGACCTGGCCACCAGCACTGTGCAGCTCGCCCTGGGCAAGCATGAAGTCGAACTGGGCGTGAAAGTCGCCAAGGCCTCCGACGAAATGCTCGGTCGGTTCATCGACACCTACGCCTGACTGCATAACCGTCGGCCAAGCACCTGTGGGAGCGGGTTTACCCGCGAACAAACCAGACACCATTGCGTGGCCTGGTTGATTCGCGGGTAAACCCGCTCCCACAGGCGCTTTGGGCCGATGAATCAAGCGCTGGCATAAATGCCATCGTTCGCGACCGAATTGGCACCATCGTCCCTTCTTGACATTCCCCTGAGCTAAACGTAAGTTTCAAACAACTGTTTGACCGAAAGCCGCCAAGAGCTGGTTGGTACCCGCGGTCTCCCCAACGAACTCAGCCCAGAGGTTCATCGCCATGCCTGAATACAAAGCCCCCTTGCGTGATATTCGCTTCGTCCGTGACGAGCTGCTCGGCTATGAAGCGCACTATCAGAGCCTGCCGGGTTGCCAGGATGCTACGCCGGACATGGTCGATGCGATCCTCGAGGAAGGTGCCAAGTTCTGTGAGCAGGTGCTGGCCCCGCTGAACCGTGTCGGCGACCTGGAAGGCTGCACCTGGAGCGAGTCGGGCGTGAAGACTCCGACCGGCTTCAAGGAAGCCTACAAGCAGTTCGTCGAAGGTGGCTGGCCGAGCCTGGCCCATGACGTCGAGCACGGCGGCCAGGGCCTGCCAGAGTCGCTGGGCCTGACCCTGAGCGAGATGGTCGGCGAGTCGAACTGGTCCTGGGGCATGTACCCAGGCCTGTCGCACGGCGCGATGAACACCATCTCCGAGCACGGCACCCCCGAGCAACAGGAAACCTACCTGACCAAGCTGGTGTCCGGCGAATGGACCGGCACCATGTGCCTGACCGAGCCGCACTGCGGCACCGACCTGGGCATGCTGCGCACCAAGGCCGAGCCGCAGGCCGATGGCAGCTACAAGGTATCCGGCACCAAGATCTTCATCTCGGCCGGCGAGCACGACATGGCCGACAACATCGTCCACATCGTGCTGGCGCGCCTGCCCGATGCTCCGGCCGGCACCAAGGGCATTTCGCTGTTCATCGTGCCCAAGTTCCTGCCGAACGCCGAAGGCGGTGTAGGCGAGCGCAACGGCGTGAGCTGCGGCTCGCTCGAGCACAAGATGGGCATCCACGGTAACGCCACCTGCGTGATGAACTTCGACGCGGCCACCGGTTACCTGATCGGCCCGGCCAACAAAGGCCTGAACTGCATGTTCACCTTCATGAACACCGCTCGCCTGGGCACTGCACTGCAAGGCCTGGCTCACGCCGAAGTGGCCTTCCAGGGTGGCCTGAAGTATGCCCGCGACCGTCTGCAGATGCGTTCCCTGACCGGCCCGAAAGCACCGGAAAAGGCCGCTGACCCGATCATCGTCCACCCGGACGTGCGCCGCATGCTGCTGACCATGAAAGCCTTCGCCGAAGGCAACCGCGCAATGGTCTACTTCACCGCCAAACAGGTGGACATCGTCAAGTACAGCCAGGACGAGGAAGAGCGCAAGAAGGCCGATGCACTGCTGGCCTTCCTGACCCCGATCGCCAAGGCGTTCATGACCGAAGTCGGTTTCGAGGCCGCCAACCATGGCGTGCAGATCTACGGTGGCCACGGTTTCATCGCCGAATGGGGCATGGAGCAGAACGTGCGCGACAGCCGTATCTCGATGCTGTACGAAGGCACCACCGGCATCCAGGCCCTCGACCTGCTCGGCCGCAAGGTGCTGATGACCCAGGGCGAGGCGCTCAAGGGCTTCACCAAGATCGTCCACAAGTTCTGCCAGGGCCAGGAAGGTAACGAAGCCACCAAGGAGTTCGTCGAGCCGCTGGCTGCGCTGAACAAGGAATGGGGCGAGCTGACCATGAAGATCGGCATGGCCGCCATGAAAGACCGCGAGGAAGTCGGTGCCGCGTCCGTGGACTACCTGATGTACTCCGGTTACGCGTGCCTGGCGTACTTCTGGGCCGACATCGCCCGCCTGGCGGCCGAGAAGCTGGCGGCCGGTACTGCTGAAGAGGCGTTCTACACTGCCAAGCTGCAGACCGCACGCTTCTACTTCCAGCGCATCCTGCCGCGCACCCGCACGCATGTGGCGGCCATCCTGTCGGGTGCCAACAACCTGATGGCGATGAAAGAAGAAGACTTCGGTCTGTCGATCTGACGCCTGACGCTGTACGGAAAAACGCCTGCCATTATCGGCAGGCGTTTTTTTTTTGCCCGCCCTCGTTGCATCCGGTAACGAGAAAACCTCAAGACTCGACACCCGCCTGCCGTTAAACCCTTCTGTTGTATTCATCTATTCATGTGCGCTGCCGATGAAGTAAGGGCACAATGCCATTATTGATCTGCCGGGTCGGAGATTACCCTTGTTTCGTCTATCCGCTGTTCGCGCCAGCCACTTCCTGCCTTCGATTCTGCTGTTGCTGTCGGGGCTTGCGGCGGCCTACGTCAGGGACCTGAGCGTGTTCTTCACGTCCCTGTTCAACGTGCTGCCTACCCTGGTGCTGCTGCTCGGCGGTGCCTACTGTGCGGTGTATCGCCGCCAGCGCGAACTGTTCCTGATGGTTACGGTGTACATCGCCTACTTCCTGCTCGATACCCAGACCGATTACTACCGCGATCACGGCCAGGTCCGCGAAGACGCTGCAGTCGTGTTTCACCTGGTGTGCCTGTTGCTGCCCGCGCTGTTCGGCCTGTTCGGCGCCTGGCAGGAGCGCACCCACCTGGCCCAGGACATGCTTGCTCGCTTCGCCGTGCTGTTCGCGGTTGGCAGCGTGACCCTGGCGCTGGAGCAGAGTTACCCACAGGCGCTGCTGACGTGGCTGGCAGAGATCCGCTGGCCGTCGCTGCATGGGCAGTGGATGAGCCTGATCCAGTTGGCCTACCCGTTGTTCCTGGGCGTGTTCATCCTGCTGGTGGTGCAGTACCTGCGCGAGCCCCGGCCATTGCACGCCGCGCAGATCACCGGCCTGGTGGGGATCTTCTGGATGCTGCCGCAGACGTTCATCCTGCCCTTCACCCTGAACATCATGTGCAGCCAGGTGATGCTGATGATCGCCGCAGCGGTCTCCCACGAGGCCTACCAGATGGCGTTTCGCGATGAGCTGACCGGGCTTCCTGGCCGCCGCGCGCTGAACGAACGCATGCAGCGCCTGGGCCGCAACTATGTGATCGCCATGACCGACGTGGATCACTTCAAGAAATTCAACGACACCCATGGCCACGACGTTGGCGACCAGGTGCTGCGCCTGGTCGCCAGTCGACTGTCCAAGGTGACCGGGGGTGGGCGTGCCTATCGCTATGGCGGTGAGGAGTTCGCCCTGGTGTTCGCCGGCCAGACTGCCGAAGAATGCCTGCCGCACCTGGAGGCGGTGCGCGAGATGATCGCCAACTATGCCATCCAGTTGCGCGACCAGAATAACCGCCCGCAGGATGATTCCACCGGGCGCCAGCGACGGGCAGGGTCGGCAGGCAACACGGTGTCGGTGACCATCAGTATCGGCGTCGCCGAGCGCCTGCCGGAGCACCGCAATCCGGAAGAGGTGCTCAAGTCCGCCGACCAGGCGCTCTACAGCGCCAAGGCTGCAGGGCGCAACTGTGTGATGCTGTCGGGGCAGACCGCGCGGCGCGGGGCGGTTCGCACGGCGTGACCATATCGGACTATATGGTCGATTGATGACCCTATGTCTCGTAAAAGTTGTTCGGTTACACTGGCCTCAACCCAGTGCGCGGCCCCTGGTGGCCGCCCCGACTCTGCTAACGAGAGGTTGTCATGGCCGACTATAAAGCGCCCCTGCGCGATATGCGCTTCGTACTCAATGAAGTCTTCAAGGTTTCCGAACTCTGGGCTCAACTGCCGGGCCTGGCGGACGTCGTCGATGCCGAGACCGCCCTGGCCGTGCTGGAGGAGGCCGGCAAGGTCACCAGCAAGAGCATCGCGCCGCTGAGCCGCGCCGCTGATGAAGAAGGCTGTCACTGGGACAACGGCGCGGTCCGCACCCCGGCCGGGTTCATCGAGGCTTACCAGACCTACGCCGAAGGCGGCTGGGTCGGTGTCGGCGGGGATCCGCTGTTTGGTGGCATGGGCATGCCCAAGGCCATCTCGGCCCAGGTCGAGGAAATGGTCAACGCCTCGAGCCTGTCGTTCGGGCTGTATCCGATGCTCACCGCAGGTGCCTGCCTGTCGATCAACGCCCACGCCAGCGAAGCGTTGAAGGAAAAGTATCTGCCGAACATGTACGCCGGCGTCTGGGCCGGCTCCATGTGCCTGACCGAGCCCCATGCCGGCACCGACCTGGGCATCATCCGCACCAAGGCCGAGCCGCAGGCTGACGGCAGCTACAAGGTCAGCGGCACCAAGATCTTCATCACCGGTGGTGAGCACGACCTGACCGAAAACATCATCCACCTGGTGCTGGCCAAGCTGCCGGATGCGCCGGCCGGTCCGAAAGGCATCTCGCTGTTCCTGGTGCCCAAGTTCCTGGTCAACGACGACGGCAGCCTGGGTGCGCGCAACCCGGCCACCTGTGGCTCGATCGAACACAAGATGGGCATCCAGGCTTCGGCCACCTGTGTGATGAACTTCGACGAGGCGGTCGGCTATATCGTCGGTGAGCCGAACAAAGGCCTGGCGGCGATGTTCACCATGATGAACTACGAGCGCCTGGGTGTCGGTATCCAGGGCCTGGCGTCGGCCGAGCGCTCCTACCAGAACGCCGTCGAATACGCCCGCGACCGCTTGCAGAGCCGTGCGCCGACGGGCCCGCAAGCCAAGGACAAGGTCGCCGACCCGATCATCGTCCACCCCGACGTGCGTCGCATGCTGCTTACCATGAAAGCGCTGACCGAAGGCGGTCGGGCGTTTTCCACCTATGTCGCGATGCAACTGGACAGCGCCAAGTTCAGCGAAGACGCCGCCACCCGCAAACGCAGCGAGGAACTGGTGGCCTTGCTGACGCCGGTGGCCAAGGCCTTCCTCACCGACCTCGGCCTGGAATGCACCGTACATGGCCAGCAGGTGTTCGGTGGACACGGCTACATCCGCGAATGGGGCCAGGAGCAGTTGGTGCGCGATGTGCGCATCACGCAGATCTACGAAGGCACCAACGGCATCCAGTCCCTGGACCTGATGGGGCGCAAGGTGGTGGCCAGCGGTGGCGCTTACTACCGTCTGTTCGCGGACGAGATCCGCGAGTTCATCCGCACCACCGACGTCGAGTTCAGCCAGCCGCTGGGTACTGCGCTGGATCAGCTCGACGGCTTGACCGAATGGGTGCTGGAGCGGGCCAAAGGCAACCCCAACGAAATTGGTGCCGCCTCGGTCGAGTACCTGCATGCGTTCGGCTACGTGGCCTATGGCTACATGTGGGCACTGATGGCCCGTGCTGCGCAGGTAGGTGAGGGCGACGAGGCCTTCTATGGCGCGAAGCTTGGGACGGCGCGCTTCTACTTCGCCCGCCTGCTGCCAAGGCTGGATTCGTTGGTGGCTTCGGTGAAGGCGGGCAGCGAGTCGTTGTACTTGCTGGATGCCGCGCAATTCTGATCGAGGGCCGGGGTTTACGCGTGCGAACAGGACGTTCTGAAAACCCCGGCTTTGTAAGCTTTTTCCTACATCACGTGGCGACTTTTCTCCTCTTTCCTAAGATTGGATCCACGGTTAATCTTTCTTACATGGACGGAGCGCAGGAAGCGCAAAGGACAGAACAGGGACACGTAGGATTTCCCGCCAGGATGGTGGGACGATAAGGATGTCAGGGAAACAGTCTGGAGAACCCCGCCTCGGCGGGGTTTTCTTTTTCTGGCGTTTTTACCCGTTGCGGCCGTCCAGCGCCGGGACGCCCACCTGGCGAGCATCGCTCTCCTCCTCCAGCAGGGTGCGCAGCAATTCCACCGACGCCTGCTGGCGTTGGGCATCGCGAAATACCAGGCCCACCTTGAGCGGAACCCGTGGCTCGCTCAGGGGTTTCCACAGCAGTGCCTGATCGTCTTCGGCCGCTTCCTTGGCACGCCCCGGAAGGATGGTCGCCAGGGCGGTATTGGCCAGGCTGTCGAGAATCCCGCCCATGTTGTTCATCTCTGCCTGCACCTGTGGCCTGCGCCCGAGATTGGCCAGTTGCGCTTTCCAGATCTGCCGGATCTGGAATTCCTCCCCCAGCATCAGCAGCGGTAATTCGGCGGCTTGTCTGATCGAGACCTTCTTGAAGTCTTTCAGTGGATGCGTATTGGGGATGACAAGCTGCAGTTCATCTTCGTACAACAACAGCCCATGCAGCCCTGGCTGACGTGGCGGCAGGTAGCTGATACCGATATCCAGGCTGCCGTTGAGCAGCCGCCGCTCGATTTCCAGCCCCGACAACTCGTAGATCTGCACGATCAGGTGTGGCTGGGCCTTGCGCAGTTTCTCCAGCAGCCGCGGCACCAGGCTCGGGCGTACGGTCTGCAGCACGCCGATGGCCAGGGTGCGCAAGGACTGGCCCTTGAACCCCTGCATGGCTTCCTGGGCGCGCTGCAGCCCGTCGAGCAGGGGCAGCGCATGGTTGTAGAGGGTGTGCGCGGCGAGGGTTGGCAGCAAGCGCTTGTTGCTGCGTTCGAACAGGTTCAGGTCAAGGCTGTGCTCAAGCTGGCGGATCTGTTGCGACAGTGCCGGTTGCGACAGTGACAGGCGCTCGGCAGCCCGGCCCACATGGCCTTCTTCATAGACCGCGACGAAATAACGCAGTTGACGAAAATCCATAAGAAATACTTATCGAAAAAGCTGGAAAAACGAAATGGCCGCGAAGCGCCGGTACGCCTAGTCTATCGCCGTATTCCGGAGGGCTGAAACGATTAGCCCGGTTCATTGTTACCCCGGATGAGAAACACTTTTGATAGGCAAGGCAAAATATCCGACCTCAGGCGAAGACCGGGGCGCCTTGCCGTCCCCGTGATTGCCCTGGAGTCATCATGAACCTGTTCAAGCTGCGTCGTTCGGCTGCGGTCGTTGTCGAGCCCGTGCAGAGCACGACGCAGGAGGCGGCGCCCTCGCAACTGTCCCGCGAGTGGCTGATGCCTGGCCGCAAGCGCGCACCTCAGGTGTTCGTGCGTGGCCAGGGTTCGTGGTTGTGGGACGACCAAGGGCATGCGTACCTGGACTTCACCCAGGGCTGCGCGGTCAACAGCCTCGGGCACAGCCCTGAAGTGCTGGCCAGGGCCCTCGGCAGCCAGGCCCAGGCCCTGATCAATCCGGGCGCGGGCTTTCACAGCTCGGCGCTGCTGGCGTTGGCCGGGCGCTTGTGCCAAAGCACCGGCAGCGACCAGGCGTACCTGCTCAACAGTGGCGCCGAGGCTTGCGAGGGCGCAATCAAGCTTGCGCGCAAATGGGGCCAGCTGCATCGCGGCGGTGCCTATCACATCATCACGGCCAGCCAGGCCTGCCATGGCCGCAGCCTTGGCGCGCTGTCGGCGTCCGACCCGCTGCCGTGCAACCGCTGCGAACCGGGATTGCCCGGTTTCAGCAAGGTGCCGTTCAACGACCTGGCCGCCCTGCATGCCGAGGTCGACTCGCGCACCGTGGCGATCATGCTCGAGCCGATCCAGGGCGAGGCCGGCGTGATTCCGGCAACACGTGAATACCTGCAGGGTGTCGAAAAGCTTTGCCGCGAGCTGGGCATCCTGTTGATTCTCGACGAAGTGCAGACCGGTATCGGCCGTTGTGGCGCGCTGCTGGCCGAACAGACCTACGGCGTGCGGGCCGACATCCTCACCTTGGGCAAGGGCCTGGGCGGTGGGGTGCCGCTGGCGGCCCTGCTGGCCCGCGGTACGGCCTGCTGCGCCGCGCCGGGCGAGCTCGAGGGTAGCCACCACGGCAACGCCCTGATGAGCGCGGCGGGCCTGGCTGTGCTGGATACCGTGCTGGCGCCGGGTTTTCTCGAGCAGGTGCAGGACAGCGGCCGACACCTGCGCGAGGGTCTCAGCCGTCTGGCGGGGCGCTACGGGCAGGGCGAGGTGCGGGGCCAGGGGCTGTTATGGGCGTTGCAGCTGCGTGAAGCGCTGGCTCAGGAACTGGTCGAGGCAGCACTGCAAGAAGGCCTGCTGCTCAATGCCGCGCAAGCGGATGTGGTGCGCTTCTCGCCAGCGCTGACCGTGAGCCGGGGCAATATCGACGAGATGCTGCTGCGGCTGTCCCGCGCCTTCGCCCGTGTGCATTCCCGCCAACAGGTTCGCCGCGAAGCGACGGCCTGACCACCGAATTTCAAAGAACCGTCTCGCGTTCCTGCGCATCGCCCTTGGCCAGCTGTATTTGGCCCGGGGCGTTTTTTTTGAGCGTGATATCAGTGTGGAACCTCTGACGAAGCGCACTAGTCTGTGTTGAGAACCCTCCAGGAGAGCATCACATGGACTTCATTCGTATCATCATCGCTATTCTTCTGCCGCCTTTGGGCGTGTTCCTGCAGGTTGGCTTCGGCGGCGCGTTCTGGTTGAACATCCTGCTGACTCTGCTGGGCTACATTCCAGGGATCGTGCATGCGGTTTACATCATCGCCAAACGCTAGGCCATGGTGGGGCCGTGCGCGGCCCCCTCAGCGCTCCAGCACCTGGCAATAGAATCGCCATTCCTCCTCCAGCGCATGGGCAAGGTTCTGTGCCTTGCGAAAACCATGACGCTCTTCGGCATAGAAATGCCCCACGGCCTTGATGCCATTGGCTTTCAGTGCTTCCAGCATGCTGCGGGTCTGCTCCGGCACTACCACGGCATCCAGTTCGCCCTGGAAGAAGATCACCGGCGCCTTGATCCGCTCAGCATGCAGTAGCGGCGTGCGCTGCCGGTAGCGCTCGGCATCTTGCTGCGGGTCGCCGATCAGCCACTCCAGGTAATCGCCTTCGAACTTGTGGGTGGCCTTGCCCAACGCGATGGGGTCGCTGACGCCATAAAGGCTGGCGCCCGCGCGGAATACGTCGTGGAAGGCCAAGGCGCATAGCGTGGTGTAGCCGCCGGCACTGCCGCCGCGAATGAACGCCTTGTCCGGGTCGATCAAACCTTGCCCGGCGAGAAATGCAACGGCGGCGCAGGCGTCCTGCACGTCGATCTCGCCCCAGCGCAGGTGCAATGCCTGGCGATAGGCACGGCCATAGCCGCTGCTGCCCCGGTAGTTGAGGTCGGCGACGGCGAAACCGCGCTGGGTCCAGTACTGGATGCGTGCGTCGAGTACCGGATAGCAGGCCGAGGTCGGGCCTCCGTGGATGAACACCACCAGCGGGGGTTTGTGCTGGCTGTCCATGGCCGGGTAGAAGAAACCATGGGCCAGGGCCCCGCCACTGGGGTAGCTGATGGGTCGCGGGCAACTGATGCGCGTGTCCGGCAGCACCTGGCTGCCTCCCGCCAGGACCCGGCTGCGCTGGCCGTCGCGTTCGATGGCGAGGATTGCAGGCGGGCGTGTAGGGGAGGCCGCGATGGCGTAGAGGTATTGCGCATCCATCGCCAGGCTGCGAAACCGGGTGTAGTCCTTGGCGAAGGCCTGCATAGGCTTGCCTTCGTCGTGTATCGCCAAGGTCCCGAAGCCGTTTTCGAAACGAGTGGCGAGGTAGCGCTGCGGCCCCAAGGGTAGCCAGGTGCAGGCGCCCAGCTGCCAGGGCGCGGCAGCGTGGTCGGCGGCCTCGGCGGGCAGCGCCTGCCAACGACCGCCGACCTCGCCCCAGGGCTGCCAGAAACCGTTGCGATCGGACAGGCAGTACAGCCTGCCGTCAGCGTCGAAGCGTGGTTGCTGCAGCGACTCGTCCTGGCCGGCCACACATTGTGCCGCCCCCCAGAGCCCATCGCCTTGTCGTTCGCGGAGCATCAGGCGGGTGACCGTCCAGGGCTGTGCCGGGCGATCCCAT
Source organism: Pseudomonas sp. SYWMCR5 (assembly GCF_057197165.1). Classification (NCBI taxonomy): domain Bacteria; kingdom Pseudomonadati; phylum Pseudomonadota; class Gammaproteobacteria; order Pseudomonadales; family Pseudomonadaceae; genus Pseudomonas; species Pseudomonas sp. SYWMCR5. The sequence continues at coordinate 450,811 of NZ_JBXUNH010000003.1, forward strand.
TCGATCCATGCCAGGCGTTGGCCATCGGCGCTCAAGGTGGGCGAGGCGTAGAAGTCGGCGCCCTCGGCCAGTACCTGGCGCGTTCCGGCGGCCAGCGCCACCAGCCGATGCTCGACGCGCTCGGCATGATGCTCTTCGACCGCCAGTACCTGGCCGTCATGCCACTGCAGGTCGCCATAGCGACAGTCAGGTGCTGCGGTCAGCCCCTGTGGCTGCGAGCCGTCCAGCGCCTGGCGATAGACCTGCTGGTCTTTCTCGTTGACGAAGAGCACGGCATCCGGGCTCAGGCAAAAGCTGCCGCCGCCGTATTCATAGACTCGGCTGCGCGCGCTGAAACCATCCGGTGTCAGGCAATGGGCCTGCTGCTGGCGCCAGTGCCAGATACGGCAGGCGCCATCGGCGGGGCGGAATTCGTTCCAGAACAGCCCCTGGTCGCCGACCTTGAGTTCGGCGAAGTCGGTGCCGGCGGCCACTGCCTGGGTGGCGCTGAACTCAGCCGCGGGCGATGACACGGGAGTTGCGCTCGTTGCGGAAGGTCATCTGTTCGATGTTCATCTGGGCGGTCTGCGCCTCCTCGCGGGCCTTGAGAATGATGCCGTGATCCGGCGACTTGGCGCACACCGGGTCGGCCTTGCTGGCATCGCCGGTGAGCATGAAGGCCTGGCAGCGGCAGCCGCCAAAATCCTTTTCCTTCTCGTCGCACGAACGGCAGGGTTCGGGCATCCAGTCATAACCGCGAAAGCGATTGAAGCCGAACGAGTCGTACCAGATATGCCGCAGGTCATGGTCGCGCACGTTGGGAAACTGCACCGGCAACTGGCGCGCGCCATGACAGGGCAGGGCGGTGCCGTCGGGGGTGATGGTCAGGAACAGGCTGCCCCAGCCGTTCATGCAGGCCTTGGGGCGTTCTTCGTAGTAGTCGGGCGTGACGAAGATCAGCTTGCACGGGTTGCCGTCGGCTTTCAGACGATCGCGGTACTGGTTGGTAATGCGCTCGGCACGCTCGAGCTGCTCGCGGGTCGGCAGCAAGCCCAGGCGATTGAGGTGCGCCCAGCCATAGAACTGGCAGGTGGCAAGTTCGACGAAGTCGGCTTCGAGAGCGATGCACAGCTCGATGATGCGGTCGATGCGGTCGATGTTGTGCCGGTGGGTGACGAAGTTCAGCACCATCGGATAACCGTGGGCCTTCACTGCGCGCGCCATTTCCAGCTTCTGTGCGAAGGCTTTCTTCGAACCGGCCAGCAGGTTGTTCACCTGTTCGTCGCTGGCCTGGAAGCTGATCTGGATATGGTCCAGGCCGGCCTGCTTGAAGGCCGCGATCTTCTGCTCGGTGAGGCCGATCCCGGAGGTGATCAGGTTGGTGTAGTAACCCAGGCGCCGGGCCTCGCCGATCAGGTCGGTGAGGTCCTGGCGCACCAGTGGCTCGCCGCCGGAAAAACCGATCTGCGCCGCGCCCATTTCACGGGCCTGGGCCATCACCTGGAACCACTGCTCGGTACTCAGCTCCTTGCCCTGGGCGGCGAAGTCCAGCGGGTTGGAGCAGTACGGGCACTGCAGCGGGCAGCGGTAGGTCAGCTCGGCCAGCAGCCACAACGGCAGGCCGACCGGAACCTCAGGCGAGGGTGATCCAGTGTTCGGCACGGGCCACCTCCATGAACTGCTCGATATCCTCGGCCACTTCCGGGATACCGGGGAATTGCTGTTCGAGCTCGGCGATGATCGCCGCGACATCGCGTTGGCCGTCGACCAGTCCACCGATCAGGCCGGCACTGTCGTTGAGCTTGATCATGCCTTCGGGGTACAGCAGCACGTGACCCTTCTGCGCGGGTTCGTACTGGAAGCGGTAGCCGGTGCGCCAGTTCGGCACCAGTGTGCGGTCGAGACTCATAGTGCGATCCCCTTGTGCCAGACCCGTTCGCTTGTGACGCTGTGATAGGGCGGGCGGTTCAGTTCATAGGCCATGCTCATGGCATCGAGCATGCTCCAGAGGATATCCAGCTTGAACTGCAGGATTTCCAGCATACGCTCCTGCCCTTCGCGCGTGGTGTAGTGCTGCAGGGTGATCGCCAGGCCGTGTTCGACATCGCGTCGGGCTTGGCCCAGGCGGGTTCGGAAGTACTCGTAGCCGGCCGGGTCGATCCAGGGGTAGTGCTGCGGCCAGCTGTCCAGGCGCGACTGGTGGATCTGCGGGGCGAACAGCTCGGTCAGCGAGCTGCTGGCCGCTTCTTGCCAGGAGGCGCGGCGGGCGAAGTTGACATAGGCGTCGACGGCGAAGCGCACGCCGGGCAGCACCAGTTCCTGCGAGCGCAGTTGGTCCGGGTCCAGGCCCACCGCCTGGCCGAGGCGCAGCCAGGCCTCGATGCCGCCGTCCTCGCCCGGGGCGCCGTCGTGGTCGAGCAGGCGCTGGATCCACTCGCGGCGTACTTCGCGGTCCGGGCAATTGGCCAGGATCGCGGCATCCTTCATGGGGATGTTCACTTGGTAGTAGAAGCGGTTGGCCACCCAGCCCTGGATCTGCTCGCGGGTGGCGCGGCCCTGGTACATCGCCACATGGTAGGGGTGATGGATGTGGTAGTAGGCGCCCTTGGCGCGCAGGGCCTGCTCGAACTCGGCAGGGGACATCGGCAGTGCGTCGCTCATCAGGCCTCCTTACAACTCGATGCTCATGCCATCGTAGGCGACTTCCACGCCACGGCGCTGGACTTCGGCGCGCTCCGGAGAGTCTTCGTCGAGGATCGGGTTGGTGTTGTTGATGTGGATAAGCACCTTGCGCTGGCGTGGGAAGGCGTCGAGCACCTCCAGCATGCCACCGGGGCCGTTCTGGGCCAGGTGACCCATCTCGCGGCCGGTGCGGGTGCCGACGCCGCGGCGCTGCATTTCATCGTCTTCCCACAGGGTGCCGTCGACCAGCAGGCAGTCGGCGCCATGCATCATCTGCAGCAGCTTGTCGTCGACCTGACCCAGCCCCGGTGCGTAGAACAGCTTGCCGCCAGTACGCAGGTCCTCGACCAGCAGGCCAAGGTTGTCGCCCGGGTGCGGGTCGAAACGGTGCGGCGAGTAGGGCGGCGCTGCGCTGCGCAGGGGGAAGGGGGTGAATCGCAGGTTCGGGCAGGCGGGGATGACGAAGCTGCCTTGCAGCTCGATGCGGTTCCACTGCAGGCCACCGTTCCAGTGACTGAGCATGGTGAACAGCGGGAAGCCGGTGCTCAGGTCCTGGTGGACCATGTCGGTGCACCAGACCTGGTGCGGGCAGCCTTCGCGCAGGCTGAGCAGGCCGGTGGTGTGGTCTATCTGGCTGTCGAGCAGGACGATCGCGTCGATGCCGGTGTCGCGCAGGGCGCGTGCCGGCTGCATCGGCGCAAAGGCCTGGAGCTGGGCGCGGATATCGGGCGAGGCATTGCACAGGATCCAGTGCTCACCGTCGTCGGACAGGGCAATGGACGACTGGGTGCGTGCCGTCGCGCGCAGGCTGCCATCGCGAAAGCCCTTGCAGTTGACGCAGTTGCAGTTCCACTGCGGGAAACCGCCACCGGCGGCGGAACCGAGAATCTGGATGAACATGGCTACTCTCTTGCCGCGGGTCCATGAAACGAAAACGCCCCGGCGGGCCGAGGCGTTGCACTGCAGCGCTGCTTAGCGGCTGGCGAAGTACATGGTGACTTCGAAGCCGATGCGCAGGTCGGTGTAAGCGGGTTTGGTCCAGGTGGTCATGGTCGAACTCCTTCCGGATGGTGTGGGTGGATGTCAGCTATCTACTTTGGTGCCGCCTGAGTCAGGAGGTTCCATTGGCTGAGATTGCGCTATCTTACAAGAAAAATTTGTACCGAAAGGTTAATTCTTCGAAAAGCGCCCTTGCAGTACAGGTAACAATCCTCGCCTCGGACAGGGGGTATTTACTCGAAGCGCGCATCCGGCGCAGCGCTGGTGGCCAGGCACAGCCAGCCGTGGTCGGCGTCCAGAAGGCGTTTCAGCAAATGGTCCAGTATTGGCTGGTCTGTCCTGAGAATAGACCTGCGCAGCCGGGCAAGGTCTGTCGGCTCTGTAGCCAGATATGTCTGCCAGGCCCATTCGGCGACTTCGCCATTGGCCATCGCCGGCTCCTCGAACTGCGCGGCCAGGGCCTGCCGGGCCGTGGGATCGAACGTGACGCCGTCGGCCAGCAAGCTCAGCAGGTGCTCGAGAATCTGGCCGGGCGTGGTCTGTGGCGATTGCACGCCGAACAGCAGGCCGCCCTGGCCTTCTATCAGACGAAAGGCGCTGAACACGGCATAGCCCAGTTGCAGTTCGACCCGCAGGCGTTGGTAGACCGGGCCTTGCAGCGCTTGCGCCAGTACCCGACCTGCGCCTTCATCGTGGGCAGGAAGCGGGCAGAACAGCAGCAATGCATGCTCACTGCCGCCCGTGGAGTGCTGCACCCAGCGCCGGTTCGGTAACAACAGAGAGGCCGGCGGGGGCGTTCCCTGCACCCCCGGTGCACCTGCCAGCACCGCGCCGAGTGCTGCTTGCGCCGCGCCATCGAAGCCGATGGCGAGCCCGTGTCGAGGGGCGCTGGCCCAGATCTGCTCAAGCACCGCCAGATCCAGCAAGCAGGCTGGTTGTGGCTTTACGGCTGCCGGGCGCAGCTGATCGGGCAGCACCTTGAGCAGTGCCCTGATCGGGATGTGCGGCGGTTCGACGGGCGCAGGTGTGCGCAGCAAGTGTGGTGGAGGATGGCGCAGGTGTTCCAGGGCCAGCTCGAGGGTGCGGATCACCGCGCCAGGCATGCCCGCACAGCGCAGTTGCCAGTGCTCGCCAACGAGGGTGAAGTCCAGCTGCAGCGAGGCGCGGCGGGCGCGTTCGAGCAGTGGTTGCAACGCCTGTGACAGCACCGCATGAAAGCGCTCGCGCAGCGGCGAGGCGATCTGCCAGCGTAGATAGAGCGTTGCGAAGCCTCGCTCGATCGGCAGGATCTCGCTGACGGTCAGGTCCTTCGGCAGCGCCGCGCCGCCAACAGGGAGGTCGGCCATCAGCAAAGGCTCCTCGCGCGGTTGCTGCCATTGGCCCTGATCGCCGTTCGGCAGATCATCGAGTAATGCCTGGAAGGCTTCCAGCGCCTGGGCATCCAGTGCTTCGAACGGGCGCCCGGCACTGTCCCGGCGGGCGAGCTCGAGTGCGCTGGCTGCTTGCTTGCGGCTGTGTTGCAGGCGCTCGAATTCGCTGTTGAGCGCTGCCGTGTCCGAGCGGCGCAACGCGCCGAGCCAGCCGTGCAGCAGTGCGCGGACCTCGGCTGGCGGGGCGTCAGGTTGCAGTTGCAGGCGAATGTGCCAGAGCAATTGACCGGCAAAGGCGTACAGCGAGTCGCTGTGAACCTCCTGTAGCCAGCCGCGTTGACGCAGGGCATCGAGCCAGCCACCCGGGCGGCTGTCGCTCAGGCAGGCCTGCAGCAGGTCGAGGGCCTGCTCGGCGCCTGGAGGAAGGTGCTCATGGGCGAACAGCAGGTCAAGACAGCCGGTGGAGGCTTCAGGCTCGATCAAGGGGGTATCGAGCAGAGGGACGGGAGGCGTTTGCGCCTGCATTGCGCCCATGCTGAACAGACCACCGAATTGTCGGCCCAGGGCTTCGAGCTGCATCAGCGATTGCGGGCCGCAAAGGCTCAGATGGATCTGCCCACCGCGATAGAAGCGAGCATGGAAGTCGCCCAGCGCGCGCTGGAAAGCAGGGTCCTGCAGCGCCAGGCTGTACCGGTTGCCTGCGTGGAACCCGCTCAGGGGATGGTGTGGCGATACGCATTGCAGCAGCCTGAACTGGCGCTGCGCCTCGGTATTGCGTGACCAGGCGATGAACTCGGCATGGATCACTTCACGCTCGCGGTGCTGGCGTGCAAGGCTCAGGTCCGGCTCGGCGAGCATCTGGCACAGGCGCTCCAGCGCAGACCCCAGGGCCGCCGGAGGCACTTCGAAGAAGAAGTCGGTGGTGCGTTCGCGGGTACTGGCATTGACCTGGCCGCCGAACGCCTGGACATGGCGCATCAGGCCATCTTCCAGCGGGAAGCGCGCTGTGCCGAGGAACAACAGGTGCTCGAGGAAATGCGCAATGCCCGGCCACCTTGGCGGGGCGTCATGGCTGCCGGCATGTACCCTCAAGGCTGCGGCGGCGCGCTTGAGGCGCGGGGCGTGGCGCAGGGTCAGGCGCAGGCCGTTGGGCAGGGTGAGTGTGTTGATAGCGTCGGTCATGGAGGGATGCTAGCGCATTTGCGCTGGCCCGGCCGGTGCCATCTGCCACGGTGCCCATTTCGCCAGTGAAGCCGCTCCTTGCCCGTCGGCGTCAATCCTGTGCGCGGTGAAGATCCCGCCGCAGGTCGGCAAGATACGGAAACGCCTCGCGCCCCTTCACCACCCGCTCACGCTCAAGGTCGGCCAGCAACTGGCATTCCTCGCGTCCGGCCATGGCCAGCAGGCTGCCGTCCGGCCCGATGATGCTGCTCTGCCCGCAATACTGGATTTCACCTTCAGACCCGCAGTAGTTGGCGTATACCAGATAGCACTGGTTCTCCTGCGCCCGCGAGCGCACGGTCACCTGGCAGACGAAGTCGTAGGGCGTCATGTTCGCGGTCGGCACCAGGATCAGCTCGGCGCCTTCGAGTGCCAGGCGCCGGGCGTTCTCGGGGAACTCGATGTCGTAGCAGATCAGCAGCCCCAGCTTCCAGCCATCGAGCTCGACCACCGGAAAATGGTTGGCACCGGGGCTGAACATCGAGCGGTCCAGCTCGCCGTACAGGTGGGTCTTGCGGTAGTTGCACAGGCTGCGGCCGTGGGCGTCGATCAGTTGCACGCTGTTGTGAATCGAGCCGTCCTCGGCCCGCTCCGGGTAGCCATAGACGATGGCGATGCGCTGCGCCTGGGCAATCTCCACCACCGCCATGGCCGACGGTCCGTCTTCGGGTTCGGCCAGGCGCTGCACCGCGTCGGCGCCGATGTTGTAGCCGCTGAGGTACATCTCCGGGCACACCAGCAGTTGGGCGCCACGCGCTGCGGCCAGTTGCGCCTGCTGCTGCAGGCGTTCGAGATTGCCGGGCACGTCCAGTGGCCTGGGCGTGCCCTGGAACAGGGCGATGCGCATGGGCGCCTCCTCGTGTCAGTCAGGCAGGGCGATCGGGCCGATCTCGTGGAACACGTCGCCCGGCCCGGGGTTGTCCGCGTGGGTCTTGCCGCCGAAGTGGTTCATGATACCCCACACCGCATTCAGCGACGTTTGCACCGCGCCTTCGACCCAGGCCGGGGTCCAGGACACGTCGTCGCCAGCAATGAAGATGCCGCGCTGCTCGGCGGGCAGGTCCTGTTGCATGAAGTGCGCGTACATGCGCTGGTTGTAGCGGTAGTGGCCTGGCAGCGCGCCTTTGAAGGCGCCGAGGAAGTAGGGGTCGGCTTCCCAGGAGATGGTGATCGGGTCGCCGATGATGTGCCCGGCGATGTCGGTTTTCGGGTAGATCTTCTTCAGCGCATCCAGGGCCAGCTGCACGCGTTTCTCGGTGGGGTGCGGCAGCATCTTCAGCGCATCGCTCATCCATGCGTACGACAGGCAGATCACTCCCGGCTTGTCGTCACCGTTGTCGAACAGGTAGGTGCCGCGGGTCAGGCGATCGGTGAGGGTCATGCTCAGCAGGTCGCGGCCGGTCTGCGGGTCCTTGTCCTTCCAGAACGGGCGATCGACCATGACGAAGGTCTTCGACGACTGCATGTAGCGGGTGCGGTCCAGGGCCATCCACATCTTCTGCGAGAACAGCGACTCTTCGCAGTCGATCTGGGTGGTCAGCAGCCAGCTCTGGCAGGTGGTGAGCACGGCGGCGTAGTGGCGGGTGTCACCATAGTTGTCGGTAACCGCCAGACGGCCATCGCTGGCGCGGGCGATGCGCTTGACCCCCGCCCGCGGCGCGCCGCCATGCAGCGAGCTGAGGCTGGTGCCGGCCGGCCAGTGCGCAGTGCTGTCCGGCACATGCCGCCAGATGCCCTGCGGCACTTGCTCCACGCCTCCGACCACCAGGTGCTGGTGATCGTCGCAGTTGGTCATGACCACGCGGAAGATTTCCAGCATCGAGTTGGGGAAGTCCGAATCCCAGCCGCCGGTGCCGAAGCCGACCTGGCCGAACACTTCCCGGTGTTGGAAGCTCAGCTTGGCGAAGGCTTTGGAGGTGGCGACGAAATCGTAGAAGGTGCGGTCGTCCCACAGCGGCACCAGGGTGTCCCACAGAGCTTTCAGGCGTGGCACGTCGCGCTCGCGGATGGCTTGCTGGATCTCGCCGAAGCGTGCGCCGTCTTCCAGCGCGTCGGCCCAGGCTTCGGCCACCTCATGGAACAGCGCCGGCAGGTCGGCTGCCTTCTCGGCGTAGTAGGTCTGGCCTTCGAGGTCGATCACCGTGCTGCCCGAGGCCGGGGTCAGCGGGTTGGGAAAGGGTTTCGTTTCCAGGCCGAGCTTGTCGACATAGTGGTAGAAGGCGGTGGACGACACCGGGAAGCGCATGCCGCCCAGTTCGGCGACGATACCGTCGGTGCCGTTGAAGGCCTGCGAGCGCAGGCGCCCGCCGAGCTTCGAGGCTTCGTAGACGACCGGTTTGAGGCCCAGCTTCATCAGTTCGTAGGCCGCCACCAGCCCGGCGATACCGGCACCGACGATCGCCACTTCTTCGCCATGCCGTTCAGGGGGGATGCTGCCAAGGCCTGCGGGATGCTCCAGCCAGTCGTCGAAGGCGAAGGGAAAATCAGGGCCGAAGATGGTGACCGGCGGTTTGCCGTCGACGGGGTGGCGGTTTTTCTTGTTCATCTGATGACCTTGCCAGAGCGGCTGCGCTGAGGGCGGAGCCTGAGTATAGGAAATGCCTGGTGGTCATTTTATGAAGCGGGGCGCTCGTAATTAAGAGCAATAGTGGCGTCGATCTGTAGGGGATTATGTCGATATGACGATAAGAGTTTGCATTGTGGCGATACCTCTATCCAGGCTGCCCGCGATCCACCTTGCTGCTCAGGATGATCGAGGTGGTGGTCTTTTCCACGCCCTCCAGGCTGCCGATCTGGTCGAGCAGCTGGTCCAGCTGTTCCGGTGAGTCGCTGAGCAGCCAGGCGACGTAGTCGAACTCGCCACTCACCGCACACAGTTGCTGTACCTGCCCCATTGCCGACAGGCGGCGCACCACCTCGCGTCCTGAGCGTGGCTGCACCGTGATGCCGACATAGGCCTGCAGACCACCCCCGGCCAGGCGCTGGTCCAGGCGCACGCCGTAGCCGGTGATCACCTTGTGCTTCTCCAGGCGCGTCAGCCGAGAGGTGACGGTGGTGCGGGCGATGCCCAGATGGCGTGCGAGAGTGGCGACGCTTTCGCGGGCGTTGATCTGCAGCAGGGCGATGAGCTGGCGATCGATTTCGTCGAGGGCGATGGCACGGGAGTCCGGCATGACAAATCTCTGCAATGGGTGCGCTAGCCTAGCCAGACCTGGGCTCGGGCGGCAAGGTGAGCCGTTCGCACGATGATGGCAAAATGATTTAATCGATTTCACTTCTGTCTCAGAGCGGGCGCGTATTATGATGCGCCACTTGGTATTTGATAATCATTCGCGCTATGGAATTGGCGCCAGAAATCCTCTCTGCCTAGCGGTAGGTGCCACGTGTCCAGCCTGTTCAAGTTCGACGTCGATGCGGCGTTCTGTGTTTCCTTGCGCGATCGGCAAGACAGCCGCGAGCGTTTCATGCGAGAAGTGGGCAGCAGGATTGGCAATCCGCTGGTCTTCCACCTGAGGGACAAGGACGTCAACCCGATCCGGGCCCACTACGAGTCCCATCGCGCGTTGGCGCTGATGGCCCTGGAGCAGGGCTGGCAACGCATCCTGATTTTCGAGGACGATGCCAAGGCCTACGACTGGTGCGCCGCGTCGATCAACTGGATCAACCGCTTCATCGCCACCCGCCCGTTCGAGAGCCTGCACCTGGGCTACACCATGGGCCGCACCTGGCTGACCTGGTTTCCGTTCATCGCCCGTGGCCGAGTCAGTGCGCCGCATGCCTACATTCTTTCCCAGGAAGGCTGTCGAGTGCTGGTGGCCGCGCCCTACGACGGCAGGACACTGGACAGCCTGTTCAAGCGACGGATCAAGCAGCACTGCGCCTACCCGATGCTGTTCCGCCGCATCAGCACCGCCGCCTCCCAGGATGCGCGTGTCGCCCGGCATGAGGATGCGCAGTGGCAGCAGAACTGGGCGCGTCACCTGCGTTCGCCGCTGAAGTATTTCTGGAAAACCTTGTTACGCTGGAGCTTTTGATAGCGCAGGGGGAAACCGGCATTGACCTTCGAACATCTGCTCGAGTGCTGGCGACTGGAAGTTTCCAATAAGAAGAAGCCGGGACGGTGGATCAGTTTGCTGAGTAATGTCCTGCGTCGGTCGCGCAGGGATAACAAGCTGCGCTTCCTGTTTTGCTACCGTCTGGCGCAGTACCTGGATGGCAAGGGAGGGCTGGCGCGCCGCTATGCCCGGGGCATGCAGCAGCGACTCAACCTGAAGTATGCCGTGGACATCGACATCGGCGCGCAGATTGCGCCGGGGTTGCGCATCGCCCATCTGCCAGGCGTTGTCATTACCCGGCATGTACGGATCGGGCGCAGTTTCTTCATTCGTCAGAACTGCACCATCGGCATCAAGACTTTGGGGCTGGAGCACTACGCGCTGGAGATCGGCGATAACGTCAGCCTGGGCGCCAACAGCTGCATCATCGCCGACCGCCTGCGCATCGGCGACAACGTGGTGATTGGTGCGATGTCACTGGTCACCCGCGACATTCCCGCCGACACGACGTTCTACAACCCACGGCAGGCGACGCTGCTGCAGCGCTGAGCGTTGCCGTGACGCTCAGCCGACCGACGCTGCAGGCGACCGATCGCTGCGACTGCCCGACAAAAGCACCATGGCCGCCGCCAGCAGCAGCACACAGGCATAGGCATTGGTGGTCACGACCAGCCCGACATGCTGGGTGGCGATGCCGGCGGCCACTGCCGGCAGGCTGAAGGCCAGGTAACTCAGCACATAGAACCCGGCCATCAGCCCGCCGCGTTCGTGAGCATGGGCCAGCGGTACGACCGAGCGCAGGGCGCCGAGAAACCCGCCACCAAAGCCCAGGCCGGCGACCGCGGTGCCGAGGAAGAACAGCCAGGCCAGGCCGCCGTCCACGCCGATCAGGGTCAGCAGCAAGCCGCTGACCAGTGCCAGGCTGCCGCGGCGCAAGATCACCTGGGCCTCGCTGTTGCGCAGGGCGAAGATGCCCAGCGCGCCGCAGCTGGTCAGCAGGAAAACCAGGGTGCCGCCGACCAGCGGTGCCTGCAGCCCTGTGACCTGGCGCGCCAGGGTCGGCCCCAGCGACAGGTAGAAGCCGCCCAGTGCCCAGAGGCTCGCATTCAGCGGAGCGATCCGCCAGAAGGCGCGCCGGGCCTGCGGTGGAATTCGCACCCGTGGTCGCAGCGAGGCCCAGGCGCCGGGCTGACGGCTGATGCTTTCCGGCAGGCGCGGCAGCAATACCGCGAACAGCGCAAAGACGCCCAACAGGACCAGGAAGACCCGGTGCAGCGGCTCGCCGGAAAACTGCATCAACGCACTACTGCCCAAGGCGCCAAGGGCCAGGCCCAGCATCGGCGTCACGCTATTGAGCAGCGGCCCGCGCTCACGGTCGAAGTCCAGCAACGCCGCGCCGAGCACACTGGTGGCAAGCCCTGTTGCGCAGCCCTGCAGCAGGCGCGCGACGATCAGCGCCTCGACCGATTCTGCCCGCAGGAATACCGCCATGGCCAATACCTCCAGCGCCAAGGCCGCCGCGATCACCGGGCGCCGGCCGATGTGATCGGACAGCGAGCCGCAGACCAGCAGCGTCAGCAGCAAACCGCCCGCGTAGATGCTGAACACCACGCTCAGCAAGGCCGGCGAGAAGCCCCAGGTTTCGCGGTAGAGGGCATAGAGTGGTGTCGGCGCGCTGGCCGCAGCCGAGAAGGCGATCAAAATCGCCCCCAGCAACCACAGGGACGCGGCGTGAGACAGACCGTTGCGGCGTTCACGCGTGCTTTTGGGTAAGGTATCGCTCATGGTTGCTCTCGCAAAGGCTAAGAGTTAGCTTTTGCAGACGATGAACCTGTTTCGAGATAAAAGCAAATTCTTTGCGTTAAGGTGCGTATGGCGATCAATCAGGGCGTGCGTCCAGGCGGGCGTAGTGCGAGGGTCCAGGCTTCGGTCCACAGTGCGGTCAACCAGTTGCTGGAGGAGCGCGAGCGTGGCGAACTGACCGTGCCGCTGATCGCTGCCCGCGCGGGTGTGACGCCTTCGACCATCTACCGGCGCTGGGGCGACCTCAACGAACTGCTGGGAGACGTTGCGCTGCAGCGCATCCGTCCGGACAGCGGCCCGGCCGACACCGGCAGCCTGCCCGGAGACCTGCTCGCCTGGGGCATCCAGTACATGGAAGAGACATCATCGGTGCCCGGCCGCGCCGCGGTGCTCGACCTGCTGGCAGCTGGTGGCGGCTGCTCCGGGCGCTGCCTGGAAATTGCCACGGCGCAGTTTGGTGCGATTCTCGAACGCGCAGTGGCACGCGGTGAGCCGGTTCCGAGCAATGATCGCGTGGTCGATAGACTGATGGCACCGCTGGTGTACCGGATTCTGTTTTCCGGTGAGCCGCTGGAAGCGGCGTATGTGGAGGCGTTGGTGGAGGTGACGCTGGAGGGGATTGGCGGCTGAGGAATGAATCGCCGGACATGGCCGCCAGATGCAAAAAAGCCGCGCTGATGCGCGGCTTTGTCGTATCTGGTGGGCCCACACGGACTCGAACCGTGGACCAAAGGATTATGAGCCCGACAAAAAGGCCTTTGTCTGTTGCGAAAACCCAGCAAAAGCCTGATTTTATTGAATATGTACGTACATGCGGGTCAGATTTCGGTTGTTGGTGTGGACGTAATGTGGACGCTCGCAGCTGTACCTGATTGCACACCTGTTCAAATCCTTGTACAGCGTGCAATGCACCTTCCTCCCCGGCGGCCCGCGCCGCGTCTGCCGTAGCCCGCCCTTGCACCCGCCTAGCCCTTTGCACTTTTCTACGAGGGGAAGCGCGTCGGCGGGAGGGGGATAAGTGATTTTTCGTCTTGATTTTTTTGCGTATTGCATTGTTCGGCTCTGTCGGCATGCACCTCGTCAGCAACAGCCTGCCATCGGCCTTTTGACTAGATTCGAAGTGTTTGACCTTTGTGTCTATGCGTTGAAAGACCTTCTCGTGGCGTATCGGCTAACATAGGGCATAACTCCACTAAGCATAGGGATAATTGATGGGTGAGTATCTTTATAGGTTTCGGCGTGCCAGCCGTCTTATAGGAAAACCGGGCGAGCAAGGGGAGCTTGAGAAGCTGCAGATATATTTTGCTTCTCCCGAAGAATTGAATGACCCCTTGGAAGGCTATAAAGACTTTATATGGGCGGGAGATAAAATTCTCTGGCGTAATTTAATCCGTCACTATGCGCGCTGTCTAACCCGCTCGTGTGTGATGTACGCCCTACTGCATCCAAAATTTGAAGAAGATGTAAAGAGCTATTTTGATATAAATGTGTATCCTGATATCAGAATAAAGGAGGCTTATGAGCTAGTTCAGTTAGTTGAGTCGGCACTATTTTCGATTGAGGCGATAAATAAATATATTGATTGTTTGGGAGACGGTCGTGAAATTCGAAAGTGGGAGTTGTTGACTCACTTGCGCTCAATCCACGCCGTAACAATGCATGTGGTTCTTGATTCCATGGTGGAGAAAGGGATATTTGCAAAAAGCCCCCTCAGCTTCACAGATGAAGATAAAGCCTACACGATCTCTCTTTTGGATCAATTGGCTGAACAGTATTCAGGTGCTAGTACTGAAAGCTCCCAAGAATTCTATGCAGGAGAAGCGGTAAGAACTGCTCAGGCGAACCTGACTTCACACAGAAAGAAATGGGAGAAAAACTTATATTTTATATTTTTTGAATTCCCTGAGGTGTTTGTTGATCGTATTAAAGAACTTACTCACCCCAATTGGTATGCCGCATGCTTCATGTCTGAATGCAGTAATTCGGCAATATGGGGTACTTACGGAAATAATCATCAAGGTATATGTTTGAAGTATTCAATACCTGCCGACGATCAAGGCAGGCGATTCCTCCCTCTACGTCGTGTTATTGGGACAGGGACCGACGGTTATATTTGGGGTGAGGGAAGGCAGGAGTTTTTTAAAGTTGACTACGAAAAAGACTTCCTTGAGGTGGACTTTTTTCTAAATCTCGGTAGTTTGTCAAAAACACAAATTGACCAGTACTGGCACAGTGACGAAAGTGGAGTTCGCAGTGGCAGAGCACCTGAAGTGGATGAAAAGGCGTGGCGAGAAAAGTATTGGAAAGATTTCGTGCATTCTGCGACTGTTAAGTTAAAGGAGTGGCGCAGTGAAAATGAGTATCGTCTAATAATGCACGATTCTGTAGTTGGGTTGAGTGATAAGAGTCTGCGTAAAGTTAACTATAAGTTTGATGTGTTAGAGGGCGTGATTTTTGGCATAAATACGCCTGCTGAGGAGAAGGCCCAGATTATAGAGATCGTAGCTCACTTGTGCGCAAAAAATGACAGAAAGAGTTTTAGCTTTTATCAAGCTGTCTATGATCCTGTTCGGCGAAATATCCAACATGTCAAGCTGGATATCGATTTGATGTTCGTAGGGGAGGAAACCAAAGTTTAATATGTCCTCGGCCCCCTTGCTTCATCTGGTTTCTGCGGCGATGCTCGTTGCAGCACACAGAGGTGATTGATGGATTTATGACATCCAAATTAGGCGGTACCATTTAAGGCCACCCAGTATATGACAGGAACGTTGAAAGGATTATGAGGAGCAGGGCCAGTTTTGATGTTGATGCCGCCTATTGCATTTCGCTCGAGGCACGTAATGACAGGCGTCAACTGTTCGGGGAGAGCATCAGAAAGCGGATTGGTAACCAAGTCATCTTCCATGTTGTGCAGAAGGCCGACGACCCGAAGCGCGGCTGCTACGAGTCCCACCAGCAACTCGCCCAGCGCGCGCTCGAGGAGGGCCTGGAGCGGATTCTGATTTTCGAAGATGACGTGATGCCCTACGAGCTGAAAGCCTCACGGATCGCCTGGGTGAACCGCTTCATGTGTAGCCACCGATTCGAGGCCTTGCACCTCGGCTACAGCATGGGCCGAACCTGGCTAACCTGGTTCCCGTTCATTGCACGGGGCAGGCTCAGTCCGTGCGGCAGGATCTGCTGGATAAACGGCTTGTGCGGCAGGCCGTAGGCGAACGACACAACCACGGTCGTGCCCTCCTCGGGGAAACCGAACATACCGGCTTCCTGGCCGCCCATGGGCGCCGGCAGCGGCAGGCTGGTGAACACCGGCAGCGCCGGATCTGGCTCGCCGTCTGGCAGCAGTACCTGGACATCCACGCCGAAGCGCGGGCGGAAGTCGTCGCACAGTCCGGGCGCCGCCGGCGCGTCCGGTACCGCGACCACGCGCCCGAAGCGCGGCAGGTGATAACCCCGGTGATCTGTAAGCGCTCCATGAACCCCACATTCAAAGCGCTTACCTGATCCCCGATGCTGTGCTCCCGATTTCTTTCTGGAGTC
>NZ_JBXUNH010000004.1:0-434027 GCF_057197165.1 Pseudomonas sp. SYWMCR5
GTTGCTTGGTCATCGGACACCTCTCTGTGGCGAGCATTCTCGCCTAAATGGGTGTCCGGGGTTAGTAGACCACTACACTCCATCTTGGAGGGGAAGCGCAGGCTCCTCTTTGGACGCCTCCAAGCAATTCAGAAAGATATGGAGTTGGCGCTTGACGCGGCTCGACAGGCCGAGCTGGACGCGGCAAACCTGTATGCACGAAGTATCGCTTCTGGTGACAGCAAAGGTGAAAAGGCGGCAAACACCGAGATGCAGAAAGCAAGTAACCAGCTCGTTGAGGCGGATGAACACGCAAGGCGCCAAGAACTGTTGACGACTGCTTTGCAGGCAGAGATTGACTCGCTCGACGCACAGATCACACATGCTCAGAAACAAGGGCACGAGGCGCAGAGTGCAGCTTTGGCTGCTACCGAGATAGCTCTCGGTGATGAGTGGAATCACTTGGCTGAGAAGCTTGCGGTCGTGGGGGCTCGGATCCTGGCCGCCAATCGTCATCGCGGTTTTGCTGGCATGGCGTTATCAAGGTTATCGATTCCTGGTTTCGGTCCTTCAGCTAGAGAGCTCCAGAGAGATGATGTGCTAGACCGCTCTAAAGGCGTCACCCTAGCAGACCTGCTGGAAGCGTAATCCCGACACAGCCCGCAGATGCGGGCTGTTTTATGGTTGAGGTGCTCCTACGTGTCATCTAATCCAAAAGGCGGCTGCGACAAGCTAGTGGATGGCCAGTTTAGGTCGACATATTCTGTTCACTAGTGCCCGATAAGGACCAAAAACGTCCCTTTCCGGAAGGCCGCAATCGGCCAGCAGCAGCCTTTCAGGGCGGGGCAGAAAGGTACGTCTGACAAAACACCTAACCCGATCCCTAATGGCGACCAGCACGCCGATACGATCAGGGGCTGCGGTGTCTTTCCAAGTGCAAGGCAACATAATCATCTATCACCCAGAGTGAGGAGGTTGTGCGCAACAACCTAGGTAGCTCAGGATCGTTTACTGATGGCAATAAGCCGCATATGATGCACTAACTGAAAGAATATCAGCCCCAAGGGCCTTAGCAATGGAAGCTAATCGTGAATATCTGCGCTCACGACATCGCGCTACTCAAGCCCGGCAGCTTGTTGCTACCGCGATCACACCCGTACACGCCCCTCACCTCACTAAATGCCATGTGTGCCGTCGAACCGTTTGGGGGGCACGCAATTGCAGCGCTTCTCAACCGTTCAGAATAGCCGGTTCCAACCCGACAACGAGTGCTGAGCGCTATATATGAGACTTCATGAAGTTAAGGCTCGCGAGTTGAACGGTAGAGATACCATTCACCGATTTAAGGCCCAATTCAAAGCGGCAAGCCTTGAATGTTTAGCACTCCTCGAAGACTGCGCCATTGAGCGAGTCTTTTGCGACTACCATGAAGATTACGTGGTCAAGTTTGTGGATGGCGGGGAGATTTACTACCGCTTCGTGCAGGTCAAAACAAAGACTAAGCAGAACCATCTTTATAATATCCTAGAGATATTTGGCATCAAAAAAACCAAAAAAAACGGCCACGATTTACCTAACAGTTTTGCGGGCAAGATGTTGTTGCATGCAGATAACTTCGGTGACGCCTGTCACTCTCTCGTCATCTTAACGAACATCAACTTCGACGATGATGTCGAAGGGTTGATCAACGATGCACAATCCGGCAGTGTTGTATCCAAACACACGGCAACGCTCATAACTGAAACTAAAAATCTTGTACCAAGTCTGGCAACAAAGACCGATAAGGAAGTTCTCGCCTTCCTGTCGCACCTAAAGCTAGTACCTCGCCAGCAAATCTTAAACGAGGACGACGATAACTTCGTTTCAAGCGCACATGGTCAGATTTACAAGTACAGTGAAATCAATCTTACTCCGAAGGAAGTTAGGCTTCTGATTATTCAGCTTCTATCGCTAATAGAAAGCAAGTCATCAGAGGAAATAAATGACAGCATGACCGAGAATATGCTCAATGATAAAGCGAGTGTGACGCTCGATGACATGCTCGATATTCTTGCCATTTCTCGCCCGGCCTATTATCTCCTAAGAAATGGCGGCGATCCGAACGCTATTAAAAGTGTTTCAATTCTTCAGCGCGTATTAAAGCGGAACAACTATAAAGAAGAAACGCTTAACTCATTTGCAAATTTCAAGTCGCAGTGGGAAACTTGGTATCGAGTTAATAGGCACACAATCCAGGAGCTAAAACTACTTGAGCTGATGGATGAAATAACAAGTCTGACAGATAACCTGGCTGTCGGCAAAATAGACATGAAGACGATTACAGGCGCTGTCGTCAAGCTAACAGTTAATCTTCGCACGCTATTAAATCGCAATGACCTAACTGAAGAGCTGGTTTTTGGAGCGGTACTGTCTGAAATAGTGAAAGGAGAGTCTTCATGAATTTTCGTGAGGCTGTGGCTGCAGCAAGCGCTGAGTCCCAAAGTCTTAATTTCTCGTACTCACCAAGAAACAGGTCTGACGTTTTGGGCAATGAGACTTTGTTTCATATCCCATTAATCGCACTGACAATAATTTTACTCGCGCGTAGCCAAGCAAAACCCAAACGTAACGACATTGGCATGCTGGTTGGGCAGTGTTTTGAACAGAGCATTGCCAGTTTTAAGGGGTCAGCGCAAGAACTAGGTTGGTCTGCAAATTTAAGAGTAAGAACAATTAAGGCGCTGACGTTCTTGGAAGATGCCGGGATGGTCGTCGTTAACAAACATAACTCTCGGATCGATGCGGCAGAGTCTGGCAAAAAATTCATAGACAAAGTTATGAGTGAAGAAAGCCACCTTTGCGTGGCGCTATTAACCATAAAAAGATCATATAGAAACATCTGCAAAGAGCGTGACATCGAGGCCAAACTAGATGAAATTTGAATCCCTGCAGTTCTTTGCAAGCCATGGTGGTGGATGGGGCTCTCAAGAGCTGAAGTTTGGTAAATCTGTTACTCAGCTATATGCCCTTAATGGTAGTGGGAAAACACCTCTAATCCAATCCATCATGTTTTGCCTCGGATTAGACGTCCAGTTTCGTGAAGACATTATTCGGAATACTGGAAAGGTCGTCCTGCGAGTAAATATAGATGCGAACTTACTTTCCTTTGAGCGGAAGGTAGGAGAGAGATACGATATCACCATTAGCAGCGATGGCAGAACTATAGATCGCTTCTATAACGATGAAGACTTTTCAAGGTTCATGCTGGGCATCTTGAAACTAAGGTCTGAGCGACTGACTACCAATAGTGACACCGCTACAATTCCGTATTTCTCGGCGATACTTCCACTATTTTATTTAGACCAAGACACCGGTTATTCCGACTACTACGTTCCGCCGCGACATAGCTTTATCAAAGCTCAGTATTCCGAAATGATTCGCTTGGCCGTGGGCCTCCCTGCCAGAAGCTCATTCGACGCGGCCAAAAAGACGATTAATCTCAAAAAAGAGCTCGACTACCTGGATAAGACTATCACAGATAGCCGTAAGCTCATGGAAAGGCTCCGGCAAGACCTCCCAGCCGCTCCACGACTTGAAGCAGATATTGAGCGTGATATTACCTCACTCAAAGCTCGTCTTGATGAGTTGAAGACGACCAAGGATATTAAAAGCGAGACATTAAACAGCTTCGACTTCTTGATTGCCGATCTTCGTCGCCAGCACCGGGAGATAGCCTCGCAGCATATAACCCTAGAGTCGAGAATTCGCAGTTCGTCTCAAATACGAGATGAGATCGAAAGCGAAATCGAGACCTTGGATTTGAATGAGCAGGCTCGTCGTGCATTCATTTCTTTTAGCGAAATATGCACAACCCCCTCGTGCGGGATGTTTCTCGTAAGCTCTGACTCGTATGGCAAAAGTTTGCTCTATCTCAAAGACCAGCTGAAAGACCTGGAAGCCGTGACCGTCGCGAATATACAGCAGGCCGAAGCCCTACAGACCAAGATGACTTGGCTTGAAGCACAAATTGCTGATCTTTCCGCGAAGAGAGGGATTGCAGAGCGCGAAGCAGGGATTGAAATGTTCATTGAGGCGATCAGTAAAATCGCCTCCGAACTTTTCGAGTTAGAGCTCGAAAAAGGTCAACAGCAGAAATACAAGAGCCAAGAAGGTAAGCACCTCGAACTGCTGAATCGGCGAGAGGCGGTTCAAAACGAGCTAGAGTCTCTCGGAAAAACCAGAGAGCAATCTCCGGATGTAATGCGATTTAAGCTCGCGTTAGCCGAGAAAATGGCCCGTTGGCTCGACATCCTCAACTCCAAGAACATCTCCAGAGAGATCCAGATCGACAGTGATCTGAAGCCAATTCTTGGCTCAGAGAAGCTTGGGATCATCAAAGGAAGCTCCAAGGCTCGTACGGTGCTTGCATTCCACGCTGCGCTATTTGAAATCTGCACCGACAATCCAGCCTCGCCCTTCCGAACATTGATATTCGATACCCCTCGGCAGCAGGAGATTCACTCGGAGGACCTGGATGCGTATATCAAAGAGCTCAAAGTAGTGGCTTTAAAAAATAATGCTCAGATTATCTTCTCGACTACCAGCTACCGCTTCGAGATCGACCCAGCGACGGATGAAGAATGGCTTCCAAAGTTCGGTGGTTTTGAACAACCAATGTACCTCGGATATTTCAATGATATCCTTGAATCATAGGCTTCAGTGCTCCGAACCGCTCCAGCGGTACGGCCAATCCCTTTCATTGTACAAGGTACTCCATGACAGCGTTGGTTCAGTTTCTTCGCTTTATTGGCCAGGTTGTTCTTTATGAAGACAGTAGTTCAGGCGCGACCTTGAATTGCCCGTTATTTTGTAGTTGTTAAATGGCTGCTTTTGGCCGATTGCTGCCATTCGATACCGGCAGCTTTGGGTCGATGGCTGCCGATCGTTAAGGTTCGCTTCCGCCCCATAGCTGCCCTACGCTGCGGGCCGGAGGTTAGGACAGCCGGGCATGACTTAACGTTTTCGAAGAATTGACTTACGGTAAAATCTGTGTCGAAACGCCGGACCTGCGAGTCAGGTTCGCATCTCGAAGTTTCGCCGTTGCCTCCGTAATTTCTCGGACAATAGTCTTAGCCTGCGCCGCCGGTATTTCAACACGAGAATGGGTAATTCGGTTTCTGACAATCATGTGAGACCGGATGCTCCGAAACTCCTGAGCCGTAAATACTTCTTCCTTTTTCGCGTATTCCAGCATCATGCTGAGAGTTGATCGAGAGGCAAAGAGGTCAAGACCAGATAGCTCAAATAGCTGTCGAAGATCATGCTCGAGAAGTGAAAATGCGGCAATGACCGCTGCACGATATTCCTTCTTTTGCAAGAGTCGATTTGGCTCATCTTCAAGTGAAGGTGAGATCCGAGAGAACGCTTCGGCAAATGCAGTCTCAATAGCCTTGATGAAGTTAGAAGCCTCTTCGTCCAGCGACCTAGGACGTCTTATGACTTGGTGATTAGCGACATCAAAAGGCAAAGTCGATTGATCTTCGGCAATCAAAATCAGAGGTTTTGCCAAGCCCTCTTGAGAAATTGCCATACCTACTTCAAACATGGTGTTTTGTGAACTGAGGTCAGCCACAACGATTGCAGAACGCTCAATGAGGGCGTACACCTTGGCCATGAGACTGTCGCCCGGAGTGGCCACATCGGTAGCCATGATGGGGCTGAATCCGTATCGCTCGGCAATCGGGTATATGCGCGCCTTATAAACTGCGGCGTACCGAGTTGGGACGGAAAAGAACGCAAGGCGGCTCTGAGCACTTGAGGGAAGTGACAACTCAGCTTGCGGCTCTGGTTCTGTGGCCATGCTAAGGGAGATAACCTTCGAGGACCAGTATTCCCGAAGCTCACGGAACACGATTTCCAAGATCTCTCCATACGAACGATTTGGTGTCTTCGGAAGGTTGATCACCTTTACACCGCGCCGCTCATAACGCGCAACGGCATGCGCAGGTGCTCCAACCTGAAGCACGTAAGCCGGTCGCCGGAGTGCTCCCAGCCGTTCCCTGACGACTTGCCAAATTTGTCGAAAATCAGGGTCATCGAGACTGTAGCCGATGAAAAGCGCGGTGTGATCTATCAGGAGGCTTGAGAGGTGGGTCGCAAGTAAGGGAAGACTTGTGACGAACGCGTCGTAATCTTCTTCTGTAACGACCAATCGATTGGGATGGTGGAGGTCGCCGTGGAGTTTCAGCAGCCTGACTCCAGCTTGAGAGTCGCCTACTGCAAGTTGGTCCTCTGAAATTAGAGGGATGCAGTATTTGCTAATTCTCGCATACGCCTGTTCTAGTAAAAAATCGAAGTTGGTAGTTACTACGCGCTCGAAAGGGATCTTGCAGAACTCCTCGTGGGTCTTTGCTGGCTGGATCGTTGTTATCAGTAGCGCCGATGAAAGTAGCTCGACTAGCTTCACCCGAGTGAACTCATGCGAGTAAGCGGATAGCGCCTCAACCGCAGATGTATACTGGTATTCGGGCAGAGCTGAGGCCACCCTCTTCCCTAATCCATCCCAATCGAGCATTTTTTTGCCCTTGGGGATTTTGGCATTAAGCGAAAAGCCGGCCCCGACAAATGGGAGGCAGCGGCCTTGTACCATGTCTTCGAGAAATGGCTCTGGAAAGTGACCAAGGTAGTCCGGCACAGGAGGGGTCCTTGAGAAGGTGACTGCTATTTAGCGACATTGGCACAGCATAACGTTCCTTGTCGCTTGATAAGTCCATGTTCATCTTGAGGATGGTCTCGAAAACTGCAACAGCCTCATAGTGAAATGTGACATGGGGACAAGCCGAGCTGCTTAATGAGCTTCAGCAGCGAGCTTGCGGGAGAGACTACTTGATTGCCGCAGCGACAGTCTATCGGTGGTGGCCGCTATGGGTCGATAGCGGACAGCCATGGTTACACCAGATCTGTTGTTACACTAATCAGAGCAGAGCGAGTACATCAAGGTGTACACCTTTTAAGCCTTTAAGATCAATGGGTTGTGTGCCGTCGTTACACCCAGTACACCTGTTACACGACTCCTAGAATGGCGGTTATCTAGCGACCCCAAGCCCCCTATTGCTCGTGCCTTCAGCGGCTGAAGCAAGGTCTCACTTCCCGACCCTCGGCGCCGCCGGGGACCCTGAGAGATGTGACTAGATACGGGGCAGGAAACCCGCGATCTTTTGTTAGCGGCTGATCTGCCAGCTTAGTGAACTGGTCAACTTGGTGAACAGCGGTGAATTGTTCGACTTTTTTAACACCGGCTGGGTTGGTTTCTCTGGATCAGGCGACGTTCCCAGCTCGCTGCGCATTTGCCGAGCTTGGGATATGCTTGATCTCTGGTGGCGCGGGCAAGGAGCGCGTGCCCGGAATTGGAAGACTCATGCATGACCGACTCCCTAGCTGACTTGGACACGCTGGTACTCAGGTGCCGAGCGGAGCGTTCGAGAGACTATGTTTCGGAATCAATCCAGTGCTACAAGGCTGGCGCGTACAGGTCAGCCATTGTTAACGCCTGGATTGCGGTCGTATTCGACCTAGTCGATAAAATCCGCGATCTTGCCCTTGCAGGTGATGCAAAAGCGCAGCGCATCAACAGTCGCTATGAGACCTACATCGACCAGATCAATGCGGGCAATGACCAAGGTGTGAAAAACGCCTTGGAATTCGAGCGGACGATTATCGGTACGTGTGGTACGGATCTGGGCTTCTTTGACCACCAGCAAATGCGTGATCTTCAGCGCCTTCGCGAAGATCGGCACCAATGTGCGCATCCGTCATTTCAGTCTGCAGGGATTCCTCACCGGCCGAATGCTGAGCTTGCTCGCCTCCACCTCCGTAATGCGGTAGAGCATGTGTTGTCACAGCCACCTATCCAGGGGCGCGCCGCTATCGCTGAGCTGCTCACCACCGTTGCCTCTGACTATTTCCCGAGGGATCACCACCAGGCATCGATTGCACTACGCCAAACCCCATTGGCGAACCCGTCCGAAGCCCTCGTTCGTGGCTTGGTTGACTCGCTCATCTTCGGATTTGCTCAGCCAGATAGTCCCGTGACTGGGAAAATCCAAGTCGGTGCGGTGCTGTCGGTGCTGCTCGATTCCCATCGAGCGATTGCTGAGCCTAGGATCTCCCAGCAATTGAGTACGTTAATCAGGCAGGTGGGAGACCCAGGATTGCCAGCAGTTGCCCGACTGGTAGCGGCGACACCTGAAATGGCCGGTTTGATTGATGAAGCTGCTCGTGTGCGGATGGCGGAGTTCCTTCGCAGTGGACCCGAAGCTAATGTAATGCCGGCCCTGGCGGTTGGGAGACATCCGACGTTGGCTGCCGCGGCGAACCAGAGAATTCAGGCATTGGGGACCGACCGTCTCTCTGTTGCGATCCAGGAGCATGACATAGGTGCGTTGGCGAAGGAGCGGTCGCTCCAACTGCTATCGGAGTCGCGCAGCTGGCACACTTCAAATGACGTAATCGAGAAGTTGATCACTCCTCTCTTCGATACGCTCACTCGCGAAGATCTGGAGCGCATCATCAGAATGCCTAGGGAAACCGGTGCAGACCTGCCCGGCTCTACCATGTATGGACGTCTCCTCAGTCAGGTCGATCGCTTAGGAGTGATACCTGTGGGTGAGCTCGATCCGCTAGTGACCGAGTACAATGGGCAGTTCTTCGCAGAGAACCTCCAGCGGGCTCGGGAGGGAGCGGCATAGTCGCCAAGGGGGGCAGATTGGGATTTAGGGATATGTATAGGGATACGTTTGAAGGCTGATGGCATCAGTATCCAGTGTTCACGGGGCTAAGTCTGCGTTATTCGATTCCTGTCTCCGCACCAGTCCCACCCCTTTCCCCCCAGGTGCCTCTCCGAACATCCCCACCCTCTACCAGCACTTACCTCCCTTGAAGGTTTGCGCGAGCCCACTGCTCGGCGGTCGTGACGTTAATCGCCTGCTGTTCATTAAAGGTGCCCGCTTTCGGCCAGGCCACGCCTCGGCCCTGGGCAAACACGGCCCGATACTTCTTGATGTGATGAGTCGGGTCTTTTTCCAGTTCGTCCATCAGATACGGAACCGTCCATTCGTTACGTTTGAAAGGTCGTCCAAGGACACGTTCGAGCAACCCAGCAACTTCATCGTAAGTAACCGTGTCGCCCGAGAGATACACGATTTCGTTGCGCAAGCGGGGCTCGAAGAAAACGATCTCTGCTGTCAGCGCCCCGATGTCATCGGGTGTGGTCAGTGTGACGCTGTTATCCAGCCCGCCCAGCGCGTTCACCGTGTCATTCTCGAAGTCCACCACTTCAAAAATGGGCTCAAACATGAAGCTGGTGAACATGCCCGTCGAGATGATGACCCAGTCAGTCTTGTCTTGAGCCCTCAGCAACTCGCGAACGTCAAGCTGGGCATCGAAAAGGTCCTGCGGGCTTCCGCGTCCAATCACCTCAAAATCCACGCCGAACTGCCACGGGAAGTATCGCTTGACGCCGGACTTCAGAGCCGCAGTGGCAAGCTTCATCGGAGTTTCTCGGCCTGCAACCATCCCTGCGCAGCCAATGACGGTATCGAATTGAGCGAATACCGCCGCAAGCTGGTCGATGGAGTCGCTCACCAGATCGGCAGCGACCATCTGAATGCCGAGGCTACGAAGTTCATCGATTTCGGCTTTTTTCGCCGGGACTTGGGTGTTGATGGTGGATTCGCGCAGCAGCACGCTGACCGTTGAGCCTGGGGCTAGTTCTGCAACCCGAGCAAGGTTGCGAAGCACGGGCAGCCCAAGCTCTCCTGCGCCTAATACGAGGATCGATTGAGGGGTTGGCTGGGTGGAATGGGTCATGATTTGTCCTGGTTGAAGTCGCCTGTAAGATGGACAAATGCTTGCACGACTATGCAGCGCTCGTAAGAAGGCACACGCGTGATACCAGGGGGAAGCATGGCCGATCATGAAGCTTTGAGGCAGGCGCAAGCCATCTGCCAGACGCTTAGAGAGGATGACGATGGGGTCAGGCGTGAGGTACTTGCACATGCGGGCAGTCGCTGGTCTCTGGGGATTCTGCATGCGCTAGGTGTCTACGGCACGATGCGCCACGCCGATATCAAACGGCAGTTGCGTGGCATTACACAGCGCATGCTGACCAAGACACTGCGATCACTTGAGCGGGATGGCTTGGTCAGCCGCCACGAGTTCCAAGAGATTCCGCCCCGTGTTGAGTATGACCTGACTGCGCTGGGGATGCAGCTGCTTGTCCGCATGTCGCCTATTTGGACGTGGGTGGTTGAAAACGTGGAGCAGATCCGCGAGGCCCGCCACAGGTTCGACAGTCAGGACGGAAAGACACCGTTCTGGCAAGAGCCCGTCCCAATGCCTGCAAGTTCGGTTACTGGCTATGACAGCCCGCTGATAGAGCAGGCTATAACAGCGAATAGAGACAAATGATTGTTGCGGAACACATCGAGAGTTCACCTCGAAACTGTCTGGTCCGCGATACCCTCATGGCGGCTAACGCTTCCGCTTTCAACGCCTACAGCCACGTCCTGTCCATATGGGGCTTAGCGCTGTAACCTGTAGATCGGATCTGTGCTCGATCAGCAAGCAGGTCGAGCACTTGAATCTGGCCTACACCTTAGTCCGCCCGTGCCGAAATCAGCTCGAACGGCGCCTCGTTCAATAATCCGCGGGCTATGTCCAGGCGTATCGCGTATGGTGCCCACGTGTGCCTGTTCTGGTACAACAGTTATTTTCGACTGCTGCGGAATCACAGTCGCACCCCGCTTGTCCCATGACTCACCTAATCTTTCGGAAGATCGGGCAGTCGGGCGCTGCTAATAGCCAATTACACCAGGATTTTTATGACCCTGCAGAAGCGTAACAACGTCCATATTGTTGGGGACGGAGGGGTAACCTTGATCCTGGCGCATGGGTTTGGCTGTGACCAGAGCATGTGGCGGTTGCTGGTGCCGCATTTCTCCAAGAGCTTCCGCGTTGTTACCTATGATCTGACCGGCGCTGGGCAGTCTGAGCTTGAGGCGTACGATCATGGCAGGCACGCGTCGCTGTGGGGGCACGCAGCGGATCTTAACGAGATCATCAACGCGTTTGCGAAGGGCCCCGTGATCCTGGTGGGGCACTCGGTCAGCTCGATGATCTGTGCCTTGGCCACTGTGCAGTCGCCAGAGCGGATTGCTGCGCTGGTGATGATTGGCGGTTCGCCTTGCTACGTAGACAAGGGTGACTACACCGGTGGATTCTCGCCGGATGAAGTGCTGCAAATGCTGGCCACCATCGACGACAATTATCTCGGCTGGGCCGGGACCATGGCGCCTGTCTTGATGGGGGCACCGGGGCAGCCGGGGCTTCACGAAGAGCTGCTGGAAAACTTTGCTCGCACCAACGCCTTTATCGCCAGGCATTTTGCCCGTGTGATCTTCCTGTCCGATCACCGGCAGGACATTTGCGGGCTGTCGACACCCACGTTGATCCTGCAATGTCCCGGCGACGTGGTCGTGCCAATGGAGGTTGGCGATTATCTGCACCAGGTGCTGCCCGACAGTACGTTGAGCATCATCAACAATATCGGCCATTTCCCGCAGCTGAGCGCGCCCAGTGCATGCACGGCTGCAATGGATGCTTTCTTCGTAGAACGTGGGTTCAGTGATGGATGACACCGCGCAGTTGCTCACAGCATCGTATTTCGAGAACGCCCCGTGCGGACTGGTTGTCATGGCTGCGGATGGCACCATCATCCGCGCCAACCAAACGTTCTGCGATTGGCTGGGATACGACTCGACGCTGATGCACGCGTGCAGTTTCGAGCAGTTGCTGACGGTGGCTGGGCGTGTGTTCCAAAGCACACACTGGAAGCCATTGATGGACATGCAGGGCTCTGTTGCGGAGGTTAAGGTCGACCTGCAACATCGCAATGGAACAGCCGTTGCCATGTTGCTCAATGGTGTCCGGCAGGCAAGTGACGACGGGGTCGTCTACCAGTTGGCGTTGTTCGGCATTAGCCAGCGAGACCGCAATGAGCGGGGGGTATTCTTGGCAATGCAGCGCGCCGAGGAACTGCTGGCACAGAAGGCCGCCGCCGAATCAGCTCTGCAACGCGCCCAAGTCGAGTTGGCCGCAGCCTATGAAGATGTGCAGCATCGGGCACTGCTCGCCGAACGAATGGTCGCTGTGGCTAGCCATGACCTGAAGAATCCGATGACGGCCATCAAGATGGCCACTGAGCTGCTTGCACGCGATGTCCAATCTGACCGGGGGCGTCGCCTGCTGGGCAGCATTGGCACTTCTGCCGAAAGAGCGCAGCGCATGATCCTCGATCTTTTGGATTTCGCTTCGATCAAACTCGGTCAGGGCATCGGTATCCGTCGCCAACAAGTTGATCTTCTGAAGGCCATGGACCAATCCGTGAGTGAGCTCAGGATTGTTTTTGGCAACGCAAGCATTCGTCATTTGTCTCGGGGGCAAGGGACATTCGAGGTGGATCAGGACAGGTTGCATCAGATGATCGGTAACCTGGTCGCCAACAGTGCGGCATATGGCGACCTTCGCTATCCCATCACGCTCACTACTGAGTTCTGCGGCAACGGTGTGGTTTTGAGCGTTCACAACCACGGCCCTGCCATCGCCGAGGAATTGGTGCCCAAGTTATTCGAGCCGATGACGCGTGGTAGCGACCGGCAAGATACGCTGCGTTCGCTCGGGCTTGGTTTGTTTATCGTCAAGCAGATCGCCGAAGCCCATGGTGGCCGGGCTACCGTGACGTCCAACCCAATCTATGGCACCACTTTCATCATCCACTTGCCCTATTGAACTGCCGGCACTGCCGAACATTCCCTCACGGATTAAGCGACACTCCAGAGCCTCAGTCGTCAGTCAAACCTTTCCCCATCGCTGTGTATTCAAGCGTATGCCGTTGGCCTTTGGAGTCTTCGTAGATCATGCGCGCGGGTACCAATTCGCGCACGTCGGGCACTTCGCTCACGGAGATCACTCGGGCAATGTCCAGGTGCTGCGAGTAGTTGTACCGTTCAACCGGCGGCTGCTTGAAATCCTGCGCCACTTCATTGGCCATTGCCGTGCTGCAAAGGCCGCCAAACACCAATGCCACTAACGCTTTCATTTTCAAGTTACCTGTCTGTAGTGAGGGGGCTTGCGGCGCCGCGAGCGCCGAGTTGCACCCAGTTTTCTACAGGCGGATTAGTTGAGGGTTAACAGAGCAGGGTCGCCGGCCCTGGGCGTATGTCGGACTGTTCCCAAAATGCGGTTCACAGCTTCTGCTGGCTTCGCCGCGCCTTGCGCTGAAGCCCCGTTAGGCATAAATTCCCCCCAGTCGCGGCAACCTCCGCGACCGGGTTTGGCGACCCGTACGAAAAGGCGCATCGGCGCCCCGATCACGATTGCAGGCGCTTTTTTTGTGTCCGCAGTTTCGTGCAATGGCGGCTGTGCGTGGGAGACCCTCGGGTCTGCCGGGTTCCTTTTCCTCGGTTCGCCAACCTGCGTACAGCTGCCACCCAATCGTTTGGCGACGATTGACGTGGTGCTTCAACTGAAAAGGATCTCATGCATGTTTATCGCTATCCCTTACAGGATCCTCGTATCCGCTCTCCGCCGCTTCTCATCGGCTCCGGTATCTCGACCCCATCGCTTTTACCCTGTCTACAGTCAGTCCACCCGCGAACTGAGGCAGGTGTCCCATGACTGACCACGAGCGCCTTTTTACAATCCAATCCTATGCCTGGACCCTTGAACTCCTGGGCGAGGCACTGGCTCAATACGATGAACTGCTTGAGTGTGAGCACAACCCGCAGTTGAGCGGTCGAGGTGCGGCGGGGATTCACCAGGCCATCCGCATCATCGGTCGGATGACGGCGGAGGAGTGTGGGAGGTTGATTGATTTGGCGGGGGAGGCGGGGTAGCTGTTGGATGTGTTGCTGGCTCTCGATTGCCGGGGCCGCTTTGCGGCCCTTTCGCGGCACGAGGCCGCTCCCACACCGACTGGGCTTGAGCTACCGACGGAGCTTTTCATAGGCGATCCATTCCTCGCGCATTCGCCGGATCACTTGAAGTCTTTTGCACATTTGGCGGTAGCGGCGGCTGTTGTAGCAGGCGAGGGCCGAGGTGGCCGAGAGCATGCCCACCAGCGAAAACAACTCTAATCCAGGCTTGAAGTAGCTTATGCAGTTGGCTGCAAGGCATATCACCAATACCCCTACAATCCACCATGTGAATTTTCCTCTGCCACGGATTACCGAGTACTGAGCGCACCCCAGCACAGTCGTGCCCAACATCAGCAGAGTAAAGGAGTACTCAAGGTAGTTTGGATGCTTGCGAAAGTAGACATCTGCTATGGCGCCTGCTCCCGTAGAGATGGCGATAATTGCCAGCAACATTGCCAGCGCAAGGATCGGGAAAAATCGTTTGAGAAAGGTGCCTAAACAAAAGGTAAGAAACATCATTCGCTAATTTCCTCTATCAGCATTACAGCAAGGTTCTGGACCATCCCGTTCCCGATGATGCCGATGCCGCTAAGGATGGACTCACTGATAAGTGCAATGGTCGATTTCCTGATTTGTGCGGGCATAAAGCGTTTGGGAAGGGTACCGAGACGTTGTTTGAGTTTTAGTTGTTTACTCGTCAGCGACGGGTGTTTGATCGAGAGGATTTCTCTCATCAGCGTGCTGCGTTGCTGGCGACTCAGTGTTCTACTCAACGAGAACCATCCTGCACCTGTCAGGCTTTTGCGCATCTGGAGATATTTGATCGTGTTCAGAGAGGCGCTGGCGATTCCGAGCAAAGAGATGATGTCTAGCAGCGGTGCAACAATCTTGAACCAAGTTTGATTATCGAGTTCATCATTGCTTTCCGGGGCGTGAAGCTCCAAGTGAACACGGCGCACTCCAATCGCACACTGGGCGGCAGATGCCAATAAAGCTCCGTAGCCAGCAATGCTGATAGCAATCCCAGGGCCACCGGTGATAGCAGTCAAAACACCTCCATTCACTATCAACAGCAACCCGCCGATAAATCCCGTACACGCCACCCCAGTATTCCAGAGATCCGAAATCAACCTGGACTGCCGCGGATCCTTCACCTGCTGCTCAAGATACTGCTCAGCCGTAACCGGCCTAGGCAGCTCCTGCAACACCACCCTCTTCGGCAGCACACTGCAAACAGGCTGAAACGCCCGCAAGGTAATCGCGTTGTAATGAGGATCGACATAAACCACCCCCGCCCCAACGATGGCGGGATCGCGGTCGATTGCGGCATATAGTTTGGGAAGATCGATCGAGCTTTCGATCCGCGCTCGGGCGAAAGGCTTGAACGGGTTGCCACCTAATTCCGTGATGGGCGGGCGAGGCATGACGGGTCCTGAGCAGGGCGTCAGGAGAGACCGTTGGGTCAGCCGCTAGCCCGCGATTGAGGGACTCGCGAGCATAAGAAGGCGCTATTGGCGGGTATGTCGGACCGTTCCGATATAATTGTGGGAGAGCGCCGCCGCGAGCTTTGCCCCTGGTCGTGGGACACGTCGCAACGACGCGGACTGTTGCCAGCGAAGTTTCATCATCTTCCGTAAGCACTACCGGTTTGAGGGGGCGGCCAGTCTGTTCGTCCTTGACGCTCAGCAGCCCGTGCTCGGGCACCATGGGCATGAACTCGTCATGCGCGTGGGGCCTAGTTTCGTAGGCCCCGTCGGTCCGGAGGCTACCTCACCACCTGGGCCAGGTTGCCGATGAACTGCCGCAGCCATTCATGATGCGGTTTGTTGTGCCGGGCAATGTCCCAGACCATGAAACAGCGGAACGACGGCACCGGGAAGGGCACCGGGCTCACGGTCAGGTCGGTCATCGCCGCATAGCTCTCGGCGGCGAAGCTGGGGATCGTGGCGATCACTTCGCTGTTCATCAAGGTGCTCAGTGCACCGCTGAAATGGGTGAACGAGGCGGTGACATGCCGCGCATAGCCTGCCGCCTCGAACATGTCGTCGATGAAGCCGCGGCGGCCATCGTAGGAAATCCGCACGTGATTGGCGGCGAAATAGTCTTCCAGGGCGATGGGGTCGTTTGCCGCTCCATTGCGTGGACGGTAGAGGCAGGCGTAGGACGAGGAAAACAGCACCTGCGAGGAATAGCTGGTGTTGAAGTCCTTGGGTTCGGCACAGATCACCAGGTCCATGTCGGGGTCTTGCAGCGACTGTTTCCACAGCGAGCTGTTGCTCTGGTGGAAGGCGAAGGTCACGCCCAGGCCTTCGGCCGCTGCGGCGTTGACGATGCGCGGCGCAAGGCAGGCCTCGATATCGTCAGACAGGCCGATATTGAAGACATAGCTGGAATTGTGCGGCGAAAAGTCGGGTTCTGTGCCCAACAGGCCGGATATGGAGGTCAGGGCTTCGGTGATCTTCGGCGCCAGCTCCATGGCCTTGCGCGTGGGTTGCATGCCCGAGGCGGTGCGGATGAACAGCTCGTCGCCGAAGTGTTCGCGCAGGCGGCGCAAGGCCGAGCTCACTGCGCCCTGGGTCACGTGCAGCATGGCTGAGGCGCGGGTGGCGCTGCGTTCGGTCATCAGGCAGTGAAAGGTCAGCAGCAGGTTCAGGTCGATCCGAGAAATATTACGTACGTTAATCCGGCTCATATTTCCTAATCGTTTGCCCCGTGGTCGGTGGTGTTTCTAGTCTGGTGCCCACAACAGATAACAACACATAGGTGGATCCGGTGGGCACGATTTCGCATAGCGTGGGTGAAAGCAATACCCATACCAGGGGTGGGCAGGTGGATATCCGCAAGCGCGCCATCGCGGTAGGGATCGGCAACTTCATGGAGTGGTTCGACTTCGCCGTTTACGGCTATTTCGCGGCGGTGATCGGGATGCTGTTCTTCCCGTCCAGCGCGCCTGGCGTGTCGCTGCTGTCGTCGCTGGCGGTATTCGCCGTGGGCTTTCTCTCGCGGCCGTTCGGGGCGCTGATCCTGGGGCCGATCGGTGACCGTTTCGGCCGCCGGGCGGTGCTGATCATCACGGTGTTCGGCATGGGGGTGTGTACCACGATCATCGGGTTGTTACCCACCTACGAGGCGATTGGTATCGCAGCGCCCGTGCTGTTGATCGCCATGCGCTTCGTGCAGGGGATGATGGTTGGCGGCGAGTGGTCGAGCGCAGGCATCTATATTGTCGAGAGTGCGCCGGCGAATCGCCGCGCCACGGCGGCTAGCGTGATCACCGGGACTGCCGGGCTGGCGTTCCTGTTCGGCACCTTCGTCGCCGCGACCATCACCACCACGCTCAGCGACGCGCAACTGACGGCCTGGGGCTGGCGCCTGCCGTTCGTGGCCTCGATCGTCATGACCGGCATCGCCATCTTCATTCGCCGCAAGCTGGGCGATACCCCGGTGTACGAAGAGATGGTGCGCCAGCGCGATTCGGCGCAGGCCCCGAGCAAGGCGGTGCGGCGCCGGGCGTTCATCACCACCTTTGCCTTTTCGGCGCTGTTCGGGGTGTCGCTTTATTACTTCGTCACCTACGCCAACAACCACCTGGTCACCACCGTGGGGCTGCCGCGCAGCACGGCGCTGTGGCTGTGCAGCATCGCGCTGGTGGTGTACGTGATCGTCAACCCGCTGATCGGCCGGCTCAGTGACCGCATCGGCCGGCGCAAACTGTTGCTGGGTGCTGCCGCGGCGCTGACGGTGCTGGCGTTTCCGATTTTCCTCTTGATCAACAGCGGCAACAGCGCGGCGATCCTGCTCGGCTTGATCATCCTGGGGGTGCTGGTGGCGGTCACGGCAGTGATGGACGTGGTGCTGCTGGTGGAGGTCTTCCCGGCCTCGATCCGCTCCACCGGCGCAGCGCTGGGGCACAACCTGGCGCTGGCGATCCTGGCAGGCCCGGGGCCGTTCATCGCCGCGGCGCTGATCCGCATGACCGGTGACGCCAACCTGCCCGCTGCCTACCTCGCCGGGGTCTCGCTGCTGTGCCTGCTGGTGCTGTGCAAGACCTTGCCGGAAACCCGTGACAACGACATCAGCCGTTTCTAACCACAGACAGGAGTCATCATGACCCGTGTAGCAATCATCCAGGCCGCTTCCGTTCCTTATGACGCGATGGCCAGTGTCGAGAAGGCCGCCGGCATCCTGCGGCGGGTGGCGGAGCAGGGTGCACAACTTGCGGTGTTCCCCGAAGCGTTCATCGGCGGTTATCCCAAGGGCGCAGCGTTCGGCAGTGTGGTGGGCAATCGCAGTGCTGCCGGGCGCGCGCTGTACCAGCGCTACGTCGAGGGAGCCGTGGCCCTGGACGGCCCGGAGCTTGCGGCCTTTGCCGAAAGCGTCGAGCAGACGGGGGTGACCGCGGTGGTCGGCATCATCGAGCGTCATGGCCGCACCCTGTATTGCACCGCTGTCACCCTCGCGCCGGGCCGGGGCATTGCCGGTTATCACCGCAAGCTCATGCCGACCGGGCAGGAGCGCCTGATCTGGGGCTTCGGCGATGGCTCGACCATTGAGCCGGTGCAGACCGACTTCGGTGTGCTCGGCAGCGTGATCTGCTGGGAGAACTACATGCCGGCGCTGCGCCAGGCCATGTATGCGCAAGGGGTGCAACTGTACTGCGCACCGACTGCCGACGATCGACCGTCGTGGGCCAGCTCCATGGTGCATGTGGCGCTGGAGGGCCGGGTTTTCGTGCTCTCGGCCTGCCAGGCGATTCGCCTGGGCGAGTATCCGCAGCAGCACCGCGAGGCGTTCGGGCTGGATTTCGCCGACGACGACTACGTGATGCGCGGGGGGAGCATGATCGTCAGCCCCTTGGGCGAGGTACTGGCCGGGCCGGTGTTCGATTGCGAGACCGAGTTGTACGCGGATCTGGACATGAGCCAGTTGAGCCAGGGCAATCTCGACTTCGATGTGGTGGGCCATTATGCGCGGCCGGATGTGTTCGAGCTGAAGGTCAATACCGCGCCGTTGCGGGCGGTGAGTTTCGACGGCTGAGATCGCCGGGGCCGCTTTGCGACCCAATCGCGGGACAAGCCCGCTCCCACAGATACGTGCGCTGAATCCGGTGTCAGCGCACGTATCTGTGGGAGCGGGCTTGTCCCGCGATTGTATCGCCCTGTATCTCATCCCTGATCCTGCGTACTTGCATACAAATCCCTCCCTCCCCGGATACGCCCCCGATACACGCTGACGTTCAAATGGCTCCACCCGAACGAACGGGGCCAGGCGCCCCGGTTCATCGGCTCTCTCGCCCTAGGGGCAATGAACCCAGCGGTACGACCGCACTGACATCCGGAGAAATGCCATGTCCCATACCCCGATTTCCAGCAAGGCTCGCATCGGCCTGTTCGCCATCGCCCTGGCAGGCGGTATCAACGTCACCAGCTCCGCGTTCGCCGTTGAAGCACTGCCGCAGGGCTACCAGCTCGCGGCCAACGACAAGGCCCCGGAAGGCAAGTGCGGGGAAGGCAAGTGCGGCGCCAAGGGCAAGGCCACCCAGGCCGAAGGCAAGTGTGGGGAAGGCAAGTGCGGTGCCGAGGGCAAGGCCACCAAGGCCGAAGGCAAGTGTGGCGAGGGCAAGTGCGGTGGCCAGGCGAAAGCCACCGGGGCGGAGGGCAAGTGTGGTGAAGGCAAGTGTGGCGATGCCTCCTTCGCCCGCACCGACACCGACCACGATGGCCGCGTTTCGCGTGCCGAGCTGCTGGCCGTGGCACCGAAGGCCAACGCCGAGTTCGATGCGATCGACGCCAACCACGATGGTTACCTGTCCGAGGCGGAGGTGTATCAGTTCCGCAAGCATCAGTTCGACGCCAACGGCAAACCGTTCCCGTCCGACCTGTACAGCCGCCTGAGCCAGGCCAAGCAGTAACGGCCATCCGCGCCCTTCCCGCACCCTTGGTCGGGGAGGGCTGTGCGAAACGTCCTGATCGGCAAGAAGGAGATGCACCGTGATCACCCCTTTGACAACCACCCTCTACACCGCCCGTACTCACACCACCGGAGGCCGCGACGGCCGCGGTCGCTCCAGTGATGGTGCGCTGGACCTGCCGTTGAGCCCGCCAGGCTCCGGACGTCCAGGCACCAACCCCGAGCAATTGTTTGCCATCGGCTGGTCGGCCTGCTTCATCGGCGCACTGCGTCGTGCGGGGCAGAAGTTCGACATCCGCCTGCCCGAGGGCGTGGCGGTGGAGGCTGATGTGGCGCTGGGCAATACCGCCGATGGCGGCTTTGCGCTGGCCGCTCAGTTGACCGTGCACTTGCCCGGGCTAGCCCTGGAGGACAAGCAGAAGATGGTGGCCGAGGCGCACCAGATCTGCCCGTACTCCAAGGCGACGCGGGGCAATATCGAGGTGGGGTTCGTGATCCTGTGAGTTGGGATGGCGTCTGTCAGGTTCGTACCACTGCCGGCACCACCCGCACGTAGATCAGTTCGCTCACCAGTTCTACCAGTGTCTGGGTTATCACCGCCGCTGCCGCCAGCACCCGCAAGTCTTCCGGCAAGGCCAGCGCCAGCGGCAGTACCACCAGCGAATTGCGGGTCGCGGCGCTGAACGTCACCGATCGCGCTTCGCGCGCCTGCAGCCGGAACAGCCGCGCCGAGAGCAGCCCCAGCAGCGGTGCCAGCAGCGCGAACCCGACATACACCGGAATCACCGGCAACAGGCGCTGGAAGTCGCCCAGCACCACGACGATCTGCGAGCCGATCACGGCAATCAGCACCAGGGCCATGGCCGGCACCGGCATCCACGCCCAGGCGTCGTTCCAGCGGGCGATGGCCTGCGAGCGGCGTGCACCGACGCTGGTGAACACGGCCAGCAGCATCGGTAGCACGATCAGCAGCACGAAGGCTTCCACGAACGGCGCGATGGATAGTGCCACAGGGTTTTGCGCGCCGAGCATCAGGGTCAGGTACAGCGGCAGCAGGGCCAGTTGCGCCAGTAACAGCATCGGCGTGGCGGCGAGGGTCAGGCGCGAGTCGCCTTTGCCGATGTGGGTGAACACCACGACATAGTCGATGCAGGGCGTCAGCAGTACCAGCAGTGCACCGATCAGGATCGCCGGATGCTCGACCAGACCGCGCGTGGCCGCCCACACCAGCAGCGGTACCAGCACGAAGTTGGCAAGCAACAGCGCGCCCATGAAGCGGCGGTTGCCCAGCCCCTGACGCAGGTCGAGAAAGGGGATCTGCAGGAACATCGCGTACATCAGCACGGCAATCGCCGGAGTCACCAACGCTTGCAGG
Source organism: Pseudomonas sp. SYWMCR5 (assembly GCF_057197165.1). Taxonomy (NCBI): domain Bacteria; kingdom Pseudomonadati; phylum Pseudomonadota; class Gammaproteobacteria; order Pseudomonadales; family Pseudomonadaceae; genus Pseudomonas; species Pseudomonas sp. SYWMCR5. The sequence continues at coordinate 21,217 of NZ_JBXUNH010000004.1, forward strand.
TGGCTGGCGGTGTCGGGAGCGAGCAGGCCTGCGGCGATGGCCAGGACCACGGCGGCGAAGTAGAGGGGGATCTGCTGGGTTTCAAGTTGCGCTCGGGTCACGCGGCGGTCCTGTGGGCGAGTGTAGGGCGATGGCCGCTCAGGATAGAGGCTGTCGGGCCCCCTGTACCAGGGCTTGCCGGGTCGCTCCTACAGGTCCGCGGCCTCGGGTTGCGGGCGCTTGGCGCGCGCTGCGGGTTGTACTGGGGTTGGCTCGGCGAACCAGCGCGGCCAGGAGCTCTGCTGGCGCCCACCCACCTCGACGCAGGGGATCAGCTTGTCCCTGAGTACGTCTGTCTGCCCGACCGACACCGCCGTGCGGTATTTGCGGCTGTGGATGCATTCCCGGTCGCCGAACTCGCAGCGGTTCAGTTGCGTCCCGCCGCAGGGCCCGTTGGCCAGGCCCTTGGGGCAGGTTTCCGGGCAGATGTACAAGGTGTCTTCGAGCCGGCATTGACCGCAAGTATCGCAACCGACCACCGGCCGCTTGAGGCCGCGCTCCACGCGGTGCAGCACGCGCGCCGCGGCTGGGGTCGACCACAGCGACCGGCGCACGCTCCAGCCGAATGCCTTGCTCAACAGCGTTTCGCGGCTGAACAACTGGTGGTGCATGGCCGACAGCAAATGGTAGCGGGCCTTTTCCGTAAACGACGCCTGGACCTGGCGCTGGCCTTGCTGCCAGTGATGCCCGGGTGGGTGGAAAGTGACCGGCGCCACGCCGGGCATCTGCCAGGCGGCGTCCCAGGCGCTGCGCCATTGCTCGAGGCTGTTGATGCGTGGCAGCCAGTCTTCCAGAGCTTGTTCCAGTTCGAGAAACTGTTCGAGTTCGTGCACGCCGGAGAGGTTGATCCCGGCGTAGCCCAGCAGGCGCAGGCCGATGATCTGCAGGGCCAGGCGCTCCGTGGCACGCTGCCGGGCGTGGGCCTTGGACACTGCCGCCTCGGCGGCGAGCAGCGCACGCATCGCGGGGCTTACGGTGACCCCCGCCACATGCTCGAGCATCCCGGCGCGGCCTTCGGTGAGCCCCATGATGCAGGCGAGCATGGGCCGAGGCCTGGGCTGGCGCTGCATCCAGTGCATGGCCTCGCGGTATTTCTGGAAGTCGAAGCCCAGTTGCAGGATGAAGAAGTCGACGCCGGCGGCGAGCTTCTTTTCGGCCTTGAAGTATTGTGCGCCGCCTTCTTCCTCGCGGTACTTGAACGGATTCAGTGCCGCGCCGAGCAGCCAGTCGGGGCGCGCCTGGCGCACGATCTGCAGGGCCGCGACGGATTCGAGGTAACGTACCGGACGTTGGCCTGGCGTGTGGCCGGGCAGGCGGTCGCCGGTCAGCAGCAGGAGCTGGTCCAGGCCTGCGGCGTCCATGTGTGACAGCTGGGCGAGCAGGTCCTGGCGCTCGCGATCCTTGCCTGAGAAATGCAACAGGGTCGGGACCGGTGTGTTGAAGCTGCGGCAGGCGTCGAGCGGCGACATGTCGAGCGCACTGCCGACCCGGTCGGCGATGGACACCGCCAGTGGCCAGCCGCACAACTGCGCACGCGCCATGATGCTCTCCAGTGCAGCGAAGCGCTGGGCAGAAGGCTTGGGGACGAACTCCATGATGCAGACGAAGGATTGATCGTTCAGGGCTTGTCTGAGCAGGCTCATGGCGGGTACCGGGTGCGGGCAGGATGACAGTGTGGCTGGATTGGGGGGCGGTGGGTTGTCTGCAAGCGTACGGCATTGATCTGAAACAGACACGCGCCGCGGTTTACATCTGGATACAAGCCAGGCTTTGTCATCGAGCTGGCGGGTTGCTTGGATGCTGCGCTAGTGGATCGAATCTACTTTTGGCGGTGACCTTTTCGCGGGCAAGCCCGCTCCTACAGGCCCTGCGGCTCGGAAGACTGTGGAGTACCTGTAGGAGCGGGCTTGCCCGCGAAAAGGTCACCGCTGTCCCGGCCTCTTTCCCCAAACCTCGATAAATGGAGTTATTGATGAAGACCCTGGTAATCGGCGCCAGCAAAGGGCTGGGCAAGGCTTTGATGCAAGGCCTGGGCAACCCCGGTGACACCCTGATCGGCGTCGCCCGCGCCATCCCCCCGCATGTCCCCGTCATCGCTGGTATCGAAACCCGCTGGATCGAAGCCGACCTCACTCAACCCGCAACTGCCGTCGCCTCCATCACCAAGGCTGTGGCCGATCAAGGCATCGACACCCTGATCTACAACCTGGGCATCTGGGAGCCCCTGGCGTTCCACCCCGCCTACGATTTTCTCGACGACCAGGACGCCCAGATTGAAACCATGGTCGGTTGCAACATCACGGCGACCATCCTGCTGATCAAGCGTCTGCTGCCCCTGTTGCTGCAAAGCCAGCACCCACGCATCCTGCTGACCGGCTCAACCTCGGGCCTGCCGCGCAGCGGGCGCCCTGAGGTGACCTTCGGTGCCAGCAAGTTCGCCCTGCAAGGCATCGCCGACGCCCTGCGCGAGGGCTACCGCGATCGGCATCTTGGCGTGACCTGTCTGAACCTTGGCTATCTCAATACCGAGGACGGCCTGGAGGTGCCGGTTGCTGAGGCTGCGCGGCGTGGGGAAGGGCAACTGATACCGGTGCACGATGTGGTGCAGGTGGTCAGGACGATCCTGTCACTGTCGCCGGCCAGCTTTGTCAGGGAGCTGAGCTTGCCGGCGATCCTGGATGAAAGATTCTGAGATTAGCGGTGAGTGCTTCGCGGGCTCGCCTGCGCAGCACTCACCCCAGACTCATCGCTCGATCGTCAACGCGACACCCTGGCCACCGCCGATGCACAGCGTCGCCAGGCCTTTCTTCGCATCACGCTTGATCATCTCGTGCAACAAGGTCACCAGCACCCGGCAACCCGAGGCGCCAATCGGGTGGCCCAGGGCGATGGCACCGCCGTTGACGTTGACCTTCGCCGCATCCCAGGCCAGCTCCTTGCCCACTGCCAGGGCCTGGGCCGCGAAGGCTTCGTTGGCCTCGATCAGGTCCAGGTCGGACAACTGCCAGCCCGCCTTCTGCAGGCAGCGCTGGGTCGCCGAGACCGGGCCGATGCCCATGATCGCCGGGTCTACACCGGCACTGGCGTAGCCGGTGATCCTGGCCAGCACCGGCAGGCCCAGGGCCTTGGCCTTGTCGACGCTCATCAGCAGCACGGCAGCGGCGCCATCGTTGAGGCTCGAGGCGTTGCCAGCGGTGACGCTGCCGTCTTTCTTGAAGGCTGCACGCAGCTTGCCCAGCGATTCGGCGCTGGTGCCTGGGCGAGGTTGTTCGTCGGTGTCGAACACCAGCGCATCGCCTTTTTTCTGCGGGATGTGGATGGGGGTGATCTCGTCCTTGAAACGACCGTCTTCGATAGCCGCCACGGCCTTGCGCTGAGACTCGGCGGCAAAGGCGTCCTGCTGTTCGCGGGAGATGGCGTACTTGTCCACCAGGTTCTCGGCGGTGATGCCCATGTGGTAGTCGTTGAAGGCGTCCCACAGGCCATCGGTGATCATGGTATCGACCAGTTGGCCATGGCCCATGCGCTGGCCGGTGCGGGCCGAGGGCAGCACGTACGGCGCCAGGCTCATGTTCTCCTGGCCGCCGGCGATCACCACCTCGGCGTCGCCGCAGCGGATCGCCTGGGCCGCCAGATGCAGGGCCTTGAGGCCCGAACCGCAGACCTTGTTCAGGGTCAGCGCCGGCACCGCGTGGGGCAGGCCGGCCTTGACCGCGGCCTGGCGGGCGGGGTTCTGGCCGGCGCCTGCGGTCAGCACCTGGCCGAGGATCACCTCGTCGACTTGCGCGGGGTCAAGGCCGGTCTGCTCCAACAGGCGCTTGATCACCGCAGCACCGAGGTCGATGGCCGAGACATTGGCCAGGGTGCCCTGGAAACTGCCGATGGCAGTACGGGTGGCGGCGACGATGGCGACTTCGTTCATTGTTGTTCTCCGGGAGGCGAAGTGGATCGCGACAGCATCACTGCCCGGGGCTCATTTGAGAAGTTTGTTTTTCTTTGTGATTGATCGGGTTTGCAAATGAATAGGGTGTCTGTGCCGGCCCTATCGCGGGGCAAGCCCGCCCCCACAGAACCTGAATGCATCGGGGTCTGTGGGAGCGGGCTTGCCCCGCGATAGGGCCGGTACTCACACCGCTGGACAATGGCTGGTCACACAATGGATGCCGCCACCTCCCGCCGCGATGGCATCGATATCCAACTGCACCACGTCCCGATCCGGATACAACTCGGCCAACAACGCCCGGGCCTTTTCATCGGCCTCGCGGTCGCCGAACTGCGGGGCGATGACCGCACCGTTTATCACGAAATAATTGATATACCCCGCCGCGAAATCCGGGTTGCCCTTGTTGAATGCACTCTTGCGTGGTTTCAGCGGCGGCGACACGGTGTGCACCTGCAACGCCCGGCCATCGGCATCGGTGGCCTGCTTGAGTATCTCCAGATGCCGCAGCGTCACTGCGTGGTCATAGGAATCGGGGTCGGTGTCGAGGTTGGCCAGCACCACGCCGGGGCGCACGAAGCGCGCATAGAAGTCTACATGCGCGTCAGTGATGTCCTTGCCCTTGATGCCCGGCAGCCAGATGATCTTGCGCAGGCCCAGGCGCGCCTTGAGCTCCTGCTCGACTTCGGCCTTGCTCCAGCCGGGGTTGCGGTTGCCGTTGATCCAGCTGCTCTCGGTCATGATTCCGGTGCCATGGCCATCGACCTCGATACCGCCGCCTTCGCCGACCAGTTCGCTGCGCTGGTAGGCAGCGTTCGCCCGCGTGGCCACCTGCTTGGCCAGCTTTGCGTCGAAGCGGTGCCGTTGCTTGCCGCCCCAGCCGTTGAAGTTGAAATCCACCGCGCCCAGCTCGCCGTCGTCGTCGACCACGAAGTTGGCGCCGATGTCGCGCATCCAGATGTCGTCCAGCTCAGTGATCACGAACGTGGTGTTGTGGCTGGCGCAATGTTCCTCGGCCAGGTCGCGCTCGCCCTCGCGGCAGAACACCGTCACTGGCTGGTAGTTGGCGATGGCGCGGGCGATGCGGCCCAGCGCCGCCTGCACGTCTTCGGTGAAGTCTTCCCAGATCGCGTCCTGGGCGCCGAAGGCGAGGTAGGCGCACCGCTGCGGCTCGCCCTCGTCGGGCATGAACCAGCGGCCCGCCTCGCTGGCGCGGGCGCTGCCCAGCGGCAGGCCGATGCTTGCGGCGGCGCCGAGGCCGGCGGCGATCGACAGGTGCTGGAGGAAGGTACGACGGGTTGGCATGGGTCAGTCCTGGGCAGTCTTGAAACGGGTCCAGACGCGCATGCGCGCACGCATGTCGGCCTGGGGAATATCCTTGCCCGGAATCAGCCGGGCATAGGTGGCGGCATCGAGGTAGATGTCGGGGTTGTCGCGCATGCGCGCGTCCACCAGTGGACGGGCCTTGGCGCTGGCCGTGGGGTAGCCGGTGAAGTTGCTGATCGCGGCCATGTTTTCCGGGCGCATCACGAAGTTGATGAAACGATAGGCGTACTCCGGATGGCGTGCATCGGCGGGGATCGCCATGGTGTCCATCCATACCGTGGTGCCTTCGCGCGGCACGCGGTATTGGAAGTCGATGACTTTGCCTGCGGCCTCGGCAGTGCGCTGGGCCTGGATCACGTCGCCGCTGTAGCCCAGCGACAGGCAGGTGTTCTCGTTGACCAGTTCGGTCACCGGCTGCGACTGCAACTTGCGCACGTAGGGCCGGATCGACTTGAGCAGCTCGCTGGCGGCAGCCAGGTCTTCACGCTTGGCGCTGCGGGGTTCACGCCCCAGATAGTGGAGCACCACGGCGAGCACTTCGTCGGGCGAGTCGATCATCGAGATGCCGCAATCGGCGAACTTGGCGGCCAGCTCCGGTTTGAACAGCAGGTCGAGGCTGTCCAGCGGTGCGTCGGGCATGCGCTCGCGGATCTTGGCGGCATTGAAGGTCAGGCCGATGGTGCCCCAGGTGTAGGGCACTGTCGCCTCGCTGGCCTTGGGATAGCGCGCGTGCAGGGCGCGCAGGCCTGGGTCGATGTCGTCCAGCGCGGTCAGTTGCTGGCGGTCGAGCGGCTGCAGGCTGCCGGCGCGCATCAGGCGCTCGGCCACGGTGTCGCCGGGAAACACCAGGTCGTAGCCGCTGCGCCCGGACATCAGCTTGGCCTCGAGCACTTCACTGCCGTCCATGACGTCGTAGATCACCGGGATGCCGGTTTCGGCGGTGAAGCGCTTGAGGGTGTCCTCGGCAAAGTAGTCGGCCCAGTTGTACAGGCGCAGGGCTTCCTGCTGTGCCTGGGCGACGGACGCGCAGCAGGCCAGGGCGAGGGCGGCGAACAGTTGTGATGGACGGCGTGGCATGGCTCAGGCCCTCGTCGGTTGTGGGGTGCGGCCGTCGAGGGTCATCAACGGTGCGTACAGCTCGGGACGGCGGTCGCGGTAGACGCCCCAGCTCAGGCGGTCTTCACGCATGCGCGCCAGATCCAGGTCGTGCAGCCATACGCCGCTGCTGTCGCGATCGGCTTCGGCGAGCATCGCGCCCTTGTGGTCGCAGATGAACGAGGAACCATAGAAACGCATCGACAGGTGCTCGTCGCTGCGCGCCACTTCCTGGCCGACGCGGTTGGCGGCCACCACCGGCAGCAGGTTGGCTGCGGCATGGCCACGCATCGCCATCTGCCAGTGGTCGCGTGAGTCCAGTTCGGCGGCACCGGGCTCCGAGCCGATGGCCGTCGGGAACAGCAGCACCTCGGCGCCGAGCAGCGCCAGGCAGCGCGCGGTTTCCGGGAACCATTGGTCCCAGCAGATGCCGATGCCCAGGCGGCCGAAGGCGGTGTCCCAGACCTTGAAACCGGTATCGCCGGGGCTGAAGTATTCCTTTTCCTGGTAGCCGGTGGCGTTGGGGATGTGGGTCTTGCGGTAGATCCCCAGCAGGCGACCGTCGGCGTCGGCCACGGTCAGCGAATTGAAGAAGGCGTTGCCGGCGCGCTCGTACCAGCTCAGTGGCAGCACCACCCCCAGCTCTTTGGCCAGCGCGGCGAAGCGGCGCAGCAGGGGGCTGTCGTGATAGTCCTGGGCCAGCGCCTGGTGGCTGTGGCACTGCTCGATGCAGAAATACGGCGTAGCGAACAGCTCCTGCAACAGGATTACCTGTGCACCCCGGGCGGCGGCCTGGCGCACCAGTTGCTCGGCGCGGTCGAGGTTGGCCGCAAGGTTCCAGTCGCAACTCATCTGTGTAGTAGCGATGCGCAGCAGGCTCATGGGCGCTCCTCCGTCACAGGCCAGGCCGGTTGTTGCTGGGTGATGCAGTGGATGCCGCCGCCGCCGTGGGCGATGTGGTCGATACGCACCGGCACGATCTCGCGGTCGGGGAAGGCCAGGGCCAACTGACGGGCGGCGGCCTGGTCGGCGTCGATGCCATAGGCCGGCATGATCACTGCGCCGTTGGCCAGGTAGAAGTTGGTGTAGGAGGCGCAGAACACTTCGGCGTCCTTGTCCACTGCGGCGCTGGCCTCAAACAGGTCGAGCAGCTCGAAGCGCCGGCCCTGGGCGTCGCGAGCCAGCTCCAGGGCGCGGCGGTTTTCCCGGGCGACGTCGGCGTAGACCGAGCCTTGCTCGTGGGTGGCATCGACCAGCAGCACGCCGGGCCGGGCGAAGGCGCAGACCCCGTCGACGTGGCCATCGGTCATGTCGCCGGTGACATACTGCGGATCGCCGGGCAGCCAGATGGTCTTGCGGATGCCCAGCAGACGGGCGAAGCACTCCTCGAAGTCCGCCTTGCTCAGGCCGGGGTTGCGGTTGGGGTTGAGCAGCACCGACTCGGTGGTGATCAGGGTGCCTTCGCCGTCTACATGAATGGCGCCGCCTTCGTTGCACAGCGGCGTGCTGAAGCCTTCCAGGCCCAGGTGGTCGAGGATGCGCCGACCGAGGCTGCGGTCCAGGCCGTGCTCGGACTTGCCACCCCAGGCGTTGAAGCGCCAGCTCAGGCCGGCCAGGCCGTGTTGCGGGTGAGCGATGAAGGTCGGCCCGCTGTCGCGGCACCAACTGTCGTCCACGGCCAGTTCGATCAGCTCGATACCGGCGCCGCACAGGGCGCGGGCGCTGGCCATGGCGGACGGCGCGACGACCATCTTCACCGGCTCGAAACGGGCGATGGCGCTGGCGACCCGGGCGTAGTCGCGCTGTACGTCGGCCAGGGTCACGCGCCAACCGGACTCCCACAAGGCTTGGTTGTGCGGCCAGATCATCCAGGTGGCGGCGTGGCGGGCCCATTCGGCGGGCATGCGCCAGCCGCTGGCGATGGACAGGTCCATGGTTAGCTCCAATGTATTAGTGATTTTTATCAACGAAGCCCGCCGTTGCGGGTGTTGGTGCCCATGATATGGCTATGAATTGGCGTGGACTAACGATAGATTTAGCGTATTTCTGATTAGAAAGGCTTATCGATCATGCTCAAGCACTGGCCGCCCCTGAATGCCCTGCGTGGCTTTGAAGCCGCTGCCCGCCTGGGCAGTTTTCACAAGGCCGCCGAGGCGCTGAACCTCACCCAGTCGGCGATCAGCCAGCAGATCCGCAGCCTGGAAAGCTACCTGGAGCAACCGTTGTTCCACCGGACCGGGCGCAGTGTCAGCCTCACCGACGCGGGCCATGACCTGCTCAGCACTACGCAGGTCATGCTGCAACAATTGGCGGTGGGCATCCGTCGGCTGGACCAGTACCGCAAGCCCAACCAACTGGTGGTCAACACCACCCCGGCCTTTGCCCGGCACTGGTTGTTGCCGCGCCTGGCGGACTTCCATGCGCGCTGCCCGGAGGTAGACCTGTGGCTGTTCACCAGTTTCGAGGTGCCGGACATGAGCAGCCAGACCATCGACCTGGCGATCCGCGATGATCTTGGCCCGCAGGCCGAGTGCAGTTTCAGCGTGTTGCACCAGGACCGCCTGTACCCCGCCTGCCATCCCGCCTTGCCCGAAACCGGGCGCACCACCTTGCACGGCGAACGGGAGATGGACTGGAGCCACTGGCAACTGGAGGGCGGCGAAGCGGTGGGGCAGCAGGGCAAGGGGCTGAATTTCTCCGACCCGGGGCTGCTCCTGGACGCGGCGGGAGAGGGCCTGGGGATTGCGCTGGTCAGCCAGTTGCTGGCCCAGCGGTTGGTGGACGACGGGCGTTTGCAGGCGTTGTCGGCGCAGCGGGTGCGAGGCCCGGCCTGGAGTTGCCTGGTGCACCGCGACAGCCAGGACGATCCGCTGGCGCGGCAGTTCCTGGCGTGGTTGCGCGCGGCCTTGGAGCCCCTGGCCCCACCCGTCCCTGTGTAGGAGCGGCCTTGTGCCGCGATCGGGCGCGACACAAGGTCGCTCCTACAGGGAGCGAGTCGCTTTCGGATTCGGGTTTTGCTCGGGCCATTGACCCCGTAATATGTGTCGGATGACTTGCGGGGGTAGTCTCACCCTCTGATCAATCGGAATCGCCCCTGCGGCGCTTCCCCAGCATAAACCTGACGAGGTACAGACATTGGCCATCATTCATCCCAAGGTACGCGGATTCATCTGCACCACGACTCACCCCAAGGGCTGCGAGCTCAACGTCCGTGACCAGATCGAAGCCACCCGCAAACTGGGCGTGCGCGAAGATGGTCCGAAGAAAGTCCTGGTGATCGGCGCCTCCAGCGGCTACGGCCTGGCAGCACGCATCACCGCCGCCTTCGGCTTCAAGGCCGACACCCTGGGCGTGTTCTTCGAGAAGCCGGGCACCGAGACCAAGGCCGGCACCGCAGGCTGGTACAACGCCGCCGCCTTCGACAAGTTCGCCAAGGCCGAGGGTCTGTACAGCAAGTCGATCAACGGTGACGCCTTCTCCGACGAAGCTCGTGCCAAGGTGATCGAGCTGATCAAGAACGAGATGGGTGGCAAGGTCGACCTGGTCATCTACTCCCTGGCCTCGCCCGTGCGCAAGCTGCCGCAGACCGGCGAGCTGATCCGCTCGGCGCTCAAGCCGATCGGTCAGCCGTACAAGTCGACCGCCATCGACACCAACAAGGACACCATCATCGAGGCCAGCATCGAGCCGGCCACCGAGCAGGAAATCGCCGACACCGTCACCGTCATGGGTGGTCAGGACTGGCAGCTGTGGATCGACGCCCTGGCCGGCGCTGACGTGCTCGCCGAAGGCGCGCGCACCGTGGCCTTCAGCTACATCGGCACCGAAATCACCTGGCCGATCTACTGGCACGGCGCCCTGGGCCAGGCCAAGCAGGACCTGGACGAAACCGCCCTGCGCCTGGACAAGAAGCTGGCCGGTGAAGTGAAGGGCGGCGCCAACGTTGCCGTGCTCAAGTCGGTGGTCACCCAGGCCAGCTCGGCCATTCCGGTGATGCCGCTGTACCTGTCGATGGTCTTCAAGATCATGCAGGAGAAGGGCGTTCACGAAGGCACCCAGGACCAGCTGGACCGCATGTTCCGCGACCGCATGTACCGCGCCGACGGTGCTCCGGCCGAGGTGGACGAAAAGGCCCGCCTGCGCCTGGACGACTGGGAACTGCGCGACGACGTGCAGGACGCCTGCAAGGCCATGTGGCCGCAGGTCACCACCGAAAACCTGTTCGAGCTGACCGACTACGCCGGTTACAAGAAACAGTTCCTCAACCTGTTCGGTTTCGAGCGCGCTGACGTCAACTACGACGAAGACGTGGCCACCGACGTACGGTTCGACTGCATCGAGCTGTAAGCAAGCCCTTGACCGCGCAGCCGTTTGTTTCGGCTGCGCGGTTCCCTCCGGGGCCTTGTTAACATTCTGCAACAAATCCTCCGCTGGCCCTTTGCTATGGCCGCTTTCTCCCTGATCTATACAGCAGCTATTGGTCCGGCAATTTCGCCTGGGCCGGGGAGGCAGCATGCGCGTATTGCAAAAAATACAAGAACGGATCCGCCAGAAGGGGCTCAAGCGTACCTTCAAGACCCTTGTCGAACGCTACGTATTCTTCCACTGGGAATTGCTGTGGATGGAACGCGACCTGGTCACCCCCGTGCCGCCCCACAAACTCAAGGAACATCCGCCGGTGACCCTGGTGGATATCACCACCGCCAATGCCGACGCCTTTGCGCGCTATTTCGGCGACCGTGTCGAAACCATGCGCGAACTCGCTGCCGAAGGCCATACCGGGCACATGTACCTGGATGAGCACGGCGATGCGGTGGCCTTCATCTGGGCGAGCGTGGTCGACTACCATGACAAGCACTATTACGGCTGCACCTTCCCGGTGAAGCCCGGAGAGTTCTTCGAGTTCGGCGGCGAGATGACCCGGCGCTACTTTGGCAGCGAGCTGTCGGTTACCGCTCAGGTCGAGTTGTGGAACACCATGCATGCCAAGGGCTGCCGCAAGGTGGTGGATGTGGTGGAGACGCATAACGTGCCGGCCATGAAGCTGCACCTGCGCATGGGCTATCACGAGCAAGGGCGGGTGATGCATGTGTATGGCCTGTTCGGGCGCTGGAAGCTGTTCCGCGAAACGCGTTATCACGGTTCGCGCCTGGAGGTGCTGCGCAAGCCTGGCGTGGCGCGGGCGTTGTCGACCACCTGAGGCAGGTACAGCCAGCGAAAAATTTGCTAGCGTGGGCGGATGACAAAAAACGCCGCCCGCCTCCCGGCGCGACGGCGCAGGGAGCCCGCCATGAGCAGCCTGACCCAACCTGCGACTGCCTTTCGCCATCAAGCCGCCGACGGCTACAGCCTCGGCGGTTTCCAGTGGCGCCACGCCGAACCCGCCCCCCAGCGCCCGCTGGTGATCATCAATGCGGCCACCTCGGTGCGCTGCCGCTATTACGCTCGCTTTGCCGATTACCTGTTCGCCCACGGCTTCGACGTGCTGAGCTACGACTACCGTGGCATCGGCGAGTCTCGCCCGGCATCGTTGCGCGGTTTCCAGGCGTCTTGGAGCGACTGGGGCTGCCTGGACTTCGAAGCTATCCTGCAACGCGCCGCCAGCGAATTCCCCGGGCAGCCGGTGAATGTGGTGGGGCACAGCTTCGGTGGCTGGGCAACTGGCCTGGCGCCGTCGGCCGGGCAGGTGCGGCGGCTGGTGATGGTCGGCGCACAGTTTGCCTACTGGCGTGACTATGCGGCCGAAGGCCGCTGGCGGATGGTGGGCAAGTGGCATGTGGTGATGCCATTGCTGACCCGGCTACTGGGCTATTTCCCCGGCAAGCGCCTGGGCTGGATGGAGGACACGCCGGCCGGGGTGGTGCGTGACTGGAGCACGCCGGCGCCGCGCTACGAGCAGCGTCCCAGTGGACGGCTGCTGCAGGCGCGTCCTTTCGCCCAGGTCCAGGCTGCGGCCCTGGCGGTGAGCCTGAGCGACGATCCTTTCGGCACTGTGGCGGCGACGGATCGCTTGCTGGGCTACCTGGAGCACGCCCAACCTCGCCACCTGCGCGTGGCACCTGTGGATATCGGTGAGCAGGAGGTCGGACATTTCGCGTTCTTCCATGATCGCTTTCGGGCAAGCCTGTGGCCGATTGCGTTGGAGTGGTTGCGCGAGGGTGTGCTGTCGGAGCGGATACCGGGGCAGCGCATGAGGTGATGGGGGCTGTGTCGACCTCTCAGAGCACATGCCCATACAACACCACCAGTAATCCCGCCAGGGCGCAGGCGATCAACACTTCCAGCACACTGCGACGCAACACCAGCAGCCCCGCCGCCGCCAGCAGCGCGATCCCCAGTGCCAGCCCGTCGATCCCTTCGGCGAATCCGTGCGGCCAGAACACGTGATAGGCGAAGAACAACGCCAGATTCAGGATCACCCCCACCACTGCGGCGCTGATTGCCGTCAGCGGAGCGGTGAAGCGCAGTTGCCTGCGTGTGCGCTCCACCAAGGGCGCGCCGATCAGGATGAACAGGAACGATGGCAGGAAGGTGAACCAGGTGACCAGGCATGCCGCCAGGGCGCCAGCCACGAACGCCTGGTCGGCACCGAACTGGGCCTGCACATAGCCGCCGACGAAGCCGACGAACGCCACCAGCATGATCAGCGGCCCGGGTGTGCTTTCGCCCAATGCCAGGCCGTCGATCATCTGCGTGGGCGTCAGCCAGCCGTAATGATCGACAGCCCCCTGATACACGTAGGGCAGCACTGCGTAGGCACCGCCGAAGGTGAGCAGCGCGGCTTTGGTGAAGAACCATGCCATCTGGGTGAAGGTGCCTTGCCAGCCGAACAGCAGCGTCAGTGCGGCCATCGGCAGACACCACAGCGCTGCACCGCAGGCCAGCAGTCCGAACAGGCGCGGCCAGTGCAGGCGGGTATGGGCGGCCTGGGCCAGCGGGGCTTCGGCGATGGAGTCTTCAGTGTTGGCGCGACCGGTCTGGAACAACTGCGGCCGCCGGCGCCCGCCCAAATAGCCGACCAGCCCCGCGCCCAGCACGATCAGCGGAAACGGCAGCCCCAGCCCGAACAGGGCGACGAAGGCTGCCAGAGCGATGCCCCACAATGCAGCGTTGTGCAGCACCCGGGAGCCGATGCGCCAGGTCGCCTGCACGACGATGGCGGTGATCGCAGGCTTGAGGCCGTAGAACAGGCCGGCGACCAGAGGTTGCTGCCCCTGGGTGATATAGACCCAGGACAGTCCGATCAGAATGAACAACGAGGGCAGGATGAACAGCGTCCCGGCAATGATCCCGCCCCAGGTGCGGTGCATCAGCCAGCCGAGGTAGGTGGCCAGTTGCTGGGCTTCGGGCCCGGGCAGCAACATGCAGTAGTTCAAGGCGTGGAGAAATCGCGACTCGCTGAGCCAGCGGCGGCGTTCGACGATTTCCCTGTGCATCAGGGCGATCTGCCCGGCCGGGCCGCCGAATCCGATGAAACCGAGCTTGAGCCAGAACAGCATGGCCTGACGGAAAGGGATGCTGGGTTCTGGAGGCATTCGGGCGAGTCCTTCTGGCAGGAAAAGGGCAGTCGGCGACATCATGTCGGGCGCCGCTTTGCGGCCCATCGCGACACTAGGCCGCGCCTGCACCGAATACCTGCAGGAGCGGCCTTGGTGCCGCGAACAGCCTTGCCTCAGGCGTTGCGGGTCAGCGGCTGCTCGGCAAACTTCACGCCGGCCAGGCCGTGCTTGATCAGCGCGCGGATATTGCCATGGTCGCTGCCCTCGGGGGTGGCGAGCACGCTGCGGTAGTGTTCGCCAAAGGCCAGCAGCGCTTCCTGATCGCTCAGACCTTCCAGCAGGGCCAGGCCCAGGGTCTTGCACGACCCCTCGTTCTGCCCGGCAGCGTTTTCCACGCCGCCGTTGTTGAAGGCCTGGGGCTGGTAGCTGTAGTTGGCGGCAATGAAGCCCAGGGTGTCGGCAAACACGTGTTCGCCGCTGGCGAGGCTGCTGCGCAGGGTGTTCAGGTCAGTCACGGGGTTTTCCTTGTTCGAACGCCGCTTGTTGTTCGGCGCTGGCTTCTTTCTGGTATTGGGCTTTCCACTCGGCGTAGGGCATGCCGTACACCGCTTCGCGGGCATCGTCCAGGCTCAGCTCGACCTGGCGCTCGTCGGCGGCGGCCTTGTACCACTTGGACAGGCAGTTGCGGCAGAAGCCGGAGAGGTTCATCAGGTCGATGTTCTGCACGTCGGTACGCTTTTGCAGGTGTTCGACCAGGCGCCGGAACGCGGCGGCTTCGAGTTCGAGCTGTTGTTGCTCAGTCATGGGCTTCCCTCAGGTCATGCGGTTCTTCAGATGGCGGCCACCGTTGATGACCACCTGGCTGCCGGTGCTGTACTGGCTTTGCAGCAGGAACATCACCGCCTCGATCAGCGGCTGTGCACCCGGTTCGAATTCCAGCAGGGCCTTTTTCAGTGTCTGCCGGCGGTACTGTTCGTCGCCGCCTTCCTTAAGGATCAGCAGGCCCGGCAGGATACCGTTGACACGCACCTTGGGCGCGTATTTTTCGGCGAAAGACAGCACCATGTTCTGCAGCGCGGCCTTGGTTGCGGCGTAGCCGATATGGCTCTTGCTGCCGCGCGAGGAGGTTTCGTCGCAGATGTGGATGATGTCGGCCTTCTCGACCTTGGCCAGGTGCTCGCCCAGCGCCAGGTTGAGGTGGTAGGGCGCCTCGACGTGCAGGCGGAACATGGTGTCGAGGCTCTGCAGGTCGTCGTCCAGCCACAGCGAGGCGTTGTGGATGATTGCGCGCAGGCCGTCGTAGTTGTGCTGCAGGTGTTCGATCAGCGCCAGGCGGTCGGCCTCGCGGGTGAGGTCGGCCTGGAACTGGATGATGTTCGGGTGCGCGGCCTGCGCATGAAGGCTACGGCTGGCGCTGACCACCTGATGGCCGGCCTTGGCCAGCGCCAGGGCCAGGGCCAGCCCGACGCGCTGGCTGGCTCCGGTGATGAGGATAGGGCTGTTCATGTTCGGGGCAGTCTGTTCGTCTGTTCGTTCGTGCCCCAGCATACCCGAACTGCGCAGGCTTGCGTGCCCGCTCCTCAGCGGCTGCGCAACCCTTCGCGGCGCTGTGACGCCGTGCGTGCCGAGGGATTGAGCCAGCCGGCCAGCAGGCGGGTGGACAACGGAATGAACAGGTAGACCATCAGCGGCGTCAGCACCAGGGTGCTCAGCAGTACCCGGGGCAGCAGGTCCAGCGGTGCCAGCCAGTGGCCGAACAACAGGTTGAACAGCAGCGACACCGGGAAGAACGCCAGCCAGATGGCGGTAGCCTGCTTCCAGCGCGGCGGTTTATGCACCGTTTCGGTGCCGAACCAGGCGTCGATGCCGCTGATGCGCCGCTCTTCGGGGCGCTCGAACAGGCCGTCGCCACGCTGCAACCAGGCGCGTCGCGAGGCGGAATGTTCCCAGGCGTGCAGAGTCGGTTCGTCGTTGAAACGGAAGATGATCTGGAAGGCGTCGCTGTCGGCCGGCGGCGCGAGGATGCCCGAGCCCAGGTAGCCGGGGAAGTCGGTGGCCAACTGCTCGCCTTCATGGAGCCAGGCCAGCAGGTCCTGGTAGCGTCCATCGGCGGCGCGGCGCGACACCATCAGGGTGACGGGTGCGGTAGACATCGTGTATCTCCTTACGACGGGGCTGGCGGGTAGCCGGCCCCTTGGCCTGTGCCCGGGGTGGTGGGCGACGCAGGCGTGGATGCAAGAATCGGGCGCGGATTATCGCGTAAATTTCGTGACCGGTCAGTGTCGTGATCGAGCCGTTGCGCTGACCCCTGGCCGATCCCGGCGTAGAATGGCCACCACGAATCTACGAGACAGAGTTGCCACTCTCATGAAAGAGCCACAAGCGAGTGCCCTGATCGAACATGGGCTGGTGGATCAGGAGCTGTTTCCGATCCGCGAAGTGTCGCGCCTGACTGGCGTCAATCCGGTGACCCTGCGCGCCTGGGAGCGCCGCTACGGGCTGATTCAGCCGACCCGCACCGAGAGTGGCCATCGTCTCTATTCGCAGGCCGACATCGACGCCATCGAGAGCATCCTGGGTTGGCTGCGCCGTGGTGTCGCGGTGAGCAAGGTCGGCAGTATCCTGGCGCGTAGCCAGGTGCCGGCGGAGGGGGCCTGGGCCGGAAGCACGGTTGGCGACCGCTCACGCTGGCAGGCCCAGGTGCGCGAGGCCGTGCGCCAGTTCGATGCTGCGCAGTTGGGGCGGTTGTTCGAGCAGGTGTTTGCCAGCCATGCCCTGGAGCAGGTCTTCGGCGAGGTGTTCATGCCGGTATGGCAGGCCCTGCGCGCCGGCCAGGCGGGGTATGGGCAGGCCAGCGAGTGGCTGTTCCTCGATCAGTTCCTGCGCGCACGGGTGCTGTTGCGCCTGCAACTGGCGCCCGAGCCCAAGCGCCGTCGGATCCTGCTGTCACCGTTGTCGGCAGAATGCCAGGAACTCGAGTTGCTGGTGGCGGGACTGCTGCTGAGCAGTGACGAGGTAGCCGTCACAGTGCTGGCGCCAGGGCAGCCTGTCGAAGAGCTGGCGTTGGTCTGCGAGCGGTTGGCGCCGGATGCGCTGGTGCTGTACGACAACCATCGCCCGGCCAGCGACCTGGACAAGCGCCTGGCGCGTCTGGCGCAGCGGGTGAACTGCCCGCTGCTGCTGGCGGGCGAGGCTGCCGAAATGGCCCAGGACAGTCTCGAGGGCGGGCCGGTGGGCTGCCTGGGCGCCCAGGCCTTTTTGATGAAGCAGCGGTTGCGCCAGTTCCTCGCCGGTCAGATCGAGACCTGAGCGTGCAACTCTGGGTGCGCCTGGCGGTGGGCCTGGAGAATGTACTCACGCAGCCGGTCGATTTCCTCGTCCGGGCTGTGGCTGAGGTCGTAGGCCGCCAGGTCCGGGCCGATGCGGCGGCGCAGTGTGCCGTGCAGTTCGATCGGCTCGATGCCCGGTGGAGCGAAGAACAGCTCGAAGTGGCTGGGTGCCTGGGCCTGGCCGTTCACTTGCAGCAGTACCCCTTTGAACGAGATATCGCGCACCCACAGCTCGCTCTGCGTGCCGCGGGCGTCGACCAGTGCCGCCGGCTGATCCAGCGACAGGCGCCAGGGCCGCAGCATCGGGCCGTCTTCGTAGATTTCCGGTGAGCCCAGTTGCAGGTGCAGGGCGTGAAACTCGTCTTCGACCAGTTGCAGGGGAATGCTGATCTGCTGGTTGTTGAATTGCGCCTGCAGCGTTACCTGCTCGTTGGCCACCAGGCGGGTGAGCAATTGCTGCAGACGACGATCGCCATTGACCAGCAGGCTCGAGGTGGGATCGGCCAGGTTCAATTGGGGCGTATGCTGCATGTCCTGAATGAAATCCAGCTCATCCTGAGTAAGGAGGGCGTCTGCTTGCATGATCGGACTCGGGTCGGGCGTCGTCGGTGGGTTCTTCATTGCCATGGACTGTGCCCGGGGCGTTTGGTTCAGGTCATTGGACGGATGGTTGCCCGCCCAGTCGGGTGTGTGCGTCGGCCAGCTCGCGTTCGAGTTCGACCTGACGGCTGACATCCTTCTGGATGCCGATGAAATAGGTGCGTTGATCAGCCTCGTTGTACACCGGGGTGATCGACAGTTCGTTCCAGAACCCACTGCCGTCCTTGCGGTAGTTGCGCAGTACCTCGCGACACGGCCGACCTTCGGCCAGGGCCTTGCGGATACGGGCGCGACCCAACTGGTGGCGATGGTCGCCCTGGAGGAAGCGGCAGTCCTGGTAGAGGATCTCGTCGCGCGCGTAGCCGGTGAGGCGTTCGAAGGCCGCGTTCACGTAGATCAGGATGGTGTCGTCACCTTCCTGTTCGGCGACCACGATGCCGTCGTTCGACGCGTCGATCATGGCGTGCAGCAGTTGCGCGTTGATCATGTTCCTGGCCATGGGAGTCAAGTGGAGCGGCCTTTTGCCACTGTCGAATGGTAGTATCCTACGTTTTCACTCAGTTTCGGAATCCTCTCCTGATGAAAGTCGCCATTATTTCAGGCTCGGTCTATGGCACCGCCGAAGAAGTCGCCCGTCATGCCGAATCCTTGCTCAAGGCTGCCGGGTTCGAAGCCTGGCATGCGGCGCGTGCCACCCTCGACGATCTGCGCGGTTTTGCCCCCCAGGCGCTGCTGGCGGTGACCTCGACCACCGGGATGGGTGAGCTGCCCGACAACCTTATGCCGCTGTACAGCACCATTCGCGATACGCTGCCGGGCGAGTGGCGCGGTTTGCCGGGCGCGGTGCTGGCCCTGGGCGATTCGAGCTATGGCGACACCTACTGCGGCGGGGGCGAGCAGATGCGCGAGCTGTTTGCCGAACTGGGCGTGCAGGAAGTGCAGCCGATGCTGCGACTGGATGCCAGCGAGACCGTCACCCCGGAAACGGACGCCGAGCCCTGGCTGGCAGAGCTGGTGCAACGGCTCAAGGGGTAAGCCCCGGGTTCTGCGCGATCGTTTCGTGAGCGGCGCTTCGCCGCTCACTCTCCCTTTCGCTCCCGCACCAACGCCAGCCACGCCTGTGCCGCTCGCGACAGGTACGCCCCGCGCCGCCAGATGAAGGCGATGTCCCAGCGTAGATGATCCGGCTCCACCAGCGGCACCCTCACCACACCATCACGCTCCAGCCCACGTGCCACCACGCTGGGCAGCAGCACCACGCCCTGTCCGGCGGCCACCAGCGCGGTGAGGAAATCCGCCTGGCCGCTGCGCCCTCCTTCCTTCGGGGTGAAGCCGGCCTGTTCGCAGGCGCTGAGCAGTTTGTCGTTGAGCATGAAGCTGCGGTGATACAGCAGGAACGGCGTATCGGCCAGTTGGTGCAGGCTCACGCCGTCGCGTTCGGCCAACGGATGATTGTCGGGAAGCAACGCATCGAGCGGTTCGTTGCAGAACGGTTGGTAGTCGAAAGCCGGGTCGCTCGGGGTGACACTGCCACCAAGTTCGAGTTCGCCACTTCTGACGCCCTGTTCGACGATCCGGCTGCCGCCTTCAACCAGGTGAACGCTGATGTTCGGATAGCGCTGCCGATATTCGGCGAACAGGCTAGCGAACAGGGCCTCCCCGCCGACCACCGGCAAACCCAGGCGCAGTTCGCCACGGGCCATCTGGCTCAGGTCGTCGAGCTCGGCCAGCAACTCATGGCGCTGGCGCAGCAAGGCTTCGCCGCGTTCGAGCACGATGCGTCCGGCAGCAGTGAGGTGTAATTGCGAGCTCTGGCGCTCGAGCAGAAGCTGGCCGAGGTCTTCCTCGAGCTGGGCCACCTGCTTGCTTACCGCCGACTGGCTGATGTGCAGCGTCTGTGCGGCCTGGGTGAAACCGCCCCGGTGAACCACTTCGATAAAGCTGCGCAGCTGCTTGAATTCCATTGCGTGAATTCCAGATTGGAATGGATAACAGTCTAACAATTCGCTTTTGGCCTTGGCAGCGGCTTTTTAAAATGGGGCATCCCGAGGAAACCCATCATGAAAGCCACCGTATCGAATGCGTTGCCCCGCCTGCTCGCCGAGCTGTGCGCGCTGTTTGTCCTGTACTTCGTGGGCGGTCAACTCGTCGCCTGGCTGGGCTGGCCGATCCCGGCCGGAGTCATGGGCATGGCGCTGTTGCTGATGCTGTTTGCCGTGGGGGCCTTGAAGCCCGGAACCTTGCAACGTGGCGCCGGTTGGCTGATGGCGCAGATGCTGCTGTTTTTCATCCCGGCGCTGATGAGCCTGCTCGATTACGGCAGCCTGATGCGCAGCGAGGGGTGGCGCATCCTGCTGGTGATCGCCCTGAGCACCCTGGTGGTGATGGTGGTCACGGCGCTCACGGTCGAACTGGTCTGCCGCTGGAGCCTGCGCCATGAAGCTTGAACCCATGTCGCTGTTCTGGCTTGCGCTGACAGTGGCGGCCTACCTGTTCAGCCGCTGGCTGTATGGGCGCACTGGCCGTTATCTGCTGTCGCCGCTGGTGCTGGTCCCGGCGCTGCTGCTGGCGGTGGCAATTCCGCTGCACACCGCCTACGCCGAATATGCTCGCAACACACATTGGCTGATCGGTGTGCTGGGGCCGGTGACCGTGGCCTTCGCCGTGCCGATCTGGCAGCAGCGGGCGATGCTGGCACGACATTGGCCGGCGCTGTTGCTGGGGATGCTGGCGGGCAGTTTGGCGTCGATCAGCAGTTCCTGGGGGCTGGCGCACCTGCTGGCGCTGGATGAGTCGGTCAGCCTGTCACTGGTGCCGCGCTCGATCACCACGCCGTTCGCCATGCCGCTGGCCCACGACCTGGGCGGCGTGCCCGAGCTGACGGCGGTGTTCGTGATGTTCACCGGTGTGCTGGGGGCGGTGTTCGGCGGCCTGCTGTTGCGCGTGCTGCCGTTGCGTACGTCACTGGCGCGCGGCGCACTGTTTGGTGTCGGTGCCCATGGCGCCGGGGTCAGCCGCGCCCATGAAGTGGGCGGGGAGGAGGGCTCGGTGGCGGGGCTGGTGATGGTGCTGACCGGCCTGCTCAACCTGTTCGCCGCGCCATTGCTCGCCTGCCTGCTATGACCGTTCGTGCCAGTGTCCTGCAAGGTCATCAAGCTGGCTGCCAAGGTAAGTTCCGCCATTCAAGGCGCTGACTAGACTCAGCCTCGACACAGAGAGCACATGCAAGTGCCGAGGTGACATGCAATGAACGCAGCCTTGCCCTATACCGTCAACACCTGATCAGCGGGACGATTCCGATGCCTTTGGCCGAAATTCCATTGTGCGTCTGGCGTACCCGGGGACAGAGTTTTTCCTTCCGGGGCCAGAGCATCCGTTACTGGACAGCGGGGCAAGGAGAGCCCTTGCTGCTGTTACATGGCTTCCCAACCGCCAGCTGGGACTGGCACTACCTGTGGGCGCCCTTGGCGCAGCGCTTTCGCGTGGTGGCCTGCGACATGCTTGGCTTCGGCGACTCGGCCAAGCCTGCCGACCACGAGTACAGCCTGATGGAGCAGGCCGATCTGCAACAGGCGCTGCTCAAGCACCTGAGGATCGAACGGCCGGTGCACCTGCTGGCCCACGACTACGGTGGCAGCGTCGCCCAGGAGTTGCTCGCGCGTCATCACGAAGGACGCGCCGACATCGCCAGTTGTGTCTTTCTCAACAGTGCGCTGTTCCCCGAGCTGTGTCCGTTGCTGCTGGTGCAGAAACTGCTGCTCAGCCCGCTGGGCTGGCTGGTGGCGCGTTCGTTCGGGCGGGATGATCTGGTGCGCAATGTCAGCCAGGTCTATGGCCCTTGCACCCACCCCAGCGAAAGCGCGCTGGACGATTGCTGGAGCCTGATGGTGTCGAACCGCGGGACGCGCATCCTGCACAAGTTGATGGCCTATGTGCCGGAGCGGCAGGCACAGCGACAACGCTGGGTCGGTGCACTGCAGGCGGAGGGGGTGCCGTTGCGCCTGATCAATGGTGCGGTCGACCCGCTGTCGGGTGCGCATATGGTCGAGCGCTACCGGCAACTGGTGCCTGATCCCGATACCGTGGTGCTGCAGGGGATCGGCCACTATCCGCACACCGAAGCGCCGGTGCAGGTGCTGCGTCATTACCTGGCGTTTCGCGAGCAGCCCCTGCGCTATATACCGCAGCGGGTTGCCTGGTCCTGAGCGCGGCGATCATCGCCCTGTGTTATCGCCTGCCATTCAGCGTCACTGCGCTTGATTGTCCGCTGCCGATGGCTGTCGGACACTCCAGGTATCCCAACCCTTGCCTGGAGCCTTGAGCATGAGCGAGCCGGTAAATCTGCAAGACCGCGTAGTGATCGTCACGGGGGCCGGCGGTGGCCTGGGCCGGGCCCACGCGCTGCTGTTCGCGGCCCGTGGTGCACGTGTGGTGGTCAACGACCTGGGCGGCTCGACCCATGGCGAAGGCGCCAGCGCATCGGCGGCCGACCGGGTGGTGGAGGAGATCCGCGCCGCTGGCGGCACGGCGGTGGCCAACCATGACTCGGTGGCCGAGGGGGCGCGTATCGTCGAGCAGGCGCTGGACAGTTTCGGGCGGGTCGATGTGCTGGTGAACAACGCCGGCATCCTGCGCGACAAGACCTTCCACAAGATGGACGACGCCGATTGGGACCAGGTCTACCGGGTTCATGTCGAGGGTGCCTACAAGGTGACCCATGCCGCCTGGCCGCACCTGCGCGAGCAGAACTGGGGACGGGTGATCTTTACTGCCTCCACCTCCGGCATCTACGGCAATTTCGGCCAGGCCAACTATGGCATGGCCAAGCTCGGCCTCTACGGGCTGACCCGCACCCTGGCCATCGAAGGCCGCAAGCATGGGATTCTGGTCAACGCCATTGCGCCCACTGGGGGCACGCGCATGACCGAAGGCCTGATTCCGCCGCAGGTGTTCGAGCGTCTCAAGCCTGAACTGATCAGCCCGGTGGTGGTGTACCTGGGCAGCGATCAATGCGAGGACACGGGGCAGTTGTATGAAGTGGGTGGGGGCTGGGTTGGCAAGGTTCGCTGGGAAAGAAGCCTTGGTGTCGGATTTGATCCGATCACCGGCTTCACGCCTGAACAGGTTGCCGCGCAGTGGGGGCAGATCGGCGATTTCGAGGGGGCGATTCATCCACAGGATACGTTGCAGGCCTTGCAGCAGATGATGGCGAATCTGCGGCAATATCCGCAGGGGTAGCGTGCTTCGGGCGCAAAAAAAGGCCGCTGCGCAGGCAGCGGCCAATCGAGACGTCAGATCAAGGAGCTTCAAAATCAACGTCGTTCACACGTGGCGGCCCGAACGACGGGGGAGTGCCTTTCGCGCCAGCCAGTGAAGACAGAATAAGCCTCTGATCCCACGGGAAAAATAGCCCTGGGTGACATTCACCTTTACGTTTCGGGTAAAAGTGCCCCAAAAGCAGTCAGGCCGCGTCACGACAGTGCGGGGCCTTGAAACCCCGGCCCGGCTCAGGCTTCGTAGCCCATCCGCCAACTGACAGTCTGCGCCGCGGTCAGCAACTGCCGCGCGGCCGGGCCATCTTCATCGGCATGGAAGATCGACGTCGGGCCAACGACCGTCATCACCGCTGCAATCTGGCCCATGGCGTTGAACACCGGCGCCGACAAGGCATCCACCCCCGGCATCAGCAAACCGTGAACATGGTGCAGGCCGCGTGTGCGGATCTGCGTCAACAGGTCCATGTAGTCCTCGACCCGTTGCCCCCGTGCGGCCAGTTCTCGGTCGCGCAACTCGATGGTTTCCCGCTCTGGCAGATGGGCGGCGAATACCAGCCCGGTGGAGGAACTCAGCAGGGGCAGCACCGAGCCGATCTGGGTCACCACCGTCACGGCGCGCACCGCAGGCTCGATGTTCACCACGGTTGCACCCTGGTTACCCCACACGGCGATGAAGCAGCTCTCGTTGAGCGCGTCGCGCAATTGCGACAGCGGCAGGGCAGCGACCTTCAGCACATCGATGCTGCCCAGCGCCGCCATCCCCACGCGCAAGGCTTCGCGCCCGAGCCCGTAGTGATTGGTCGCCGCATCCTGCTCGGCGAAACCGCTGGCGATCAAGGCCTGCAGGTAGCGATGGACCTTGCTGGCGGGCATCTGCACATGTTCGGCCAGGCGCGACAGCGAGGTGGAGGGCGACAGTTCGGCCAGCGCCTTGAGGATGTCAGTGCCGACTTCAGCGGAACGGACCTTCTGTTTGCTGTTGTCAACTGCGGTTTTGTCTCTGGACATCGTAAGACGCTTCCGGAATTCATTCTGGCCGACTTTATAGCTTGACGCCCCTTACCGAGCAAATTACGTTATTCGTAATCGGATTACGATAAATATAAATTCAGATGCGCTGTGTATCCCCTGGCAGTGGTCGGTCCGTCCGCCGATTCGGGGCTGCAGCTCTCTGCCATCAACGGCTCCACCGAGCCCGGAGGCCCCGATGACCCGCGACACCTCCCCCGAACTCAGCTACCTGAGCGGCTTCGGCAACGAATTCGCCAGCGAAGCCTTGCCCAGCGCGCTGCCGGTCGGGCAGAACTCGCCACAGAAAGCACCCTATGGGCTGTACGCCGAGTTGCTGTCAGGCACCGCCTTCACCATGGCGCGCAGCGAACTGCGCCGCACCTGGCTGTACCGTATCCGCCCCTCCGCGTTGCACCCGCGCTTCGAGCGCCTGGCGCGTCAGCCACTGGTCGGCCCGCTAGCTGCGGCGAACCCCAATCGCCTGCGCTGGAACCCGCAGCCAATCCCGTCCGAACCGACCGACTTCATCGAGGGCTGGTTGCCCATGGTGGCCAATGCGGCCGCTGACAAACCGGCCGGGGTGAGCATCTATATCTACCGCGCCAATCGCTCCATGGAGCGGGTGTTCTTCAACGCCGACGGCGAGTTGCTGCTGGTGCCGCAGCAGGGGCGGCTGCGCATTGCCACCGAACTGGGCGTGTTGCAGGTCGAGCCGCTGGAGATCGCGGTGATTCCACGTGGCATGAAGTTCCGTGTCGAGCTGCCTGACGGCCAGGCGCGCGGCTATATCGCCGAGAACCACGGCGCGCCATTGCGCCTCCCGGACCTGGGGCCGATCGGCAGCAACGGCCTGGCCAACCCTCGGGACTTCCTCACTCCCGTTGCGCATTACGAAGAAGCCCGTGGCCCGGTGCAGCTGGTGCAGAAGTTCCTCGGCGAGCACTGGGCCTGCCAACTGCAGCATTCGCCGCTGGATGTAGTGGCCTGGCACGGCAGCAACGTGCCGTACAAGTACGACCTGCGCCGCTTCAACACCCTCGGCACGGTCAGCTTCGACCACCCGGACCCGTCGATCTTCACCGTGCTGACCTCACCCACCAGCGTGCACGGCCTGGCCAACATGGACTTCGTGATCTTCCCGCCGCGCTGGATGGTGGCCGAGAACACCTTCCGTCCCCCATGGTTCCACCGCAACTTGATGAATGAGTTCATGGGTCTGATCGACGGCGCCTACGATGCCAAGGCCGAGGGCTTCCTGCCCGGTGGCGCGTCGCTGCACGGGGTGATGAGCGCCCACGGGCCGGACGCCGAAACCTGCGACAAGGCGATCGCCGCCGAGCTGGCGCCACACAAGATCGACCACACCATGGCCTTCATGTTCGAGACCAGCCAGGTGCTGCGCCCGAGCCAGCAGGCCCTCGAGAGCCCGCAACTGCAGGCCGACTACGACAGTTGCTGGGCAACGCTGCCGAGCACCTTCAATCCGAACCGGAGATGACCGATGAACCAGACCGCCACTGCCCGTAGCTGGGTCGAACACGCCAACGGGCACCGCGATTTCCCGCTGCAGAACCTGCCGCTGGGCATCTTCAGTCGTCCGGGCCAGGCGCCGCGCTGCGGCGTGGCCATCGGCGACGCCATCCTCGACCTGGAAGCCGCGCTTGCCGCCGGTGTGTTCGAGGGGGCGGCCAAGGCTGCTGTCGAGGCCACTCGCGGCGGCGCCCTGAACGCCTTCTTCGCCCTCGGCCGTCCGGCCCGGGTGGCCCTGCGCGAGCGCTTGCTGGTTGTACTCGGCGAGCACAGCGAGCATCAGGCCGTGTTGCAGGCGGCACTGTATCCTGCTGGCGAATGCACCTTGCACCTGCCGGCCCGGGTCGGTGACTACACGGACTTCTACGTCGGTATCGAGCACGCCAAGAACGTCGGCAAGCTGTTCCGTCCTGACAATCCACTGCTGCCCAACTACAAGCACGTGCCGATCGGCTACCACGGCCGTGCCTCGACCTTGCGCCCGTCCGGCACCGACGTGCGCCGCCCCAAGGGCCAGACGCTCCCGGCCGGGCAGACCGAGCCGAGTTTCGGCCCATGCGCGCGGCTGGACTACGAACTCGAGTTGGGCATCTGGATCGGCCAGGGCAATGACATGGGGCAGCCGATCGCAATCGGTGATGCGGCCGAGCACGTGGCTGGCTTCTGCCTGCTCAACGACTGGTCGGCGCGCGATATCCAGGCCTGGGAGTACCAGCCGCTGGGGCCGTTCCTGTCCAAGAGCTTCATCACCAGCGTCTCGCCCTGGGTGGTGACCGCCGAGGCGCTGGAGCCGTTCCGCTGTGCGCAACCGGCACGTCCGGAAGGCGATCCGCAACCCCTGCCTTACCTGCTCGACCAGCGCGACCAGGCCGGCGGCGCCTTCGATATCGAACTGGAAGTGCTGTTGCTGACCGAGCGCATGCGTGACGAAGGCTTGCCGGCGCACCGCCTCACACTGAGCAACACCCGCAGCATGTACTGGACCGTGGCACAGATGGTCGCCCACCACAGTGTCAACGGCTGCCAGTTGCAAGCCGGTGACCTGTTCGGTTCGGGCACCTTGTCCGGGGCCGTGCCGGGCTCGTTCGGCAGCCTGCTGGAGATCACCGAAGGCGGCAAGCAACCGGTGCAACTGGCCAATGGTGAGGTGCGCAAGTTCCTCGAGGACGGCGACGAAATCATCCTGCGGGCGCGTTGCGTGCGCGATGGCGTGGCCAGCATCGGTTTCGGCGAATGCCGTGGCACGGTGGTCGGGGCCAACTGAGAGGGCAGGGCGATGGAGCTGTTCACCTACTTCCGTTCCACCTCTTCTTACCGGGTGCGCATCGCCTTGGCGCTCAAGGGCCTGGATTATCAGGCCCGGCCAGTCAACCTGCTCAAGGGCGAGCACCGTGCTGCGGATTACCTGGCGCTCAACCCCCAGGGGCGGGTACCGGCCCTGCGCACGGACAGCGGCGAATTGCTGGTGCAGTCACCAGCGATCATCGAATACCTGGAAGAGCGCTTCCCGGGCACGCCGCTGTTGCCCCAGGGCGAGCAGGCCCGCGCGCGGGTGCGCGGCGTTGCGGCGATCATCGGTTGCGACGTGCACCCATTGCACAACGTCAGCGTGCTCAACCAGTTGCGCCAACTGGGGCACGATGAAACCCAGGTCAATCAGTGGATCGCCCACTGGATCGGCCAGGGGCTGGCGGCGGTGGAGCAACTGATCGGCGATCAGGGCTTCTGCTTTGGCGATACGCCGGGGTTGGCGGATGTGTACCTGCTGCCGCAGGTGTACGCGGCCGAGCGGTTCAATGTGGACCTGGAGGGTTACCCGCGCATTCGCCGGGTCGCCGCCCTGGCTGGGGAGCATCCAGCCTTCGTCAAGGCACACCCGGCGAACCAGCCGGATACGCCCTGACCACCGGGTCGGCATTGCCCCCGCACCTCTACAACAAAAACAACCAGGTACCTTGCGATGCACAACCAGATAGCCAGCTTTCGCGCGGCCCTCGATGGGCGTCCTGTGTCCTCCTACCAGTGGCGCCTGCTGGCGCTGCTGATCCTGTTGCTGGTGACCGACGGCTATGACGCCCAGGTGCTGGGCTACGTGATTCCGGCCCTGGCCCAGGACTGGGGCCTGGAGAAGGCAGCGTTCGGGCCGGTGTTCAGCGCCAACCTGCTGGGGCTGACACTGGGCTCGCTGGCCGTCACCCCGTTGGCCGATCGCTTCGGCGTGCGCAGGGTGCTGCTCTGGTGCGTACTGCTGTACGCGAGCCTGACCCTGCTGATGGTGTTTTCCACATCGCTGAACAGCCTGATGCTGGCGCGCTTTCTTTGCGGGATCGGCATGGGCGGGGCGATGCCCAGTGCGATGGCGCTGATGGCCGATTATGCACCGCCGCGCCTGCGCACCTTGATGGTGACCCTCGCGGCCTGCGGCTTCTCCCTCGGCGGCGCGGCGGGGGGCTTCGTCGCGGCAGGCTTCATCGACAGGTTCGGCTGGGAGGCGGTGTTTCTTGCCGGTGGCGTGGCGCCGCTGCTGCTGTTCCCCTTCCTGGTGATGTTCCTGCCCGAGTCCTTGCCGCGCCTGTTGCGCGATGCGCCTCCCTACGCCCGTCTGCAACGCCTGGCTGCGCGCATGCTACCCGGCTGGCAAGTACCTGCGGCACAGGGTGCGGTGGATGAACCGGCGGCAGACAAACTGACCGTGTTGGGCTTGTTCCGCGATGGCTTCGCCCGGCCGACGCTGCTCATCTGGGGCACCTTCTTCGTCAGCCTGATCCTGCTCTACTTCATGATCAGCTGGTTGCCGTCGCTGTTGCTGGAGAGCGGGCTGGCGCTCAAGCATGCCAACCTGGTGACCTCGCTGTTCCTGTTCGCCGGGACCTTCGGCGCGATATGCCTGGCCTGGTGCGCCGATCGCATGGTCAACAAGGTCAGGCTGCTGGCGGCGGTCCTGTTGGGCGCTGCGGTCTTCAGCGTGCTGGTCGGGCTGAACCACGCCGATCCGCGCTGGTTGGTGCCGAGCGTGTTCGCTGCAGGCTTCTGCATCATTGGCGGGCAACTGACGCTCAATGCCTTCGTCAGCAACTTCTACCCGGCTCAGGTTCGGGCGACCGGCACCGGCTGGGCGTTGGGCGTCGGGCGTTTCGGTTCGATCCTCGGGCCGTTGTTCGGCAGCCTGCTGCTGGCCATGCACATGCCGGTGGAGTGGATTTTCTTCTTCTGCGCGATTCCGGCAGTCATCGCGGCGCTGCTGATCAGCCAGGTGCGTGCGCCGGGCAAGCAGGCCGATACGCAGGCGGCCAAGGTCGATGCGCTAGTGGATTGAACGGTTTGTCGAAGGCAACTGGGCGAGGCGCTCGCCCAGCTTGAGGCGCTGCACCGGATCGTCGCTCAACAGCAATGCGTGCTCCAGGTCGAAGCGCTCGGCCTGGGGGCAGTCCAGGTGCTGGTAGAGGGTGGCGCGGGCCAGATAGTCGGCGACCTGCACTGGCCCTAGTTGCATCACCCGTTCAGCGTCGATCAGCGCAGCCAGGTCGTTGTCGTTGCTACTGTGCAGCTGGCGCAGGTTGCGCGACAGGCGCTGTAGCATCTGCATCGGGCTGGCGCTATGCAGGTGTTCGGCGGTCAGGGTCATGTGCGGGCCGTACTGGCGGTTGAGTAGTTCGCGGCAATCCGCGGGGTACAGGCGTCGACCGCCGCAGGGGTCGAGCAGATGATCGGCGCCGGGCACGCGCAACAGGAAATGGCCAGGAAAGTTCACCCCCTCCAGTGGGATAGACAGGCGCTGCGCCATCTCCAACGCCAGGATCGCCAGCAGCAACGGCTGGCCTCGACGGCGTTGCAGCACCTTGTCCATCAATGCTGCTTGCGGACGTAGCGGGTGGTATTCGTCCTGCTGGAAGCCCAGGGCATTGAGCTGGCGCAGCAATGGCTGGGCGAGTTCGCCGACGGGAAGCATCGGCAGGCGTGCGTTGATTTCTCGATGCAGGTCGTGCAACTGCGCAAGGTTGGCGGCGGGATCGACCTCGCGGTCATGCTCGGCGGCGATCCAGAGGGTGGCTTCCAGCAGGGCGACCGGGGTGCGGTCGAGGCAGGCCAGGCAGGCTTTACGTGGGTTCATCGGACTTCTCCACACACACTAGATTTTTAGCTCCGGTGCACCGATTCGTCCAGTGGTCCGCCCAGGCCCTGGACCGTCGCGGGCTGCCTATACTGATGGGAGCACCTTGTGGGGAGCCCGTCGATGTTCGCGCTCATGCAAAGCACCCGTACCCAGTCCCTGCACCTGTGGAACGACCCTGCCACCGGCTTGAAAGCCGTGGTGGCGATTCATAGCGAGCATCTGGGGCCAGCCATGGGGGGCTGTCGCTACCTGCCGTACGCCGACGATGAAAGTGCGATGACCGATGCCATCCACCTGGCCCAAGGCATGAGCTACAAGGCGGCCCTGGCCGGGCTGGCGCTGGGCGGCGGCAAGGCGGTGATCGTGCGCAACCCTCATGTGGAAAACCGCGCAGCGCTGTTCGAGGCGTTCGGGCGTTTCGTCGACAGCCTGCAAGGGCGCTTCATCACCGCCGTGGACAGCGGCACCTCGACGCTGGACATGGACTGCATCGCCCAGTCCACCCCTCATGTCACCAGCACCACGGCCTCGGGCGACCCTTCACCGCACGCGGCCATGGGCGTGTTCGCCGGCATTCGCGCCACCTCGATGGCACGGCTGGGCAGCGATAATCTCGAGGGGTTGCGCGTGGCGGTGCAAGGGCTGGGCAATGTGGGCTATGCACTGGCCGAGCAGTTGCGTGCGGCAGGGGCAGAGTTGCTGGTCAGTGACCTCGACCCCGGGCGGGTGAGGCTGGCGGTGGAGCAGTTCGGGGCGCATCCGGTGACCAACGATGCGCTGATCAGCACGCCCTGCGATATCTTCGCGCCATGCGGGGTAGGGCCTGTGCTCAATGGCCAGAGCGTGATGACGTTGCGTTG
The DNA here is from genome assembly GCF_057197165.1 of Pseudomonas sp. SYWMCR5. Classification (NCBI taxonomy): domain Bacteria; kingdom Pseudomonadati; phylum Pseudomonadota; class Gammaproteobacteria; order Pseudomonadales; family Pseudomonadaceae; genus Pseudomonas; species Pseudomonas sp. SYWMCR5. The sequence continues at coordinate 51,836 of NZ_JBXUNH010000004.1, forward strand.
CGCGGCGGTGGCCGGCGCCGCCAATCATCAGTTGACCACCTTGCAGGTGGCCGACCAGCTCGAGAGCCGCGGGATTCTGTACGCCCCGGACTACGTGATCAATGCCGGTGGGCTGATCTATGTGGCGCTGACCCACCGAGGCGCTGACCTGAGCACCATTACCGCGCATCTGGCGCGCATCCCCACGCGCTTGACCGAGGTGTTCGCCCATGCCCAGGCCGAGAAACGCTCGCCTGCGCGCGTGGCGCAGATGCTGGCGGAGCGGCTGTTGTACGGTTGAGCGGACAGCGCCAGCATCCACGCCGCCGTGTACAGTCGGCGCAGATGCTGCTGCAGGAGCCTTACTCGGCTGCCTCGCCTTCGAGCAGCTCGGCCAGCGCATCGGGCTGGCTCTTGAATGCCCGGGCGAACACGTCGCGGTTCTTGGCCATGTAGATGCCCGCTTCCTCGACCTGCTGCTCGCTCAGCGACGGCACGGCCTTGTGCAGTACTTCGGCCAGCCGTTCGGCCAGCTCGAGCATCTTGTCGTGACGGTCTGCTTCGGCCTTATCCATGAACAAGCGCTCCGGGTCGCGGCTGCTGCGGTACACCACTTCGACGGCCATTCATCACCTCTGTGCCTTTTGGGTATGTGAGTTGGATAACAGCTGTATCTTTATACAGTGTCGAGCATAGCGGATTCTTTGGCAATCGGATAGTGGCGTTCTGATTTACCCGGATGCACGCGGCGAAGCATAGTTCATAGGTGCCTTGCGGCAATCGGTCACCTTCCAAGTACGGGGCCTGGCCCTTTAACTGCATGTCAAAAGCGTCACATCGGTGGCGCATCATCCTTCATGTCGTATCGAGGAATCCTGCATCGTGAAATCCAAATGGCCAGAAAAGCTGCGCAAGGGCCTGCATGCGCCCGCCGACGCACTGGGAAATCTGTTCGTCGAATCGTTCCACTACCTGGCCCTGTTCGGCATCGGTGCGATCACGGCCTATGCCGCCGTGGCGACCTTCATCGAGATGCTCGAGAAGGGCGGCATCAGTGTCGATGACATTCTGCTGCTGTTCATCTACCTGGAGCTGGGGGCCATGGTGGGGATCTACTTCAAGACCAACCACATGCCCATCCGCTTCCTGCTGTATGTGGCGATCACCGCACTCACACGCCTGCTGATCGGCGATGTCTCGCACCACAAGGCGCCGGACGTGGGGTTGCTGTACGTGTGTGGCGGCATCCTGCTGCTGGCCTTCGCGATCCTGGTGGTGCGTTTTGCCTCGTACCGCTATCCGTCGACGCGGGTGATCGATGCCAGCGGCAAGGATATGGATGACGGCAAGGTCTGATCCATCCGGCAGCGACTTGGGCAAGCTGGACGGCTGGGTGATGGGAAATACTTACTGCGCGGGCGCCTTGCTCAATGGCAGCGCCTACACTCTGGCGCCCGCACTCTGAAGTGCTGACGTCGTGGTTGCAGCATCGCTGCGACCTGCCGATTCGCTCTATCGAGCGACCCCCGCACCCCGCCAGACCTGATCCCGTCCTGCACTGTCGGTCATCCCCGCCAGCACTTGCAGGGCATCTTCCCCTTGTTCGATGGCCAGCCCCAGGCGAATGCTGTCCACCACCCGGCGCAGGCGCGTCGGGTCATTGCGTTGGGCGGCGCTGATCAGTCGCTTGGCGACCACGCCGGTATCGTTGGAGAGGGTCAGCATGATGCTGCCGTCGAGCCGCTCGATGCTCAGGTTGACCCGGTAGTACGGGGCGAAGGCGTCGCTGATGAGGTCGAAGGGATTGGTCATGGGCTGGCATCTGCAAAGAATGTTCACCGATTGACCGGGAGACAGCAGGGATGGTTCAGCGACGTTGATCAATTGATGCAGTGTGTGGCTTGTGCCGGCCTGGAACCCTGGAAACGAAAACGCCCGGTGCCAGGCACCGGGCGTCTGTGTGTCACCGATCACTCTTCTTCGGTTTGCTGCACCACGCTGCGCTTGCTGCGCAACTTGCCGTAGAAATGTTCCAGCGCGTTGTTCAGCTTGCTGGCCGCACCGTCGATCGCGTGGTCCAGCGAGGTGGCGGTATGGCTGACGGAAATCGGTTGATGACCTTTGGGGCGAGCCTCCATCTGGCAGCGTTTGTCATGCGGGCCGGGCTTGTCGCCGTTCTCGTCACGCAAGTGGACCTCGATGCGGGTAAGGTCGTCCTCGTAGCGCTGCAGCGTGCTTTCCAGCGTACTGCGGACCCATTCGTTCAGACGGCTGCTGCTGTCGATATGGTTGCTGCTGTTGACCTGGATTTGCATGATTCAATCCTTATTCAGCTTGCTCGCATGGAGGCGTGCCTAGGCCCTTGAGGCCCTTGGGGAAAGCATCGCCTCTTGACTCTAAGGTCAGGGATTGGCGCGCCGAATTCAAGCCCCTTTTCCGATAAATTTTTTGTAGCAATTCGCAGGGTTAACACTGTTGATGCAGGAGCGACTGTCTGGTTCAAAATCTAAAGGCCAGCCCAGGCTCCCTGTGGCAGCGGCGGTTCGCCGCTGTGACTTGCCCACGAACACGGGCGTAGCCCGTGCCAGACAGCGCGGTGTCTTTTTCGCGGGCAAGTCGGGGCGCCGAACCGCCGCTCCTACAGGTACCGCACTGGTACTGAGGACCGTGCCATCGTCAGAACGCGACCGAAGTCTGCACATACAGCGTGCGCGGCTCGCCCACGTACTTGCCCTTGTTGTTGTCGTCGAACGAACGGGTGTAGTACTCGCGGTTGAACAGGTTCTTCACCCCCACCGCCACCTTCAGGCTCGACAACTGCGGCCCGAAGTCGTACCCGGCGCGGGTGCTGACCAGCATGTAGCCCGGTATCCGTCCGGTGCTGCCATCGGCGCTTTCGCTGGCGGTGTTGGCGTTGTCGGCGTACTGGCTGCTCTGGAAGCTGCCATCCAGGTTCAACTGCCATGGCCCCTCGGTGTAGCCGAGCCCCAGCGTGCCCTTGTGGCGCGAGGAGAACGGCACCTGATTGCCCTTGTTCGGGCCGTCCTCGCGGATGGTGGCGTCGACGAAGGCGTAGCTGGCGTGCACATCGAAGCCGGCCAGCGCCGGGCTCAGTCCGTCGAGGGCATAGCGCACGCTGGTCTCGATGCCCTGGTGGCGGGTTTCGCCGCGGGCGATCACCGAGTCGTTGGTCTGGTTGCTCTCGTACTGGTTGTCGAAGTTGATCAGGAAGGCGCCGATCTCTGCCTGCAAGTCGCCGCTGTCGTAGCGGGTGCCGACTTCCCAGGTGCGCGCCTTTTCCGGCTTCACTTCGCCGCTGCTGACACGGTTGGGCATCTGGCTGTACTGCACGCTGCCGAACGAGCCTTCGGTGTTGGCGTAGAGGTTCCAGGTGTCGGTCAGGTGGTACATCACGTTCAGTGCCGGCAATGCGGTGTTGTAGCTGCCCTGGTAACGCTGGTTGCTGAGCTTGTTGCTCTGCTCGGAGTCGATCATCTCGTAGCGGATGCCGGGGGTGATGGTCCAGCGGCCGATGTCGATGCGGTCGTCCAGGTAGATCGCGTGGGCTTCGGTGGCGCCACGGGTGTCGCGGTCGTTGCGGCTGGCGGTGGTCGGCAGGTTGCCGGTCACAGGTTCACGGAAGCGCAGTTCGTGGCCGGCTTCGTTGATGTAGCGGTAGCCCACGCCCAGTTCGTGCCAGCTGTCGCCCAGTGCAACACCTTGCGAGAAGCGGGTCTCGATGCCACGTACCCAGTACTCGCGTGGCGACAGCGAGACGAAGCTGCCCTGGTCGAGGTAGCCGCTGCGCAAGGTCTTGGTGAAGAAGCTGTTGACGCTGAACTGGCGGTCGTCCTGCTTGTAGTCGTAGCCGAAGTTGACCAGGGTGCGACGGCCCCAGAACTTGTCCTTCAGGCGGGTCGACTGGTACGGGTCTTCATCGAACGCCGCCTTGCTCAGGCCGCCGGGCATGTCGGCCTCGCCCTCGTAGTACTGAGCCATGGCGTGCAGGCTGTTGGCCTCGTCCAGTTGCAGCTTGCCTTTGAGAATGAGGTCGTCGATCTGGGTGTCGCTGTGTTCGCGCCAGTCGCCGCCGCGGGTGCCGGAGTAGAGCAGGGCGCCACCCAGGCCGTTGTCGTTGGTGCCACCGACCAGCAGGTTGGCGCTGTTCTTGACGCCGTCGTGGCTGGACGAGGGGCTGATCTGGTTCTGCATGGCGGCCTTGAAGGTCGCCTCTTCGGGGATGGCACGGGTGACGAAGTTGACGATACCGCCGACGTTCTGCGGGCCGTAACGCACTGCGCCGCCGCCGCGCACCACATCGACCGCATCCATGTTGCCCAGGCTCAGCGGGGCCAGCGACAGCTGTGGCTGGCCGTAGGGGGCGAAGGGGACCGGGATGCCGTCCATCAGCACCGTGGAACGCGAGGCCAGGCGCGGGTTGAGGCCACGGATGCCGAAGTTCAGTGCCAGGTCGTGGCTGCCGGTGCCGTTGTTTTCCGGGGCATTGACGCCGGGGATGCGGTTGAGCACCTCACGGGCGTTGTTGGCGCCACTGCGCTCGAACGCTTCGCGGCGGACCACGTCACGTGCGCCGGGGTGTTCGAAGACGTTGTCCTGACGTGCCTCGGCCAGCCAGTCGCCAACCACGGTCGAGGCACCCAGCTCGATTGCCGCATCGCTGCCGGAAGTGGCGAGCGGTTGCAGGCTGTAGGCATTGTCGGCCTCCTGGCGCGCCTGCAGGCCGCTGCCATGCAGCAATGCCTCCAACCCTTGCTGCACGTCGTACTGGCCTTCCAGGCCGGGGCTGCGCAAGCCTTGGGTGACACTGGAGCCGAACGAAATCAGCGCACCGCTTTCGCGGCCGAACTGGTTGAGGGCGTCTTCCAGGGTGCCGGGCGCGATGTGATAGGCGCGCGGTTCGGCAGCCTGGGCGAAGTTCAGGCTGGTGGCGAGCAGCAGGGCGATGGCGAGAGGCGTGGGGCGCAGGGGCATGGGGTTGGGTCCTGTCAGGAGGGTTCTGCCTGCTCTGTCACGCGAGGGAAGCGAAATGGCTCAGGTTGGAAGAAAAATAGTTGTCGGCACAGGCTCAAACCGCCTCGACCTTGACCCAGTACCGGGTGAACCGCCGCACCCGCACCGGCAGCGCCACCTCCAGCATCTCCAGGATCCGTTCGCTGTCATCCAGCGGGTACGACCCGGAAATCCGCAGCCCTGCGACCTGCTCGCTGCAGCCCAGCTGTCCGTGGCGATAACGTGACAGCTCGGCGAGAAACTCGCCCAGGCGCATCTGCGAGACCACCAGCATCCCATCGACCCAGGCGCCGATGTTGCGATCCAGCGCGCCGATACCTTCCCAGTGGCCCGCTGCCAGACGGGCTTGCTGCCCCGCGAGCAGCACCTGGCCCTGTAGCCGAGCCATGCCGCTGAACACCGAGACCTGGCTGAACCCCTCGAACTGGCGCACGTTGAAGCGGCCGCTTTCGAGTTGCAGGCTGCCATCGTCGGTGCGCAACACCAGCGGGCGGGTATCGCGGGCGACGTCTAGCGACAACTCACCGTCGAGCAGGTGCACGTAACGTTGCTGCCCATCGAACCGCACATCGGCGGCGCTGCGGGTGTTCAGTCGCAACAGGCTGCCGTCGTCCAGCGGCAGGCGTCGGCGCTGGCCCACGGGGCTGCGGTAGTCGGCCATCAGCCCTGGCAACGGATTGTGCGATTGCAATCCCAGCCCGGTGGCACTGGTCACGCCCGCCAGCAGCAACGCCTTGAGCGCGCGACGCCGGGCCGGGGAGGGTGGTGCCTGCAAGGTGGCGTGCACCACGGGCGAGGTCGCGCCACGCAGACGCTGGTTGACCTGCTGGATATGCGCCCAGGCGCGCTGGTGTTCGCCGTCCGCCTGCAACCAGTGTTCGAGTGCCTGCTGCTGGACCGGGTCGAAATCGGCCCCCTGGGATTCGATCAGCCAGTGCACCGCCTGCTCGGCGACCTGGGGCGAGATGCCTGCGCTCACAGGGCGAAATAGCAGCGCAGGGCTGCCTTGTGCAGGTAGCGTTTGACCGTCGCCAGGGAGATACCCAGTTCACGGCCGATCTCGGCTTGGCCCAGGCCATCGACCTGGGCCAGCAGGAAGGCGCGTTTGACCAGCGGCGGCAGGCCATCGAGCAGGCGGTCGAGTTGGAGCAGGGTTTCGAAGATCAGCGCCTTTTCTTCCTCGCTTGGCGCCAGGCGCTCGGGCACCTGGGCCAGGGCTTCGAGGTAGGCGCGCTCCAGCTCCTGACGGCGGAAATGGTTGCACAGCACGCGCTTGGCGACGGTGGCGAGAAAGGCCCGGGGCTCGATCAACTGTGGGGTGTCGCGAGCCTGGAGCAGGCGCACGTAGGTGTCCTGGGCCAGGTCGGCGGCGCTCTGCGGGCAGCCCAGGCGACGGCGCAGCCAACCGGTCAGCCAGTTGTGGTGGGCGTGGTAGAGGCCTTCGACGGTGGAGGAGAGGGCACTGGACACCGAGGTGACTCCGGCGTCCGATGACGCGATTGGGAGTAAGAATTGTTCGCATTATATTCAGGGTGGTGCGGTGTCGCAATCCTGTTGGGCCGGGCACAGCTCATCCCCAATCTTTGCTTATGAGAATTGAAATCATTACTATTGCACCCCTCTCAACCTGTCCCCGGACCGTCGCCCCATGAAAAGCAAAGCCGCCGGCCTGCCCCTGAGCTACCGCCTGGCCGTGACCTCGCGCAGCCTGGCTGCCTTGCTGGGTGGCTACCTGCTGGCCTCGGCGGCCAGCGTCTGCGTCAGCCTGCTGATGCCCGGCGCCCAGGTCGATGCGGCACTGACCGGGATGATGCTGTCGTTCGTGTTCTATCTGCTCGCCTTCATCTGGTGCTTCGCCTGCCGCAGCGCATGGCGCGCCTGGCTGGGCGTCTTGCTGCCAAGCCTCGTGCTGGGCGCGATCGGCGGGCTGGCTTATTGGATGAAGAACCCATGAAAGAGGGCTTCCGCCAGGCCATGGCCTGGCTGCACACCTGGACCGGCCTGATCTTCGGCTGGCTGTTGTTCGCCATCTTCCTCACCGGCACGCTTGCCTACTTCAAGGAAGAGATCAACCACTGGAGCAAACCGGAGATCCACAGCCATCCGCTGAATCCGGCGGCCAGCCTGGAGATGGCGCAGCGCTACCTGCAAGCCAACGCCGCCGATTCCAGCACCTGGTTCATCCGCCTGCCCAGCGAGCGCGAGGCGGCGCTGAGCGTCGGCTATCGCGACCCCAACGCCGGTGGGCGACGCGGCTTCATCAGCAAGGAACTGGACGCGGCCAGCGGCGAGATGGTCGAGGGCCGCGACAGCCGTGGCGGCGACTTTTTCTACCGTTTCCACTTCCAATTGGAGATGCCGCACCCCTGGGGGCGCTGGCTGTCGACCTTCTGTGCCTTCATCATGCTGCTGGGGCTGGTGACCGGGATCATCACCCACAAGAAGATCTTCAAGGAGTTCTTCACCTTCCGCCCCGGCAAGGGCCAGCGCTCCTGGCTCGATGGCCACAACGCCATCGGCGTGCTGGTGCTGCCCTTCCACCTGATGATCAGCTACAGCAGTCTGGTGATCTTCATGTACATGGTCATGCCTGCCGGGATCATGGCCAGCTATGGCAGCGCCAACGGTTACTTCAACGACCTGTTCGGCCGCGACGAAGTGCCGAAGGTGGCTGGTGTGGCCGCGCCGCTGGTCCCCCTGTCGAGCCTGTACGCCAAGGTCCAGGAGCAGGCGCCAGGCGCGCGCATGGGCTTCATCCAGGTACAGAACCCTGGCGACCAGAATGCCCGCGTCACCTTGAGCCGTGCCTCGGCCGACAGTGTCGCGTACAAGCGCAGCGCCAACTGGACCTTCGACGGTGCCACCGGTGCACTGCTCACCCAGGGTGCGCCGGAAAGCGCGGCGATGATGACCTCCTTCACCTTCGTCGGCCTGCACATGGGCAACTTCGCCGGGCCCTGGCTGCGCTGGTTGTACTTCGTCTTCGGGGTCGCCGGCACGGCGGTGATCGGCACTGGCCTTGTGATGTGGCTGGGCAAGCGTCAGCTCAAGCATGCCAAGAGCGAGCGCATGCCCGCGGAGCTGCGCCTGGTCGAGGTGCTCAACATCGCCAGCATGAGCGGCCTGCTGCTGGGCGTGGCGGCGTTCTTCTGGGCCAATCGCCTGCTGCCGGTCGGGCTGCAAGGGCGGGCCGACTGGGAGGTCAATGCGTTCTTTCTGGTCTGGGCACTGTCGCTGCTGCACGCCATGCTGCGCCCCGGGCGTCGCGCCTGGGGCGAGCAGTTGGCGCTGGGGGCCCTGGTGTTCGCTGCGTTGCCGTTGCTCAATGCCGTGACCACAGGCCAAGGCCTGGATCATTCGCTGATCGTCGGTGACTGGGCGATGGCTGGGTTCGATCTCACGGCCCTGGCCACCGGCCTGTTCCTCGGCTGGGCGGCCGGCAAGATGCTGCGCGCGCCCAAGCCGGTCGCCAAGCGCTCGGCCAAGGTCAAGGCCCGCGCCGAAACCGTGGAGGCGAGTTGATGCTGAGCCTGGCCCTGTTCACCTTTGCCGGCCTGGCTGCCTTGTGCCTGGCCATGGAAAAACACTTCTCCGACCTGCTGGGTCGCAAGCCGCGGCAGGCCCAGTTGCGTGCCTTGCGCATCGTCGGCTGGCTACTGCTGGTGCTGTCGGCGGTACTGGCCGTGCACCTGCGTGGCTGGGCGCTGGGGCTGGTGGAGTGGACGGCCGTGTTGATGGCCGGGCTGACCCTCTGGGTGTTCGGCCTGCCGTACCAGCCACGCCTGCTGCTGAGCCTGGCGGCGGCGAGCCTGGTGCTGGCGCCGGTCGTGGCGGTGTTTGGCGCGTGAGCGAGCCTGACCTCGACGAGGCCGGTGGCCGGGCGCGCTTCCTGCAGGTGTTCCTGGCCCAGCGCGGACGCATGGAGGCGCTGGTCAGCCGGCGCGTCGGCTGTCGTGCCACGGCCTCGGACCTGGTCCAGGAACTGTTCCTGCGCTTCTGGCGTCGGCCTGCGGTCAAGGTCGAGGCGCTCGACACCTACCTCTTGCGCTGCGCCGGCAACCTGGCGATCGATCACCTGCGCAGCGAGGGCAGTCGCGGTCGTGTCACCGAAGGGCTGTCGATCAGCGACGAGGCGCTGTCGGCCCAGGCGCCAGAGCAGGCGCTGGAGGTCGATCACGATCTACGGCGCATCGAGCAGGCGCTGCGCGCCTTGCCGGAACGTACGCGACAGATCTTCCTGCTCAACCGCATCCATGGCTGCAAGTACGGCGAGATCGCCAAGGCCATGCAGGTGTCCCAGAGTGCGGTGGAAAAGCATATGATGCGCGCCCTCGAAGCGTGCAAGGCGAGTGTCGCCGAGCCCGCTACCCCATTGCGCAGGCCAGGGAGCGACCGTCGATGAGCCAGCCCTATCCGATCACCGCCGAACAGTCGCGCATGGCCCTGGGCTGGCTGAGCCGCATCAACGAGCATCCTCCGGCAGCCGAAGGCGCCGAGTTCAAGCGCTGGTTGCTGGCCGATCCTGCGCACCGCGCCGCTTATGCCGAGGCCCTGGCCGTGTGGCAACTGAGCGAAGCACCCGCCGCGCACCTGGCTGAAGAGGAACGCGAGGATCTGGAGCAGTACCTGCAGGCCATGCGTCGGCCGAAAGCCCGCTGGGGGCGGCGTGGCGGGGCACTGGCGGCAGCGGCCTGCCTGGTGCTGACACTGGGCAGCCTGGCCGGTTGGCAGCCGCAATACTGGCTGCAGGACCTGCGTGCCGACTATCGCAGTGATGAGCATGTGCGCCAGATCACCCTGGCCGACCAGTCACGCCTGACCCTGGATGCCAACAGCGCCGTGGTGGTGGATTTCGACCATGGCGAGCGGCGCGTACACCTGCTGCGTGGCGCGGCGTTCTTCGAGGTGACCCACACCGGTGCGCCGTTCCTGGTCGATGCGGCGGGCGGCGAAGTGCGGGTGCTGGGCACTCAGTTCGAGGTACGCGGGCAGGGCGACGGCGCCCAGGTTACCGTGCGCAGTGGACGGGTGGCGGTGACACCGATTGCCGGTGCCGTGGCGCGTGAGCTGACCGCCAACCAGCAACTGACCTACGCCGAGGGCGCGGCGGGGGCGATCAGTGCCGTGGACAGTGACAGTCGCCTGGCCTGGCGCCAGGGCTGGCTGAACTATTACCAGGTGCCGCTGGCGCAGGTGGTCAAGGACCTGGAGCGGTATTACCCGGGGCGCATCCTGCTGCTCGACGATGCCTTGGCGCAGCGCAAGGTCAGCGGCAGTTTCCCGGTGGAGGAGCCCTTGCTGGCGCTGGCGTCGCTGGGCAAGGTCATGGGCTTCGTGCCGCAGACGCTGTTCGGGCGGGTGACGGTGGTGCGCTGAAGCCGACCCCATAACGGCAAAACCCCACCGGCACCCTGGTGCCGGTGGGGTTTTTCGCATATGCGAGGGCTTCAGTTCCCCGCTTTGATGCTGGTCCAGATCCGCGTGCGGATGCGGTCGATCTTCGCTGGCATCGCTTCCAGGGCAAACAGCTTGCCCATCACGTCCGGGCTCGGGTAGATCATGGTGTTCTGCTTGAGTGCCGGATCGACCAGGGCGTCTGCCTTGGCATTGCCGTTGGCGTACTGCACCGAATTGCTGATGTTGGCCATCACCTCAGGCTGCAGCAGGTAGTTCATGTAGGCGTAGCCGGCTTTCTCGTCTGGTGCATCGGCTGGCATGGCGACCATGTCGAACCACAGCGGCGCACCTTCCTTGGGAATCGAATAGCCGACCTTCACCCCGTTCTTCGCATCTTCGGCGCTGTTCTTGGCCTGCAGCACGTCGCCGGAGAAGCCGACCACCACGCAGATGTTGCCGTTGGCCAGGTCACCGGTGTACTTCGAAGAATGGAAGTAGTTGATGTACGGACGCACCTTCATCAACAGTTCCTTGGCTTTCTCGTAATCCTCAGGCTTCTGGCTGTGCGGCGGCAGGCCCAGGTAGTTCAGGGCGATCGGCAGCAATTCCGGGCCGTTGTCGAGCATGGCCACGCCACAGCTCTTGAGCTTTTCCATGTTCTCGGGCTTGAACACCAGGTCCCAGGAATCGACCGGTGCCTTGTCGCCGAGCACGGCCTTGACCTTGTCGATGTTGTAGCCGATGCCGGTGCTGCCCCACAGGTACGGGAAGCCGTACTGGTTGCCCGGGTCGTTCACTTCCAGCGCCTTGAGCAGCACCGGGTTGAGGTTCTGCCAGTTCGGCAGCTGGCTCTTGTCGAGCTTCTTCAGGGCCTTGCCCTGGATCTGCCGGGCCATGAAGTGGTTGGAGGGGAAGACCACGTCGTAACCGGAGTTGCCGGTCATCAGCTTGCCGTCGAGGGTCTCGTTGCTGTCGTAGACATCGTAGGTGGGCACGATGCCGGTGGCTTTCTGGAAGTTCTGCAGCGTGTCCGGGGCGACGTAGCTGGACCAGTTGTAGATCTTCACCGAGTCGGCGGCGCTGGCGACGCCAGCAGCCAGCATCAGGGGGGCGAGGAGGAGTTTGCGCATGTCCGGTTTACCTTGCTTTGTCTGTTGTTATCGAAGAACGGCAGGCGATCAGCGGATCAGAAAATCAGTACGTAGGTCTTGCGCACGGTTTCCTGGATATCCCAGATCCCGGTGCTGTTGGCCGGTAGCATCAGTGCGTCTCCGGCTTCTATGACCAGGGGCTCGCCACCGTCGGGGGTGAAGGTGCAGCGGCCCTTGATGAAATGGCAGAACTCCTGTTGCACGATCTGCCGGCGCCAGCGCCCGGGGGTGCATTCCCAGATACCGGTTTCGACGCCATCGTTGCGTTCGACGCAGGTGACCGAGGTCACTGCGACGGGTTCTCCGAGGGGGACGGCGACCGGGTTGGAGGTTTCCAGCGCGGCGCTGTCGGTGTGCTTGAACTGGGTGATGCTCATGACTGCAGGATCTCTTGTGGTAGTGGGTGCAACTCAGTGCATGAAGCCTTCCATGAACCCGGCCAGGCCGCTGGCCAGGCGTCGCCGCCAGGCCGGGCTGGCCGGGTTGGCGAGGGTGCGGTCCTCGTGGACGAAACTCTGGATGATCGCGTTGTAGCCTAGCCAGCGGCAGGGCTCGGGCGGCCAACTGGCGAGGCTCGACAGCGGGCGGTTGTCGTGGACCCAAGGCTGGGCGGTCAGCTCGTTGTGCTGGCCGAGAATCAGTGCCGCGAGCGTGCGCCCGCCCAGGTTGGTGGCGCCGACACCTTCGCCGCCATAGCCACCCGAGAGCGCCAGGCCGCGTTGGCGGTCGCACAGCATGTGCGGGCGGAAGCGCCGCGCCATGCCCAGGTTGCCGCCCCAGGAGTGGGTGATGCGCACGTTCTTCAGGTGTGGGAACAGTTCGCCGAACAGATAGCGGCGCAGCTCGATCTCGGCGTCGCTGAGGCTGAAGTCCTCGCGCAGACGGCCACCGAAGCGATACCCGCCGCGGGCGCCGAACACCAGGCGGTTGTCGGTGGTGCGCTGACCATAGGTGACCTGGCGGCTGCCTTCGCTGAAGGCCTGGCCCTGGCTCAGGCCGATCTGCTCCCAGGCCGATTCCGGCAGCGGCTCGGTCGCCACCAGCAGGCTCTGCACGGGCAGTTGATGGCGATCCAGCGGCGGCAGGCTGGCGGCGTAACCTTCGACCGCCGGCACGACCCATTGGCAACGGACCTTGGCCTGGGCAGTGCGCACCTCACCGGTCTGCCAGTCGTTGGCCGGGGTGTTTTCGTAGATGGGTACGCCCATGCCCTCGACCACCCGTGCCAGGCCGCGCACCAGCTTGGCAGGCTGGATGGTTGCGACGTGGGGGCTGAAGATCGCGCCGTAGGCATTGCTGACCCGCAGTTGGCCGGCCAGTTGTTCGGGCTTGAGCCAGCGGTAGTCGTCCTCGTTCATGCCCTGGCGGTACAGGTCGTCGAGGTAGGCGCGCAGGCTGCGCTCCTGCTCGGGGTAGCGGGCGGCGCAGTAGATGACGCCACCCTTGCGGTAGTCGCAGTCGATGCCTTCGCGCTGCAGCACGCCGTGCACTTCGTCGGGGATGGCGTGCAGCAGGTCGACGCTGGCGCGGCGCTGCTGTGGGGAAAGGGTGGCCAGCAGGCGGTCTTCGCCCAGCAGGTTGCCCATCAGCCAGCCGCCATTGCGCCCGGAGGCACCGAAGCCTGCGGTGTTGGCCTCGAGGATGGCGATGCGCAGGTGCGGGGCCTGGCGCTTGAGGTAGTAGGCCGTCCACAGGCCGGTGTAGCCGGCACCGATGATGCACACGTCGACATCCAGGTCCTGCTGCAGCGACGGGCGGGCGTCGAGCGGCTCGTCGAGCTGGTCCATCCAGAGGCTGATCGTGCGCCAGGCTTGCATCAGGTACTGCTCCCACTTCCGTTCAAGGTTCTGGGAGCGATGCTAGTAGGGCGGGCGCTTCGCTGTCTTACGTGCGTGCACGCAGAGAAATCTGCTTCACGTAGGCCTTGGGCGAGAGCCCGGTGTGTTCGCGAAAGCACTTGTAGAAGGCCGACAGCGAATTGAAGCCGGCGGCAAAGGCCAGTTCGTCGATCGGCGCCCTGCAGCCCGCGTCATCGAGCCCGGCGAGCAGGTGCTGCAGGCGGGCCTGGTTGACGTAGCGGTAGAAGCTCTGGCCGAGCACCTGGTTAAGCAGGTAGGAGATCTGGTTGCGGCTGTAGCCGCTCTCCTGTGCGACCTGTTGCAGGTCCAGCTCAGGGTCCAGGTAGGGGCGCTGGGCCTGGAAGTAATGTTCCAGGTCCTGGGCCATGGTGCTCAGTTGCCGTGGCGACAGGCCCAGGCGGCTGGTCGCGGGACGCGGCCCGGAGGCGCTGGCGCCCTTGCCGTCGCGGCGGATCAGCGTGCCGTATTCGTTGACCCGCCAGATCAGGTTGTCCTTGACCGTGATCGCCTCGCTGGACTGGAAGGCCACCAGGCCTTCACCGCCCTGGACCGTCACCTGGTACTGGATGAAGGCTGTGCAACCGTCGACCCGGATGCGGTCGCTGTGGACGATGTCTTCCCCGGCTTCGTGCGGCAACGAGACGCGCACGTATTCGCGCAGCTCGTCGAAGCCGAGCACGCGGTTCTGGAAAAAGTCGTGGTACTGGATCTCTGGGTGATACAGCGCCATGACCCCATCCAGGTCGCGATGCTTCCAGCACAAGTGGTAGCGCATGACGACTTCCGCAGTGAGCGGTGTCTGGGCGGGGCCGTCTGGAAGGAGAGTGGCGGTCATGGGCCGATAATGCATCGGGCCGCTCCGGGCGACAAGGGCGCACGGCCTGGCCTGAGAAGCCACAGGGCTGCGGGGACTGCATAACGCCCAGTTCGAATGGGTGGGTTCGGGCGATTCGCACGATCCTAGGAAGTGGTTTTCAGCTAAGTGATTGATTTAGTTGGATGTCATTTTTTGTCACAACTGGCACGCGCGCTGCACTGATCCAGTGGCAAACAAAAAGGAAGTTTTGCTCACCCTCATAAGGCGCGAATCATGATTACCACTGCCGATCTGCCAACCGTTGTTTCCGAGGCCCCGAACCGCTCGGGCGTATCCTGGGCCGCCATCTTCGCCGGTGCCGCTGCTGCGGCGGCGTTGTCGTTGATCCTCGTGATACTGGGCGCGGGCCTGGGCTTTGCCGCCTCATCTCCCTGGGCCAACGAAGGTGCCAGCGCCAAGGCGCTGGGGATATCCACCATCGTCTGGCTGCTGATTACCCAGATCCTCGCCTCCGGGCTGGGCGGGTATATGGCGGGTCGCTTGCGGGTGAAGTGGGCCAACCTGCATGGTGACGAGGTGTATTTCCGCGATACCGCCCATGGCTTCCTGTCCTGGGCCATCGCCACCCTGGTGACTGCGTTGCTGGTCGTGTCCTCTGCTGGCGGACTCGCCAGTGCCGGTGCCTCGGCAGGCGCTGCTGCCGCTTCCGGAGCCGTCGCCAGCGTTTCCATGGCGGATGACAAGAGCAAGCCGTCGGGCGCCGCCGACCCCATGGGTTACTACGTCGATCGTCTGTTCCGTGGGGATGGTCCGGTCGCGGTGAGCGAGGATGCGGCCAATGGCGTGGCCAGCCGAATCCTGGTCCGTGGCCTGGCTGCCGATGGCGGGATGGCTGCCGAGGATCGCACCTACCTGGCCCAGTTGGTGGCCCAGCGTACCCGACTGACCCAAACCGAAGCCCAGGCGCGGGTCGAGCAAGTCTATGAAGAGGCGCGTCAGGATGCTGCGCAAGCCAAGCAGGCGGCCCAGGAAGCTGCCGACACTGCGGCCAAGGTCGCGGCCTGGACCGCCATCTGGACCTTCATCGCCTTGCTGTGCGGCGCGTTCTTCGCCAGTTTCGCAGCCCTGTTCGGTGGCCGACTGCGTGACGGTGCGCGGTGGATCGAGCAAGACCACCGTGCGCTGCATGCTTCGACCACTGTTGTCCGCTAATTCGAATTCACGACTGGAGGAACCATCATGCGCTCGATACTGCTCTGGATGCTTGGGGTGCCAATCCCGGTGATCATTCTGATCGCGATCTTCATGCACTAATAGAAAAGGGCCGCTACTGCGGCCCTTCTTGCAACTGTTGTCCTACGGTAGCGGCTTCATGCTGCTTACAGAAACTGCTCCGCGTAGTGACAGGCCACCTGCCGCGTTCCGACCTGCCTGAACGCTGGAATCTCCTTGCCGCAACGCTCCGTGGCATAGGGGCAGCGCTTGTGGAAGGCGCAGCCGTCTGGCGGATTCAGCGGGTTGGGCAGCTCGCCGGCGATACGGATCTTCGGTTTGAGCGGATCCGGGTGAATGGCCGGGGTCGCCGAGAGCAGCGCTTGCGTGTAGGGGTGCAGCGGCTTCTCGTAGATATCTTCCTTGGGCCCCATTTCCGCCGGGCGGCCCAGGTACATCACCAGCACCTGGTCAGCGACATGCCGCACCACCGCGAGGTTGTGTGAGATGAACACGTAGGCGGTGTTGAACTCTTTCTGCAGGTCCATGAACAGGTTCAGCACCTGGGCCTGGATCGATACATCGAGCGCCGAGGTCGGTTCGTCCGCCACCAGCACCTTGGGCTGCAGCATCATCGCCCGAGCCAGGGCGATACGCTGGCGCTGACCGCCGGAGAACATGTGCGGATAGCGCTGGTAGTGCTCAGGGCGCAGGCCGACCTGCTGCATCATCTTCTGCACCTTGTCGCGGCGCTCGGCCTTGCTCAGCGATGTGTTGATCAGCAAGGGCTCGGCCAACTGATCGCCGATCTTCTGCCGCGGATTGAGCGAGGCATAGGGGCTCTGGAAGACCATCTGCACGTCACGGCGCAACTGCTTGCGCTGGGCTTTGTCGGCGCCTTTGACCTCGGTGCCGGCAATCTGCAGCGAGCCCGAAGAGGGCTCTTCGATCAAGGTCAGGGCACGGGCCAGGGTGGACTTGCCACAGCCGGATTCGCCGACCACGGCCAGGGTCTTGCCGGCCTCCAGTTCGAACGACACGCCATTGAGCGCGCGCACCAGTGCATGGCCCTTGAACAGGCCGCGGGAGACTTCGTAGTGACGGGTCAGTTCACGGGCGGACAGAACGACAGTCATCACGCCACCTCCTGGTTCAACGGGTAGAAGCAGCGCACCAGGCTGTGGGCCTGGGGATCGAGGGCCGGACGCTGTGCCCGGCAGTTGTCACGTACATAAGGGCAGCGAGGTGACAGCAGGCAACCCTGGGGGCGGTCATAGCGCCCGGGCACGATGCCAGGCAGGGTGGCCAGCCGTTCAGCGCCGATGCTGTGTTCGGGGATCGCTGCCAGCAGCGCTTCGCTGTAAGGGTGTGCGGGGATGTCGAACAGCTCCGGCACCTGGCCCACCTCCACCGCCTGCCCTGCATACATCACGCACACACGCCTGGCGGTTTCGGCAACCACGGCCAGGTCGTGGGTGATCAGGATGAGCGCCATGTTGCGCTCCTTCTGCAGGTTGACCAGCAGTTCCATGATCTGTGCCTGGATGGTCACATCGAGGGCGGTGGTCGGTTCGTCGGCGATCAGCAGCTTGGGTTCGCCAGCAATCGCCATGGCGATCGCGACGCGCTGGCTCATGCCGCCGGAGAGCTGGTGCGGGTAGGCGTCAAGGCGGCTTTCGGCGGCCGGGATCTCGACTTTCTTGAGCAGCTCCAACGCGCGCTGGCGTGCAGCCTTGCCCTTCAGACCGAGGTGTTGGCGCAGCACTTCCTCGATCTGGTAGCCCACGGTGTAGCTGGGATTGAGTGCGGTCATCGGGTCCTGGAAGACCATGGCGATGTCCTTGCCCACCACCTTGCGGCGCTGACGACCGCTGAGCTTGAGCATGTCGATGCCGTCGAAGGTGAGGCTGTCGGCGGTGATGCGCCCAGGGGCGTCGATCAGGCCCATCAGGGCCATCATGGTCACCGACTTGCCGGAGCCGGACTCGCCGACGATGGCGAGGATCTCGCCGGCGTCCACCGACAGGTCGAGGCCGTCCACCACGGGGACGGCGTTGGCGTCGCCGAAGCGCACGTTCAGGTTGTTGATCTGCAACAGTGACATGGCGCTCTCCTCAGGCGGCGTTCTTGAGTTTAGGGTCCAGCGCATCGCGCAGGCCGTCGCCCATCAGGTTGATTGCCAGCACGCTGAGCAGGATCGTCAGGCCAGGCAGGCTCACCACCCACCAGGCGCGCTCGATGTAGTCGCGGGCAGAGGCCAGCATGGTGCCCCATTCGGGGGTGGGCGGCTGGACACCGAGGCCGAGGAAGCCCAGGGCGGCGGCGTCGAGGATCGCCGAGGAGAAACTCAAGGTAGCCTGCACGATCAGTGGTGCCATGCAGTTGGGCAGCACGGTGACGAACATCAGGCGCGGCAGGCTGGCACCGGCCAGGCGTGCGGCGGTGACATAGTCGCGGTTCAGCTCGCCCATCACCGCGGCGCGGGTCAGGCGCACGTAGGAAGGCAGCGAGACCACGGCGATGGCGATCACTGTGTTGATCAGGCCAGGGCCGAGGATGGCGACGATGGCCACGGCCAGCAGCAGCGAGGGCAGGGCCAGCATCACGTCCATCAGGCGCATGATCGACGGGCCTAGCAAGCGTGGGAAGAACCCGGCGAACAGGCCCAGCAGGATGCCGGGGATCAGCGACATCACCACCGACGACAGGCCGATCAGCAGCGACAGCCTTGCGCCCTGGATCAGGCGCGAAAGCAGGTCGCGGCCCAGTTCGTCGGTGCCGAGGATGAATTGCCAGGTGCCGCCCTCGAGCCAGACCGGTGGGGTCAGCAGGAAGTCGCGGTATTGCTCGCTGGGGTTGTGTGGTGCGACCCAGGGGGCGAACAGCGCACAGAACACGATCAGGCACATGAAGGCCAGGCCTGCCACTGCGCCCTTGTTGCGCGAGAAGGCCTGCCAGAACTCCTTGTACGGGGAGGGGTAGAGCTGGCTGTGGTCGGCGGTTGCAGCCTGGGTCACAGCGTTGGAAGTCGGATTAGTCATGGCGGGGACCTCAGCGCTGATGACGGATGCGTGGGTTGGCCAGGCCGTAGAGGATGTCCACGACGAAGTTGACCAGGATCACCAGGCAGGCGATCAACAGGATGCCGTTCTGGACCACGGGGTAGTCACGGGCGCCAATGGCTTCGATCAGCCATTTGCCGATGCCCGGCCAGGAGAAGATGGTTTCGGTGAGCACGGCACCTGCGAGCAAGGTGCCGACCTGCAGACCGAACACCGTCAGCACCGGGATCAGCGCATTGCGCAGGCCGTGCACGAAGACCACGCGGGCCGGCGACAGGCCCTTGGCGCGGGCGGTACGAATGTAGTCTTCGCGCAGCACTTCGAGCATCGAGGAGCGGGTCATGCGGGCGATCACCGCCAGCGGGATGGTGCCGAGCACGATGGTCGGCAGGATCAGGTGCATGAAGGCATCCTTGAACGAGCCTTCATCGCCCACCAGCAAGGTGTCGATCAGCATGAAACCGGTCACCGGCTCGACGTCGTACAGCGGGTCGATGCGCCCGGACACGGGTGTCCAGCCCATGCTCACCGACGAGAACATGATGAGGATCAGGCCCCACCAGAAAATGGGCATGGAGTAGCCGGCGAGCGAGACGCCCATCACCCCATGGTCGAACAAGGATCCGCGCTTGAGCGCCGCGATCACCCCGGCCAGCAGGCCGAAGACGCCGGCGAAGATCAACGCGCAGAACGCCAGCTCCAGCGTGGCGGGGAACAGCGTGGTGAACTCTTTCCACACGCTCTCGCGCGAGCGCAGCGATTCGCCGAGATCGCCTTGGGCAAGCTTGCCGATGTAGTCCATGTACTGGGCCGGCAGGGGTTTGTTCAGGCCAAGGCGTTCCATGGCCTGGGCGTGCATTTCAGGGTCGACCCTGCGCTCGCCCATCATCACTTCCACCGGGTCGCCGGGGATCAGGCGTATGAGCGCGAAGGTCAGCAGGGTGATACCGAAGAAGGTCGGTATCAGCAGGCCCAGGCGCCGGGCAATAAAACTCAACATCGTCGGAGGTACCTCATCGGCCGGTCAAGGCAGCCGCCGGCCCTTGCAGAGGCCGGCGGTCATGTTTTTCTTCTACTTCACCTTGGTGGTGGCGAAGTTGTTATTGGTCAGAGGGTTGATGACATATCCCTCTACGTTGTCGCGCATGGCCGTGAACATCTTCGGGTGGGCCATGCTGATCCACGGTTGATCCTCATCGTACACCGCCAGCGCCTCGCTATAGAGCTTGGCGCGTTCATCGTTGTCGATGATCTCGCGGGCACGGGTGATCAGTTCCTGGAACTTAGGGTTGCACCAGCGCGCATAGTTCTCGCCGGTCTTGGCGGCATCGCAACTGAGCATCGGGGTCAGGAAGTTGTCCGGGTCACCGTTGTCGCCGGCCCAGCCGGCGGAGACCAGGTCTGCTTCACCCTTCTTGGCGCGGCGCAGCATCTCGGCCCATTCCATCACGCGGATGTCGAGCTTGAGCCCGATCTTGGCAAGGTCGGCCTGCAGCATCTCTGCCGAAAGGCGTGGATTGGGGTTGGTCGGGCCGCCACCGTTGCGGGTGAACAGGGTGATGACGGTGCCTTCGGGAACGCCGGCTTCCTTGAGCAGGGCGCGGGCCTTGTCGAGGTCGCGCGGCGGATTCTTGTTGGCGGTGTTGTAGCCGATCATGGTCGGCGGGTAGGGGTTGACCCCGACCAGCGCGTTGCCCTTGCCGAACAACTGGTCGACGTGGGTCTGGCGGTCGAAGGCGATGTTGATCGCCTTGCGCACGCGCACGTCGCTAAGGTACTTGTGCTCGGTGTTCATGGCGATGTAGCCGGTCACCAGGGCTTCGATCTCGGCGACCTTGAGCTTGGGATCGGTCTTGATCGCCGGGACGTCGTCGGGCTTGGGGTACAGGGCGATCTGGCATTCGTTGGCCCGTAGCTTCTGCAGGCGCACGTTGTTGTCGGTGGCGATGGCGAACACCAGCGTGTCGCTGGGCGGCTTGCCGCGGAAGTAGTCGGGGTTGGCCTTGAAGCGGACCTGGGCGTCCTTGTTGTAGCGCTGGAACACGAACGGACCGGTGCCAATCGGCTTGCTGTTCAGGTCGCCGGTCTTGCCGGCCTTGAGCAACTGGTCGCCGTACTCGGCGGAGTAGATCGAGGTGAAGGCCATGGCCAGGTCACGCAGGAACGGCGCTTCCGGGCGGGTCAGGGTGATCACCACGGTGTGGTCGTCGGTCTTGCTCACCGACTTGAGCAGTTGCCCGAAGGCCATGCTCTCGAAATAGGGGTAGCCGACGCTGGTCTTGTCGTGCCATGGGTGCTTGGCATCGAACTGGCGGTTCAGGCTCCACAGCACGTCGTCGGCATTGAAGTCACGGGTGGGAGTGAAGTAGTCGGTGGTGTGGAACTTCACGCCCTTGCGCAGGTGGAAGGTGTAGGTCAGGCCGTCGGCGCTGACGTCCCAGCTATCGGCCAGCGCCGGCTGGATATCGGTGGTGCCGGGCTTGAAGTCGACCAGGCGGTTGAACACGGTTTCGGCCGAGGCGTCGGCGGTGACCGCGGTGGTGTACTGGACGATATCGAAACCTTCGGGGCTGGCTTCGGTGCACACCACCAGGGGCTTGGCCGCGAGGTTGCCGGCGGCGCCCAGGATGATCGCTGCCAGGGCAGCGCGTAGCGGTAGCGATTTCATGGAACCTCCCTGCGAATGACTCCAGCGTAGACGTCACGGCCCGGAAAGCCCGGGCCGTGACCGTGGCGGTCAGAGAATGTTGAACGGAATGGTGGTCACGATGCGCAGCTCGTCCAGGCTGCCGTCGGCCTGGGCCTTGCTCGCGCGGTGGGCGGTATAGGTGGCGCGGATGCTGGTGTCCTTCAGCATGCCGCTCTGCACCGCATAGCTGGTGCCGATGCCCCACTCGTAGTGGGTCTCGCCATCCATGCCACGCACGTCGTAGGCGGTACCGCGGTAGTGGGTACCGTCGATGCCCCAGCCGCGGGCGTTGTACAGGTTGAACTTCAGGCCTGGCACGCCGTACTGGGCCATGTTCAGCACGTAGGAAATCTGCAGGGATTTCTCGTTCGGGCCGTTGAAGTCCGACAGCAGGGAGTTGGCCAGGTAGATACCGTTGGTTTCGTGCAGGTAGTCGAAGTACTCGTTGCCGTTGACCTGCTGCCAGGAGGCGGTGAGCGTGTGCGCCTGGTGGGTGAGGCCGAACGACAGGCTGTAGGTGTCATTGTCGATCTCGCCCATCTTCTTGCTGCCGGCATCGACCGTCTTGTAGTAGTTCAGGCCGGTGGTCAGGCTCAGCACCGCGCTGTCACCCAGCACGTGGTTGGCACCGAAGTAGTACTGGTTCCAGAAGTCGTCGACCTTGGTGGCGTACAGGCTGGTGGTCAGGCTCTTGAACGGCTGGTAGTTGATACCGGCGGTGCTGGCACGGTCGGTTTCCACGCCGGTGGCGCTGTATTCGGAGCGGAACTTGCTCAGGCTCTGTTCGGTACGCGGCGAGACGCGGTCGAAGGTGCCGATGTCGAACGACAGGTTGTCGAATTCGGCGCTGTGCAACGCCACGCCCTGGAAGCTCGAAGGCAGGGCACGGTTGCCGATGTAGGCGATCATCGGCGTGTCCAGGGACTGACGGCCGACGGTGAGGGTGGTGTTGGAGATGCGCGCCTTGACGTTGGCCAGGCCCGCCTTGCTCCATTGGCCGACAGGGTCGCCATCGCTATGGGTCAGGGTGCGGTTGTTCGGCCCGGCAATCGCTGCGCGACCACGCTCGAGGGCGATGGCGTTGTAGGCGGCGACTTCGGTGGCGAAGCCCACGGTGCCCTGAGTAAAGCCCGAACTGTAGTTGAGGATGGTGCCCTGTACCCAGTTGTCACGGCTGTGGGTGTCGTGGCGGGTGCCGTCGCTCTTGTAGTACTTCCACAGCGGCGCACGGGTGGCGCGTTCGCGGGCGTACCAGTTGCGGGTGCTGCCGCTCAGGCTCTGGCCTTCGAAGAAGCCTGAAGCATCGGCCTGCTCACTGCCTGACTTGAGGCTCAGCGGGTAGAAGTCCTGGCTGACAGGTTCTGCCTGGGCGGCGGCGCAGAAGGCGCCGATGGATAGGGCCAGCGCGGTTTTGGTGGTTCGTTTCAAGGTTAAAGCTCCCTTTCTATTCTTATATCTGTGGCCCGATCTTGTGGGTCGGGCTTGGCTCGGTGACGCGGTACTGCGGGTGTTCACCTGGGATTGCCAGGCAAATCCGGGCTGCACGCGGTCGCGGGAGTGGGGGGTACTCCCGGTCTGGCGATACAGGGTCAATCGATGCTGACGCCGGAGAAAACGTTGCGTCCGAAGGGGCTGACCTTGAAGTCTTTCACACTGATGCTGAGGGGTTGGTTGACCGTCGAATGGGCCACCGGGGTAATCGGTACCTGCTGCTTGAGGCGTTGCTGGGCCTGCTGGTAGAGGTGGGTGCGCTGTTCGCGGTCGGTGACCTGCTTGGCCTTCTTGACCAGTTCGTCGTACTGGCTGTCGCACCACTGCGAGTAGTTGTTGCTGCCAATGGCATCGCAACTGAACAGGGTGCCGAGCCAGTTGTCCGGGTCACCGTTGTCGCCGGTCCAACCGATCAGGGCGATGTCGTGTTCGCCATTTTTCATGCGCTTGAGGTATTCGCCCCATTCGTAGCTGACGATACGGACCTTGAAGCCGAGCTTGCTCCAGTCGGCCTGGAGCATTTCAGCCATGAGCTTGGCGTTGGGGTTGTAGGGGCGTTGCACCGGCATGGCCCAGAGGGTGATTTCCGTGCCTGGCTTGACCCCGGCCTGCTCCAGCAACTGCTTGGCTTTTTGCGGATCGAACGGCGCGTCCTTGAGCGTATCGTCGTAGGACCATTGGGTGGGCGGCATGGCGTTGACTGCCACTTGCCCGGCGTCCTGGTAGACCGCCTGGATGATCGCCTGCTTGTTGACCGCCATGTCCATCGCCTGGCGCACTTCAAGTCGATCGAACGGTGGATGCTGGGTGTTGTAGGCGATGTAGCCGAGGTTGAAGCCGGGCTGCGTCATGATCTGCAGCTTGCCGTCCTGCTTGAGCGCAGGGAGATCGGCCGGGCGTGGATGAAGGGTGACCTGGCACTCGTTGCGGCGCAGTTTCTGGATACGCACCGAAGGGTCGATGTTGATAGAGAACACCAGGTTGTCGATCTTCACCCGGTCAGGGGCCCAGTAGTCCTTGTTGCCCTTGAAGCGGATCTGCGAGTCCTTCTGGTAGCGCTGGAACACGAACGGGCCGGTGCCGATCGGCTTCTGGTTGATATCGCTGGGCCTGCCGGTCGCCAACAGGTGCTCGGCGTATTCGGCGGAGAGGATGGACGCGAAGGCCATGGCGATGTTCTGGATGAACGCGGCATCGACCTTGTTGAGGGTGAAAACCACCGTGAGCGGGTCGGTTTTCTCGACCTTGGCGATGTTCTTGTCCAGGCCCATGCTGATGAAGTAGGGGAACTCGGTGGGGTAGGCCTTACGGAACGGATGCTCTTTGTCGAGCATGCGATTGAAGGTGAACAGCACGTCGTCGGCGTTGAAGTCGCGGGTGGGCTTGAAGTCCTTGTTGTGGTGGAACTTCACCCCAGGCCGCAGGTGGAAGGTGTAGCGCAGGCCGTCCTCGGACGCCTGCCAGTCGGTGGCCAGGCCTGGCTGCACAGCGGTGCCGCCACGCTCGAATTCGACCAGGCGGTTGTAAAGGGGCTCGGCGGCGTCGTTGTCGGTGGCCGAGGTGTATTGGGCGGTGTCGAAGCCAGCCGGGCTGCCTTCGGAGCAGAACACGAGGTTGTTGGCCTGGGCAGCGATGGCCTGGCCGAGCAGGCCCAGGCCCAGCACGGTGCCGAGTAGTGTGGTACGGCGCATGGCGATCCTTTCCTCATCTGTTTGCGCTGCCGCGTACTGAACAGGCGGCAACAGAAGCCCGTTCCTGACGTTAGCGGCATCAGGAAGGGCGAGACAGGTAATGAATATGTCTAGTGGCGTAAGAAACTTCTGAATGTTGCCGAGAAATTTCGACAATTCGCCGAGCCCATGCCAGCCCCGTCACATGGCGGGGCTGGCTGGGCGCTATTTCTCCACGCTTACGCCATAGAAGGAGTTCAGTCCGAACGGACTGATCTTGAAGTCCTTCACTTTCGCACTCATCGGCTGATAGACCGTGGAGTGGGCGATGGGGGTCATCGGCACCTGCTCCTTGATGATGTGCTGCGCCTGCTTGTACAGCTCGGTGCGCTTGGCCTGGTCGGAGGTGGCCTTGGCCTGCTTGATGATGTCGTCGTAGGGCTTGTAGCACCACTTGGAGAAGTTGTTGCCCTCCAGTGCGTCGCAGCCGAACAGGGTGCCGAGCCAGTTGTCCGGGTCACCGTTGTCGCCGCTCCAGCCAATCAGCATGGCGCCGTTTTCGCCGCCCTTGGAACGCTTGATGTATTCGCCCCATTCGTAGCTGACGATCTTGGCCTTGATGCCGATCTTGGACCAGTCCGATTGCAGCATCTCGGCCATCAGCTTGGCGTTGGGGTTGTAGGGGCGTTGCACCGGCATGGCCCACAGGGTGATCTCGGTACCTTCCTTGACGCCGGCTTCCTTGAGCAACTGCCTGGCTTTTTCCGGATCGTACTTGGCGTCCTTGATGGTGGTGTCGTAGGACCACTGGGTCGGTGGCATGGCATTGACTGCCAGCTGGCCGGCGCCCTGATACACCGAATCGATGATCTGCTGCTTGTTCACCGCCATGTCCAGCGCCTGGCGCACCTTGAGCTGGGCCATGGGGTTGGGCTCGTTGCTGCCCTTGATCTTGTCCATCACGTTGTAGGCGATGTAGCCGAGGTTGAAGCCGGCCTGTTCAGGCATCTGCAGCTTCGGATCCTTCTTCAGTGGCTCGATGTCGGCCGGGCGCGGGAACAGGGTGACCTGGCACTCGTCACGCTTGAGCTTCTGCATGCGCACCGAGGCGTCGGTGCTGATGGCGAAGACCAGGTTGTCGATCTTCACGTCGTCCGGTTTCCAGTAGTCCTTGTTGCCCTTGTAGCGGATCAGCGCGTCCTTCTGGTACCTGTTGAACACGAACGGCCCGGTGCCGATCGGCTTCTGGTTGATGTCGGCGGCCTTGCCCTGCTTGAGCAACTGGTCGGCGTACTCGGCGGACTGGATCGAGGCGAAGCTCATCGCCAGGTTCTGGATGAACGCGGCGTCCACTTCGTTGAGGGTGAACTTGACGGTGTGATCGTCGAGCTTCTCGAGCTTGGCGATGTTCTTGTCCATGCCCATGTCGGTGAAGTACGGGAATTCGGTGGGGTACGCCTTGCGGAACGGCATGTCCTTGTCGAGCATGCGGTTGAAGGTGAACAGCACGTCGTCGGCGTTGAATTCGCGAGTCGGCTTGAAGTAGTCGGTGGTATGGAACTTGACCCCTTCACGCAGGTGGAAGGTGTAGGTCTTGCCGTCTTCGGAAACGTCCCATTTGGTGGCCAGGCCGGGGATGACGGCGGTGCCGCCACGCTCGAACTGGGTCAGGCGGTTGAAGATCGTTTCGGCCGAGGCGTCGAAGTCGGTTCCGGTGGTGTATTGGCCCGGGTCGAAACCGGCGGGGCTGCCTTCGGAGCAGAACACCAGGTTGGACGCGGCGAGGGCTGCAGGGGCGCCAGCCAGCAGGCCTGCGCCTACCAGGAACGGAATGACTGCGTTTTTGAGCATGGTGGCCTCATTGTTGTCATTTTTGATTTGAGGTGGCCTCGTGAGCCGACCTGCGGATACTTATGCAGGGGGTGTACCCATTGCAACACTCAACAGGATAGTCGGCGCCAGAAATGTGGCACGGTCGTACATGGATGTCGCATTCATGTAAATTTTGCGCAGGTTGAACGTTTGCGCAAGAAAAAAGCGGCATTTTGCGACATGTTTCGAAGCGATAAGGGATGTAGGTTGCACTGAAACAGTGCGTAGGAAGATTCAGATGCAGGGTGGAGATGACCATTGCCCCCGCTGTCATTGCGACAGATGCGGTGGCCAGGAGAGGGGCCACCTTGCAGGTGGCCCCGGTCGCTCAGTCGAGCGCAGCCGCGATCACGGCATCTGTACTTCGATCAGCCCATCGGCATTCATGCTGACTTCGCTGGTGCCGGCTTCGATGTCCGGCGAGGCGGCTTCATCCGCAGCCATGGCTTTCATCGCCATCGGTGCGCTGCGCATGTAAGGGCGCGGGTAGCCGCTGCTGTTGAGGTTCAGGCTGACCACTTTGTAGCCTTTGCCGCCGAGGGCTTCGGTGGCCAGTTGGGCGCGGGCCTTGAAGGCGTTGACCGCATCCTTGAGCAGCTCGTCTTCACTGGCCTTGCGGGTGGCCGGGGCGATGGAGAAGTCCATGCCGCCCATCTTCAGTTCCTGCAGCAGCTCACCGGTGAGTTTGGACAGGGCCGGGAAGTCGGCGCTTTCCAGGCGCAGCTCGGCGCGCTCGCGCCAGCCGGTGATCTTCTGGCCCTTGGTGTCGTAGACCGGATAGCTGTTACGGCTGCCCTGGCTGATCTTCACGTCCTTGACTTCGCGGGCCTGCTGGACCGCCTTGTTCATGGTTTCGGTGATCTGCTTGGCGAGCTTGCCCGGGTCGGTGTTCTGCGCTTCGCTGTACAGGGTGACGACCATCAGGTCGCGGGCCACTTCCTTGCTGACCTCGGCGCGCAGCGATACCTGGTTGTAGCGCGGCTCGTCGGCGGCCAGGGCCGGCAGGCTGGCGAGCATGCCACAAGACAGGACTAACGCGGCGCTGCGACGGGAAATGTGCATGTATGACTCCTTCAAGTAGAAAGCGTGGGGATGACGTCCGTTCCACGCATGGCCCATCAGACCGGAAACAGTGTAGTGGGTTCAACAATGCCATCATGACTTTGTGACAGAGTGTGGCGCTTTGCCGCATTGCTGCAGCGGGGCGCCTGGCTTCGGTATACTCCAGCCGATTGTCCTGGAGCACTCATCAGGAGAGCTCATGCTCGCCCCCGCACACCCAATGTCCGCCACCCGTCAGAACCTCTGGCGCCTGACCATCATTCGCATCCTGGTCCTGGCCGCCCAGGCCGGCTCCGTGGGCGTGGCCTACTGGACCGAGCTGCTGCCGCTGCCGTGGCTGTCGCTGGCGGCAACGCTCGCGCTGTCGTCGCTGCTGTGTGCCTTTACCGCCTTGCGCCTGCGCCTGACCTTGCCGGTCACGGAGATGGAATACGCCCTGCAACTGGCCTGTGACCTGCTGATCCACAGCGCCCTGCTGTACTACTCGGGGGGCTCGACCAACCCCTTCGTGTCCTATTACCTGGTGCCGCTGGCGATTGCCGCCGTGACCCTGCCGTGGATCTATTCACTGGTGTTGTCGGGCATTGCGCTGGTTGCCTACAGCCTGCTGCTGGTGCAGTTCTACCCGCTGGAGACGCTGCCGTTGGCACGTGACACCATGCAGGTGTATGGCATGTGGCTGAGCATCGCCCTGGCCGCTGCTGTCATTACCTTCTTTGCCGCGCGCATGGCCGAGGAACTGCGCCGCCAGGAGCAGATGCGTGCCGAGCGGCGCGAGGATAGCCTGCGCGACGAACAGTTGCTGGCCGTGGCAACGCAGGCCGCCGGGGCCGCCCATGAGCTGGGCACGCCGCTGGCGACCATGAGCGTGCTGATCAACGAGATGCGCCAGGACCATACCGATCCGCAGTTGCAGGAAGACCTTGCGGTGCTGCAGGACCAGGTCAAGCTTTGCAAGGAGACGCTGCAGCAACTGGTGCGTGCCGCCGAAGCCAACCGACGCATGAATGTGCAGGAGCAGGATGTCACGGCATGGCTCGACGAGGCGCTCAATCGCTGGCACCTGATGCGTCCGGAAGCCAGTTACCGTTTCCAGCGCCTGCGCGATGGCGAGGTGCCGCGGCTGACTCCGCCACCAGACCTCACCCAGGCGCTGCTCAACCTGCTGAACAACGCCGCCGATGCCTGCCCGAACGACCTCGAAGTGCGTCTGGACTGGGATGCCCAGGATATCCTGATCAGTATCCGCGACCATGGTGCCGGCGTACCGGTAGCCATCGCCGAGGCGATCGGCAAACCCTTCTTTACCACCAAGGGCAAAGGCTTCGGCCTGGGCCTGTTCCTGAGCAAGGCCAGCGTTACCCGCGCGGGGGGCTCGGTGAAACTCTATAGTCATGAAGAGGGCGGCACCCTGACCGAGCTGCGCCTGCCCCATGGCAAGCGAGGAGATGAACGATGAGCGATGAGAACCAGATCGAAGGCGAAGAGCTGCCGCACCTGCTGCTGGTGGATGATGACGCCACCTTTACCCGGGTGATGGCCCGTGCCATGAGCCGCCGCGGTTTTCGGGTGAGCACCGCCTCGAGTGCCGAGGAGGGGTTGATCCTGGCTCAGCAGGACTTGCCGGACTACGCCACGCTCGACCTGAAGATGGAAGGTGATTCGGGCCTGGTCCTGTTGCCCAAGCTGCTGGAGCTGGACCCGGAGATGCGCGTGCTGATCCTGACCGGCTATTCCAGCATCGCCACTGCGGTTGAGGCGATCAAGCGCGGCGCCTGCAACTACCTGTGCAAGCCGGCCGACGCCGACGATGTGCTGGCGGCGCTGCTGTCCGAACATGCCGACCTCGATACCCTGGTGCCGGAAAACCCGATGTCGGTGGACCGCCTGCAGTGGGAGCATATCCAGCGCGTGTTGACCGAGCACGAAGGCAATATCTCGGCGACGGCGCGGGCGCTGGGCATGCACCGGCGCACCTTGCAGCGCAAGCTGCAGAAGCGGCCGGTGCGGCGCTGATCGGACGACAGACCGCGGCGCCTGCTTCGACTTGCCCGTGAAGCAGGCGCCGCGAAAATCAGCCCCCGATCACCGTCCGATCCATGCGCACCGCCAGCGCACCTGTGCCTGGCTCGACCGCGAACGACACCTCTCCCTCCCGCGCCACCTGCGCTCGCCCGATCACCTGCCCATCGCGCAGCAGCTCCAGCAGCATCCCTTGCAGCGACTGGCCCGAAGCCAGTTCCAGTTTGATCCTGATATTCATCGGTGACCTCCTTGTCACGCGTTACGGTCGATGTAAGTGGTGGCCTGCCCGTCTAGGCGCGCGATCAGCTCCGGTGCGCCATCGCGGAACTGGCGGAACAGGTTGCGCCCACGACGTTGGGCATCGAGCGGTACCTGCACGGTCGGGTGGAACTGCTCGCCCAGCTCGGTATAGGGGTTCCAGGGGCCGATGTAGGATTCGTTGACGCCATCGTCGACACTGAAGGCATAGCGCACGGCATTACCTTGGCGCCAGTTCAGGCCATCCGGCTCGCGGCGCTGCCAGCCGCCGGCAACGATGGTCGGTGAAGTTGCCGGGGCATCGATGAAGCCCGTCGGGCGGTTGGGTTTGTAGTCCTTGAGCAGCAGATAGGTGCTCCAACCCCACCAGTCACTGGTGTACTGGCGGTCGTTGAGGTCGGCCACATTCTTGCGCCGCAGTACCGTCGAGCCTTGCTGGCGGTAGAGCGCAGCGAAATTGCCGGGGACCAGGTCCTGCTCGGCTGCCTGCAGGTCTGGCGTCAGACGCAGGGCGGCGTACTGCTCCGGCGATGCGGCCCGCCCCTTGTCGAAGGCCTGGAACACTTCGTCGGCCGAACGCTGTACCGCGCGCCCGACCTGGCGCCGGTTGGCCACATCAACGCTGTCGAAATAACGCTTGTCACCATAGGCGCGCCATTGCTCGCCTTCGGCATTGCGCACGCGCAGGCCATACTTGCTGTCCTCGTCGTGCATGAAGCGTGACACCAGCGAGCCGATGTCGCTCGGCGTGACCGTGTCGGCCAGGGCCTTGCGCGGTACACGCAGGTGGCCGGCGGAGAACAGGTCGGTAAGGAAGTGGTCGGCGAAGGCGTTCATGGCATAGGCCAGTTGCAGGTCGCGTTCGTCGCCGCTGTCACGGGCGCGCAGCGCCTGTTGCAGTGCTGCGCCGTGACCGGCCTGGTAGGCCAGCAGGGCCGACCGGCCGAAATGGTCCCAGTTGCTGGCGGCCAGTTTCAGGTAGCGACCCAGTGGCAGGAGATCCGAAGCCACGCTACCGCCCCCGGTGATGCGATTCCAGCGCGCCGACAGGCTGTCGCCCAGTGCGTCATAGGCTTCATGGGGTTGACGGCCGTCCTTGATGGCGCGGTTGGCCGCCGAGATCTCTTCCTGCATGACCGCCAGAATTTCCTGGGCTTCGGCACGGGAGGCGGGCAGGCGGGCCAGCGAGTCGAAAGCCTGGACGAAGCGTTCGATGCGCTCGGAGGGTGTTGTTCCATCGGCGATGGGGCGTTCCGGCACGCCGTAGAAGTCACCTCCCAGCGCAACCACCTGACCGTAGGTCAGGCTCAGGCCGTTGGGCAACGGCAGCGGAGACTGGTGCGCCACGATCGGTGGTTGGTTGGCCGTGAAGCGCAGCAGGACGTTGTCGCCGATGGCGGTGTGCTCGCCGCCCTCGAAGCGCAACTCGGGCCCGGTGGGCTTCGGTGCTTCGAGTGGTGGCAGGCGGTGGTACTTGATGGTGTGATGGCCGTCCACCACCAGCACCAGATGCGTGTGCTCCCCCTCCAAGGGGATGCCTTCGGGGTCGAACAAGCGGTCGAGGTCCGCGACTTGCAGATTGGCTTGGCCGGTTGCGGGCAGTGATTGCATTTCTGACATTGGTTGCTCCATGCGATGTCTGAAAAGTCCTAATTAACTGTATGCATATACAGTTGTTTTGATAATAGGGTGGAAATTTCCTACGTCAAGATCTGTTTGTGGGCAGATCCTTCATCCATGGCGGACGCAATCACCTGGCACTGACGTATGATTAGCTCCCTATCGGCAACCTTCTCAGGATCGCGCGCAATGCTCGCCCTTCTCATCCAGACGTTGAACATCACGGCCCCGGTTTTCGCCATGCTGTTCATGGGCGTGCTACTCAAACGCATCCGCTTGATCGACGACAATTTCATCAAGGTCGCGTCCTCGCTGGTGTTCAACACCTGCATGCCGGCGCTGCTGTTCCTGGGTATCTATCACGCCGACCTGTCGACGGCGGTCAAGCCCGGGGTCATCCTCTACTTCATCCTCGCGACCCTGGTGTGCTTTGCGCTGTCCTGGGGGCTGGCGATCTGGCGCAGCCCGCCAGAGGACCGCGGCATCTACACGCAAGGTGCGTTTCGTGGCAACAACGGGGTGATCGGCCTGGCGCTGGCGGCCAGCCTCTATGGCGACTACGGGATTTCCCTGGGTGCGGTACTCGCCGGGTTGGTGATCCTGCTCTACAACTCGCTGTCGACGGTGGTGCTGGCGGTGTACAGCCCGAGCCTGAAATCCGACCCGTGGAGCCTGTGCAAGAGCATCTTCAGCAACCCGCTGATCATCAGCGTGCTGGCGGCGACGCCCATGGCGTATGGGCAGGTGCCCCTGCCCAACTGGTTGCTGACTTCAGGCGACTACCTGGCGCAGATGACCCTGCCACTGGCGCTGATCTGCATTGGCGGCACCCTGTCGCTGGCGGCCCTGCGCGACAGCGGCAAGCTCGCGGTGGATGCCAGCCTGGTGAAGATGGTCTGGCTGCCGCTGGTGGGTACCCTGGGCGCCTGGCTGTGCGGGTTTCGCGGCGCGGAGCTGGGGATTCTGTTTCTCTACATCGGCAGCCCGACGGCGGCGGCCAGTTATGTCATGGCCCGCGCGGCCAATGGCAATCACGAGCTGGCTGCGTCTATCATCGTGATCACGACGCTAATGGCGGCGATCACCACCAATATCGGCATATTCATCTTGCAATGGGGCGGGTGGATCTAGATGCTGGCCGCACAACACAACAACACTGCCTCCTGAACTAAAGGACACTTCATGCAAGACCAGAGCACGCCCGCGGGGTTGCAACGCGGGCTGAAGAATCGCCATATCCAGTTGATCGCGCTGGGCGGCGCCATCGGCACCGGCCTGTTCCTGGGGATCGCCCAGACCATCCAGTTGGCCGGCCCTTCGGTACTGCTGGGCTATGCGATCGCTGGCCTGATGGCTTTCCTGATCATGCGCCAGCTTGGCGAGATGGTGGTCGAGGAACCGGTCGCAGGCAGCTTCAGCCACTTCGCCCATCAATACTGGAGTGAGTTCGCCGGCTTCGTCTCCGGCTGGAACTACTGGGTCGTCTACGTGCTGGTGGGCATGGCCGAACTGACGGCCGTGGGTATCTACGTGCAGTACTGGTGGCCGGACTTTCCGACCTGGGCCACAGCGACGATCTTCTTCGTGGTGATCAATGCCATCAACCTGACCCAGGTGAAGGTCTACGGCGAGATGGAGTTCTGGTTCGCCCTGGTCAAGGTGGTGGCGATCGTCAGCATGATCGGCTTCGGCGCCTGGCTGCTGGGCAGCGGTCATGGTGGCCCGGATGCCAGCGTGGCCAACCTGTGGCAGTACGGTGGCTTCTTCCCCAATGGCGTCACCGGGCTGATCATGGCGCTGGCGGTGATCATGTTCTCCTTCGGCGGCCTGGAGCTGGTGGGTATTACCGCTGCCGAGGCGGACAATCCGCGCCAGAGCATCCCCAAGGCTACCAACCAGGTGGTCTACCGCATCCTGATCTTCTACATCGGCGCGCTCGCCGTGTTGCTGTCGTTGTACCCGTGGCAGAAGGTGGTGCAGGGCGGCAGCCCGTTCGTGATGATCTTCCATGAGCTGGACAGCGATGTGGTCGCCACCGTGCTCAACGTCGTGGTGCTGACCGCCGCGCTGTCGGTCTACAACAGCTGCGTCTACGCCAACAGCCGCATGCTGTTCGGCCTGGCCAGCCAGGGCGATGCGCCGCGCCAGTTGCTCAAGGTCAGCCGCAGCGGCGTACCGCTGGTGGCGCTGGGGGTTTCGGCTCTGGCCACCGGTCTGTGCGTGGTGATCAACTACCTGATGCCGGGGGAGGCGTTCGGTTTGCTGATGGCCCTGGCAGTGTCGGCGCTGGTGATCAACTGGGCGAGCATCAGCATCACCCACCTCAAGTTCCGCAAGGCCAAGCTGGCGGCGGGCGTCACGCCGTTCTACCGCAGTTGGGGGCATCCACTGACCAACTACCTGTGCCTGGCGTTCATCGTGCTGATCCTGGTGGTGATGTACCTCACCCCGCCAGTGCGCATCTCGGTGATGCTGATTCCGCTGTGGATCGCTGCGCTGTGGGTAGCGTTCCGGGTGAAGAAAGCGCGTCAGGCCAGGGGATGAATCTGCGCTGATGCGTCGTTCTTTTCGCGGGTAAACCCGCTCCCACAGGGGCCGCATAGTGGCGTGCCTGTGGGAGCGGGTTTAGCCGCGAAGAGTCCGGTGCGATCTCAGGCCTGGTAGCTGTCGATCACTTCCTGCGCCGCGCGGAATGCATCGATCGCTGCCGGCACCCCGGCGTACACTGCGCAATGCAGCAGTGCTTCGCGAATTTCCTCCACCGTGCAGCCGTTGTTCAACGCCCCGCGCACATGGCCCTTGAGTTCCTGTGGGCACTTCAGTGCGGTCAGCGCCGCCAGGGTGATCAGGCTGCGGGTCTTCAATGGCAGCCCCTCGCGGGACCAGACGCTGCCCCAGGCATGTTCGTTGACGAAGTCCTGCAGGGGCTGGGTGAACGCCGTGGCATTGCCCAGGGCACGATCGACGAAAGCGTCCCCCATCACCTGGCGACGAACCTGCTCGCCGGCCTTCTTGTTGTCGGTCATTGCGTAATCCTCAGTGTTGGCGGCGCCAGGCACGAACGGTGGTGTACAGCAACACCACCGCCAGCACCGGCATGACGTAGAACAGCATCAGACGCTCCAGTCGCCCGGCCAGTGGCATGCCGGTGGTGAAGGCCACCACGTGCAGGCCGTAAGCCAGGTAGAGCGCCAGGAACACCAGCCCTTCGGCGCGGGTGATCCGGTAGCCGGAATAGAACACGGGCAGGCTCAGGGCGGCGACCCCGAGCATCACCGGCAGGTCGAATGCCAGTGCGTTGGGTGAGATGGTCAGTGGCTCGGGCGTGGTCAAGGCGGTCAGCCCCAGCACTGCCAGGAGGTTGAACAGGTTGCTGCCGATCACCGTGCCCACGGCGATCTCGCGTTCGCCCCGCAGGGCGGCGATCAGCGCGGCGGCCAGTTCCGGCAGCGAAGTGCAGACCGCGACCACGGTCAGGCCGATGATCCGCTCGGACAGGCCCAGATCCGTGGCGACCTCGACCGCCGCCTCCAGCAGCAAGTGCCCACCGAGGCTGAGCAGCACCAGCCCGAACAGGGTCTGCAGCACCACGGTGCTCCAGAAACGGCCCGGGCTGCGGCGCGCGGCGTCGGGCGCCGGATAGGTGCGGGCATAGTGGCGTGACTGGTGCCAGAGCATGCCCAGGTAGCCCAGCAGGCCCAGCAACAACAGCCCGCCCTCGAGCCTCCCCAGTTCGCCGTTGGCCGCCAGCAGGTAGACCACTGCACTGGCGGCGATCATCAAGGGGATGTCCAGGCGTACCAGTTGCCGCGAAACGCGTAGCGGGATGATCAGCGCGGCAAGCCCGAGGATCACCAGCACATTGAAGATGTTGCTGCCGATCACACTGCCCACCGCCACGTCCGGGGCACCCTGGTAGGCCGCCTGCAGGCTGACCGTCAGTTGTGGTGCGGTACTGCCGAAGGCCACCAGGCTCAGGCCGATGATCAGCGGCCGCACATGCAGGCGCGTGGCCAGGCGCAGGGCGGCGCGCACCAGCAGTTCGGCACCGATGACCAACAGCACCAGGCCCAGGCCCAGTTGCAGGAGGCTGAAGGTGGGGAGGGTAGCGAGGTCGAAAATGGCAGGGCTCCAGTCAGGTCAGTCGCTCAGACCTTGTACCCGGACTCGCGCCGTTCCGCTACGGAGCATGCCGATTTTTTCTGCGGCAGCGCGTGACAGGTCGATCAGTCGGCCACGGGTATGGGGGCCGCGGTCGTTGATGCGTACCACCACGCTGCGCTGGTTGGACAGGTTGGTCACCAGTACCTGGCTGCCGAACGGCAGGGTGCGATGGGCGGCGGTCAGGCCGTGCTGGTTGAAGGCTTCGCCGCTGGCGGTGCGTTTGCCGTGGTGGCGGGAGCCGTAATAGGAGGCGGTGCCGGTTTCGTCGTAGCCGCGCGGGTCGATGTCATGGCTGGCACAGCCGGCCAAGACAGAGAAAAGAGCCAGGGCGGTGAGGTTTTTTTTTAGCAAGGCAGGTGCTCTCCGGTGCTTCCATTCGCGGGCAAGTCGGCGCCCCGACTTGCCCGCGAACGAGGGCGTTCAGGTCACCCTTCGAGCTTGGCCTTGAGCAATTGGTTCACCTGCCCCGGGTTGGCCTTGCCTTTGGAGGCCTTCATCGCCTGGCCGACGAAGAAACCGAACATCTTGCCGCGCTTGGCCTCATCGGCGGCGCGGTACTGTTCGACCTGCTCGGCGTTGGCCGCCAGCACTTCATCGAGCATCTTGTCGATCGCGCCGGTGTCGGTCACCTGCTTGAGGCCCTTGCTCTCGATGATGCTGTCGGCATCGCCTTCACCGGCAGCCATGGCCTCGAACACGGTCTTGGCGATCTTGCCGCTGATGGTGTTGTCGCGGATGCGCTGCAGCATGCCACCGAGCAGCTCGGCACTGACTGGCGACTGGTCGATTTCGACACCCAGCTTGTTCAGCAGGCTGCCCAGCTCGACCATGACCCAGTTGGCCGCCAGCTTGGCGTCGCCGCCGATACTGGCCACCTGCTCGAAGTAGTCGGCCTGTTCGCGGCTGCTGGCCAGCACGTTGGCGTCGTAGGCCGACAGGCCGTACTGGCTCTGGAAGCGCTCGACCTTCTGTGTCGGCAGCTCGGGCAGCGAGGCGCGGACGGTCTCGAGGAAGCTTGGCTCGATGACCACCGGCAGCAGGTCCGGATCGGGGAAGTAACGGTAGTCGTTGGCTTCCTCCTTGCTGCGCATGGAGCGGGTCTCGTCCTTGTTCGGGTCGTACAGACGGGTTTCCTGGACTACCTTGCCGCCGTCCTCGATCAGGTCGATCTGGCGCTGGATCTCGCTGTTGATCGCCCGCTCGATGAAGCGGAACGAGTTGACGTTCTTGATCTCGCAGCGGGTGCCGAACTCGACCTGGCCTTTGGGGCGAACCGAGACGTTGCAGTCGCAACGCAGCGAGCCTTCGGCCATGTTGCCATCGCAGATACCCAGGTAGCGCACCAGGGCGTGGATGGCCTTGACGTAGGCCACGGCCTCTTTTGCGCTGCGCATGTCCGGCTCGGAAACGATTTCCAGCAGCGGTGTGCCGGCGCGGTTCAGGTCGATCCCGGTGGCGCCGTTGAAATCTTCGTGCAGGCTCTTGCCGGCATCTTCCTCAAGGTGTGCGCGGGTGACGCCGATGCGCTTGAGGGTGCCGTCTTCCAGGGCGATGTCCAGGTGGCCCTTGCCAACGATCGGCAGGTCCATCTGGCTGATCTGATAGCCCTTGGGCAGGTCGGGGTAGAAGTAGTTCTTGCGCGCGAACACGTTGCGCGGCCCGATCTCGGCATCGATGGCCAGGCCGAACATGCAGGCCATGCGTACGGCCTCCTGGTTCAGCACCGGCAGTACGCCGGGCATGCCCAGGTCGACCAGGCTGGCCTGGGTGTTCGGCTCGGAGCCGAAGGTGGTGGCGCTGCCGGAGAAGATCTTCGACTGGGTGGCGAGCTGGGTATGAATCTCCAGCCCGATCACAACTTCCCATTGCATGTGTGAATTCCTCAGAAGCCTTTGGGGGCGCGGGTGTGCCAGTCGGTGACTTGCTGGTAACGGTGCGCGACGTTGAGCAGGCGGCCTTCCTGGAAGTACGGGGCCAGCAGTTGCACGCCCACCGGCAGGCCATCGACGAAGCCGGCCGGCATCGACAGGCCGGGCAGGCCCGCGAGGTTGGCGGTGATGGTGTAGACGTCCTCGAGGTAGGCGGCGACCGGGTCGGCGTTCTTCGAGCCGAGTTTCCAGGCCGGGTTCGGCGTGGTCGGGCCGAGGATGACGTCGACCTGTTCGAAGGCGGCCATGAAGTCGTTCTTGATCAGGCGGCGGATCTGCTGGGCCTTGACGTAGTAGGCGTCGTAGTAGCCGGCCGACAGGGCATAGGTGCCGACCATGATCCGGCGCTGCACTTCAGC
Organism: Pseudomonas sp. SYWMCR5; assembly: GCF_057197165.1. NCBI lineage: Bacteria > Pseudomonadati > Pseudomonadota > Gammaproteobacteria > Pseudomonadales > Pseudomonadaceae > Pseudomonas > Pseudomonas sp. SYWMCR5. Next base: position 89,482 of record NZ_JBXUNH010000004.1, read on the forward strand.
GCCGAAGCCTTCGCCACGCGAGCGCTTGTACAGGTCGGTGAGGTCTTTCGGGGCTTCGCAGCGGTAGCCGAAGCGCACGCCGTCGAAGCGCGAGAGGTTGGAGGAAGCTTCGGCCGGGGCTATCACGTAGTACGCCGGGATGGCGTGCTGCATGTTCGGCAGGCTGATTTCCTTGACCACCGCGCCGAGCTTCTCCAGTTCCTTGACGCTGGCCTGGACCAGTTCGGCGATGCGCGGATCGAGGCCGGCACCGAAGTACTCCTTCGGCAGGCCGATGCGCAGGCCCTGCAGCGAGGCATTGAGGTTGGCGCTGTAGTCGGGTACCGATTCGTCGACGCTGGTCGAGTCCTTGGCGTCGAAACCGGCCATGCCTTGCAGCAGCAGGGCGCAGTCTTCGGCGGTGCGGGCCATCGGGCCGCCCTGGTCGAGGCTCGAGGCGTAGGCGATCATGCCCCAGCGCGAGACACGGCCGTAGGTAGGCTTGAGACCGGTGAGGTTGGTCAGCGCGGCTGGCTGGCGGATCGAGCCGCCGGTGTCGGTGCCGGTGGCGACCGGCAGCAGGCGCGCGGCCACGGCTGCGGCGGAGCCACCCGACGAGCCGCCTGGCACGTGTTCGAGGTTCCAGGGGTTCTTCACCGCGCCGTAGTGGCTGGATTCGTTGGCCGAACCCATGGCGAACTCGTCCATGTTGGTCTTGCCCAGGGTGACCATGCCGGCCTCGGCGAGCTTGGCGACCACCGTGGCGTCATAGGGGGCGGTGAAGCTGTCGAGCATCTTCGAGCCGCAGCTGGTGCGCACGCCCTGGGTGCAGAACAGGTCCTTGTGGGCAATCGGTGCGCCCAGCAGTGCGCCGGTTTCGCCATTGGCGCGACGGGCGTCGGCAGCGCGGGCCTGCTGCAGCGCCTGCGCTTCGGTGATGCTGATGAAGCTGTTGATCTGTGGGTCGAGCTGCTTGATGCGCGACAGCAGCGCGCCGGTCAGCTCTTCGGAAGAAAACGACTTGTCGGCGAGTCCGCGGGCGATCTCGGCCAGAGTGAGTTGATGCATGGCAGGCTCTATCCCTTACTCGATGACTTTCGGAACCAGGTACAGACCGTTTTCGGTCGAGGGTGCCACCGCTTGGTAGCGATCGCGCTGGTTGCTTTCGGTCACCTGGTCGGGACGCAGGCGCTGGGTGGCTTCGAGCGGGTGGGCGAGAGGCTCGATGCCGGTGGTGTCGACGGCTTGCATCTGGTCGACCAGCCCGAGAATACTGTTCAAGGCATCGGTAATGCGTGGCAGTTCGCCTTCATTAAGGCCCAGGCGGGCCAGATGGGCGATCTTTTCCACGTCACAGCGTTGAAGCGCCATGGGGATCTCCAGGAAAAACAGAAACAGAATGCTTCCGTAATGAGGAACATGCCGGGATTCTGGCGGTCATACGGCCGCGATCATCGGCTGGCGTGCTCGGAAAAACTGCCAATTTAACATATTGGCTCCTTGCCCAAAATCCCTGCCATTGTTAGAGTTTGCCGCACTTTTTTACCCACGCTTTCCCCAGGGTCACTTTCCCATGTTCAAGAAACTGCGTGGCATGTTTTCCAGCGATCTGTCCATCGACCTGGGTACTGCCAACACCCTTATTTACGTGCGTGAGCGCGGTATCGTCCTGAATGAGCCCTCGGTTGTTGCCATCCGTACCCACGGCAACCAGAAAAGCGTCGTGGCCGTCGGTACCGAAGCCAAGCGCATGCTCGGCCGCACTCCCGGCAACATCGCTGCCATTCGTCCGATGAAGGACGGCGTGATCGCCGACTTCAGCGTCTGCGAGAAGATGCTGCAGTACTTCATCAACAAAGTGCACGAAAACAGCTTCCTGCAGCCCAGCCCTCGCGTGCTGATCTGCGTGCCGTGCAAGTCCACTCAGGTCGAGCGCCGTGCCATCCGTGAATCGGCGCTGGGCGCCGGTGCCCGCGAAGTGTTCCTGATCGAAGAGCCCATGGCCGCCGCCATCGGTGCCGGCCTGCCGGTCGAGGAAGCCCGCGGTTCGATGGTCGTCGACATCGGTGGTGGTACCACCGAAATCGCCCTGATCTCGCTCAACGGTGTGGTGTACGCCGAATCCGTGCGTGTCGGCGGCGACCGTTTCGACGAAGCCATCGTCACCTACGTGCGCCGTAACTACGGCAGCCTGATCGGCGAATCCACCGCCGAGCGCATCAAGCAGGAAATCGGCACCGCCTACCCGGGCGGCGAAGTCCGCGAAGTCGACGTGCGTGGCCGCAACCTGGCCGAAGGTGTACCACGTGCCTTCACCCTGAACTCCAACGAAGTGCTCGAAGCGCTGCAGGAATCGCTGGCGACCATCGTCCAGGCGGTCAAGAGCGCCCTGGAGCAGTCGCCGCCGGAGCTGGCCTCCGACATCGCCGAGCGCGGCCTGGTGCTGACCGGTGGTGGCGCGCTGCTGCGTGACCTCGACAAGCTGCTGGCCCAGGAAACCGGCCTGCCGGTGATCGTTGCCGAAGACCCGCTGACCTGTGTCGCCCGTGGCGGTGGTCGTGCGCTGGAAATGATGGACAAGCACGCCATGGACCTGCTTTCCAGCGAGTGAGTCCTGGCGCTGTCCAGCCGTCGCTGAAGATCGTCTGGTTTACAGGTGGCACGCACAGTGCTACCTGTATGCGCTGTTGACGTCCGTCGGGCGTCGTTTCCGTCAATCCGCAGGCTGGTGGTTGCATTGACCTCGTGCAATGACCGCCTGAATCGTCGTCCACGAGGAACGGCCCATTAAACCGCTTTTCTCCAAGGGCCCTTCGCTGGGCGTTCGTCTGCTCGTGCTGGTGGTGATGTCGGTCGCGCTGATGGTGGTCGACTCGCGCTTTGACGTGCTCAAGCCGGTACGCAGCCAGATGGGGCTGGTGCTGATGGAATCCTATTGGGTCACCGATTTGCCGCAGCGTCTGTGGCAGGGCGTGGCCGGGCAGTTCGGCAGCCGCACCGAGCTGATCGCCGAAAACGAGAAACTCAAGACCGAAGCCCTGCTGTTGCAGGGGCGCCTGCAGAAGCTGGCGGCGCTCACCGAGCAGAACGTGCGTCTGCGCGAGCTGCTCAATTCTTCGGCACTGGTCAACGAAAAGGTCGAAGTCGCCGAACTGATCGGGGTCGATCCCAATCCCTTCACTCATCGCATCCTGATCAACAAGGGCGAGCGCGACGGGGTGTTCCTCGGCCAGCCGGTGCTCGATGCCCGTGGCCTGATGGGCCAGGTGGTCGAGCTGATGCCCTACACCTCGCGCGTGCTGCTGCTGACCGACACCACCCACAGCATTCCCGTACAGGTCAACCGCAACGGCCTGCGCGCCATTGCCAGCGGCACCGGCAACCCGGAACGCCTGGAACTGCGTCACGTGGCCGATACCGCCGACATCAAGGAAGGCGATCTGCTGGTGAGTTCGGGCATGGGGCAGCGTTTCCCGGCCGGTTATCCGGTGGCCACGGTCAACGAGGTGATCCACGATTCCGGTCAGCCGTTCGCCATCGTGCGCGCCATTCCTACCGCCGCCCTCAATCGCAGCCGCTACATGCTGCTGGTGTTCAGCGATCGTCGTACACCTGAGCAGCGTGCCACGGATGCAGCGATCGCCCAGGAAGAGGCCGACCGTCAGGAAGGTGCGAGTGCCAAGCCGACAGCTGCGCCAGCACCTGCAACTGCGCCAGCGAGCGGCGCGCCGGCCCACGCACCCGCACCTGCCGCACCGGCTGCCACTGCGCCGGCCCACGGTACGTCCACCTCACACCCGCCAGCCGCACCCGCGTCGACTGCACAGCCCCGGAGAGAATGATGGCCAGTACCCGTAGCAGAAACGGCTGGGCCATCTGGCTGACATTCGTCATCGGCCTGCTGCTCAGCGTCACGCCGATGCCGCAGTTCATGGAGGTGTTCCGCCCCATGTGGCTGGCCTTGTTGCTGGCGTTCTGGACCCTGGCCGTACCCAGCAAGGTCGGGATGACCACCGCCTTTGTGCTGGGCCTTGCCGAGGACGTGCTCTACGGCACCCTGCTGGGGCAGAACGCGCTGATCCTCACCTTGATCACCTTCCTGGTGCTGTCCCTGCAGCAACGCCTGCGTATGTTCCCCATGTGGCAGCAGAGCCTGGTGATCCTGGTGGTGTTCGGCATCGCCCAGTTGATCCAGCTGTGGCTCAGCGCCCTGACCGGCAATCGCCTGCCGACGCTTGCGCTGGTGTGGTCGGCGGTGATCAGCGCGTTGCTCTGGCCCTGGATCAGCTTCGCCCTGCGCGGCATGCGCCGACGCCTGCATATCCACTGACGCGTCGCCACTGACAGGGAGATGTCCACATGACTCGACTGCACCTGGCCTCCGGCTCCCCGCGCCGGCGTGAGCTGCTGACCCAGATTGGCGTGCCATTCACCGTGGTCAGCGCCCCCATCGACGAAACCCCGTTGCCCGACGAAGCCGCCCAGGCCTACGTCGAGCGCCTGGCGCAAGCCAAGGCGGTGGCCGGTTTCAATCTGCTCGATGCCCCGGGTGTGGTGCTCGGCGCGGATACCGCCGTGGTGCTCGACGGCCAGATCCTCGGCAAGCCTGAAAACCGCGAGCACGCCCTGGCGATGCTCGGCGACCTGTCCAAACGCGAGCATCAGGTGCTTACGGCCGTAGCTGTGACCGACGGCCAGCGCTCGCTGAGCCTGTGCGTGGCCACCAAAGTCCGGTTCCGTACCATTTCCTTCGATGAAGCATGTCGCTACTGGGACAGCGGTGAACCGCTGGACAAGGCCGGCGGTTATGCGATCCAGGGGCTGGGGGCGGTGTTCGTCAGCGCCATCGAGGGCAGCTATTCGGCCGTGGTCGGCCTGCCCCTGAGCGAAACCGCCGAGCTGCTCGAACAGTTCGCCATTCCCTGCTGGCAGCAAGAGGATAACGCCCAGCGCTAGCCAGCCGCCCGACAGCGATCCATCATTACCGAAGACCTTTGACGAGAGCCTGCCATGAGTGAAGAGATCCTGATCAACATCACGCCAATGGAGTCACGTGTGGCAGTGGTGGAGAACGGAGTGCTGCAGGAGGTGCATGTCGAGCGCACCCAGCGCCGTGGCATCGTCGGCAATATCTACAAGGGCAAGGTGGTGCGTGTGCTGCCTGGCATGCAGGCCGCCTTCATCGATATCGGCCTGGAGCGTGCGGCGTTCATCCACGCCTCGGAGATCTCCCAGCGTGAAGGCTCGGCGGTCGAGACCATCACCGCGCTGGTCCACGAAGGCCAGGCTCTTGTGGTGCAGGTGACCAAGGACCCTATCGGCACCAAGGGCGCGCGCCTGACTACCCAGCTGTCGATTCCGTCGCGCTACCTGGTGTACATGCCGCGCAGCAGCCATGTCGGCATTTCGCTGAAGATCGAAGACGAAGCCGAGCGTGACCGTCTCAAACAGGTGGTCAGCGATTCGATGACGCAAGAGAACATCAAGGATGCCGGTGGCTTCATCCTGCGTACCGCCGCCGAAGGCGCGCGCGCCGAAGACATCCTCCAGGACATCCGCTACCTGCGTCGCCTTTGGGAGCAGATCGGCAGCCAGATCCAGACCTGCGGTGCGCCGACCGTGATCTACGAAGACCTCGGCCTGGCGCTGCGCACCTTGCGCGACCTGGTCAATCCAAAGATCGAGAAGATCCGCATCGACTCGCGGGAGACCTTCCAGAAGACCACGCAGTTCGTCGGCGAGCTGATGCCTGAGATCGCCGACCGCCTGGAGCACTATCCCGGCGAGCGGCCGATCTTCGACCTCTATGGGGTCGAGGACGAGATCCAGCGCGCCCTGGAACGCAAGGTGCCGCTCAAGTCAGGGGGCTACCTGGTGGTCGACCCCGCCGAGGCGATGACGACCATCGACGTCAACACTGGCGCTTTCGTCGGCCATCGCAACCTCGAAGAGACCATTTTCAAGACCAACCTCGAAGCAGCCACGGCCATCGCACGGCAACTGCGCCTGCGCAACATCGGCGGCATCATCATCATCGACTTCATCGACATGGAAGACGAAGAGCACCGCCGCCAGGTTCTGCGCACGCTGGAAAAACAGCTTGAGCGCGACCATGCCAAGACCAACATCATCGGCATCACCGAGTTGGGCCTGGTACAGATGACCCGCAAGCGCACCCGTGAAAGCCTCGAGCAGGTGCTGTGCGAGCCCTGCCTGGCCTGCCAGGGGCGTGGCAAGCTGAAGACGCCAGAGACTATTTGTTACGAAATCTTCCGCGAAATCCTCCGCGAGGCGCGGGCCTATCAGGCAGAAGGCTACCGGGTGCTGGCCAATCAGAAGGTCGTCGATCGTCTGCTCGATGAAGAGTCGGGTAACGTCGCCGAGCTGGAGGCCTTCATCGGGCGAACCATTCGCTTCCAGGTCGAGTCCATGTATTCCCAGGAACAATATGATGTGGTGCTGCTCTGACGCGTTCTGAAATCGTTCGCCCAGTGGCGAAAATGCCGCTTGCGGCCATAGTTAATGGACGACTCGGAGGGCAATGGCCATGGAACGTCTGACCCGCGTTCTTGGCGCGTTGACCCGCTGGGGGCTGGGGCTGTGTGCCCTGCTGGCAGTGCTGGTGGCGCTGTATGTCAGCCTCGGTCGGCAACTGGTGCCGCTGGTGGCCGAATACCGGGCCGACCTTGAAGACAAGGCCCAGCAAGCCTTGGGCCTGCCCGTGCATGTGGGGGCGCTCGAGGGGCGATGGAGTGGCCTGGCCCCGGTGCTCAGGCTGCGCGACCTGCAATTGGGTGAGGGCTCGGCGGCCTTGCGCCTGGATGACGTCAAGCTGGTGCCCGACCTGTGGGCCAGCCTGAAGGCCCGAGAAGTGCGGTTGGCGCATGTCCAGCTAGGCGGCCTGCAGCTGATCCTGCATGAGGACCAGCAAGGCGCCTGGACCCTTGAAGGCCTGCCGAAGAAAGACGATGCGCCCATCGACCCTGCCCAATTGCTGCAACGCCTCCAGCAACTGGGCAGGGTCGATGTGTTCGACAGCCAGGTCACGTTCCAGCCGTGGCGCCGTGATTCGGTCACGCTCACTTATGTCAGCCTTGGCCTGCAGGCCGGTCCGTCGCGCCAGCGCCTTGAGCTGCGCGCGACCTTGCCCGACGGCCAACCCCTGGCGTTGAACCTGCGCAGCCGCGCCACCCCTGACGCCTGGCGTGACGGGCGGCTGGAGGCCTACGCCAGCCTGCCGCAGAGCGATTGGGCGCGCTGGGTGCCGCCAAGCCTGCTCGGCCAGTGGCGAGCCAAGACGCTGCGTGCGGGGGGCGAATTCTGGATCGACTGGAACAAAGGCCAGTTGCAGCGCGCCGTCGCCCGCCTGAACGCGCCGCAACTGCGCGGCGCCTATGTCGGGCGCAAGACCGTGACCCTCGACAACCTGGCGCTGTCCAGTTGGGTGCGCCGGGGCAAGGAAGGCTACGAGATCGTGGTCGATTCGTTGGCGGCGAGTATCGGTGAAACCCGCTGGGAAACCCACCTGCAAGCGCGCCAGCGCCGTGGGCAGGAGGCCGCCGGGGAGACGTGGCAGGTCCAGGCCGATCGCCTCGACCTGACGCCGTTGACCCCACTGATCGATGGCCTGGCACCGCTGCCGGACAACCTGATGACCGTGGTCGATGCCCTGAACGTGACCGGTACACTGCGCAATGTTCAGCTCGACATCCGTCCCCATGCCGAAGGTGACCAGCGCCTGCAGTTCGCCGCCAATCTCGACAAGATCGGCTTCGATGCGTATCACGGCGCGCCCGCAGCGGGCAATGTCAGCGGCAGCATCAGCGGCGATCTCGGGCACGGCGAACTGCGCCTTGATACCGATGCCTTCATGCTGCACCTGTACCCCATCTTCGGCAAACCCTGGCACTACCAGAAAGCCAATGCCCGCCTGACCTGGGCGCTGGACAAGGACGGCTTTACCCTCATCGCGCCCTACATCAAGGTGCTGGGCGATGAAGGCAAGATCGCCGCCGATTTTCTCATTCGCTTCAGGTTCCACGAGGAGCAGGCCGACTATATGGACCTGCGCGTCGGCCTCACCGAGGGCGATGGCCGCTACACGGCCAAGTACCTGCCGGAAGTGCTCAGCCCGGCGCTGGACGAGTGGCTTCGCAGTGCCATCGTCAAGGGGGAGGTCGACGAGGGCTACTTCCAGTACCAGGGATCTCTGAACCACAACGCGCCGGCGCATTCGCGCAGCATCAGCCTGTTCTTCAAGGTGCATGATGCGGCCCTCGATTTCCAGCCGGGCTGGCCGCAGGTGCAGCAGGTGGACGGCAATGTGTACATCGAGGATACCGGTGTGCGCATCCAGGCCAGCAAGGGCCTGCTGCTGGACACCCGAGTCAGTGATGTCAGCGTCAACATCCCCCATGTCGAGGGCGACCAGCATAGCCGCCTGTACCTGGACGGCGAGTTCGATGGCAGCCTGGGTGACGGCCTGAAGATTCTGAAAGAGGCGCCGATCGGCACTGGCGAGATCTTCGCCGGCTGGGAAGGCGAGGGCCCGCTGCAGGGCAAGGTCAAACTGGACATCCCGTTGGAACACGGTCTGCGTCCCAAGGTGCTGGTGGATTTCTCGACTTCCGATGCCCGGCTCAAGGTGGAGCCGCCGGAGCTCGACCTGAGCCGCCTGAAGGGCGACTTCACCTTCGATCTCGACAAGGGCCTGAGCGGCAAGGGCATCAGTCTCCAGGCCTTCGACAGGCCGGTGACCGCGCAGATTCTCGCCGAAGGGCAGGGTGGCCAGATCCAGACCCGGATCAACGCCACCGGCCAGGTGCCGCTCAAGTCGTTGACCGACTGGCTGCAGTTCAAGCAGGCACTGCCGGCCTCGGGCGACATTCCCTACCAACTGCAGGTCAGCCTGGGTAGCCGCGACAATCGCCTGAGCGTCAACTCGTCGCTCAAGGGCCTGACCATCGACCTGCCAGCGCCCTTCGGCAAGACGGCGGCCGAGTCACGCGACAGCAGCTTCAGCATGAACCTGCAGGGTGGTGAGCGGCGCTTTGATGCGAGCTACGCCGATGTGGCGCGGTTGGCCTATGCGGCCTCGCTCGACAAGCTGGCCCAGGGACGCGGCGAGCTGGTGCTGGGCGGTGGCGATGCGCTGGTGCCGGGCGGCCAGGGTCTGCGGGTGCGCGGGCGGCTCGAATCGCTGGACCTCGAGCCCTGGCAGCAGCAGTTGGACAAGTATGCTGGCCAGGATCCAGGTGGCAGCGCTCGTCAGAGCCTGCAGGGTGTGGATGTGAGCATTGGCCAGTTGAAGGCATTCGGCACCGACCTCAACCAGGCGGTGGTGCGCCTGGCGCGTGTTGCCAGCGCCTGGGATCTGCGCCTGGACAGCAAGGAAGTGATCGGCAATGCGCGGATCCCGGATGCCAAGGCCGCGCCCATGGTGGTGAAGCTGCAGACCTTGCGCCTGCCGCCTGCCGATCCGCAGGAGGCCCAGGCCGAAGATGCGCCTGATCCGCTGGCCACCTTCGACCCGCGCAAGGCGCCGGCCCTGGACCTGAGCATCGACAAGTTGTATCGCGGCGACGACCTGTTCGGCAGCGCCTCGGTCAAGCTGCGGCCGAATGCCCGTGGTGTGTCCCTGGGCGACATCGACCTCAATCTCAAGGGCCTGCACATCGACGGCAGCGGCGGCTGGGAAGGTGTTCCCGGCAGCACCAGCAGTTGGTACAAGGGGCGCCTGGACGGCAAGGACCTGGGCGATGTGCTCAAGGCCTGGGGCTTCGCGCCCACGGTCACCAGCCGCGACTTCCGCATGGACGTCGATGGCCGTTGGCCGGGTTCGCCGGCCTGGGTCAGTCTCAAGCGATTCTCCGGTAGCCTCGATGCCTCGCTGCGCACCGGCCAGTTCGTCGAGGTCGAGGGCGGCGCCCAGGCGTTGCGGGTGTTCGGCTTGCTCAACTTCAACTCGATTGGTCGCCGTCTGCGCCTGGACTTCTCCGACCTGTTCGGCGAGGGGCTGGCCTATGATCGGGTCAAGGGCCTGCTGGTGGTCAGCGAGGGCGTCTATGTGACCCGTGAACCGATCGCTGTCACCGGCCCCTCCAGCAATTTCGAGCTCGATGGCACACTCGACTTTGTGCGCGACCGTATCGATGCCAACCTGCAGGTGACCCTGCCGGTCACCAACAACCTGCCGTTGGCGGCGCTGATCGTCGGGGCGCCTGCGGTCGGTGGCGCATTGTTCCTGGTCGATCGACTGATCGGTGATCGGGTCGCACGCTTCGCCAGCGTGCACTATCGGGTCGAAGGTCCGGTCAAAGAGCCTAAAATCACCTTTGTGAAACCTTTCGATAAATCGCGCTAGGAGTGGTCATGAAGTCAGCAGTGATCCAGATGGTCAGCCAGGACGGCGTACTGGCCAACCTGCAGCGGGCTCACGTGCTGCTGGAACAGGCGGCTGACAGTGGCGCACGGCTGGCAGTGCTGCCGGAGAATTTCGCGGCCATGGGCCGGCGCGATGCCGCGGTGATCGGTCGCGCCGAAGCGCTTGGCGAAGGCCCGATCCTGCCCTGGTTGAAACGCGCCGCACGCGACCTCAAGTTATGGATTGTTGCCGGCACCTTGCCGTTGCCCCCGGTCGGTCAGCCCGAGGCCAAGTCACATGCCTGCTCGCTGCTGGTCGACGACCACGGCGAGATCGCCGCGCGTTACGACAAGCTGCACCTGTTCGATGTGGACGTGGCCGACAACCGTGGGCGCTACCGCGAATCGGACGATTACGCCCATGGCGCGCAGGTGGTGGTGGCCGATACACCGGTTGGGCGCCTGGGCTTGTCGGTGTGCTACGACCTGCGCTTTCCCGAGCTCTACAGCGCCCTGCGCGCTGCCGGGGCCGAGCTGATCAGCGCTCCGTCGGCGTTCACTGCGGTGACCGGCGCGGCACATTGGGAAGTGTTGATCCGTGCCCGCGCCATCGAAACCCAGTGCTATATGCTGGCCGCCGCGCAGGGCGGCAGCCATCCAGGCCCACGGGAAACCCATGGCCATGCGGCGATCGTCGACCCTTGGGGGAGGATCGTCGCCGAACATGCGCATGGCGAAGCGATATTGCTCGCCGAGCGCGACGCTGAAGAACAAGCGTCCATACGGGCGCGTATGCCGGTCGTTTCGCACCGGCGCTTTTTCTCGCAGGACGCCTTGCGGCCTGCGCACACCTCGGAGTGACTATGAGCCAGATGTTATCCACCGTCAGCGAGCAGCTCCTGGCCCCGGGCGGACTGACCCTGGACAGCCTGCAGGCTGTGCTGGGTGAGTTGGCAGGGCCCGGCATCGACGCTGCCGACCTGTATTTCCAGGGGCAGATCTCGGAAACCTGGGCACTGGAAGACGGTATCGTCAAGGAAGGCAGTTTTAACCTCGACCAAGGTGTCGGCGTGCGTGCGTTGTCCGGCGAGAAGACCGGCTTCGCCTACAGCAACGCGATCAATCTTGAAGCCTTGACGTCGGCGGCGCGCGCCGCCCGCTCGATTTCCCGCGCTGGCCAGAACGGTAAGGTGCAGGCCTTCCGCAGTCAGGACGTGACCGCCCTGTATGCACCGAACAACCCACTCGATGTCCTGAGTCGGGCCGAGAAAGTCGAACTGCTCAAGCGCGTCGATGCCGCCACCCGTGCCCTCGATCCACGCATTCAGCAGGTCAGCGTGAGCATGGCGGGTGTGTGGGAGCGCATCCTGGTGGCGGCGGCCGATGGCAGCCTGGCCGCGGATGTGCGGCCGCTGGTGCGTTTCAACGTCAGCGTCATCGTCGAACACAACGGTCGCCGCGAGCGCGGCGGCCAAGGCGGAGGCGGGCGTACCGACTACCGCTACTTCACCGAAGAGCGGGTGATGGGCTATGCCCGCGAGGCGCTGCGCCAGGCGCTGGTCAACCTCGAGGCGCAGCCCGCGCCGGCCGGCACGTTGCCGGTGGTGCTCGGTCCCGGTTGGTCGGGCGTACTGCTGCATGAAGCGGTCGGCCACGGCCTGGAAGGCGACTTCAACCGCAAGGGCAGCTCCGCCTACAGCGGCCGGATCGGTGAGGCGGTGGCGTCGAAGCTGTGCACCATCGTCGATGACGGCACGCTGGAAGGCCGTCGCGGTTCGCTGAGCGTCGATGACGAAGGCACCCCAACCGAATGCACCACCCTGATCGAGAACGGCATCCTCAAAGGCTACATGCAGGACAAGCTCAATGCCCGCCTGATGGGCATGGCGGTTACCGGCAATGGTCGGCGCGAATCCTACGCGCACCTGCCGATGCCGCGCATGACCAACACCTACATGCGTGCCGGCGAGAGCGACCCGCAGGAGATCATCGCCTCGGTGAAGAAGGGCATCTACTGCGCCAACCTCGGCGGTGGTCAGGTGGACATCACCAGTGGCAAGTTCGTGTTCTCCACCAGCGAGGCGTACCTGATCGAAGACGGCAAGATCACCGCGCCGGTCAAGGGCGCGACCCTGATCGGCAATGGTCCTGAGGCGATGAGTCGGGTGTCGATGGTCGGTAACGACCTGGCCCTGGACAGCGGCGTCGGGACTTGTGGCAAGGATGGGCAGTCGGTGCCGGTTGGCGTTGGCCAGCCGACCCTGAAGCTGGACGCGATCACCGTGGGCGGTACCGGGGCCTGATGGCACGCGCTGCCTGCAGGAGCGGCCTCGTGTCGCGACGCGAGGCCGCTCCTGCAGGCGGTCAGTGGCAGGGCTCAGCGCAGGCCGCGCTGGAGCTCGTCGAGGTCGCGGATGTACTTGAACACCTTGCGCGCAGCGGCTGGCGGTTTGTTCCGCGCCTTTTCGTGCTGGGCATGGCGGATCAGCGAGCGCAGTTGCTGGCGATCGGTATCGGGGAACTCCTGGACGAAGCGCTCGAGGTCTTCGTCGTTGCCGTCGATCAACCGGTCGCGCCAGCGCTCGAGGCCGTGGAAACGTTCGTTGTACTGGCGCGTGGAGCTGTCTATCTGCTCGAGCAGCGCATGGATGGCATCCAGGTCCTGTACGCGCATCAGCTTGCCGACGAACGACATGTGGCGTTTGCGGGCACCGTGGGCAGTGTGTTTGGACGCTTCCTCCAGTGCTTTGCGCAACTCGTCGGTGAGTGGCAGGCGCGCGAGGATATCGGGCTTGAGCGTGGTGAGTCGCTCGCCGAGTTCGACCAGCGCATGCAGCTCGCGCTTGATCTGGGTCTTGCTTTTTTCGCCGTCGAAGGCGTCGTCGTATGAATCAACCATGGTGGCAGTCCGCAGGAAATCGCCGCCATGATAACCAGTCGGGGGCCGCTTTGTCCGGCCCGGTCGAAGAATGGCCCTCGCCGAACGCAGAATTTGAGTGGAGAAAACCATGAGTGCAGTCCAGAGCATAGGTCCGAAGGACCTGCCAGCGTTGCAGGAACAGGTCGAGGCGATCGTTGCCGAAGCACGCCGCCAGGGCGCCAGTGCCTGCGAGGTGGCGGTTTCGCTGGAGCAGGGCCTGTCCACCAGCGTGCGCCAGCGCGAGGTCGAGACGGTCGAGTTCAACCGTGACCAGGGCTTTGGCATCACCCTCTACGTGGGCCAGCGCAAGGGGTCGGCCAGTACGTCGGCGAGCGGTCCCGAGGCCATTCGCGAAACGGTGGCTGCTGCACTGGCAATCGCCAAGCACACTTCCGAGGATGAGTGTTCGGGCCTGGCTGACGCGGCGCTGATGGCGCGCGAAATGCCTGACCTCGACCTCTACCACGACTGGGACATCGAGCCCGAGCGTGCCATCGAGATGGCCCTGGAGTGCGAAGCGGCCGCCTTCGATGCCGACAAGCGCATCCTCAATGCCGACGGCACCACCCTCAACACGCACCAAGGGGTGCGGGTGTATGGCAACAGCCATGGCTTCATCGGCGGCTACGCTTCGACGCGTCACAGCCTGAGCTGTGTGATGATCGCCGAAGGCGAAGGGCAGATGCAGCGCGACTACTGGTATGACGTCAATCGCCAGGGCCAATTGTTGGCCGACCCGCGCAGTATCGGCCAGCGCGCTGCACAGCGTGCCGCCAGCCGTCTTGGCGCACGTCCAGTGCCGACCTGCGAGGTGCCGGTGCTGTTCGCTGCGGAGCTGGCCGGCGGGTTGTTCGGCAGCTTCCTGTCGGCAATCTCCGGCGGCAACCTGTACCGCAAGTCGTCGTTCCTCGAAGGCACCCTGGGCCAGCGTCTGTTCCCAACCTGGCTGACCCTCGACGAGCGTCCGCACATTCCGCGCGCGCTGGGCAGTGCCGCGTTCGACGGCGATGGCCTGGCTACCTATGCCAAACCGTTCATCGACAAGGGCGAACTGGTGTCCTACATCCTCGGCACCTATGCCGGTCGCAAGCTCAAGCTGCCAAGCACCGCCAACGCTGGCGGCGTGCATAACCTGTTCGTCACCCATGGCGTCGAAGACCAGGCCGCACTGATCCGTCGCATGGGGCGCGGCCTGCTGGTGACCGAGCTGATGGGGCATGGCCTGAACATGGTCACGGGTGACTACTCCCGTGGCGCTGCGGGTTTCTGGGTGGAGAACGGTGAAATCCAGTTCCCTGTTCAGGAAGTGACCATCGCCGGCAATATGAAGGACATGTTCCAGCAGATTGTCGCGATTGGCAGCGATATTGAAACGCGCAGCAATATTCACAGCGGTTCGGTGCTGATCGAACGGATGACCGTCGCCGGTAGCTGACGGTGCACGTCTGACCTAGGCTTTACGACAAACCCGGCCATCGCGCCGGGTTTTTTGTTTGTGGTCTCGCTCTTGAAGTGATTCTATTTATCAATTAATAATGAATATCATTATCCAGTAAACCTCGGCGATGATGTTCATGAAAACCGTCCTCCACGAATTGCCCTACCTGGAAAACTGGCGCTGGTTGAGTCGGCGCATCCGCTGCGCCCTCGAGCCGGACGAGCCACGGCTGATCGAACATTACCTGGCCGAGGGGCGCTATCTGGTCTGTTGCACCCAGACCTCGCCCTGGACCGTGGCGCTGACCTCCTTCCGCCTGCTGCTGGATACCGCCTGCGACCGCATGTTGCCTTGGCATTGGCGCTGCCAGTGCCTGGATCAGGCCTGGCGCCCGCTGCTTGACCTGCGCAACCTCGACCGTTGCGAGCAGAACGAGCGCTGGCAGCCCTATGCGATGCAACTGGCCAGTTGCGTGTTGCTGCCTTCGATTTCCCCCGATGAACTGATGCAAGGATCCGATGATGAGTAATACCCGTATCGAGCGTGACAGCATGGGCGAACTGCAGGTGCCGGCCCAGGCCCTGTATGGTGCCCAGACCCAGCGCGCGGTCGACAACTTCCCGGTCAGCGGCCAGCGCATGCCGCTGCAGTTCATCCGGGCACTGCTGTTGGCCAAGGCCGCAGCAGCCAAGGCCAACATCGCGCTGGGGCAACTGAGCGCGGAGCAGGGCGGTGCCATCGTCAAGGCGGTCGAGCAACTGCTGGCCGAGGACTTCATCCAGCATTTCCCGGTGGACGTGTTCCAGACCGGTTCCGGCACCAGTTCCAACATGAACGCCAACGAGGTGATCGCCACCTTGGCCAGCCGGGTGCTGGGTGACCAAGTCAACGCCAACGACCATGTCAATTGCGGTCAGAGCAGCAACGACATCATTCCGACCACCATTCACGTCAGCGCAGCGCTGGCCTTGCACGAGCAACTGCTGCCGGCTCTGGGGCATCTGGTCCAGGTGATCGAGGCCAAGGCTGTCGAGGTTCACCGTTACGTCAAGACCGGCCGCACCCACCTGATGGATGCCATGCCAGTGCGCATGAGCCAGGTGCTGGGGGGCTGGGCGGCACAGATCAAGGGCGCCCAAGCGCATCTGGAAGCCACCTTGCCCGCCCTGCAGGCGCTGGCCCAGGGCGGTACAGCGGTCGGCACTGGCATCAATGCCCACCCGCAGTTCGCCGTGGGCTTTGCCCGTGAACTGAGCGACTTGACCCGCATTCCGTTCACACCTGGCGAAAACCTGTTCGCCTTGATCGGCTCCCAGGACACGGCCGTGGCGTTGTCCGGCCAGCTCAAGACCACCGCTGTCGCGCTGATGAAGATCGCCAACGACCTGCGCTGGATGAACTCCGGCCCCCTGGCCGGGCTTGGCGAAATCGAGCTCGAGGGGCTGCAGCCGGGCTCTTCGATCATGCCGGGCAAGGTCAACCCGGTGATCCCCGAAGCCACCGCGATGGTTGCCGCGCAGGTCATCGGCAACGACGCGACCATCGCCGTTGCCGGCCAGTCGGGCAACTTCGAACTCAATGTCATGCTGCCGGTGATCGCCCGCAACCTGCTGGAGAGCATCGAACTGATGGCCAACGCCAGCCGCCTGCTGGCAGACAAGGCCATCGCCAGCTTCAAGGTCAATGAGCCGAAGCTCAAGGAGGCGCTGTCGCGCAACCCGATCCTGGTCACGGCACTGAACCCGATCATCGGCTACCTCAAGGCTGCCGAGATTGCCAAGACCGCCTACAAGCAAGGTCGCCCGATCGTGGAAGTGGCGCTGGAGCACACCGACCTGTCGCGTGACCAGCTAGAGGCCCTGCTGGATCCGGAAAAACTCACCGCTGGCGGTATCTGATCCACGGTCGTCGCCCAGGAGACACGTCATGCAGCATTGGAAACGCACCACGGAAACCGCCAATCGCCTGTTCGAACAAGGTGAGCTGGTAGACGCCCGGGAACACTACCTGCAAGCCCTGGCCCTGGCGCAGGTGCTGTTCGAGCGCTGGCATGACGTCGATGAGGCGGTGGCGGCCTTCGTCATCGCCCATCACAACCTGGCTGACCTGCATCTGCGCCTGAACCAGCCCCACGAGAGCGCCGATTACCTGTGTGCGGCCCACCAGCGGCTGCTCCAGGCCAGTCAGGAGCCGCGCCTGCCCCAGGCGCTGCGTGATGCCGCGTTGCGCCACAGCGGGCGCACCTACACCGAGCTGTTGAGCTTTATCGCCGAATACGGCCAGTACCCACGCACCGAGCGCCTGCTCAATCGCCATGTGCCTGAAGCGAGCGAACTGGCTGCCCGGCCGGATGCCACTCACCGTTCACCTGCATACGGAATTCACTGACATGCCCCACACCTTGCCTGCTCTGCCTTACGCCTACGATGCGCTGGAGCCGCACATCGATACCCAGACCATGCAGATTCACCACAGCAAGCACCACCAGACCTATGTGAACAACCTCAACGCCGCCATCGAAGGGACCGAGTGGGCCGAATGGCCGGTCGAAAAATTGGTCGGCGCGGTCAAGCAGCTGCCCGAAAAGCTGCAGGGAGCGGTAATCAACCAGGGCGGCGGCCATGCCAACCATGCGTTGTTCTGGACCGTGATGTCGCCCAAGGGCGGTGGCCACCCCCAGGGTCAGGTGGCCCAGGCCATCGATACGCAGCTCGGTGGCTTCGAGGCGTTCAAGGACGCATTCACCAAGGCTGCGCTGACCCGTTTCGGCAGCGGTTGGGCCTGGCTCAGCGTCACCCCGGCCAAGACGCTGGTGGTGGAGAGCAGCGGCAACCAGGACAGTCCGCTGATGCACGGCAACACACCGATCCTGGGGTTGGACGTGTGGGAGCACGCCTACTACCTGAAGTACCAGAACCGTCGTCCCGAATATATCGGTGCCTTCTACAACGTCGTCGACTGGACGGAAGTGGAACGTCGCTACCTTGAAGCCCTGAAGTGAGTCGATCTGCCATGCGCTCCGAGGTGATGTCTGTCAGCAGTGTGCGCCTGTTCCGACTGGCGCTTGGGACTTTGCTGTTGCTGGTCGGCACGGCGCTGTTGGTGGCGCGGGGCATCGCCTGGCTGGACCTGGAACCGCGCATGTTACGTGCGCTCGAAGGCGGCGCACTGTGCGCGCTGGGCACGGCGTTGGGCGCGGTACCGGTGCTGGTGATCCGCAACATGCCGGTAGCGGTGGCTGACACCTTGCTTGGCTTCGGCGCCGGGGTGATGCTGGCGGCCACCGCGTTCTCCCTGATCATCCCGGGTCTTGATGCGGCGCAGTCCATCGGCTTCAGCCCTTGGGGCGCCGGTGGTCTGGTCAGTGCCGGGTTGTTGCTCGGGGCGCTGTGCCTGTTCCTGGTCGACTTGCGAATCTCCGGGGTTTCGCCGGAATCCATGGTCGGGCAGGGCAATCAGCCGGTGATCGCTGCGCGTATCTGGCTGTTCGTGGCCGCGATCATTGCGCACAACATCCCGGAAGGTATGGCCATTGGTGTTTCAGCGGGGGGCGGCATGCCGGACGCTGACAGCCTGGCCATGGGCATTGCCCTGCAGGATGTGCCTGAAGGGCTGGTGATTGCGTTGGTGTTGGCGGGGGCAGGGATGTCGCGGTTCAAGGCCTTCCTGATCGGTGCAGCATCCGGGCTGGTGGAGCCGGTGGCGGCGGTGATCTGTGCCTGGCTGGTGAATGTCGCCGAACTGCTGCTACCGCTGGGGCTTGCGTGTGCGGCGGGAGCGATGTTGCTGGTGGTGACCCAGGAAATCATTCCCGAGTCGCGCAGCAATGGCAATCACCGCCTGGCAAGCCTGGGGCTATGCATCGGATTCTGCCTGATGATGGTGATGGACACCGCGATGTCCTGAGGCTGCCGGGCGAGAGACGGGGCGAGGGCTTACTCGCCTTCGTCGAAATAATTGTTGATCAACGCCACCAGTGCATCCAGTGCGTCGTTGTCCTGCTCACCCTCGGTATGCAGGTGCACCTGGGTGCCTTTACCTGCGGCCAGCATCATCACTGCCATGATGCTCTTGCCGTCCACCAGCTTGTCGGGGGCGCGCCCGACTCGAACCTGGCAGGGAAACTTCCCGGCCACGCCGACGAACTTGGCTGCCGCCCGGGCGTGCAGGCCCAGCTTGTTGATGATGGTGATTTCGCGGGCGGGCATCGTGGGGTGGATCCTGTGGGTTAGAGGTCGCGGTGACGGACCTGGACGTTTTTCAGGGTTTGCTGCAGCAGTTGTCCGAGGCGCTCGGTGATATAGACAGAGCGGTGGTGTCCGCCGGTGCAGCCGATGGCGATGGTGACATAGGCGCGGTTGCTGGCGGCAAAGCGCGGTAGCCATTTAAGCAGATAGCTGGAGATGTCCTGGAACATTTCCTCGACGTCCGGTTGTGCTGCCAGGTACTCGATCACCGGAGCTTCAAGGCCCGAGTGCTCGCGCAGCTCGGGTTTCCAGTAAGGGTTTGGCAGGCAGCGCACGTCGAACACCAAGTCGGCGTCCACCGGCATGCCGCGCTTGAAACCGAAGGATTCGACGAGAAAAGCGGTGCCGGGCTCAGGCTGGTTAAGCAGACGCAGCTTGATCGAGTCACGCAGTTGGTAAAGATTGAGGCTGGTGGTATCGATCTTGAGGTCGGCAAGGTCGGCGATGGGGCCGAGCAGCTCACTTTCGACGCGGATGGCTTCGGCGAGCGAACGGTCCGCGTTGGTCAGGGGGTGGCGACGGCGGGTTTCGGAGAACCGCTTGAGCAGCGTGTCTTCGTCGGCGTCCAGGTACAGCACGTCACACTGGATGTGACGGGCGCGCGCTTCCTCGAGCAATTCGGGGAAGCGCGACAGATGGCTGGGTAGATTGCGCGCATCGATGGACACGGCGACCTTGGGTTGCATCAGTTCGGTGTTGATCAGCGCGTTTTCCGCCAGCTGCGGCAGCAACCCGGCGGGCAGGTTGTCGATGCAGTAGTAGCCGTTGTCTTCCAGCACATCGAGCGCGGTGCTCTTGCCGGAGCCGGACCGGCCGCTGACGATGATCAGGCGCATGTTCAGTGCTCGTTCTGTGCGTCCAGGACTACCTGGTAGAGGGCTTCGCTGCTGTCGGCGGCACGCAGGCGATCACGGACTTCCTTGCGATCGAGCATGCTGGCGATCTGGCGCAGCAGTTCGAGGTGGGCATCGGTGGCCGCTTCCGGGACCAGCAGCACGAACAGCAGGTCCACGGGGGCGCCGTCGATGGCGTCGTAGTCGATGGGTGCGTCCAGGTGCAGCAGGGCGCTGACGGGGGCGGTACAACCTTCCAGACGGCAGTGGGGAATGGCGATGCCATTACCGAAGCCGGTGGAGCCCAGTTTTTCGCGAGCGATGAGCTTTTCGAAGACGTCTTGCATCGCAAGCTCAGGTACTTGCTCGGCAATCAGGGTGGCGACCTTTTCCAGGGCGCGCTTCTTGCTGCCGCCCGGCACGTTCACGAGGGAACGGCCGGGGGTCAGGATGGTTTCAAGTCGGATCATGGATGAGGGGGATCAGCGGGCAGCTGCACCTTGCAGCAGGCTTTGCTGTTTTTCCTTGTGTTTTTTCAGTTGGCGGTCGAGCTTGTCAGCCAATGCGTCGATCGCGGCATACATGTCTTGGTGTTCAGCGTTGGCGACCACTTCGCCGCCGGGAATCTGGAGTGTTGCTTCAACCTTCTGCTGCAGCTTCTCGACCTTCATGATCACCGTTGCATTGGTGATCTTGTCGAAATGCCCTTCCACGCGGGCGAGCTTCTCGAGCACGTATTCGCGCAGTGGTTGGGTGACTTCTACATGCTGGCCACTGATGTTGACTTGCATACAGCTTCTCCTTTGTTGCCCGTGCATAAAGAGGCAGGTATTGCACCTGCCACTGAAACGCTGTGGCACATCCCGGGGCTACATCAATCGCTTGCGCTCGCTCGATGGGGCAATCCCCAGCGATTCGCGGTACTTGGCGACGGTGCGGCGGGCTACCTGGATGCCTTGTGCCTCCAGTAAACCAGCGATCTTGCTGTCACTCAATGGCTTTTTCTGATTTTCCGCGGCCACCAGTTTCTTGATGATCGCGCGGATCGCCGTAGACGAGCATTCGCCGCCTTCGGCGGTGCTCACATGGCTCGAGAAAAAGTATTTCAATTCGTAGATGCCACGGGGAGTGTGCATGTACTTCTGCGTGGTGACCCGCGAAATGGTCGACTCGTGCATGCCCACCGCCTCGGCGATGTCATGCAGCACCAGGGGCTTCATGGCTTCATCGCCGTGGTCGAGGAAACCACGCTGGTGTTCGACGATCTGGGTCGCCACTTTCATCAGTGTCTCGTTGCGGCTTTGCAGGCTCTTGATGAACCAGCGCGCTTCCTGCAACTGGTTGCGCATGAAGGTGTTGTCCGCGCTGGTGTCGGCACGGCGGACGAAGCCTGCATACTGCGGATTGACCCGCAGGCGCGGCACCGCTTCCTGGTTCAGTTCGACCAGCCAGCGGTCGCTGTCCTTGCGCACGATGACGTCTGGAATCACGTACTCCGGCTCGCTCGATTCGATCTGCGAGCCCGGGCGCGGATTGAGGCTTTGCACCAGCTCGATGACCTGGCGCAGCTCGTCTTCCTTGAGCTTCATGCGACGCATGAGCTGGCTGTAGTCGCGGCTGCCGAGCAGGTCGATGTAGTCGGTGACCAGGCGCTGGGCCTCGGCCATCCACGGCACGCTCGCCGGCAGTTGGCGCAGTTGCAGCAGCAGGCATTCGCCCAGGTTGCGGGCGCCGACGCCGGCCGGCTCGAACTGCTGGATGCGGTGCAGCACGGCTTCGACTTCATCCAGCTCGATGTCCAGCTCCGGGTCGAATCCGGCGCAGATTTCCTCGAGGCTGTCTTCCAGATAGCCCTGATCGTTGATGCTGTCGATGAGAGTTACAGCGATCAGGCGGTCGGTGTCGGACATCGGTGCCAGGTTGAGCTGCCACAGCAGATGGCTCTGCAAGCTTTCGCCGGCCGAGGTGCGCGTGGTGAAGTCCCACTCGTCGTCATCGTTGCTGGGCAGGCTGCTGGCGCTGGTCTGGTAGATGTCTTCCCAGGCCGTGTCGACCGGCAATTCGTTGGGGATGCGCTCGTTCCACTCGCCCTCTTCGAGGTTTTCCGTGCTGACGGTGGTTTCCTGGAAGCTGTTGTCCTGGGCTTCGGTGGCAGGTTTGCTTTCGCCGTTTTCCGCCATCGGATCGCTGTTGTCGAAGTCGTCGCCGTCTTCCTGACGTTCGAGCATCGGATTGGACTCCAGCGCTTCCTGGATTTCCTGTTGGAGGTCCAGGGTGGAGAGCTGGAGCAGACGGATGGCCTGTTGCAACTGCGGGGTCATCGTCAGTTGCTGGCCCATTTTTAGGACGAGCGATGGTTTCATGGCTGGGGCTTAATACCTTGTTCGCCGGCGCGCATGCGCCATCCACTACAGGGCGCCGGAGCGCCAAATCTTAAGCAAGTTATATGCCTGAAATTGTAGCGTTTGCCTAGAGCACTGTAACACTTAAGCCCGTTTCACCAGGCTTTTCCAATGCTCCAGGCAGGTCCCGGGGATCAGAGACGGAACTCGTGGCCCAGGTAGACTTCCTTGACCAACTGGTTGGCCAGGATGGTCTCGGCGTCGCCTTCGGCGATCAGTTGACCATCGTTGACGATGTAGGCGGTCTCGCAGATGTCGAGTGTTTCGCGCACGTTGTGGTCGGTGATCAGCACGCCGATGCCCTTGGCCTTCAGATGGTGGATGATCTGTTTGATATCACCCACGGAAATCGGGTCGACGCCAGCGAAGGGTTCGTCCAGCAGGATGAACTTCGGTGCAGTCGCCAGGGCGCGGGCAATTTCGACGCGGCGGCGTTCGCCACCGGACAGGCTCATGCCGAGGTTGTCACGGATGTGGCTGATGTGGAACTCCTGCAGCAGGCTTTCCAACTCCTTGCGCCGTCCATCGCGGTCCAGGTCCTTGCGCGTTTCGAGGATGGCCATGATGTTGTCGGCGACCGACAGCTTGCGGAAGATCGACGCTTCCTGCGGCAGATAGCCGATGCCTGCCTGGGCCCGGCCATGCATGGGTTGGTGGCTGACATCGTGGCTGTCGATGAGCACGCGCCCTTGGTCGGCCTGGACCAGCCCCACGATCATATAGAAGCAGGTGGTCTTGCCGGCGCCGTTGGGGCCGAGCAGGCCGACGATCTGGCCGCTGTCGATCGACAGGCTGACGTCGCGGACGACCTGGCGGCCCTTGTAGCTCTTGGCCAGGTGCTGGGCTTTGAGGGTTGCCATTTACTCGGCCTTTTTCTTCGGTTGGATCACCATGTCGATACGCTGACGAGGTGCGGTCACGTTGCCACCACGACCGGCGGTCGCCACCTGAGTCTTGGTGTTGTAGACGATTTTCTCGCCTTCGGTGGTGTTGCCTTCGTTCTCGACCTTGGCGCGGTCAGTGAGGATGACGATATCCTTTTGCGCCTGGTACTGGATGGTGACGGCCCAGCCCTTCATCTTGTCGGGCTTGGCGGCGCTCTGCTGCTGCTCGAAGTAGGCCAGGTTGCCCACCGAGGTCACGACGTCGATGTCGCCCGAGGCGGCGCGAGTCATGGTGACGGTATTGCCTTTGATCATCATCGAGCCCTGAGTGATGATCACATCGCCCGTGTAGGTGGCAACGCCCTGTTTGTCGTCCAGGTGCGCGTTGTCCGCCTGGATGCGGATCGGCTGGTCACGGTCGTTCGGCAGGGCGAAGGCGCTCGCGCTTCCCAGTGCTGCGCTCAGGCTGAGCAAAAGGGGGAGGGTTTTAACGAGCCTCATACTGTCCTCTTACGTTGGACAGCAGGTCCATCCTGCCGTCTTCCAAATATGCTTTCATTCCTACGCCCGTAGTCGTGCCACCGGCGCCGTCGATTCTAACGGCTTGATCGGTCTGCGCATATTGCTTCTGCGGGAACACGGTCATCCGGCTACTGGTGATCAGGGTGTCGCGTTGTTTTTCGTCGGTGCGGGCGATCCGCACGTTGTCGATCAGTTCGACCTCGGTGCCGTCCGGATTGACCTCGGCGCGCACGCTCTGCACGTGCCATGGGAATGCTGTCCCACGGTAGATGTGCATGTCTGGCGTGGTCACCAGGGTGACTTCGCTGGCTTTCAAGTGTTCGACCTTGTCCGCGGTCATTTCGTATTGCAGCCTGCCGTCGGGCAGGAACTGTACGCTGTGGGCGTTGATCGCATAGTAGTCGATGGCGCTTTCGTCGACCTGTGCCGTGGGCTTGTCGAGGAAGCTCTCAGGGCTGATGTTCCAGTAGCCGATCGCAACCAGCAGCGCAGCGATGGCTGCCAGCAGCACGGCGTTTCGAAGTTTCTTGCTGAGCATGGCGTGGCCTACAGGTAATGGGCGTTGGCAGCGTCCAGGGTGCCCTGGGCCTGCATGATCAGTTCACAGAACTCGCGGGCTGCGCCTTCGCCGCCGCGTGCCTGGGTGACGCTGTGGGCGTGCTCGCGGACGAAGGGCGCCGCGTTGGCCACGGCCATCCCCAGGCCCACCCGGCGGATTACCGGGAGATCGGGGAGGTCGTCGCCCAGGTAGGCGACCTGCTCGTAGCTCAGGCCCAGTTCGGCGAGCAGGCCGTCGAGCACCACCAGCTTGTCCTCGCGCCCCTGGAACAGGTGTGGAATGCCCAGGTTCTTTGCCCGACGCTCGACCACGGGGGTCTTGCGCCCACTGATGATCGCGGTGGTCACGCCCGAGGCCATCAGCATCTTGATGCCGTGGCCATCGAGGGTGTTGAAGGTCTTGAATTCGCTGCCGTCCTCGAGGAAGTACAGGCGGCCGTCGGTCAGCACGCCGTCCACGTCGAAGACGGCCAGCTTGATGGCCTTGGCGCGTTGCATCAGGTCCTGGGTCATTTACATCACTCCGGCGCGCAGCAGGTCGTGCATGTTCAGGGCGCCGGTCGGGCGATCCTGGTTATCGACCACCACCAGTGCGCTGATCTTGTGGTCTTCCATGATCTTCAGGGCTTCGGCCGCGAGCATTTCGGCGCGGGCGGTCTTGCCGTGAACAGTCATGACTTCGTCGATGAGCGTCTTGTGCACGTCGATGTTGCGATCCAGGCTGCGGCGCAGGTCGCCGTCGGTGAAGACGCCGGCCAGGCGGCCGTCGTGCTCCATGACCACGGTCATGCCCAGGCCCTTGCGCGACATCTCCAGCAAGGCGTCCTTGAGCAGCGTGCCGCGCTGTACCTGGGGCAGTTCGTCACCCGCGTGCATGACGTTCTCGACTTTCAACAGCAGGCGACGGCCCAGGGCGCCACCCGGATGGGAGAACGCGAAATCCTCGGCGGTGAAGCCGCGTGCCTCGAGCAGGGCGATGGCCAGGGCATCACCCAGGACCAATGCAGCGGTGGTGGACGAGGTGGGCGCCAGGTTCAGCGGGCAGGCTTCCTGGGCGACGCTGGCGTCGAGGTTGACTTCGGCGGCCTGTGCCAGCGGTGAGTCCGGCTTGCCGGTCAGGCTGATCATCTGGATGCCCAGGCGCTTGATCAGCGGCAGCAGCGTGACGATCTCGGCGGTGCTGCCGGAGTTGGACAGGGCGAGGATGACGTCGTCGCGGGTGATCATGCCCATGTCGCCGTGGCTGGCCTCTGCCGGGTGCACGAAGAACGACGGGGTGCCAGTACTGGCGAGGGTGGCGGCGATCTTGTTGCCGATATGGCCGGACTTGCCCATGCCCACCACGACGACCCGACCCTTGCTGGCCAGGATCAGCTCGCAGGCCTTGACGAAATTGTCGTCGATACGGGCCCGCAGGCCTTCTACGGCCTCGAGTTCCAGGCGCAGGGTGCGCTGGGCGGATTGGATCAGCTCGCTGGATTGGCTCATGTCGAAAAAGCAATGCCTGATGAAAAGGCGCCGATTATAGCGGCAATGTGTGAAACGCTCACCTTCGAGTTGTCGTAGGAAGTTGCAAAATAGCTGTACGGTGCCTGAACGACTCGGGGAAATGGCCTTGGGGACAACTTTGCGCGGTGCTATAGTTCGCCGCTATTCGGCCCGCCAGGGATGCGTGTGCCTTCACGATGAAGGCAGGCGTCCATGTAGACGAGGCTGCATTGCAAGGAGTCTAGATGAGTTCGGATAGCGCCTACGCGGTCGAGTTGAAGGGGGTCACCTTCAAACGCGGTTCGCGTAGCATTTTCAGCAATGTCGACATCCGTATCCCCCGCGGCAAGGTCACTGGCATCATGGGACCTTCCGGGTGCGGCAAGACAACCCTGCTGCGCCTGATGGGCGCGCAGCTGCGTCCCTCCAGCGGCGAAGTCTGGGTAGGCGGGCAGAACCTGCCGGCCCTGTCGCGCAGCGACCTGTTCGATGCGCGCAAGCAGATGGGGGTGCTGTTCCAGAGCGGTGCGCTGTTCACCGACCTGGATGTCTTCGAGAACGTGGCCTTCCCGCTGCGGGTGCACACCCAGTTGTCCGACGAGATGATTCGCGACATCGTCCTGATGAAGCTGCAGGCCGTGGGCCTGCGCGGTGCCATCGACCTGATGCCGGACGAGCTGTCAGGCGGCATGAAGCGCCGTGTGGCGCTGGCCCGGGCGATCGCGCTGGACCCGCAGATCCTCATGTACGACGAGCCTTTCGTCGGTCAGGACCCGATCGCGATGGGTGTTCTGGTGCGCCTGATCCGTCTGCTCAACGATGCTCTGGGCATCACCAGCATCGTTGTCTCCCACGACCTCGCCGAAACCGCGAGTATCGCCGACTACCTCTATGTGGTGGGTGATGGGCAGGTATTGGGGCAGGGCACGCCTGACGAACTGATGGGGTCGGACAATCCGCGCATCCGCCAGTTCATGAAGGGCGACCCGGATGGTCCGGTGCCATTTCATTTTCCTGCGCCAGACTACCGCGCCGATCTGCTGGGAGCGCGTTGATGCGCAGAAAATCCTTACTCGAACGCATTCGCCTGTTCGGGCGTGCCGCCATCGACGTGCTGGCCGTGCTCGGGCGCTCGTGCCTGTTCCTTTTTCATGCTCTGGCCGGGCGTGGCGGCATCGGTGGCGGCTTCCAGCTGCTGACCAAGCAGCTCTATTCGGTGGGCGTGCTGTCGCTGGCGATCATCGTGGTGTCCGGCGTGTTCATCGGCATGGTGCTGGCCCTGCAAGGCTATAGCATCCTCACCAAGTACGGTTCCGAGCAGGCTGTCGGGCAGATGGTCGCGCTGACGCTGCTTCGCGAGCTGGGCCCTGTCGTCACGGCGCTGCTGTTCGCCGGGCGTGCGGGTTCGGCACTGACCGCCGAGATCGGCAACATGAAGTCCACCGAGCAGCTCTCCAGCCTGGAGATGATCGGTGTCGACCCGCTCAAGTACATCGTTGCCCCACGCCTGTGGGCCGGCTTCATCTCGCTGCCGCTGCTGGCGCTGATCTTCAGCGTGGTCGGCATCTGGGGTGGATCGTGGGTGGCCGTGGACTGGCTGGGGGTCTACGAAGGCTCTTTCTGGGCCAACATGCAGAACAGTGTTTCTTTCAGCGATGACGTGATCAACGGGCTGATCAAGAGCCTGGTGTTTGCCTTCGTCGTCACCTGGATCGCCGTATTCCAGGGGTATGACTGCGAACCCACTTCAGAGGGGATCAGCCGTGCCACCACCAAGACCGTGGTCTATGCCTCGTTGGCAGTCCTGGGTCTGGACTTTATTCTGACCGCCTTGATGTTTGGAGATTTCTGATGCAAAACCGCACCCTGGAAATCGGTGTCGGCCTGTTCCTCCTGGCCGGGATCCTGGCGCTGCTGCTGCTGGCCCTGCGTGTCAGTGGATTGTCGGCCAGCCCGAGCAGCGATACCTATAAAGTTTATGCGTACTTCGACAATATCGCCGGTTTGACTGTCAGAGCTAAAGTGACCATGGCCGGTGTGACCATCGGCAAGGTCACGGCCATCGATCTGGATCGCGACTCCTACACCGGTCGGGTCACCTTGCAGTTGGACAAGTCGGTCGACAACCTGCCGACCGATTCCACTGCCTCGATCCTGACCGCCGGGTTGCTCGGCGAGAAGTACATCGGCATCAGCGTGGGCGGTGAAGAGCAGGTGCTCAAGGATGGCAGCACCATCCACGACACCCAGTCGGCGCTGGTGCTGGAAGATCTGATTGGCAAGTTCCTGCTCAACTCCGTTGGCAAGGAACCGAAAGAAGCCCAACCAGCTAATTGAGGAGTTTCCATGATTTCGATCCTGCGACGTGGCCTGCTGGTCCTGCTGGCGGCCTTCCCCCTGATGGCCCTGGCGGCGCCGGGCCAGTCCCCGCGCGACGTGGTTCAGGGCACCACCACTGAGCTGCTGTCCGACCTCAAGGCGAACAAGGAACAGTACAAGTCCAACCCCGCAGCCTTCTATGATGCGCTCAACCGCATCCTTGGCCCGGTAGTAGACGCTGACGGCATTTCCAGAAGCATCATGACCGTCAAGTACTCGCGCAAGGCCACGCCAGAGCAGATGCAGCGCTTCCAGGAGAATTTCCGCCGCAGCCTGTTCCAGTTCTACGGCAATGCATTGCTGGAATACGACAACCAGGGCATTACCGTCGATCCCGCCAAGCCGGATGATGGCCAGCGTGCCTCGGTGGGCATGAAGGTGTCCGGCAATAATGGTGCCGTGTATCCGGTCCAGTACACCCTGGAAAACATCGGGGGCGAATGGAAGGTGCGCAATGTCATCGTCAACGGCATCAACATCGGCAAGCTGTTCCGCGATCAGTTCGCCGACGCGAT
This sequence comes from Pseudomonas sp. SYWMCR5, assembly GCF_057197165.1. Lineage (NCBI taxonomy): Bacteria > Pseudomonadati > Pseudomonadota > Gammaproteobacteria > Pseudomonadales > Pseudomonadaceae > Pseudomonas > Pseudomonas sp. SYWMCR5. The sequence continues at coordinate 118,009 of NZ_JBXUNH010000004.1, forward strand.
GAACCGTAACGGCAACAACCTCGACAAGACCATCGACGGCTGGGCTGGCGAAGTGGCAAAGGCCAAGGAAGCTGCCGACAGCTCTCCCGAGAAGACTGTCAAATGAGTGAAGCCGACATGACTATGGCCGAGCCGGGTGTCCTGCGCCTGGCCGGTGTGCTGGACTACCGCAGCGGGCCGGCACTGCGCAAGCAGGGCAAGGCGCTGATCGCCGCCAGCCGCGAGCAGCGGCTGGTGCTCGACTGCTCGGCCGTGAGCAAGTCCAGCAGCGTGGGGCTGTCGTTGCTGCTGGCGTTCATGCGTGATGCCCAGGCCGCTGGCAAGGCCTGGGAAGTGCGCGGCATGCCTGCAGACATGCGTGAAATCGCCGAGGTCTACGACCTCGATGAAGTACTGGCGGGCTGATGACCCGTCAACAAGGGAAGGCCCCTCGGTCAGCGCGTCCTCGTATGGGCTTCGCAGGCGAGGGGCTTTTTTGTATCATGGCCGACCCGCGCGCACTGGGCGCCGATTGAGGTTGAGCATGCAGGCCGTAGAAGTTAAGAGCTTCCTTGAAGAAAAACTGCCGGGAACCCGGGTTGAAGTTGAAGGCGAAGGCTGCAACTTCCAGTTGAACGTGATCAGCGACGAGCTGGCTGGCCAGAGCCCGGTCAAGCGTCAGCAGGCGATCTATGCTCACCTGAATCCGTGGATCGCCAACGGCAGCATCCATGCGGTAACCATGAAATTTTTCAGCAGCGCAGCCTGGGCTGAGCGCACCTGAGCCAACGTTGGCGGCGAGATTGAAATGGACAAACTGATTATTACTGGCGGCGCGCGCCTCGACGGCGAGATCCGCATTTCCGGCGCGAAGAACGCTGCCCTGCCGATTTTGTCGGCTACGCTTCTGGCCGATGGCCCGGTCACCGTCGGCAACCTGCCGCACCTGCACGATATCACCACCATGATCGAGCTGTTCGGGCGCATGGGCATCGAGCCTGTGATCGACGAGAAGCTGGCGGTGGAGATCGACCCGCGCACCATCAAGACGCTGGTCGCGCCCTACGAGCTGGTCAAGACCATGCGCGCCTCGATCCTGGTGCTCGGCCCGATGGTCGCCCGCTTCGGTGAGGCCGAAGTCGCCCTGCCAGGTGGCTGCGCCATCGGTTCGCGCCCTGTCGACCTGCACATCCGTGGCCTTGAAGCCATGGGCGCGAAGATCGAAGTTGAAGGCGGCTACATCAAGGCCAAGGCCCCTGAAGGTGGCCTGCGTGGCGCGCACTTCTTCTTCGATACGGTCAGCGTGACCGGTACCGAGAACATCATGATGGCCGCTGCGCTCGCCAAGGGCCGCAGCGTGCTGCAGAACGCCGCGCGCGAACCTGAAGTGGTCGATCTGGCCAACTTCCTGATCGCCATGGGTGCGAAGATCCAGGGCGCCGGCACCGACACCATCACCATCGATGGCGTCGAGCGCCTGCACTCGGCCAGCTACCGTGTGATGCCCGACCGTATCGAGACCGGTACCTACCTCGTGGCTGCTGCTGTTACCGGCGGCCGTGTCAAGGTCAAGGACACCGATCCGACCATCCTCGAAGCTGTCCTCGAGAAACTCAAGGAAGCGGGTGCCGACATCACCACCGGTGAAGACTGGATCGAGCTGGACATGCACGGCAAGCGGCCCAAAGCCGTGAACCTGCGTACCGCGCCGTATCCGGCATTCCCGACCGACATGCAGGCACAGTTCATCTCCCTCAATGCCATTGCCGAAGGCACTGGCGCTGTGATCGAGACCATCTTCGAAAACCGCTTCATGCACGTGTACGAGATGCACCGCATGGGCGCGCAGATCCAGGTCGAGGGCAACACCGCCATCGTCACTGGGGTCAACATGCTCAAGGGCGCGCCCGTGATGGCGACTGACCTGCGCGCTTCGGCGAGCCTGGTGCTGTCTGCGCTGGTGGCCGAAGGCGATACCCTGATCGATCGCATCTACCACATCGACCGTGGTTACGAGTGCATCGAGGAAAAACTGCAGATGCTGGGCGCGAAGATCCGTCGCGTACCGGGCTAGTCGCGCTATCTGCCTGTGATCGGCACACGGACGTGCCAGCCGAATCGAACACGGCCAGGTCGATGACCTGGTCGGCTGTAGCCGCTTAAGGACCGACGTTGCAATGTTGACCATCGCGCTTTCAAAAGGCCGTATTCTCGACGATACCCTGCCGCTGCTGGCCGAGGCCGGTATCGTGCCGACCGAGAATCCGGACAAGAGCCGCAAGCTGATCATCCCCACCACGCAGGACGATGTGCGCCTGCTCATCGTGCGTGCCACCGACGTGCCGACCTATGTCGAGCATGGTGCCGCCGACCTGGGTGTGGCCGGCAAGGACGTGTTGATGGAATACGGCGGCCAGGGCCTGTACGAGCCGCTCGACCTGCAGATCGCCAAGTGCAAGTTGATGACCGCTGGTGTCGTCGGCGCACCCGAGCCCAAGGGGCGTCTGCGTGTGGCCACCAAGTTCGTCAACGTAGCCAAGCGCTATTACGCTGAACAAGGCCGCCAGGTCGACATCATCAAGCTCTATGGCTCAATGGAACTGGCCCCGCTGATCAACCTCGCCGACAAGATCATCGACGTGGTGGATACCGGCAACACCCTGCGCGCCAATGGCCTGGAGCCACAGGAGCTGATCGCCACGATCAGTTCGCGCCTGGTGGTGAACAAGGCCTCCATGAAGATGCAGCACGCCCGTATCCAGAGTCTCATCGACACCCTGCGCAAGGCTGTCGAATCGCGACACCGCGGCTGACTTCTGCGCGCGACCTTCGCTGTCGCGCCCGTCTATCCGCGTCATAGCCACTTTTCTCGGGTGCCCGCGCGGATGGACTGGTAGCCTAGGGCGCCTGAGCATTCGCCAATAAAACGAGGCCCTCGTCATGACCGTGTCCACTGCAATTGCCCGTCTCAACGCCGCTGATCCGGATTTCGCGCGACATCTGGATCATCTGCTGAGCTGGGAAAGCGTGTCCGATGACGCGGTCAACCAGCGGGTTCTCGACATCATCAAGGCCGTTCGCGAGCGTGGCGATGCGGCGCTGGTGGAGTTCACCCAGCGTTTCGATGGCGTTGATGCCAAGTCCATCGATGACCTGATCCTTGGTCGCGAGCGCCTGGAACTGGCCCTGACCCGCATTTCCGCAGCCCAGCGCGAGGCGCTGGAAACCGCCGCCAACCGCGTGCGCAGCTACCACGAGCGGCAGAAACAGGACTCCTGGCAGTACACCGAAGCCGATGGCACCGTGCTCGGCCAGAAAGTCACCCCGCTCGATCGCGCAGGGCTGTATGTGCCTGGCGGCAAGGCGTCGTACCCGTCGTCGGTACTGATGAATGCCATCCCCGCCAAGGTCGCCGGTGTCGGCGAGGTGGTCATGGTGGTGCCGACCCCGCGTGGAGAAATCAACGAACTGGTGCTGGCTGCAGCCTGCATCGCCGGTGTCGACCGCGTGTTCACCGTCGGTGGCGCCCAGGCAGTCGCGGCGTTGGCCTATGGCACCGAGAGCGTGCCGCAGGTCGACAAGATCGTCGGTCCCGGCAATATCTACGTAGCCACCGCCAAGCGTCACGTGTTCGGCCAGGTTGGCATCGACATGATCGCCGGGCCGTCGGAAATTCTCGTGGTATGTGATGGCCAGACCGACCCGGACTGGATCGCCATGGACCTGTTCTCCCAGGCTGAGCACGATGAAGACGCCCAGGCAATCCTGGTCAGCCCCGATGCGGCTTTCCTCGACCGCGTGGCGGCCAGCATCGGCAAGCTGCTGCCAACCATGGAGCGCGCCGAGATCATCGAGAAGTCGATCAACGGCCGAGGCGCCCTGATCCAGGTGCGTGACATGCAGCAGGCCATCGAGGTCGCCAACCGCATCGCCCCCGAGCACCTCGAACTGTCGGTCGCCGACCCGCAGGCCTGGTTGCCGCAGATCCGTCATGCCGGCGCGATCTTCATGGGCCGCCACACCAGCGAGGCCCTGGGTGACTACTGCGCAGGTCCCAACCACGTGTTGCCGACCTCCGGCACCGCGCGGTTCTCCTCGCCTCTGGGGGTGTATGACTTCCAGAAGCGTTCGTCGATCATCTTCTGCTCCGAGCAGGGCGCGTCCGAGCTCGGTCACACTGCATCCGTACTGGCCCGCGGCGAGTCGCTGACCGCCCACGCCCGTAGCGCCGAATACCGCATCCTCAACGAGAAGGGGAACTGAACATGAGTCGATTCTGGAGCCCCTTCGTCAAGGACCTGGTGCCTTACGTGCCGGGCGAGCAACCCAAGCTGGCACGCCTGGTCAAGCTCAATACCAACGAAAACCCCTATGGGCCTTCGCCCAAGGCGCTGGAGGCCATGCGTGGCGAGTTGAACGACAACTTGCGCCTGTATCCGGACCCGAACAGCGACCGGCTCAAGCAGGCGGTGGCTGACTACTACAAGGTCACCCCGCAGCAGGTCTTCGTCGGCAACGGTTCGGACGAGGTGCTGGCGCACATCTTCCACGGCTTGTTCCGGCACGGCGCGCCGCTGCTGTTCCCGGATATCAGCTACAGCTTCTATCCGGTGTATTGCGGCTTGTATGGTATCGACTTCGAGCAGGTAGCGCTGGACGAGCAGTTCCAGATCCGCATCGAGGACTATGAAAAACCAAACGCCGGGATCATCTTCCCCAACCCCAACGCACCGACCGGCTGCCTGTTGCCGCTCGAGGCGATCGAGCAGTTGCTAAAGGCCAATCGCGACTCGGTGGTGGTAGTGGACGAAGCCTACATCGACTTTGGCGGCGAAACCGCCATCGCCCTGGTGGACCGCTACGACAACCTGCTGGTGACCCAGACCCTGTCCAAGTCGCGCTCGCTGGCTGGCCTGCGGGTGGGGCTGGCAGTGGGGCACCCGGACCTGATCGAGGCGCTGGAGCGGATCAAGAACAGCTTCAACTCCTATCCGCTGGATCGCATGGCGATCGTCGGCGCGGCGGTGGCGTTCGAAGATCGCGCTTATTTCGACGAGACCTGCCGCAAGGTCATCGACAGCCGCGAGGCACTGGTCGAGCAGTTGACGGCGCGGGGCTTCGAGGTGTTGCCATCGGCGGCCAACTTCATCTTCGCCCGTCACCCGCAACAGGACGCGGCTGAACTGGCGGCGCGTCTGCGTGAGCAAGGTGTGATCGTGCGGCACTTCAAGCAGGCGCGGATTGCGCAGTTCCTGCGGATCACCGTAGGGACGCCGGAGATGAACCAGGCGTTGATCGATGCGTTGAACGGATAGTTTGCGGCGTCTCTATCGCGGGGCAGGTCGGATCGCTGCATTGCCACTCCGACTTGCCCCGCGATGCTTTTCAGCGCTACTGTCACAAGTTGTAAATTCATCCGATGACTGGACGTTAATATGTCCCTGTTGATCAAGCGCTCCCTGGTGGAGCAAGCCGTGGACCAATTGCGCGAGCGCATCGCCCAGGGCGCATGGGCTGTGGGGCAGCGTCTGCCTACCGAGCCGGAGCTGGCCCTGGAGCTGGGCATCAGCCGCAATACCGTGCGTGAGGCCATGCGCGTGCTGGCCTTCAGTGGTCTGGTCGAAGTGCGCCAGGGCGATGGCAGTTACCTGCGCGCCGCCCAAGACCCCTTGCAGGCGGTGCAGGCCATCTCGCGCTGCACGGTCGAGCAGGCTCGCGAGACCCGCTGCATCCTCGAAGCCGAGGCTATCGGCCTCGCCGCCTTGCGGCGTACCGACGATGATCTGCGCGGCTTGCGCGAGGCCCTGGAGCACAGTTGCGGGCACTTCCACGGCGACCTGGACACCTATGTGGCCTGTGACCTGGTGTTCCACCAGCGCCTGGTGGACGCTGCGCACAACCCCGCACTGAGCGAGTTGTACCGCTACTTTTCCAGCGTCGTCGCTGCAGCGGTCCAGCACAACATGCGTGCGCTTCCCCGCAGTCAACGGGTGTTCGATCTGCACGTGCAGATCCTCGACGCCATCGAACAACGCGACCCGGACACGGCCAAGCGCCTGAGCCGGGCCCTCATCGAATCCTGAGCCCGAGTGCCCCATGCCTGAACAACTGACGCCCAACCGCTCCAAGCACGACCCCGAACTCGATGAACTGCTGATCGATGCTGAGGCCGACGACGAACAGGTCCAGCAGCAACCGGTGGTGCTGCGTCGACCTTGGTTGCTGCTGCTGGGGCTGGTGCTGGTCGCGCTGAACCTGCGCCCGGCGCTGTCGAGCATGGCGCCAGTGCTGGGCCAGGTGTCCGAGGGCCTGGGGCTCAATGCGTCCGCTGCAGGTCTGCTGACGACCTTGCCGGTCCTGTGCCTGGGCCTGTTCGCACCGCTGGCGCCGATCCTGGCGCGTCGTTTCGGCAGCGAGCGGGTGATTCTGGGCATCCTCCTGACCCTGGCGCTGGGGATCCTGCTGCGCAGTGCGCTCGGTGCGACCGGTGTGTTCGTCGGCAGCCTGATCGCCGGTGCCAGCATCGGCATCATCGGCGTGCTGCTGCCGGGTATCGTCAAGCGTGACTTCCCGGCTCACGCCGGCACCCTGACGGGCGTCTACACCATGGCCCTGTGCTTCGGTGCAGCGATGGCCGCAGGCAGCACCGTGCCCTTGAGCCGGTACTTCGGCGACAGTTGGGCCATGGGGCTGGGCTTCTGGCTGCTACCGGCGCTGCTGGCGATGCTGGTGTGGTCGCCCCAGGCGCGCCATGGACATGGTGCGCACCAGGTGGCCTATCGGGTACGCGGGCTGTGGCGTGATCGGCTGGCCTGGCAGGTGACCCTGTACATGGGGTTGCAGTCCTCGCTGGCCTACATCGTGTTCGGCTGGCTGCCGTCGATCCTCATCGGTCGTGGGCTGAGCCCCACGGAAGCTGGGCTGGTGCTCTCGGGGTCGGTGCTGGTGCAGTTGATCAGTTCGCTCAGTGCGCCTTGGCTGGCGACCCGCGGCAAGGACCAGCGCCTGGCGATCGTGGTGGTGATGCTGGTCACCCTCGGTGGTCTGTTCGGATGCCTGTATGCGCCGATCTCGGGGCTGTGGGGTTGGGCGATACTGCTGGGGCTGGGGCAAGGCGGTACCTTCGCTCTGGCCCTGACCCTGATCGTGTTGCGCTCGAAGGATTCGCACGTGGCGGCGAACCTTTCGAGCATGGCCCAGGGGGTCGGCTACACGCTGGCTTCGATGGGCCCGTTCGCTGTCGGCCTGGTACATGACCTCACCGGCGGCTGGGCAGCGGTCGGCTGGATTTTCGCGGTACTGGGGTTGGGGGCGATCGTCTTTGGCCTGGGCGCTGGGCGGGCACTGCATGTGCAGGTCGTTAGCGAACGGGTGTGAAGCCGGTACGACGCTGGATGCATTCATGGCGCAAATGACCATGGCGCGAAGGCGTGGCGCGGATTATCGTGCAGCTCTCGATTCCCAGGACGGACCTGCCCCATGAGCGACGCCAAAAGCGCCCTGATCACCCGTTTCTACCAGGCGTTCCAGCGCCTGGACGCCGAGGCCATGGTGGCCTGCTACAGCGATGACATCGTCTTCAGCGATCCGGCCTTCGGTACTTTGCGCGGCCAGGATGTGGGCGATATGTGGCGGATGCTGACCACTCGCGCCAAAGACTTCTCCCTGACCTTCGACAGCGTGCACGCGGACGCACGGGGTGGCAGTGCCCATTGGGTCGCCACTTACCTGTTCAGCCAGACCGGACGCACCGTAGTCAATGATATCCAGGCTCGTTTCGTGTTTCGCGACGGCTTGATCTGCCAGCATGACGACAGCTTCGACCTGTGGCGTTGGTCGCGCCAAGCCCTTGGTATGCCGGGCCTGTTGCTGGGATGGAGTCCCCTGGTCAGAAACAAGGTCCGCCAGCAGGCCAACAAGGGCCTGCGGGCATTTCAGGCGCGCTGAGCGTCTTTTCAGGACGTGGGAACCGCCTGCTCTTTGCTGTGATAGCTGAATGTGGCCTTGTCGTGGGCCTGCAGGGGCATGCGGATGCGAATGATCGGGATGTAGGTGCCGTAGGTCCTGTGCCAGTCCTTCTGGTCGGCCTGTGCCTGCTCGAGCGCCCCCCACATGCCTTCGATATGGAAGAACGACTGGATCGGCAGTCTGTGGGACTGGTCTTCCTCCCAAGCCTGAACGATGACTTCGTTCCAAGGGAATGGCAGTTCGGAGGCGAACATTCGCTGTGCCATCAGACTCTGGTAAAAGGCTTCGGCGCGCTCGCTCTTGCGGGTGTCACGGACATCGAATGCGCATTGGCGTCTGTAGTCCCCGGTGCGGCGGAACTGGTCGATCCAGGCCTGCGCGGTCATGATGCCTTGCTCGTGGCACAGGCGTTCGTTGAAGGTAGTTTCGCTGTTGTTGCCACACCCTTGTTGTTCACGGGTCCAGGTATCGCCATCGGTTGGCCAGGCGCACAGCACTTGATAGCTGATCGACCCTGCCGGGCGCTGCATGCGCGGGTACAGGGTAAAGCCGCTGCGGGCGTCGGCAGCCAGACGCGTGATTGGCAGATCGGCGCGCAGATAGGAGAACGAGACGCCGCCTTTTTCCTTGTTGTTCGGGCTATGATGCCAGGTGTGGTATTTGGGGGAGGGTTTGGTCGCGCGAATCAGTACGCCCGAACAGCCGTGGGCCGGAATGGCCGAGCCCCCGCAGTCAATCAGTGCGGCATCATAGTTTTCCTGCATCTGTGCAGCGGTTCGCTGCCCCAGGGACGCCTGTGCCAAATGTGAGGTCAGCAGCGCAGCTGCGGCCAGGAGCAGCCGGGAAGATTCTTTCAACATGGTAGAGCCCTCGAGATGGATGGGCTCTCCAAACTAATGACACTCAGGATCCCTGTGGTGAGTGAAGAGATTCCCGAACGGGAGGCCAAACCCTGGTACGTCTACCTCGTGCGGGCGGCCAATGGCTCGTTGTACTGCGGCATCAGTGACGATCCGCAGCGACGCTTCCAGAAGCATCGGAAAGGGCAGGGCGCACGTTATTTCAAGACCAGTCCGGCGCAGGCGCTGGTCTATGTCGAGCAGTGGCCGGACAAGGGCGAGGCCTTGCGCCAGGAACGGCTGGTGAAAAAACTGCGCAAGTCGGCAAAGGAGGCGCTGGTCGCCTCCTTTACTGTTGGCGAGGTGTAGCGGGGCGTGATCAGTCCTTGCGGCGTTTGAGCTGGTCGACCAGTTGGGTCGGCAAGCCTTTGATCACCAGGGTTCCGGCTTCTTCGTCATATTCGATCTTCGAGCCCAGCAGGTGGGCCTCGAAGCTGATCGACAGGCCCTCGGCGCGGCCGGTGAAACGGCGGAACTGGTTGAGGGTGCGTTTGTCCGCGGGGATTTCCGGCGACAGGCCGTAGTCCTTGTTGCGAATATGGTCGAAGAACGCTTTGGGGCGGTCCTCGTCGATCAGGCTCGACAGTTCCTCCAGGGTGATCGGCTCGCCCTGCTTGGTCTGGCTGGTGGCGTAGTCCACCAGGGTCTGGGTCTTCTCGCGCGCAGCTTCTTCGGGGAGGTCTTCGCTTTCGACGAAGTCGCTGAAGGCCTTGAGTAACGTGCGGGTTTCGCCCGGGCCGTCGACACCCTCCTGGCAGCCGATGAAGTCGCGGAAGTAATCCGACACCTTCTTGCCATTCTTGCCCTTGATAAAGGAAATGTACTGCTTCGAGTGCTGATTGTTCTTCCACTCGGACAGGTTGATTCGCGCGGCCAGATGCAGTTGGCCCAGGTCCAGGTGCCGCGACGGGGTGACGTCCAGTTCGGCGTTCACTGCCATGCCTTCGCTGTGGTGCAGCAGGGCGATGACCAGGTATTCGGTCATGCCTTGCTGGTAATGGGCGAACAGCACGTGACCGCCGGTGGACAGGTTCGACTCTTCCATCAGCTTCTGCAGGTGCTCGACCGCGATGCGGCTGAAAGTGGTGAAGTCCTTTTCCTCTTCCTGATACTGCTTGAGCCAGCCGCTGAGCGGATAGGCGCCGGACTCTCCGTGGAAGAAGCCCCAGGCTTTGCCTTGTTTGGCGTTATAGCTGTCGTTGAGGTCGGCCAGGAGGTTCTCGATGGCGTCCGACGCCGCCAGCTCGGTGTCTCGCGCATGGAGCACGGCGGGGCTGCCATCGGGCTTCTTGTCGATCAGGTGAACGATGCAATGACGGATTGGCATGGAATTCTCTGAAAGGGTGGGCGGAGCGAAACCGCGCTGCAAAGTGGCTCAGTTTACCGCAGGGCAGGGGTGATGCAGTGGCCAGATGTTGGCGGAAATGTCAGTTGTTCGTTTTTTGTTCAAAAATCTGCGTTTTTCGGGCAACCCCCCGAAAAACCTGAATAAAATCACGGTCGACAGCGGATATTTCCTGATTCCTGTGTTAGCTTTGCGCCGTCTTGCGCCCCTTGGGGTGGCGCATTGCTGGCAGCTCGCTTGCGTCGTGTCGAACCAAACGCTGATTTTCGTATCTACATACGCGATTGGCGAGGCTCGCCGGACCTTCCGCGCAGCCCGATAACGATGAAGCACGCTGCATACCTCTGATTTGATAGGGAAGGAACACCACCATGGCATTGACCAAAGACCAACTGATTGCCGACATCGCCGAAGCCATCGACGCGCCGAAAACCACCGCGCGCAACGCTCTGGAGCAACTGGGCCAGATCGTCGCCGACCAACTGGAAAACGGCGCTGAAATCACCCTGCCAGGCATCGGCAAGCTGAAAGTCTCCGAGCGTCCTGCCCGTACTGGCCGCAACCCTTCGACTGGCGCTGCCATCGAAATCGCTGCCAAGAAAGTCGTCAAGTTCGTACCGGCCAAGGTCCTGAACGACGCCATCAACAAGTAATTGTCGATGCTTCATTGAAACCGCGCCCGGCTTGTCCGGGCGCGGTTTTTTCATGCCTGTGCCTTGCCCCGCGCGGCATGCCAGGCGCCGCGCATGGCGTCGTCCTGGAAGCTCCAGGCCACCATGCGGCTCTGTTTCTGGCCCTGGCCCATCTCGACGATGCGCTGGGCTTTCACGCCTGCTTTCTTGAGCACCGCTTCGATACCCGGCAGGTTGCCGGCCTTGGACACCAGGCTGGTGAACCACAGCACCTGCCCGCCGTACTGCACGCTTTCGTTCACCAGTTGGGTGACGAAGCGGATCTCACCGCCTTCGCACCACAGCTCGTTGTTCTGCCCACCGAAGTTCAGCACCGGTAGCTTGCGGCTGGGGTCCTGCTTGCCCAGGTTCTTCCATTTGCGCTGGCTGCCACGGGTGGCCTCCTCGCGCGAACTGTGGAAGGGTGGGTTGCACAGGGTCAGGTCGAAGCGCTCGTCGTCCTGCAGCAGGCCGCTGAGGATGTGCTTGCGGTTGGCCTGCTGGCGCAGGGTGATGGCCTTGGTCAGGCCATTGGCCTGGACGATCGCCTTGGCCGAAGCCAGCGCCGTGGCGTCGATATCCGAGCCGAGGAAGCGCCAGCGGTAGTCGCTATGGCCGAGCAGCGGGTAGATGCAGTTGGCGCCGACGCCGACGTCCAGCGCGCGCACCTGGGCGCCGCGTGGCACTTGCCCGCCGTTGTCTTCGGCCAGCAAGTCGGCCAGCACATGGATGTAGTCGGCCCGCCCAGGGATCGGCGGGCACAGGTAGTCAGCGGGGATGTCCCAGTGCTGGATGCCGTACTGGGCCTTGAGCAAGGCACGGTTGAACACCCGCACGGCCTCGGGGTTGGCGAAATCGATGCTGGGTTTGCCGTGGGGGTTGGTCAGGGTGAAGCGGCCAAGGTCCGGGTGCGCCTTGATCAGCGCGGGGAAGTCGTAGCGGCCCTGGTGGCGGTTGCGCGGGTGCAGGGTGGGTTTATTCTGGGTCATGCTCGTGTCCGGTGTTGCGTGCACTGGCCAGAGGCCGCAGGGCGGCCCATTCGCGGCCAAGGCCGCTCCCACAGGATAGTGGGGCTCCTTGAAGACAGCCCATTCCTGCGGGAGCGGCCTTGGCCGCGAACGAGGGCGGAGCCCTCGCCGGTCAGTTCAGCAATGTCAGGTTACAGCGCTGCAATCCGCGCATGCTGCTCGGTGAAGTTGGCCAGGGCCTGTTCGGACTCGGCCAACTTCGCGCGTTCCTTCTCGATCACCGCAGGTGGTGCCTTGTCGACGAAGGCGGCGTTGGACAGCTTGCCGCCGACACGCTGGACCTCGCCCTGCAAACGCTGGATTTCCTTGTTCAGGCGTGCAAGCTCGGCATCCTTGTCGATCAGGCCGGCCATCGGCACCAGCACCTGCAGATCGCCCACCAGTGCGGTGGCCGACAGCGGTGCTTCGTCCTGTTCGCCGAGTACGGTGAAGGTCTCGACCTTGGCCAGTTTCTTGAGCAGCGCTTCGTTTTCCTGCAGGCGACGCTGGTCGTCGGCATTGGCGTTCTTCAGGAACAGCGGCAGCGGCTTGCCCGGGCCGATGTTCATCTCGGCGCGGATGTTGCGCAGGCCGACCATCAGCTCCTTGAGCCATTCGATGTCGCCTTCGGCGTCAGAATCGATGCGGCTCTCATTGGCCACCGGCCAAGGCTGCAGCATGATGGTCTTGCCCTGGACGCCCGCCAGCGGCGCGATGCGCTGCCAGATCTCTTCGGTGATGAACGGCATGAACGGATGCGCCAGGCGCAGTATCACTTCCAGCACGCGGACCAGGGTGCGGCGGGTGCCGCGGGCGCGTTCGACCGGAGCGTTCTCGTCCCAGAGTACCGGCTTGGACAGCTCCAGGTACCAGTCGCAGTACTGGTTCCAGACGAACTCGTACAGTGCCTGGCTGGCCAGGTCGAAGCGGAACTGCTCGAGCTGGCGGGTCACTTCGGCTTCGGTGCGTTGCAGTTGCGAGATGATCCAGCGATCGGCCAGCGACAGCTCGTAGGCCTCGCCGTTCTGGCCGCAGTCCTCGCCCTTGTCCAGCACGTAGCGGGCGGCATTCCAGATCTTGTTGCAGAAGTTGCGGTAGCCTTCGACGCGGCCCATGTCGAACTTGATGTCACGGCCGGTAGAGGCCAGCGAGCAGAAGGTGAAGCGCAGGGCGTCGGTGCCGTAGCTGGCGATACCTTCGGGGAACTCCGCCTTGGTCTGCTTGGCGATCTTCTCGGCAAGCTTGGGCTGCATCATGCCGCTGGTGCGTTTTTCCAGCAGCGCTTCAAGCGTGATGCCGTCGACGATGTCCAGCGGGTCGAGCACGTTGCCCTTGGACTTGGACATCTTCTGGCCTTGGCCATCGCGCACCAGACCATGCACGTAGACGGTCTTGAACGGAACCTGCGGGGTGCCATCCTCGTTCTTGATCAGGTGCATGGTCAGCATGATCATCCGGGCGACCCAGAAGAAGATGATGTCGAAGCCTGTGACCAGTACGTCGGTGGAGTGGAATTTCTTCAGGAACTCGGTCTGCTCCGGCCAGCCGAGGGTGGAGAAGGTCCACAGGCCCGAACTGAACCAGGTGTCGAGCACGTCGTCGTCCTGGCGCAGGACCACATCGTTGCCCAGGCCATGCTTGGTCCGGACTTCTTCCTCGTTGCGGCCGACATAGACCTGGCCGGCCTCGTCGTACCACGCCGGGATGCGGTGGCCCCACCACAGCTGGCGGCTGATGCACCAGTCCTGGATGTCGCGCATCCAGGAGAAGTACATGTTCTCGTACTGTTTCGGCACGAACTGGATGCGACCGTCTTCCACCGCGGCGATGGCAGGCTCGGCCAGCGGCTTGGTGGAGACGTACCATTGGTCGGTCAGCCACGGCTCGATGACGGTACCCGAGCGGTCGCCCTTCGGCACTTTCAGGGCGTGGTCATCGACGCTGACCAGCAGGCCCTGGGCGTCCAGGTCGGCAACCATTTGCTTGCGCGCCACGAAGCGGTCGAGGCCGGCGTACTGGGCTGGCAGCGAGGTGTCGAGGTTTTCGTTGACGCTGCCGTCGAGGTTGAAGGCCTGGACCGCGGCGAGCACGGTGGCGTTCTTGTCGAAGATGTTCAGCAGCGGCAGGTTGTGGCGCTTGCCGACTTCATAGTCGTTGAAGTCGTGGGCCGGGGTGATCTTCACGCAGCCGGTGCCGAATTCTGGATCGCAGTAGTCGTCGGCGATGATCGGGATGCGGCGTCCGACCAGCGGCAGTTCGACGAACTTGCCGATCAGCGCCTGATAGCGCTCGTCGGTCGGGTTGACGGCAACGGCGACGTCACCGAGCAGGGTTTCCGGACGGGTGGTGGCGACGACCAGGTGGTCCTTGCCTTCGGCCGTGGTGGCGCCATCGGCCAGCGGGTAGCGCAGGTTCCACAGGTGGCCTTTCTCGTCGTGGTTTTCCACTTCGAGGTCGGAAATCGCGGTGTGCAGCTTGGTGTCCCAGTTGACCAGGCGCTTGCCGCGGTAGATCAGGCCGTCCTCGTGCAGGCGCACGAAGGCTTCCTTGACTGCCTCGGACAGGCCGTCATCCATGGTGAAGCGTTCGCGGCTCCAGTCGACCGACGAACCCAGGCGACGGATCTGGCGGCTGATGTTGCCACCGGATTGATCCTTCCACTCCCAGACCTTCTCCAGGAACTTTTCGCGGCCCAGGTCGTGACGGTTCTGGCCTTTCGCCTCGAGCTGGCGTTCTACCAGCATCTGCGTGGCGATGCCGGCGTGGTCGGTGCCTGGCTGCCACAGGGTGTCGCGCCCCTGCATGCGGCGGAAGCGGATCAGGGCGTCCATGATCGCGTTATTGAACCCATGACCCATGTGCAGGCTGCCGGTCACGTTCGGCGGTGGGATCATGATGGTGTAGGACTCGCCTGCACCTTGCGGGGCGAAATAGTTCTCGGACTCCCAGGTGTTGTACCAGGAAGTTTCGATGGCGTGCGGCTGGTAGGTCTTATCCATGCGCGGGGGGACCCTTAGGCATTAATTCGGGAAAGCCGAGAAGTATACAACGGGCAAGGCGAAGGGGACATGGTGTCGTTATGTTGCCGACGATGGCGTCCTTTTCGCGGGCAAGCCTGCTCCACACGTGGGAGCGGGCTTGCCCGCGAAAAGGACGCCGCAAAAGGCGAGTGTTACTCGGAACGCTTGATCAACCGTTCCATCCGCGCTTCAAGGCGACGCTTGACCTCGGTCTCGATGTGCGGAACGAAGTCGTTGATCACGTCCTGCATGATTGATTGCGCCGCAGCGCGCAGTTCGGTGTCCAGGTGCAGCAGGGTGTCCTGGCGGCGAGTCTGGGCATCCTCTATCGGTGCGCTGGCCGCGGACGGTTCGACGGCGCTTGGCGCTTTGCCGACCGGCTCATCGAGCAGCAGGGGAATCTGTTCGACCGTTTCGGTCAGCAGCGGCGGCTGCAGGTCGGCGTCGCCAAGCAGTTGGCGGATCGACTCGAGATCATCGAGCAGGTGGGCGGATTGGGTCAGTGAAGAGGGTTTGTCCATCGTCGTCAAAGTCGCTGTAAGCGGTGGTCTTGCAGAGCATAGCCCTGTTCGCGGTAGAAACGGAACCGCTCGCGGGCCAACTGGCGTATGGACGCCTCCTCGACAACGATCTCGGCGACCCGCTCGAACTGGCCGACGAACCCCGGCACATCGCCGCCCAGGTTGATCAGCAGGTCGCGGTGCTCGCCAGCCGTGCCACCAAGGCCCAGCGCGACACTGGCATCGGCATGTTGCTCGGCCAGATCGTGCGGCACGAAGGCCTCGCCCTTGAAGCACCACAGGCGTTCGTCCAGTGCGTTTCGCTGTTCGTCGTCCTGGCAGTGCAGGTAGACCCGGTGGCCGAGGCGCCAGGCCTTTTCGCACAGCTTGCAGGCGAAATCCAGGCGTGCGGCGAGGGAGTCGGTGGGGAGGATGTAGAAGTCGACTTTGCCCATGGTCAGGTACGTTGAGCTGGAAGGTGGGTGTCCGTGACGGCCCTATCGCGGGGCGAGCCCGCTCCCACAGGTTCGCTGCAGTGCTGAAGCTGTGGGAGCGCGCTTGCCCGCGATAGGGTCGCCATGGTCTTACGTCATCAGATGCCCGCGCGGTCCAGCAGGTACTGGGTCAGCAGCGGAACCGGGCGGCCGGTGGCGCCCTTGTCCTTGCCACCGCTGACCCATGCGGTACCGGCGATGTCCAGGTGGGCCCAGCTGTAGTTCTTGGTGAAGCGCGACAGGAAGCAGCCCGCGGTGATGGTGCCGGCCTTGGGGCCGCCGATGTTGGCGATGTCGGCGAACGGGCTGTCCAGTTGTTCCTGGTACTCGTCGAACAGCGGCAGTTGCCAGGCGCGGTCGTCGGCGCGCTTGCCGGCGTCGAGCAACTGGCCGACCAGGTCGTCGTTGTTGCCCATCAGGCCCGAGGTGTGGCTGCCAAGGGCAACGATGCAAGCGCCGGTGAGGGTGGCGATGTCGATCACCGCCTGCGGTTTGAAGCGCTCGGCGTAGGTCAGCGTGTCGCACAGCACCAGACGGCCTTCGGCGTCGGTGTTGAGGATCTCGACGGTCTGGCCGCTCATGGTGGTGACGATGTCGCCCGGGCGAGTCGCGCCGCCGCTGGGCATGTTTTCGGCGCACGCCAGCAGGCACACCAGGTTGATCGGCAACTGCAGTTCGAGCACCGCGCGCAGGGTGCCGAACACGCTGGCGGCACCGCCCATGTCGTACTTCATCTCATCCATGCCGGCGCCGGGCTTGAGGCTGATGCCGCCGGTGTCGAAGGTGATGCCCTTGCCGACCAGCACGAACGGCTTGTCGGTCTTCTTGGCACCTTGGTACTGCATGACAATCAGCCGTGGCGGCTGGTCGCTGCCCTGGCCAACGGCATAGAACGCGCCCATGCCCAGGTCCTTGATCTTCTTCTCGTCGAGTACTTCGACCTTCAGGCCCTTGTGCGCCTTGCCCAGTTCCTTGGCCTGCTCGGCGAGGAAGCTCGGGTGGCAGATGTTCGGCGGCAGATTGCCCAGGTCGCGGGTCAGGCTCATGCCGGTGGTGATCGCGGTGGCATGCTTGACCGAGCGCTCGACTTCAGCCTGGCCGGCCTTGTCGGCGAGCAGGGTGACTTTCTTCAGGGCGCGCGGTTCGGCCTTCTGGCTCTTGAAACGGTCGAACACATAGGCGCCGTCGAGCAGGGTTTCGGCCAGCAGGCGATATTTGCCGTAATGACCGTCGCGGTTGGCCACGGCGATGTCGTCCAGGGCCAGCACGGCGTCACCGCCTGCCAGGTTGCGCAGCACGCCGGCAACGCTGGCGATCAGCTTGCGCCAGGCACGATCGCCCAGCGCTTCATCCTTGCCGCTGCCAACCAGCAGTACGCGCTCGGCCTTGAGGCCCGGCAGGCTCTGCAGCAGCAGGGTCTGGCCCGGCTTGCCGGCCAGGTCGCCGCGCTTGAGGATGGCGCTGATGGCGCCATCGGTCGCCTGATCAACGGCCTTGGCCACGGTGCCAAGCTTGCGGCCTTCACCGACTGGCACGACCAGGGTGGCGGTTTTCACGGATGCTGCGGCTACGGTCTTTACAACCAGTTCCATGTCAGGTTCCCCGAATGATCTCTGTTGTTGGCCACTGCCGCACACGGGGTACGACAGGCCTGGCCGCGTGCTTGCGTGCCAGTTGAAAAGCAGCCAGTTTGAGCCTGCCGCCGCCTCGCTGACAACCCCGGTCTATGCTTTTGCGGGCCTGTGTCTGCTTCAATGATGGGGCTTTGCCGCATTTTTGCGGGCATGACATCCACTGTCATGCGCCGCCAAGTGACAGGCGCGCCCAATCACAGGATAATGCGCGCACTTTTACATGGAGGTTCGCTTGAGGCGAACCGGCATAGGTCTTGGCTGTACTCAGTCATTGTCTGGCAATCCGCCCCTGACAACCCAGGAGTGTCTGGTTTGATCGTCTTTCGTTATCTGTCCCGCGAGGTCCTGGTGACCTTGAGCGCCGTCAGCGCTGTGCTGTTGGTGATCATCATGAGCGGGCGCTTCATCAAATACCTGGCCCAGGCGGCCCAGGGTGCGCTCGATCCGGGCGTGCTGTTCCTGATCATGGGCTTCCGCCTGCCGGGCTTCCTGCAGCTGATCCTGCCGCTGGGCCTGTTCCTCGGTATTCTGCTGGCCTATGGACGCCTGTATCTCGAAAGCGAGATGACCGTGCTTTCGGCCACCGGCATGAGCCAGCAGCGACTGCTGACGCTGACGCTGGCGCCGGCTGCGCTGGTCGCGTTGGTGGTGGCCTGGCTGAGCCTGAGCCTGGCCCCCCAGGGTGTGTCCCAGGTGCAGAAGATCATCGCCCAGCAGGATGCCCTGACCGAGTTCGACACCCTTGTGCCGGGGCGTTTCCAGACCCTGCGTGACGGCACTCGTGTCACCTACACCGAGCGGATGTCCGACGATCGCGTCAATCTGGGCGGGGTGTTCATTTCCGAGAAACGCTTCAACCAGGACAAGACCAAGGACCGTGCACCGTCGGTACTGGTGGCAGAAAAAGGCCACCAGGAAGTGCAGCCTGATGGCAACCGCTACCTGATCCTGGAAAACGGTTACCGTTACGACGGCAACCCTGGCCAGGCCGACTATCGGGCGATCAAGTACGACACCTACGGTGTGCTGCTGCCCAAGCCTGAGGTCAGCGAGGAGGTCACCGAGCGTGAAGCCATCCCGACCACCGACCTGTTCGGGCATGATGGCCTGCGTGAGCGCGCCGAACTGCAATGGCGCCTGTCGCTGCCGTTGCTGGTATTCATCGTGACCCTGCTGGCGGTGCCGCTGTCCAAGGTCAACCCGCGCCAGGGCCGCTTCCTCAAGTTGCTGCCGGCGATCCTCCTGTACATGGCCTACCTGACGATGCTGATTTCCGTTCGCGGCGCCCTCGAGAAGGGCAAGTTGCCGATCTCTCTGGGCATCTGGTGGGTGCACGCGTTGTTCCTGCTCATCGGCCTGGCGCTGATGTACTGGGAGCCGCTGCGCCTGAAGATGGCCGCGCGCCGAGCGGGGGTGGCCCATGGTTAAGATCGACCGGTATATCGGCCAGAGCGTACTGCTGGCCATTCTGGCCGTGCTGGGGATCATTCTCGGCCTGGCTTCGCTGTTCGCCTTCATCGACGAGATGGGCGACCTGAGCGATACCTATACACTGCTCGACGCCAGCAGCTACGTGCTGCTCACCGCGCCGCGTCGGCTGTATGACATGCTGCCGATGGCTGCGCTGATCGGCTGCCTGATCGGCCTGGGCAGCCTGGCCAGCAGCAGCGAGCTGACCATCATGCGTGCTGCGGGCGTGTCCATCGGTCGTATCGTCTGGGCAGTGATGAAGCCGATGCTGGTGCTGATGCTGGTCGGTCTGCTGATTGGCGAATACGTCGCCCCGGTCACCGAGAACAAGGCCCAGGCCGAGCGCTCGCTGGCCCAGGGCGGTGGTGAGGCGCAAAGCTCCAAGCGCGGCATGTGGCACCGCCAGGGCGAAGAGTTCGTGCACATCAACTCGGTACAGCCCAACGGCTTGCTGCTCGGTGTGACCCGCTACCGTTTCGACGAGCAACGCAAGATCGTCGCTTCCAGCTTCGCCCGCCGCGCGCTGTACCAGGATCAGCGCTGGGTGCTGCACGACGTCAGCACCACGTTCTTCCGTGGCGACCACACCGAAGTGGTGCAGGCACCGGAAGAAATCTGGGACGTGTCGGTGACGCCGGAATTGCTCAATACCGTGGTGCTGCCACCCGAGTCGTTGTCGATCACCGGGTTGTGGGAATACATCCACTACCTGGCCGACCAGGGCCTGAACAACGCCCGTTACTGGCTGGCGTTCTGGACCAAGATCCTGCAACCGGCGGTGACCGCTGCACTGGTCCTGATGGCGATTTCCTTCATCTTCGGCCCGCTGCGCTCGGTGACCCTGGGTCAGCGCGTGTTTACCGGCGTGCTGGTGGGCTTCGTGTTCCGCATCGCCCAGGACCTGCTGGGGCCGTCGAGCCAGGTGTTCGGTTTCCCGCCGCTGTTGGCGGTGGTGATTCCGGCCGGGATCTGTGCGCTGGCCGGTGTGTGGTTGTTGCGTCGGGCAGGGTGATGAGCCAGGCGTGAATGAGAAAGCCGACCCCAGGGTCGGCTTTTTTGTGGCTCGAAGTTGGCTTTATCGCAGCCCAGGGTCATTTCTTCTGCTTCGGAATCCGCACCAACTGGGTTTCCGAGTAGATGTCATGCCAGCTGCGCTTGCGCTTGTCGATCAACGACCAGATGAACCCCAGCCCCAGGCACAACCACGACGCGATCGACACCACGAAGCGCAACAGCGCCTGCCACAAACTGATCGCGCTGCCGTCGGCATTCTGTACACGCACGCCCCACACTTGCATGCCCAGGGTCTGGCCGCCGTGGGTCCAGAATTTGGCGAAGAAGCCGAACAGGGCAAACAACAGGACGGTGGACAACAGCGGATCGCCATCGAGCGCCCCGGCGTCGGTCAGCTCACGCATGCGGGCCTCGCCGATGATCGACATCTGCACCAACTTGTAGACACCTGCCGTGACGATCAGCAGGGCGGTGCACAGTAGGAAGTCATAGAACATTGCCGCCAGACGGCGCCCCAGGCCTGCGGGCGGGAAATCGCCCTGGGGGGTGAGAGAACGCTTGGACATGCAGGAGGGCTCCGGGTGGAAAGTCCTCATTCTATGAAATTGCAGGCACAAAAAAGCCCCTGCGCGTCAACGCAGGGGCTTTTTCACAGAAATCAGCCTTCTGCTTGTACTTCGTCAGCCTGCATGCCTTTCTGGCCCTGCACTGCAACGAAGGTGACTTTCTGGCCTTCTTTCAGGCTCTTGAAGCCGTTGCCTTGGATGGCGCGGAAGTGAACGAACAGATCCGGACCGCTCTCTGGGGTGATGAAGCCGTAACCTTTCTCGTCATTGAACCACTTGACGGTACCGTTCTGACGCTCAGCCATTTTCTTATTTCCTATGAATCTTTAGATAGTGATTTCAGTTTCTTTCGCATCACAGAGCGAAAGAGTACTGGGCTGGGTTGCAGGAAAGTAAGAGACGTCGAACGGGTTGTAGCAAATTGCGGCTACTGGCCCAGGTCACGAACTGTTGCGACCCATGCAAACACAGTGAGACGACTCTACGCCAACTCCAGCGACAAAAACAAGCCCCGTTCGGTGCACGGATCAAGGCTTTTGCCGATTACCGACAAAATTGTCGGAAACGGCATGGCGCCTGGCCTGGCGCCATGTTCAAAAGTTATTGCGCAGGTTCGTAAACGAATAAGCGCAGTGTTGTGAGATCGCTTTCAACCTCGGTAGTAACGTTGCGCCACGAAAGGCATTTTGCTGACTTTCAAGGCAACTTGTTTGCCGCGCACGACCGCAAACAATGGCGTTTCCAGTGCGGCATGTTCGTTATCGACATACCCCATTGCAACCGGTGCGCCCAAGGTTGGGCCGAAGCCACCGCTGCAGACCTTGCCGACCGCCTTGCCGTTCGCATCGACGATCTCGGCCCCTTCGCGGACCGGTGTGCGCTCCTGTGGCAGCAGGCCGACGCGCTTGCGTGCCACGCCTTGTTGCTGTTGCGCGAACACCGATTCGGCCCCCGGGAAACCACCGGCACGAGCACCGTCGGCGCGACGAACCTTGGAGATTGCCCACAACAGGCTGGCCTCGATCGGCGTGGTCTGGGTGTCCATGTCGTGGCCGTACAGGCACAGGCCGGCTTCCAGGCGCAGCGAGTCGCGTGCACCCAGGCCGATCGGCTGCACTTCAGGCTCGCTCAGCAGGCGTCGGGCCAGGGCTTCGGCGGCAGTGGCGGGAACCGAGATTTCGTAGCCGTCCTCGCCGGTGTAGCCCGAGCGGCTGACGAAGCAGTCCTCGCCCAACAGCTGCACCGGGCGGAACTGCATGAAGGTCATGCCGGCCACTTCCGGCGCCAGGCGCTCCAGCACCTTGACGGCGGCTGGGCCCTGCAAGGCGAGCAGGGCACGCTCCTCGAACAGGGGCTGGATCTCGCAGCGCTGGCCGATGTGTTTCTGCAAGTGAGCCAGGTCCTGATCCTTGCAGGCGGCATTGACCACCAGGAACAGCGTGTCATCGCCCAGGTTGGCCACCATCAGGTCGTCGAGGATGCCACCTTGCTCATTGGTGAACATGGCGTAGCGCTGCATGCCCACCGGCAGGTCGATGATGTCTACCGGCACCAGGCTTTCCAAGGCCTTGGCCGCGTCGCTGCCACGCAATACGATCTGGCCCATGTGCGACACATCGAACAGGCCGGCCTGCTCGCGGGTGTGCAGGTGCTCCTTGAGCACGCCCAATGGGTACTGCACCGGCATGTCGAAGCCTGCGAACGGCACCATGCGCGCGCCCAGTTCCAGGTGAAGGGCGTGGAGCGGGGTCTTGAGCAACGTTTCGGACATCGGTAACTCCTTGGTTTTTGTTCGGGTCAACATTCGATGATGTTGACGGCCAGACCGCCGCGGGCGGTCTCCTTGTATTTGCTTTTCATGTCGGCGCCGGTCTGGCGCATGGTGCGAATAACCTTGTCGAGCGAGACGAAGTGCTGCCCGTCGCCGCGCAAGGCCATGCGCACGGCGTTGATCGCCTTGACCGAGCCCATGGCGTTGCGTTCGATGCAGGGCACCTGGACCAGCCCACCGATGGGGTCGCAGGTCAGGCCCAGGTTGTGTTCCATGCCGATTTCGGCGGCGTTCTCCACCTGCTGCGGGGTGCCGCCCATGACTTCGCAGAGGGCGCCTGCGGCCATCGAGCAGGCCACCCCCACTTCGCCCTGGCAGCCGACCTCGGCGCCGGAAATCGAGGCGTTCTCCTTGTAGAGGATGCCGATGGCGGCTGCGGTGAGCAGAAAACGCACCACGCCGTCTTCGCTGGCGCCGGGAACGAACCGCATGTAGTAGTGCAGCACCGCGGGGACGATACCCGCCGCGCCGTTGGTCGGTGCGGTGACGACGCGTCCGCCATAGGCGTTCTCTTCGTTGACCGCCAAGGCGTAGAGGTTGACCCAGTCGAGTACCGACAGCGCATCGCGCAGACTGGCTTCGGGGTGTCGGCTGAGCTGGCGGTACAAAGCAGGGGCGCGGCGCTTGACCTTGAGGCCACCCGGCAGAATGCCCTCGTGGTGACAGCCCGCTTCGACGCAATCCTGCATGACCTGCCAGATGCGCAGCAGGCCTGCACGGGTTTCATGTTCGGGTCGCCAGGCGGCTTCGTTGGCCAGCATCACCTGGCTGAACGACAGGTGCTGCGCGACGCAATGGCCGAGCAGTTGCTTTGCCGTCGTGAAGGGGTAGGGCAGGGCGGTGTTGTCTTCGACGATACGGTCCTGGCCGGCTGCATCCTGGTCGACGACGAAACCGCCGCCCACCGAGTAGTACTCGCGGCTGCGGATCTGCAGGCCGGCGGCATCGAAAGCACGGAAGATCATGCCGTTGGGGTGGTAGTCCAGTGGCTTGCGGATCATCGCCAAGTGCTGCTTCTCGACGAAGTCGATCCTGTGTTCGCCAAGCAGGTGCAGGTGACCGCTGGCGCGGATCGCCTGCAGGCGTTCGGGGATGGATTCGGTGTCGACGGTGTCGGGGAGCTCACCCTCGAGCCCCAGGAGCACAGCCTTATCGCTGCCGTGACCCTTGCCGGTGGCACCGAGCGAGCCGTAGAGCTCGGCCTTGACGCTGGCCGTGCTGGCCAGCAGGCCATCGCGCCGCAGCCCCTCGGCGAAGCGCGCGGCGGCGCGCATCGGGCCGACCGTGTGCGAACTGGAGGGGCCGATGCCGATCTTGAACAGGTCGAAGACGCTCAAAGACATGGTGACCTCCTGCCAGGTTGGTTGGGCAGATGCTGAACCCTGTGGGAGCGGGCTTGCCCGGTCCCACAGAGGAACACACCTCTATCAGAGGGCGGGCCGAGGGCTATCAGACGTCCTGATAGCTCTCGATCGACGGGCACGCGCAGACCAGGTTGCGATCGCCATACACGTTGTCGACCCGTCCGACCGGTGGCCAGTACTTGCCTTCCACCAGGCTCGGCAGCGGATACACCGCCTGCTCGCGGCTGTAGCCGTGGGACCATTCGCCAACCAGCTCCGCCGCCGTGTGCGGGGCGTTCTTCAGCGGGTTGTCGTCCTTGTCCAGGCTGCCGTTCTCCACGGCGCGAATCTCTTCGCGGATCTGGATCATCGCATCGCAGAAACGGTCCAGCTCTTCCTTGGACTCGCTTTCGGTCGGTTCGATCATCAGCGTGCCCGCCACCGGGAAGGACATGGTCGGGGCATGGAAGCCGAAGTCGATCAAACGCTTGGCCACGTCATCCACGCTGATGCCGCTGGTGTCCTTGAGCGGACGCAGGTCGAGGATGCATTCGTGGGCAACCAGACCGTTGCCGCCGGTGTACAGCACAGGATAGTGCTCTTCCAGGCGACGGGCGATGTAGTTGGCGTTGAGGATCGCCATCTGCGATGCGCGCTTGAGGCCTGCGCCACCCATCATGCGAATGTACATCCAGGTGATCGGCAGGATGCTGGCGCTGCCGAACGGTGCAGCGCAAACCGCACCGGCAGTGTTTTCCAGGGTGGCATGGCCGGGCAGGAACGGCGCCAGGTGCGACTTGACGCCGATTGGGCCGACGCCCGGGCCGCCACCGCCGTGGGGGATGCAGAAGGTCTTGTGCAGGTTGAGGTGCGACACATCGCCACCGAACTTGCCCGGCGCACACAGGCCGACCATGGCGTTCATGTTGGCGCCGTCGATGTACACCTGGCCGCCGTTGTCGTGAATGATCGCGCAGATCTCGCCGATCGCCTCCTCGAACACACCATGGGTCGAGGGGTAGGTGATCATGATGGCTGCCAGGCGCTCGCGGTGCTCGAGGGCCTTGGCGCGCAGGTCGTCGATGTCGACGTTGCCCCGGGCGTCGCAGGCGGTGACCACCACGCGCATGCCGGCCATGTGTGCGGTGGCCGGGTTGGTGCCGTGGGCCGACGAGGGGATCAGGCAGATGTCGCGGTGGCTATCGCCGCGGCTGCGGTGATAGGCGCGGATCGCCAGCAGGCCCGCGTATTCGCCTTGGGAGCCGGCATTGGGCTGCAGCGACACGGCATCGTAGCCGGTGGCGGCGCAGAGCATGGCTTCAAGCTCGGTGGTCATCTGCAGGTAGCCCTGGCTCTGGGCGGCCGGAGCGAAGGGGTGCAGGTTGCCGAACTCGGCCCAGGTGACCGGAATCATTTCGCTGGCAGCGTTGAGCTTCATGGTGCACGAGCCCAGCGGGATCATGCTGCGGTCCAGCGCCAGGTCCTTGTCGGCCAGGCGGCGCAGGTAGCGCATCAGTTCGGTTTCGCTGTGGTAGCGGTTGAACACCGGGTGCTCGAGGATCGCCGATTGGCGCACCAGCGCAGCCGGCAGGCGCGGGCTGTGGTTGGCGGCGAGGGCGGCGAAGTCCGGCAGCGCCTGGCCATCGGCGAACAACGCCCAGAGCGCCTCGACATCGGCCTGGCAGGTGGTTTCGTCCAGCGAAAGGCCAAGGTGCGTGGCGTCGACCTGGCGCAGGTTGAAGCCCTTGGTACGGGCTTGCTCATGAAGGCTGGTGGTATCGGTGCCAGTGGCCAGGGTCAGGGTGTCGAAGAACTCGCCAGTGATGACCTGAACGCCGAGCGACTTCAGGCCGCTGGCGAGGATGGCCGTGAGCGCGTGGGTGCGTTCGGCGATGCGCTTGAGACCGGCCGGGCCGTGGTAGACGGCGTACATGCTGGCGATGTTGGCCAGCAGTACCTGGGCGGTGCAGATGTTGCTGGTGGCTTTCTCGCGGCGGATATGCTGCTCGCGGGTCTGCATGGCCAGGCGCAGGGCGGTCTTGCCGAAGCGGTCGATCGAGACACCGACCAGGCGGCCTGGCATGTCACGCTTGAAGGCATCGCGGGTGGCGAAGTAGGCCGCGTGCGGGCCGCCGAAGCCCAGCGGTACGCCGAAGCGCTGGGCGCTGCCGATGGCCACGTCGGCGTCGAATTCGCCCGGCGGGGTCAGCAGGGTCAGGGCCAGCAGGTCGGCGGCCACGGCCACCAGGGCACCGGCGCCGTGCAGGCGCTGGACCAGCTCGCGGTAGTCGAACACATCACCGTTGCTTGCCGGGTATTGCAGCAGGGCACCGAAGAAGGCGCTGACATCGCCCAGTTCACGCTCGTCACCCACCACCACTTCGATGCCCAGCGGCTCGGCGCGGGTACGCAGCACGTCGAGGGTCTGCGGGTGGCAGTGCACGGAAGCGAAGAAGGCATGGCTGCCCTTGTTCTTCGACAGGCGTTTGCAGAAGGTCATCGCCTCGGCGGCGGCGGTGGCTTCGTCGAGCAGCGAGGCGTTGGCGATCGGCAGGCCGGTGAGGTCGCTGATCAGGGTCTGGAAGTTCAGCAGTGCTTCCAGGCGACCCTGGGAGATTTCTGGCTGGTAGGGGGTGTAGGCGGTGTACCAGGCAGGGTTTTCCAGGAGGTTGCGCAGGATCGGTGCTGGGGTGTGGGTGTTGTAGTAGCCCTGGCCAATGAAGCTCTTGAACAGCTGGTTCTTGCCGGCGATCGCCTTGAGGGCGGCGAGGGCATCGGCCTCGCTCTGACCGTCGGCGTTACCGAGCACGCTGGTGCCCTTGATGCTGTCGGGAATGACGGCGGCGGTCATGGCGTCGAGAGAGTCGAAGCCCAGGGTGGTCAGCATGGCCTGTTCGTCGGTGCTGCGCGGACCGATGTGACGGGCGATGAATTCGTTGGCGGTGCCGAGGTTGATGGTCATGGTCGTGGTCCTCAGGCGTCGTCGTTGGCTTTGAGCAGGCGGTCGTAGGCATCCTGGTCGAGCAGGGCGGTCACCTCGCTCATGTCTGCAGGAACGAAGCGGAAGAACCAGCCTTCTCCCAGCGGGTCTTCGTTGACCTGCTCGGGGCTGTTGTTGAGGTCTTCGTTGACCGCGACCACTTCACCGTTCAGCGGCATGTATACGCCGCTGGCAGCCTTGACCGATTCGACGGTGGAGGCTTCGGCGCCTTTTTCATAGTGCTGCAGTTCCGGCAGTTGCACGAAGACCACATCGCCAAGGGCGTTCTGCGCATAGGCGGTGATGCCTACGGTGACGCTGCCGTCAGCTTCGACGCGCAGCCATTCGTGATCTTCGGTGAAACGCAACTCGCTCATGGGAAATCCTCGGGAAGCAGGGGCGTTGGGCGCGGTCGGACCGCGCTCTTGAGATTGGATTTCCCTAAGCAATAATGCGGCCATTTATTTAAATCACTATAAAATCAATGACTTATTGATTTATTGGCGAACGCTTGTCACATCTTTGTAATGAAAACGCTACAGGGCGGGCTTAGAAGAAAAGGCTCGAGCGATCAAACCCTTGGAGATGGGGATGCAAGATGCCTTGTATCGAAATGATTACGGTGTATCGATATCGATACAAGGCGGCAGGCAGGTTATAGCGGGGTAAAGAAGGGCAACGCCAGGTACAGCTTGATCACGATGACATTGACGATGTCGATGAAGAACGCCCCCACCATGGGTACGACGAGAAAGGCGATCTGCGATGCACCATAGCGCTGGGTCACCGCTTGCATGTTGGCGATGGCGGTGGGTGTGGCGCCGAGTCCGAATCCGCAATGCCCGGCTGCCAGCACCGCCGCATCATAATTGCGCCCCATGACCCTGAAAGTGACGAAGATCGCGAACAGTGCCATGACCAGTGTCTGTGCACCCAACAGGATCAGGAAGGGCAGTGCCAGGGCGGCCAGGTCCCAGAGTTTCAGGGACATCAACGCCAAGGCCAGGAACAGCGACAGTGCGACATTGCCCAGTACCGAAATCTCGCGTTCGAACACCTGGTACCCACCCCCGGCGGACAGTCCGTTTCTCAGCACGACACCCACGAACAGCACGCAGACGAAGGTCGGAAGTTCGAACGCGGTGCCGCGCAACAGGCTGTTCAACAGGGTGCCTGCCAACAGGCTGACCGAGATCAGCGCCAGGCTTTCGATCATCGAGAAAGGGGTGATCAGGCGTTCCTTGTTGGGCTGTTCGAAGCCTTTCGGTATGCGAGGTGTTTCCGGTTCGAGGCCGGGGGCCTGGACGCGGCTGACCAGCAACCGGGCTACAGGACCACCGATCAGTCCGCCCAGCACCAGGCCGAAGGTGGCCGAAGCCAACGCCAGTTCGCTGGCCGAGGGTAGTCCGTACTGGGTGCTGAAGGTCGAGCCCCAGGCGGCCCCTGTACCGTGGCCGCCCGAGAGCGAGATCGAGCCTGCCAGCAGCCCCATGAGTGGGTCGAGGCCCAGCATTTTTGCCAGGCTGATACCGATGGCGTTCTGCACGATCAGAAACCCGGTAACGACTAGTAGGAAGAGTCCGACAGTTCGTCCGCCTTTTTTCAGGCTGCCGAGGTCGGCGCTCAGACCGATGGTAGCGAAGAAGGCCAGCATCAGTGGGGCTTGCAGGGAGGTGTCGAACTGGATGTGTATGTCCAGGGCCCGGAGTGACAGCAACAGCACGGCAACGACCAGGCCGCCTGCGACGGGTTCGGGGATGTTGTAGGTACGCAGGACGTTGACGTGGGCGACAAGACCGCGTCCGAGTAGCAGTACCAGTGAGGCGGCCACGAGAGTGCCATAGAAATCGAGTTCGAGCATTGAAACGCCACTCTTTGTCACTGTGAGAGAGGTGTTCCTGAGCGCGCTTTCGATCGTGCGCAGGGGCTTTATCGAAGATGCACCCGGAACACGCGTGCGGTGGTACGGCCGCCATTCTAAGTGGGAGGGGCTTGGTTCAATATGTAGGAAAAATCTGCAAAAACGGGGTTATCTGGTGCGCTCCAAGCTCAGGACTTGCCTGGAATTCCGTACTTGCGCAGCCGCTGGGCGATCGCGGTATGTGATGTCTGCAGCCTTCCCGCCAACTGTCGGGTCGAGGGATAGCTGGCATACAGGCGCTGCAATAGCTCACGCTCGAAGTCGCCTACCGCCTGTTCCAGGCTCGCCACCTCACCATCCTGCCCACGTGCCACTGAGGTTCCGGCGATATCCAGGTCGCCGATATCCACCAGGTTGCTCTCGCAGATCGCCGCTGCGCGGAAGATCACGTTCTGCAACTGGCGCACGTTGCCCGGCCAGGGGTTGGCCAGCAGTGCCGGATGGGTGGCCGGGGTCAGGCGGCAGGGCGGGCGCTGGATCTGGGTGCAGGCCTGCTGCATGAAGAAATGCGCCAGTGACAGGATGTCCTGGCCGCGCTCACGTAGTGGCGGGACTTGCAGGTTGAGGACGTTCAGGCGGTAGAACAGGTCTTCGCGGAAAGTGCCTTCGGCGACCATGCGTTCGAGGTCGCGGTGGGTGGCGCTGATGATGCGCACATCGACCTTCACCTCGCGGTCGCCCCCCACCCGGCGAAAGCTGCCGTCGCTGAGAAAGCGCAGTAGCTTGGCCTGCAGGTAGGGCGACATTTCGCCGATCTCGTCGAGGAATACCGTGCCTTGGTTGGCCAGCTCCATCAACCCGGGTTTGCCCCCACGTTGTGCGCCAGTGAAGGCGCCGGGGGCATAGCCGAACAGCTCGCTCTCGGCCAGGCTCTCGGGCAATGCGGCGCAGTTGAGTGCCAGGAATGGCGCGGCATGACGGCTGCTGACGGCATGACAGGCGCGTGCTACCAGCTCCTTGCCGGTGCCGGTCTCGCCGTGCACCAGCAAGGGGGCATCGAGGGTGGCCACGCGCAGGGCGCGGGCCTTGAGCGTGCGGATCGCCGGAGAGTCGCCGAGCAGTGCATCGAAGCCTTCGGCGTGATCATGGTGCAGCGCCGACAGGCGTTCGCCCATGCGGTTGGGTGGATACAGGGTAAGCAAGCCGCCAGCGTTGGTGATCGGCGTGGCATCGAGCAGCAGGCTCTGGCCATTGAGCTGCATCTCGCGCATCGGCAGGTGGAAGTTGTTGTCGAGCAGGGCCTGGAGCAGGTCGCTGTCAGCAAACAGCTCGCCCACCGATCGACCGGCCGATTCGCGTCCGCACAACGCGATCAACGCAGGGTTGGCCAGCAGCACCTTGCCGGCGCTGTCCACTGCCAGCACCGGGTCGCTCATGGCCGCGAGCAGGGCGTCGAGCTGCAGGTGGCGACGCTGGCCGGGGAGGATGTCGACCACTTCCACCGACTGCACGCCGCGCACCTCGAACAGGGCGTCGTGCAGCTCTTCGAGCACGGCGGGGCTGAGTGTGGGGGCGTCGATGTAGACGTTCGGCGGGACCATCTCCACGGCATCGAGGTTGAGGTTGCGGGCACCGAGCAGGGCCAGGACTTCCTGGGTGATGCCGACGCGGTCGATGAAGCTGACGTGGATGCGCATGGGGGCAACGGGCGTGGGGGAAAGGGCGTCAGTATGCCATTGGCGAGGTGGAAGGCCCAATCGCGGGACAAGTCGGGACGCCGAACCGCCGCTGCGACTTGTCCTGCGATGGTGGTATTACGGATTACCCAGATGCTCGGGCTTGATCGGATCCCCGGACTTCACGTCCAGCTTCTGGCGGATGTCCTCGAACATGTGGTCGTAGAGCTTGTGCGGCGAGCTCAGGTTCTCGAATTTCTTCGGCGCCGGCAGGTGCGCCTGGGCCCTGCGGCTCAACTGCATGAGAAAGCTGGGCAGTACCTGGTCCTTGGCCAGGAAGAATTTTTCGTCGACCGTCTTGCCTTCGATGCTGCCATGCATGCGGAACTGGATACCGCGGCCTTCCGTGGGATCCTGAGTGGCTTCGTACTCGATGTTGAGGTCGTAGCTGTGATCATTCTGGTTCAGCGCCGTGCGCTCGATATGAACATGACCAGGACTGTACTGGGCCATGATGGCGTCCTCCGCAAGGTTGGAAATGGCCGGCGCCGTGCACCGGCCAACTGCACTCAACGGTAGCTGATACCTGGCTTGGCGGTCGATACCCGCGTACCGGCAGTACCCTTGACGATCTCTTCGATATTTTCCAGCGAGCTGATCACCGCAACCTTGCCCGTGTGGCGGGCGAAATCGCAGGCGGCCTGTACCTTCGGCCCCATCGAACCCGCTGCGAAGCCGAGTTTTTCCAGCTCGTCGGGATGCGCCTGGGCAATGGCTTTCTGCGTCGGCTTGCCAAAGTCAATGTAGGCGGCATCGACATCGGTGGCGATGATCAGCAGGTCGGCGTCCAGTTGCTCGGCCAGCAGCGCCGAGCACAGGTCCTTGTCGATCACCGCCTCGATGCCCTTGAGCTTGCGGTTTTCGTCGTACATCGTGGGGATGCCGCCGCCCCCGGCGCAGATGACGATGCTGCTTTTTTCCAGCAGCCACTTGATCGGACGGATCTCGAAGATGCGCTTGGGTTTCGGGCTGGCGACCACACGGCGGTACTTGTCGCCGTCGGCCTTGACCACCCAGCCTTTTTCCTTGGCCAGGCGCTCGGCCTCGTCCTTGGCGTAGACCGGGCCGATGAACTTGGTCGGGTCCTTGAAGGCCGGGTCGTTGGCGTCGACCTCGACTTGCGTCAGCAGGGTGGCGAAGGGCACTTCGAAGTCCAGCAGGTTGCCCAGTTCCTGTTCGATCATGTAGCCGATCATGCCTTCGGTCTCGGCACCGAGCACGTCCAGCGGGTAGGCTTCGTCGGGCTTGTAGGCCTGGCCCTGGAGCGACAGCAGGCCGACCTGCGGGCCATTGCCGTGGGCGATGACCAGTTC
The DNA here is from genome assembly GCF_057197165.1 of Pseudomonas sp. SYWMCR5. Taxonomy (NCBI): domain Bacteria; kingdom Pseudomonadati; phylum Pseudomonadota; class Gammaproteobacteria; order Pseudomonadales; family Pseudomonadaceae; genus Pseudomonas; species Pseudomonas sp. SYWMCR5. The sequence continues at coordinate 149,640 of NZ_JBXUNH010000004.1, forward strand.
GTTGCCAGGGTGGATCTTGGCGATCTGCTCGGTGGCAGTACGGATATTGGCGCGCTGGTTGTCGGCGGTCATTGGCTCGCCGCGGCGCAGGAGGGCGTTGCCGCCCAGTGCAACAACGATACGCATGGGGAATGTCCTTTCTGAAGGGCTGCGCAAAACCTCTGTGGGAGCGGGCTCGTCCCGCGATGGCGACCTGCCTGACACACCGTCATCGCGGGACAAGCCCGCTCCCACAGGGGAGGGGGCCAGCCCGGAAGTGGGGGTCAGAGATCAGCCAGGGTCGATACCAGGATCGCCTTGATCGTGTGCATGCGGTTCTCCGCTTGCTCGAAGGCGATGCAGGCTGGCGACTCGAACACGTCATCGGTCACTTCGATGCCGTTGGCCAGGTGCGGGTATTTTTCGGCGATCTGCTTGCCGACCTTGGTCTCGGAGTTGTGGAACGCCGGCAGGCAGTGCATGAACTTGCTGCGCGGGTTACCGGTGGCTTTCATCAGTTCCTTGTTCACCTGATACGGCAGCAGTTGTTCGATGCGCTCGCCCCAGGCATCCACAGGTTCTCCCATCGACACCCAGACGTCGGTATGGACGAAATCGACGCCCTTGACCGCCGCCTTCGGGTCTTCGGTGAGGGTGATGCGCGCGCCGCTTTCCTCGGCGTACTGCTTGCAGCGCTGCACCAGGTCGTCATGCGGCCACAGCGCCTTGGGCGCGGCGATGCGCACGTCCATGCCGAGCTTGGCACCGATCAGCAGCAGCGAGTTGCCCATGTTGTTGCGCGCATCGCCCAGGTAGGCATAGCTGATGTCGTGCAATGGCTTGTCGCTGTGTTCGCGCATGGTCAGCACGTCGGCGATCATCTGGGTCGGGTGGTATTCGTCGGTCAGGCCGTTGAACACCGGTACGCCGGCGAACTTGGCCAGTTCTTCGACGATCTCCTGCTTGAAGCCGCGGTACTCGATGGCGTCGTACATGCGCCCGAGCACGCGGGCGGTGTCCTTCATGCTCTCCTTGTGGCCGATCTGCGAGGAGTTGGGGTCGATGTAGGTGACGTTGGCGCCCTGGTCGTAGGCGGCGACTTCGAAGGCGCAGCGGGTGCGGGTCGAGGTCTTCTCGAAGATCAGGGCGATGTTGTTGCCCTTCAGGTGCTGCTGCTCGGTGCCGGTGTACTTGGCGCGCTTGAGGTCTCGGGAGAGATCCAGCAGGTAGCGCAGCTCACGGGTGGTGTGGTGCTCGAGGCTGAGCAGGTTGCGGTTGTGGATGTTGAACGCCATGACAGTGTCTCCTTGAATGCGGTGAGTGCCCGGCCCACGCCTCGTAAGCGCGGGCCGGATCGAGGGCGTTAGTAGTCGATAGGGTCGCGTACGATCGGGCAGGTCATGCAGTGGCCGCCGCCACGACCACGGCCCAGTTCACCGGCGCTGATGGTGATGACCTCGATCCCGGCCTTGCGCAGCAATGTGTTGGTGTAGGTGTTGCGGTCGTAGCCGATGACCACGCCAGGCTCCAGGGCCACCACGTTGTTGCCGTCATCCCACTGTTCGCGTTCGGCGGCGAAGCTGTTGCCGCCAGTCTCGACCACGCGCAGCTTGACCCCGAGCTGCTCGCCGACCACCTCGATGAACGACTTGTTCTCACGGCGCACATCCATGCCGTAGGGCTTGCTTTCGTCGGGGCGGATGATGAACGGCACGATCTCGCGCACCACTTCCGGGAAGACCGTGACCAGGTCGCGGTCGCAGAAGCTGAACACGGTGTCCAGGTGCATCGCGGCACGCGACTTGGGCAGGCCGGCGACGATGACTTTTTCCACTGCGCCCTTGGCGAACAGGTTCTGTGCCAGTTGGCCGATGGCCTGGCGCGAGGTGCGCTCGCCCATGCCGATGAGCACGATGCCCTTGCCGATCGGCATGACATCGCCGCCTTCGAGAGTGGCGCTGCCGTGTTCCTTGTCAGGGTCGCCATACCAGATCTGGAAGTCGGCGCCGGTGAATTCCTTGTGGAACTTGTATACGGCGGTGGTCAACAGGGTTTCCTGGCGTCGCGCCGGCCAGTACATCGGGTTCAGCGTGACGCCGCCGTAGATCCAGCAGGTGGTGTCGCGGGTGAACTGGGTGTTGGGCAGGGGCGGCAGGATGAAGCTGGAGTGGCCGAGGTAGTCGTTGTACATCTTCACCACATCGGCGCCTTCGCTCTGTGGCAGGTCCTGGCCGGCCACGCCGCCGATCAGGAACTCGGCCAGGTGGCGCGGATCGAGGCCTTCGAGCCAGCTGCGCACTTCATTGGTCAGGCCAACGCCAACGGTATTGGGGGTGATCTTGCGATCGAGGATCCAGGCCAGGGCCTCCTTGTTCTGCACGATGTCGGTCAGCAGGTTGTGCATTTCCAGCACATCGACGCCGCGTTCGCGCATCTTGGTGACGAAGTCGAAGTGGTCGCGTTTGGCCTGGTCGACCCAGATCACGTCGTCGAACAGCAGTTCATCGCAGTTGCTGGGGGTCAGTCGCTTGTGCGCCAGTCCCGGGGCGCAGACCATCACCTTGCGTAGCTTGCCGGCTTCGGAATGCACGCCGTATTTCTGTTTATCCGTGGACATGATGATTCCTCCAATCATACGAAGACGTGGTCAAAGGGTCAGGAAGCCGTCGTATAACCCGTAGGCCGCCACCAGGGCGCCGACGATCACAGCGGCGAAGATCAGTTTTTCCACGTTGGTGAAAATCGGTTGGCCGACCTCGCGCTTGGCCTTGGCGAACAGGATCGCGCCAGGGGCGTAGAGCAGGGCCGACAGCAGCAGGTATTTCACGCCTCCGGCGTACAGCAGCCAGATCGCGTACAGCAGGGCGATACCGCCGATGATCAGGTCCTTCTTGCGTTCGGCGAGGGCCTGTTCGTAGGTTTCGCTGCGCACCGCCAGCAGTACCGCGTAGGCCGCCGACCACAGGTAGGGCACCAGGATCATCGAGGTGGCGAGGTAGATCAGCGACAGGTAGGTGCTGTTGGAGAACAGGGTGATGACCAGGAAGATCTGCACCATGGCGTTGGTCAGCCACAGGGCGTTGGCCGGCACCTGGTTGGCGTTCTCGCGGCGCAGGAACTCGGGCATGGTGTGGTCCTTGGCGGCGGCGAACATGATCTCCGCGCACAGCAGCACCCACGACAGCAGTGCCCCCAGCAGCGAGATGATCAGGCCGACGCTGATCAGCACCGCGCCCCAGTGACCGACCACATGCTCCAGCACCGCGGCCATCGACGGGTTCTGCAGCTTGGCCAGCTCCGGCTGGGTCATCACGCCCATCGACAGCACGTTGACCAGCACCAGGAACAGCAGCACGGTGATGAAACCGATGACCGTTGCCTTGCCCACGTCGGAGCGTTTTGCCGCCCGCGAGGAGAAGATGCTTGCGCCCTCGATGCCGATGAACACCCATACGGTGACCAGCATCATGTTGCGCACCTGGTCCATCACGCTGCCGAGGTCGGGCGAGCCCAGGCCCCAGATGTCGGCGGTGAACACGTCGAGCTTGAAGGCGAACAGGCAGATCAGTGCGAACAGCGCCAGCGGCACGACTTTGGCCACGGTGGTGACCAGGTTGATGAACGCCGCCTCCTTGATGCCGCGCAGGACCAGGAAGTGCACGCCCCACAGCAGCAGTGATGCGCCGATCACTGCTGCCGGGGTGTTGCCTTCACCGAAGACCGGGAAGAAGTACCCCAGGGTGCTGAACAGCAGGACGAAGTAGCCGACGTTGCCCAGCCAGGCACTGATCCAGTAGCCCCAGGCCGACGAAAAGCCCATGTAGTCGCCAAAGCCGGCCTTGGCGTAGGCGTACACGCCACCATCCAGATCAGGTTTGCGATTGGCCAGGGTCTGGAACACGAAGGCCAGGGTGAGCATGCCGACGGCCGTGATGGCCCAGCCGATCAGCACGGCACCTACGCCCGCGCTGGCGGCCATGTTTTGCGGCAGGGAGAAGATCCCCCCACCAATCATCGACCCCACGACAAGTGCAACTAATGCGCCGAGTTTAAGTTTTCCGGGAGAATCAGACATTTAACAACTCCATGCCAGGAGAAAGTTGACGACAGAATAAATCCGGCGCTGTAGTCATTCGCTGATGTGGATCAGTTCATGGCGCAACAGCGTCAGAGAAATTCTTTCTCGGGTCTCCTGAAGAGTGCCGACCGCTTTGCTGCAAGCCTTGTGCGCTGGCACCTCCATGTACTTCTAGAGCAAACGCTCTGTTTGGCTTGCGAACTCTCAAGCTAGTCGCTTTTACCGGTTTCGCAAATTTTTCACGGGCCGTTCGACAGGGTGTCGCGAATTTGCGAGTTGCTCGACAATGTGCACATTGGCCGCCGTCGTCATATAGACAAATGCGTTATGAGTGCTATAGCTTTAATGGCTTTGATTAATAAAAAAGCTGTAACATTTATATGTAATGGCCGTTATGTTTCATACAGGCGACAGGCGTGAGGGAGCAGCAGATGGGCGAACCGGGACATAAGCTTCGCCTGGGGGCGCTGATCGCCCTGGTGGTCGGTTCGATGATCGGCGGCGGGATCTTTTCATTGCCGCAGAACATGGCCGCCCGTGCCGACGTTGGCGCGGTCCTGATCGGCTGGGCCATCACGGCCGTCGGCATGCTGGCGCTGGCCTTCGTGTTCCAGACCCTGGCCAACCGCAAGCCTGACCTGGACTCGGGCGTCTACGCCTATGCCAAAGCCGGCTTTGGCGACTACATGGGCTTCTCGTCGGCCTGGGGTTACTGGATCAGTGCCTGGCTGGGCAATGTCGGCTACTTCGTCCTGTTGTTCAGTACCCTGGGTTTCTACTTTCCCGTGTTCGGTGAAGGCAACACGCCGATAGCCATCGGCTGCGCTTCGCTGTTGCTGTGGGCGGTGCATTTTTTGGTGCTGCGCGGCATCAAGGAGGCGACCTTCATCAACCAGGTCACCACGGTGGCCAAGGTCGTGCCACTGCTGATCTTCATCGTCATCGCGGCCTTCGCCTTCCGCGCGGATATCTTCACCCGCGATATCTGGGGGCTGGGCAATCCGAAGTTCGGCAGCGTGCTGGAGCAGGTGCGCAACATGATGCTGGTGACGGTGTTCGTGTTCATCGGCATCGAGGGCGCCAGTGTCTACTCCGGGCGTGCGCTGCACCGGTCGGATGTCGGCAAGGCCACGGTGATCGGCTTTCTCGGGGTGCTGGCGCTGCTGGTGCTGGTCAACGTGCTGTCGCTGGGGGTGATGACCCGGCCTGAACTGGCCGGGTTGCAGAACCCGTCGCTGGCCTCGGTGCTGGAGCATATCGTCGGGCCCTGGGGGGCGATGCTGATCAGTATCGGGTTGGCGGTGTCGCTGCTTGGGGCGCTGCTGTCATGGGCGTTGCTGTGCGCCGAGATCCTCTTCGCCACCGCTCGCGACCAGACCATGCCGCGTTTTCTGGCCAGGGAAAATGCCAATCATGTGCCGGCCAATGCCTTGTGGCTGACCAACAGCATGATCCAGGGCTTTCTGCTGATCACCCTGTTTTCGGCCGGCACCTATACCAGCCTGATCTACCTGGCGTCGTCGATGATCCTGGTGCCGTACTTCTGGTCAGCGGCCTACGCCGTGCTGCTGGCCTGGCGGGGCGAGAGTTATGCCGGGCAGGCGGGGCTGCGGCGCAAGGATCTGGCGGTGGCGTTGCTGGCGCTGGTCTATGCGTTGTGGTTGCTGTATGCCGGGGGCCTCAAGTACCTGCTGCTTTCGGCGCTGTTGTATGCGCCGGGGGTGATCCTGTTTGCCCGGGCCAGGCATGAACAGGGGCAGGTGGTGTTCAGCCGCTGGGAGAAGCTGATATTCGCGGCGGTGCTGGTGGGGGCGGCGGTGGCGGCTTACGCGCTGTACTCGGGGGCGCTGAGTTTGTAAGTGGGTGGAGGTCGTAACCGTCACCAACGCGCTTGAGCCGAGCCCAGCTCGCATGCCCCGCGTGCCCAGTGCATATGGGCAGGCCCAACCTTCAACGGCCCCCTGATCCTTTGCGCGGTCCCCCAAGGTGTCCGTTCCAGATGCGGGTCGAGATCCTCGGGCGTTTCTGCTGCCAGGGGCAAGTCATCCCCCATCGTTCCATGCTCCACCAACAGCTTGGCGGTGCGTGCCAGGGACAGCCGTGCCCGGTAACCGGCCCTTCCAGCCAGGCGCTGCTCCAGCCCACGGATCGCTTCGGCCGCCATCAGGTACCCGGTTGCATGGTCGAGCGCCTGCACCGGCAAAGGCACGGGTTTTTCCGTTTGTTTCCAGCGCATGCCTTCGCGGGCGATGCCGCTGCTCATCTGCACCAGGCTGTCGAAGCCTCGACGTTCCTGCCAGGGGCCGCTCCAGCCGTAGGCGTTGAGGCTGACGTCGATCAGCCCGGGGTTGAGCTGACGCCTGCGCTGTGCGCCGAAACCCAGATGTTCCAGTGCATCGGCGCGATAGCCATGCAGGAGGATGTCGGCCTCACCCAGCAACCGCTCGAACACCTTGCGGTCAGGCGTCGCGCGCAAGTCCAGGCGCGCACAGCGCTTGCCCAGGGTGACTTCGGCGACCACCGCCGGTTCGTCCCAGCCGGGTGGGTCGATGCGCAGCACGTCGGCGCCGAAGCCTGCCAGCAGACGGCTGGCTGTAGGGCCGGCGAGAATGCGGGTGAGGTCGAGCACCTTGATGCCGGCCAGCGGACGTGTTTCACAGCCTTGCCAGGCCAATGGCGCTGCCGCGTCGAAATGCTCGCGCAACACCAGTGGCTCCATGTTCACTGCCCGCCCCTGCGGGTGCTCGCACCATTCGGCCCAACTGCGCATCTTCGCCGCACAGCCTCCGGCTTCGACCACGGCGCTTTCCAGCGCCTCGCCGTCCCAGCGCCGGACCTGCTCGGCGACCGCCTGGCGATCGGCCGGGGTGCCCAGCACGCCGAGTGCGGCCTGGCGATGATGGGGAGCGTTGGTGTGCAGGCGAATCCAGCCATCGCGGGTGGGGTAGTCGCCGGCGACGGCATCCCACAGAGGCGGTGTCTGCCAGCCCTGGGGGCGCAGGCTGGTGGCAAACCAGAACGAGGCCAGGCGCCGATCGATGCTGACCAGCGGGCAGTGGTCGGTCTGGCGCTGCAGCAGGCTGGCCAGTGCCAGACCGGCGGCGGCCATGCTCGCGGCGGCCAGGTCGGTGACGGCGAAGGTCGAGGGCAGCCCGCCGACGCCGTGCCAGCGCAGGGCGGCATGGTCGAGTTTCAGTTCACGGGCGATGGTGTCGAGCAACTGGGGCATGCAGGATCCTCCTGAGTGGATCCCATTGCAGTACATCCCGCGCAAGGATGCAAATGCTCAGCGTTGCAGTTGGGCGGGCAGTGGTGCGGTGGGTTGTTCGGGGCGCGACCAGATCCACAGGTTGCCCAGGGTCATCCCGGCGATGGCAAGAAACACTGGCCAGTGGTGTTCGAGAACGGTGAGCATCAACCCTGCGCACAGCAGCATGCTGATGGTTGCGCTGACCTTGGCGCGGCGCTGGATCACCTTGCCGTTGCGCCAGTTCCACAGGATCGGCCCGAACAGACGGTGGTTCTCCAGCCAGGCGGACAGGCGCGGCGAACTGCGGGTCGCGGCCCAGGCGGCCAGGAGGATGAACTCGGTGGTGGGCAAGCCAGGAATGACGATGGCGACCAGACCTATCCCGAGGCTGACATAAGCCAGGATCGCATACAGCAGGCGGGACAGTCGGGAGCGGGCAAGTCGGGTCATGGTCTCACTGCAAAGCGGTCCGGCCACCCGAATGGTGGCCGGCAGGTGCGTCTCAGGCCAGCGCGGCATCCGTGGCGTAGGCGTGCTTGAGCAGCTCGGTGAAGCGCTCGAAGGCAGCGACTGCGCCACGCTCGGCGGCGGCGTCCTCTTCGGCCGACAACTCCAGGCTGTCGAGGATGCGGGTGAACTGTTTCCAGCCCTCTGCACGGCCGCCGGCCGGCTCGCCCAGGTGACGGGCGCCGAAGCTGTCGGACAGCTCCAGGGCCACGGCACGCTTGATCAGGAACGCTGCGCCCAGTTTGGAGCCTTCGGAGACGAAGATCCAGCCCAGGGCTTCGCCCAGGCTTGGTTTGACCAGAGCGCCGGCAACCGGGGCGGGTACTTCGGTGTTCAGGTCGGCCAGGTCCAGGCGCGCCTGTTCGGCCCGGCAACGCTCGGCCAGGTCAGGGACGATGGCGATCAGTGCAGGGTCGGTGTACAGCGCCTGCAGCTCGGACTGGAACAGGTACTGGGCGACGACGAAGCGGGCGAAGCTCTCGCGGCTGTCGAACGGCGCGTGCGACTTGACCAGAGCGTCCAGCTCGGTGTGCGGTGCGTGGGTGACCTGGTTCAGGCGTTGCGAGCGCAGGGCGGCGCGCTCGGAGGTGTGGCTGGTCATGGGTGCATCCTTGGGAAATGGGGCTGTCTAGGTACAAGACGAAAGAGAAGACGCAGGACAGTAAAAAAACCTCACCTGGGAGTGGGAGGCATTTGTGTTCGGGCGGGGGAGAGGGATGCCCCTTGCGGGAGCGGCACAGGGCCACTCCCGCAGGGATGCTGGCCTGGATCAGATGTCCCAGATCACATTGATGGCAAAGTTGCGTCCCGGCATGGTCAGGCGGTCGAGGTTGGCCGGCTGGGTCACTGCCGCCTCGCCAAGGCCGTCGTAGCCGCGCACGTCATCCCACTGCCAGTACTTCTTGTCGGTGAGGTTGTAGAGACCTGCGTTGACGGTCACGTCTTCAGTCACCTTGTAGAAGCCGGTCAGGTCCAGCACGCCGTAGCCTGGGGTGCGGAACTGCTTGCTGGCGCCGTCGGGGGCGAAGAAGGTGGAGTCGTCGACACGGTTCTTGCGCTTGACCAGTGTCCAGCTGAGCAGGCCGCCGTAGTTCTGCTGTTCGTAGCCCAGGCCCATCACGGCGGTCAGTGGGTTGACGCTGTTCAGCGGCTGGCCGTTGTCGTCGTTGCGGCCATGGGCGTAGGCCAGGGAGCCCTGGGTGTAGAGGCCCTGCGGCGCACCGAAGTGGTCGAGGTTCAGGCGACCCTTGAACTCGGCACCCTTGATGGTCGCGTGCTTGATGTTGTTGGCCTGGAAGGTCGAGCCCAGGTTGGCCGACTGCACGGCGTCTTCGTTGATGAAGTCGCGGTACTTGTTGTAGAACACCGCCACGTCGAAGTTGCCGGCGTCGAAGTTGCCGCGCAGGCCGGTCTCGTAGCTCTTGCTCTTCTCGGGTTCCAGGTTCGGGTTGGGTTCGACGCGATAGCCCAGGGTCGGGTTGTCGAAGCGCCCGTACATGGCCTTGGCGGTTGGGGTGCGGAAGCCTTCTGCGTACTGGCCATACCAGGTGTAGTTATCGTTGAAGGCGTAGGTGATGCCGAATTTGGGTGAGACGCGGTGCCACTTCTTGTCCGAATCGTCGACGCTGGACGGTGCCGCGCCGGTGCCCTGGATGCCCCGCAGGAATTCGGCGGTCATCTTCGGTTCCATGCGGGTGTAGTCGTAACGCGCACCCGGCAGGAAGGTCCAGTTGTTCCAGCGGATCTCGTCCTGGGCGAACAGGCTGTAGGTGTTGATGGTCGGGTCCGGGAAGTCGCTGACCAGCGCCTGGCTATCACTCGCGCTGTTCTGGCCGATGGCGCGGCAGGTGCCGCCGATGTTCAGGCAAGTGCCGGTACCGCTGCGCGAGCCGGTGACCTTCTCGTGCTTGATTGTGGTGCCATAGGTGAGCAGGTGGTCGGTCTCGCCGATGCTGAAGGCTTTGTCCAACTGACCATCGAACACCCACTGGCGGTCCTTGTAGGTGGTCTGGCGGTCGCGGAACACCTGGCGACCGGAGGCGAAGTAGAGCTCGTCGGTACGTTGGTCGGTCTTGGCGATCTGGTAATTCAGGCTCCACTTGACGTGGTCCGCGACCAGGCTGTCGAGGCCGAACTCGTGGTTGATGCCGAAGCGCTCGCGGGTGACGGTGTCGTTGCCTTCACGCATCCGATACATGTTCGACGCACCACGGCCGGGGATGAATGGGCCGCCCACCGCGCTGAGGATGTTCTGGTCGCGGTCGTCCTTGTAGTGTTCGTAGGTGAAGCCCAGGCGCGCGTCGTCAGCGTAGTTCCAGCCCAGCTTGGCCAGCACGTTGGTGGTGCGCACGTCTTCCGGGTTGGCTTCGGTGCGGGCAAGGCCGGTGCCGCCGTGGCCACCGTAGGATTCGGTCTCGTGGCCGTTGCGCTGGCTCAGGTGCAGCAGACCGTCGAAGTCGCCCTGGCGGCCAGCGACGGTGGCGGAGGTCAGCCAGCTCTCGTCGGCCGAGCTGTAGCCGGTCTTCAGGCGCGCGCCGACGTCCTGGCCGGGCTTGATGATGTCGTCCGGATCGAGGGTGTAGTAGCTGACCGCGCCGCCGATGGCGTTGCTGCCGTACAGCACCGAGGCCGGACCACGCAGGATCTCGACGCGCTTGACGATCTCGGGGTCGACGTAATTGCGCTGGGTCTGGGCGTAGGGGCCGTAGAAGAAGCTGTCGGGGATCGACACGCCATCGACCTGGGTGAGGATCCGCTCACCGTCGATGCCGCGGATGTTGTAGCCGTTCAGGCCGCTGCGCTGGCCGACACCGCCCACCGAGACGCCGGGCTCGTAGCGCACCAGTTGCTTGATGTCGTTGACGTTCTGGCGGTCCAGTTGCCCGCGGGTCTGCACGCTGACCGTGCTCGGCACCTGGCTTACGTCCTGGGCGCTGCGGGTAGCGCTGACGGTCAACTGTTGCAGGGCGATGGCGTTGCCTGCGGTCTGGCGCTCGAGCACGACGTTGCCGTTGCCGATCTTGCGAAAGCCCAGGCCGGTGCCGTGCAGCAGTTTCTGCAGTGCCGCTTCCGGTGCCAGTGCCCCTTGCACGCCCGGCGAAGCCACGCCCTCGGCCAGCTCGGCGGAGAAGCCGACCTGCCAGCCAGTGACTTCGCTGAACGCATTGATTGCCGAGACCAGTGGCTGCTGGGCAATGGCGAAACGGTAGTCGCCCATGCGTGGGCTGGCGGCCTGGGCAGGCTCTGCGGCCAGCGCGGGCAGGCTGCAGGCGCCACTGGCCAGCAGTGCCAGGGTCAGCAGGGACAGTTGCCCCATGCGTCGGGAAGAGGGGGAAGGGCGGGTTGGACCTGAGGACATCGGAAGCGCTCCCTGTCGCGCGAACTGTTATAGGTGAGTGCAGTTCTTGTTTTCGAACAAGAATCAGTTGCATTGGCTATAACGAGACGGACGTGGTGTGGGAGTCGCGTAAAAATAATTTAGTGGGGGCGGCGGTTCGACGCCCCCACAGGCATCACTCAGTTGAGAATCACCACCGCCGGATATTCGTGCAACTGCGCCGAGGTGATATGGGCCAGGGCCCGCAGGGTCTCCAGGGGCTGGTCCAGGCGGTAGTTGCCGGTAACGGCCACCTGTTGCAGGTGGTCGTTGCGGTTGATGATCCAGCCCGGGTAGTAGCGGCGCAGTTCATCGAGTACCTGGCTCAACGGGCAGTTCTCGAACACCAGGCGGCCATCGATCCAGGCCAGTTCCTTGTGCAGGTCGGCGCGCTGGCGTTGACCGAAGCCATCAGGCCCGACGCTGATGCTGTCACCGGCGCTCAAGCGGATGCGCTGGTCGCTGGCGGCCTGCAGGTCGACGTCGCCGCGCTGCACGCGCACCTGCGCCTGGCCATCGAGGTAGCGTACGGCGAAGTTGGTGTCGCGTACCTGGGCGCGCAAGGGGCCGGCCTGGACTTCAAGCGGCGGCTGGTTGCCGCCGGGCACTTCGAAATAGGCTTCGCCCTGCAACAGCCGCGCAACCTGGCGCCCGTCGCGCAGGTCACTGGCAAAGGCCGAGTTGGTGTTGAGCAGCACCTTGGCGCCATCGTCCAGTTGCAGCCGCTGGCGTTCGCCGACCACCGTCAGGTGATCGGCCTGCAGGCGCACTGGCAGGTTGCCGAAGGTGAACAGCCCGACCACCAGCATGGCCGCCGTGGCCAGCGGTTTCCAGTGGCTGCGCAGGCGCCCGCGCAGCGAAGTGCGGCGCTGCTGGTGCAGATCGCTCGCCAGGTGGCGCAGGGTGACGCCGTTCCACAACGCTTCGACTTCGACATAGGCTTCGGCGTTCTGCTCGGCGGCGCCCAGCCAGGCTTCGAAGTCCTGGGTGTCCTGCTCGGTGGGGCATTGCAGGCGGATCAGCCAGTCCTGCGCTTCGTCCATGGCGCGGGCGCGGGCGTCTGGCTCGGCGGGCGATGGGCGAGGGGCGGGGTTGCTCACGGGGGATCCTTGCATGGCGTTTTTTGCAGATGATCGGCGCTGTGCGCAGGCATGGCAAGAGCCAGCACCTGCCCAGGTGGCGAGCGGTCGCTTACTTGAGGCGGTCGGCCACACCCATGCAGATCGCCATGATCAGCTTCAGTTCCTTCTGCACGGTGCTGGCCGAGACCTGCAACTGCTCGGCGATTTCCAGGTAGCTGGCACCGTGCAGGCGGCTGAGAATGAAGATGCGCTGCTGGCGTGCCGTGAGCTGGCCGAGGCTGACGCTCAGGCGCTTGAGCAGTTGCTCGGCATGCACCGCATCCTCGCTGTTGCCCAGCGGCGCGGCGACATTGTGCAGCACCTGCTCGGGCACATCGTCGACCAGAGTGCGCGACTGCACGCGGCGCGCGCGCAAGTGGTCGAGGGCAAGGTTGCGGGCGGTCTGGAACACGAAGGGTTCGAGGTGTTCGATAGGGCGCTCACCCAGCGCGCGGGTAACCCGCAGGTAGGTTTCCTGCAGCAGGTCCTCCGCAGTGCTGGGGTTGCCGACCATGCGCTGCAAGGTGCGCAGCAGGGTGAGGCGCTGGGTGAGGAAGACTGAGTTGAACCGGGACTGACTCACGGGGAAACCTGGCCGATGAGGGGTGAATGATAATGCTTATCATCCATGCGCCAGGTCAAGCGGAGAAATGTCATGAAGGGGTAAAGGTGGGGCCGCCAGGCAGCCCCAAGGCCTTTCACTGCGCCCTGAACAACGCCAGGCAGTTGTCGAGCATGCGGTTGGAGAAGCCCCATTCGTTGTCGTACCAGGCCAGCACCTTGAGCATGCGGCCATTGGCGCGGGTGTGGTTGGCGTCGAAGATCGACGACAACGGGTTGTGGTTGAAGTCGCACGATACCAGCGGCAGGCTGTTGTAGCCGAGCACGCGCGAATGACGGCTGGCTTCGAGGAACAGGCGGTTGACCTCGTCGGCGCTGGCTTCGCGCTTGAGGTTGACGGTCAGGTCGACCAACGACACGTTGATCACCGGCACCCGCACTGCCATGCCGGTGAGCTTGCCGGCCAGTTCTGGCAGCACCAGGCCCACGGCCTCGGCGGCGCCGGTCTTGCTCGGGATCATCGATTGGGTGGCCGAGCGGGCCCGGTAGGGGTCGCTGTGGTAGACGTCGGTCAGTACCTGGTCGTTGGTGTAGGCGTGGATGGTGGTCATCAGCCCCTGCTCGATGCCGAACTCGCGGTGCAGCACCTGGGCAATCGGCGCCAGGCAGTTGGTGGTGCACGAGGCGTTGGAGATGATCTGGTGCGAGGCGCGCAGCACATCATGGTTGACGCCATACACCACGGTAGCATCGGCGCCCTTGGCCGGTGCCGAGATGATCACCTTGCCGGCGCCGGCGGTGATGTGGGCCGCCGCCTTGGCGCGGTCGGTGAACAGCCCGGTGCATTCGAACACCACATCGATGGCTTCGGCTTTCCAGGGCAGTTCGGCGGGGTTGCGGATGGCGCTGACCGCGATGCGATCGCCGTTGACCGTCAGGCTCTCATGATCGGCCTCCACGGTGGCATCGAAGGTGCCATGTACGCTGTCGTACTTGAGCAGGTGGGCGTTCATCGCGCTGTCGCCCAGGTCGTTGATGGCGACGACCTGCAGGTCCTGGCGGTAGCCTTGGGTATAGAGTGCGCGCAGGACGTTGCGTCCGATGCGGCCGAATCCATTGATCGCGATGCGAAGGGTCATTGGCATTACCTCTGGCAGTCTGGGTGAAGCCTATGGCACAAAATGGGTAGAAGCTTCACTGAAACGGTTTTGTTATTGGAATTACAAGATTATTCACTCCAAGATAGAAAACAAGCATTTTTAGTGGCAATATTTTGGTAAACCTACAACGAGTGATCGAGCCTTCCACGCCAACGACCTTTCCGGCCCCTGCCTTGAGCCTAGGTCGCAACCGTTTGGAGTGGAAATGCCGGTTCAGGTCGCCCTTACACATAGCCTGGAGTCCAGTACATGCATCCGCGCATCCTTGAGGTCACCGCAAGGCTGACCGAACGCAGCCGTGCCACCCGTGAACGCTACCTTGAGCTCATTCGCGGCGCGGCCAGCGACGGCCCGATGCGTGCCAGCCTGCAGTGCGCCAACTTCGCCCACGGTGTGGCCGGTTGTGGCAGCCAGGACAAGCACAGCCTGCGGATGATGAACGCCGCCAACGTGGCCATCGTCTCTGCGTACAACGACATGCTCTCGGCGCACCAGCCGTACCAGCACTTCCCCGAACAGATCAAACAGGCGCTGCGCGAGATCGGCTCGGTCGGCCAGTTCGCCGGTGGCGTACCGGCCATGTGCGATGGCGTGACCCAGGGTGAACCTGGCATGGAGCTGGCGATCGCCAGCCGCGAAGTGATCGCGATGTCCACCGCCATCGCCCTGTCGCACAACATGTTCGATGCCGCGCTGATGCTGGGCATCTGCGACAAGATCGTGCCTGGCCTGATGATGGGTGCGTTGCGCTTCGGCCACCTGCCGACCATCTTCGTTCCTGGCGGGCCGATGCCTTCGGGTATCTCCAACAAGGAAAAGGCCGACGTGCGCCAGCGCTACGCCGAAGGCAAGGCCAGCCGCGAGGAGTTGCTGGAGTCGGAGATGAAGTCTTACCACAGCCCTGGCACCTGCACCTTCTATGGGACGGCCAACACCAACCAGCTGGTGATGGAGGTCATGGGCCTGCACCTGCCGGGGGCCTCGTTCGTCAATCCCTACACCCCGTTGCGCGATGCCCTGACCGCCGAGGCGGCCCAGCAGGTCACGCGCATGACCAAGGCCAGTGGCAGCTTCATGCCCCTGGGCGAGATCGTCGACGAGAAGGCGCTGGTCAACTCCATCGTCGCCCTGCACGCCACCGGCGGTTCGACCAACCACACCCTGCACATCCCGGCGATTGCCCAGGCTGCCGGGATCCAGCTGACCTGGCAGGACATGGCCGACCTCTCCGAGGTGGTGCCGACGCTGTCTCACGTCTATCCCAACGGCAAGGCCGACATCAACCACTTCCAGGCCGCAGGCGGCATGAGCTTCCTGATCCGCGAACTGCTCGACGCCGGGCTGCTGCACGAGGACGTCAATACCGTGGCCGGCCACGGTCTGCGCCGCTACACCCAGGAACCGTTCCTCGACGACGGCAAGCTGGTGTGGCGCGAAGGGCCGCAGCACAGCCTGGACGAAAACATCCTGCGCCCGGCCTCGCGGCCGTTCTCGGCCGAGGGCGGGTTGCGGGTGATGGAAGGCAACCTGGGGCGTGGGGTGATGAAAGTCTCTGCCGTGGCGCCGGAACACCAGGTGGTCGAGGCTCCAGCGCGAGTCTTCCACGATCAGCAGTCGCTGGCCGATGCCTTCAAGGCTGGCGAGTTGGAGCGCGATTTCGTCGCCGTGGTGCGCTTCCAGGGCCCACGTTGCAATGGCATGCCCGAGCTGCACAAGCTGACGCCGTTCCTCGGCGTGCTGCAGGACCGCGGCTACAAGGTCGCGCTGGTTACCGACGGGCGCATGTCTGGTGCGTCGGGCAAGATCCCGGCGGCGATCCACGTGTGCCCCGAAGCGTATGACGGTGGGCCGCTGGCACGGGTGCGCGATGGTGATATCGTGCGCGTCGACGGTGTCGAAGGCACGCTGCAACTGATGGTGTCGGCCGAGGAGCTGGCCGGGCGCGATCAGCCTGATGCGCCCCTGGGTAATGACCTGGGGTGCGGGCGCGAGCTGTTCGGCTTCATGCGCGTCGCGTTCAGCCCGGCAGAGCAGGGCGCCAGCGCCTTTACCTCTGCCCTGGAGCGTTTCAAATGAAGGCCTCGCTGGTCGGTGACATCGGCGGTACCAACGCCCGCTTTGCCCTGTGGCGTGACAATGACCTGCACGCGGTGCAGGTGCTGGCGACAGCGGACTATTCCAGCCCCGAGCAGGCCATCGAGGCCTACCTCAAGGACCAGGGCCTCAAGCGTGGCGATGTCTCGGACGTGTGCCTGTCGGTAGCCGGCCCTGTCGATGGCGACGAGTTTCGCTTCACCAACAATCACTGGCGCCTGAGCCGCTCGGCCTTCTGCAAGGTGCTGCAGGTCGAGCGCCTGTCGCTGATCAACGACTTTTCCGCCATGGCCCTGGGCATGACCCGCCTCAAGCCTGGCGAGTTCGTAGAGGTGTGCCCCGGGCAGGCGGACGCCGCGCGCCCGGCGCTGGTCATCGGCGCGGGTACCGGCCTTGGCGTCGGCACCTTGCTGAGCCTTGGCGAGCAGCACTGGATGGCGCTACCGGGCGAAGGCGGGCATGTCGACCTGCCGGTGGGCAATGCCCGTGAGGCGGCGATCCACCAGCAGATCCACAGGCAGATTGGCCATGTCAGCGCCGAGACCGTGCTCAGTGGTGGTGGGCTGGTGCGGCTGTACCAGGCCATCTGTGCACTGGATGGCGACACACCCCGTCACAAGACCCCGGCGCAGATCACCGATGCCGCGCTGGGCGGCGAGCCGCAGGCCCTGGCGGTGATCGAACAGTTCTCACGTTTTCTCGGGCGTGTCGCGGGTAACAATGTGCTGACCCTGGGGGCGCGTGGCGGGGTCTATATTGTTGGCGGCGTGGTGCCGCGCTTCGCCGAGCTGTTCCTGCGCAGCGGGTTCGCGGCAAGCTTTGCCGACAAGGGCTGCATGAGCGGCTACTTCCCCGGTGTGCCGGTATGGTTGGTGACGGCGGAGTTTTCCGGGTTGCTCGGGGCCGGGGTGGCCTTGCAGCAGAGGCTGGACCACTGACGGTCGGTTGTGGTGCCATTCGCGGGCAAGCCCGCTCCCACAAAAAACTGTAGGAGCGGGCTTGCCCGCGAAGGGCATCGACGCCGATAGAATGTCGCCACAACAGGCATCAAGACCTGTACCGACCCAAGGGAATTCATTGTGAGCACTGCCGGTAAAACCATCCTGATGGTCGATGACGATCAGGACATTCGCGAGCTGCTGCAGACCTACCTCAGCCGCTCCGGCTTCCAGGTCCATGCCGAACCCGACGGCCAGGGCTTTCGCCGCGCGCTGGATGCCGGCAACTACGACCTGGTGATCCTCGACGTGATGCTGCCCGACGAGGACGGCTTCAGCCTGTGCCGTTGGGTGCGTCAGCATCCGCGTCAGTCGCGGGTGCCGATCATCATGCTCACCGCCAGCTCCGATGAAGCCGACCGTGTCATCGGCCTGGAGCTGGGCGCCGACGACTACCTGGGCAAGCCATTCAGCCCGCGCGAGCTGCAGGCGCGGATCAAGGCCCTGCTGCGTCGCTGTGACTTCACCACGGCCACCCCCGCCAGCGCGGTGCTCACCTTCGAAGACTGGCGCCTGGATACGGTCAGCCATCGCCTGTTCCACCGCGATGGTGAAGAAGTGATTCTCTCCGGTGCCGACTTCGCCCTGCTCAAGCTGTTTCTCGACCATCCCCAGCAGATCCTCGACCGCGACACCATTGGCAATGCCACCCGCGGGCGTGAACCGATGCCGCTGGACCGCATCGTCGACATGGCGGTCAGCCGCCTGCGCCAGCGCCTGCGCGACACCGACAAGCCACCGCGGCTGATCCGCACCGTGCGCGGCAGCGGCTACCTGCTTGCAGCGAATGTCAGCTGTGCCGGCTGAGCAGGCCAGCGAGCGCCGCTTGCGCCTGTTGCCGCGCTCGCTGCTCGGGCGCATGTTGCTGCTCACCTTGCTGGTGGTGCTGATCGCCCAGGGGCTGTCGAGCGTGATCTGGGTCGCCCAACTGCGCGCCAGCCAGCTGCAGGGGCTGCGCGCCAGCGCCAGCAGCCTTGCGCACTCGATGAGCGCCAGCGTCAGCTACTTCCGTTCCCTGCCGGTGGCCTACCGGCCGATGGTGCTCGACCAGTTGCGCAGCATGGGCGGTACGCGCTTTTTCGTCTCGCTCAACGAAAAGCCGCTGGGCATGCCGGTGCTGCCCATCACCCCGCGCAAGCAGGCGGTGATCGAGGTGTTCCAGCAGGTGCTGCACGAACGCCTGGGCCAGCAGATGGAAATCTCCGTCGAGTTCGTCAGCCCCGACGACCTGCGCATCTTCAACAGCGGCCTGAAGCTCGACGAGCTGCCGCGCTCCTGGGCCCACTACGCGCTGACCCTCGAACCGCTCAATCCGCCGGTGCTGGTCACCCAGATCCGCCTGGACGAAGGCGAGTGGCTGTACATCGCCTCGCTGCTGCCCGAGCCCTATACCGGCCTTGAACCCGAGCGCCTGCCGCGCCAGCAGATCGGCTTCATCGCCCTGACCACCCTGTTGCTGCTGTTGTTCATCGGCCTGCTGGTGCACTGGCAGAGCTGGCCGCTCAAGCGCCTGGCGCGGGCGGCGCGCGAGATGTCACTGGGGGCGGACGTGCCGCCGGTGGCTGAAGGTGGCGGCAGCGAAGTGGTCGAGGTGGGGCGCGCGTTCAATGCCATGCGTGAGCGCATCAGCCGCTACCTGACCGAACGCTCGCAGCTGTTCAGCGCCATCTCCCACGACCTGCGCACGCCGATCACCCGACTGCGCCTGCGCGTGGAACTGCTTGAAGACGAGCACCTGCAGGCCAAGTTCAGCCGCGATCTCGACGAGCTGGAGCTGCTGGTCAAGGGCGCGCTGCAATGCGTGAAAGATACCGACATCCACGAAAACATCGAACCGATCGACCTCAACCAGGTACTGGAGATTCTTGCCGAACCCTACCTGGGCGATGGGCGCATCACCTTGGAGGGCCGCGCGCTGGCGCCGTACCCTGGCAAGTCGCTGGCGCTGCGCCGCTGCATCGGCAACCTGATCGACAACGCCATCAAGTACGGCGAGCGTGCGCACCTGCGCATCATCGACAGCACCGAGGCCTTCGTGCTGCAGGTCGACGACCAGGGGCCGGGGGTGCCGGAGCAGCGCCTGGAGCAGGTGTTCGAGCCGCATTTCCGCCTGGCGGGGCAGCAGCAGGGGTATGGGCTGGGGCTGGGGATCGCGCGTAACATCGCCCACAGCCATGGCGGGGAGGTGAGTTTGTTGAACCTGCGTGAGGGTGGGTTGCGGGTGACCTTGTTCCTGCCCCGGAATATCGATTGATTGGGCCAGCCCTATCGCGGGACAAGCCCGCTCCCACAGGGCCCCGCTGATTTCGAAACCAGCGGGGCCCTGTGGGGCTTGTCCCGCGATGAGGCCACTGCAAGTGTCACAGGATGGTGACATTCAGGCAGGCCTTCGTGACATGCCCGCCGGGACGGCTGGCTAGAATTCGCTGACGACAGGCACCCGGCCTGTCCCTGGCAAGGATTGAGCAGGTGATGGACAGCGTTGATTTCCCTTTCTGCAGTTGGCTCGACTCCCCGGTTCACAACGCCTGGCTGGTCGCCGAGGGCCAGCGCCTGGTGACCTTCGCCAAGGCCTCGCGCCTGCCAGACGGCTTCGGCAGCCTCGATGCCCATGGCCTGCTGCCCGACAGGGCGATCGCCGAAACCCTGCACACTGCGCGCATGACCCACTGCTTCGCCATGGCGCATGTGCAGGGCATTCCTGGTTGCCTGCCGCTGGTGGAGCACGGCGTCGCAGCACTGCTCGCAGGGCCGTTGCGCGATGCGCGGGATGATGGCTGGTTCGCCCGCGCCGACGGTGAGGGCGACACCGGCAAGACCGCCTACCTGCATGCCTTCGTTGCCTTGGCCGCCAGTTCTGCGACAGTCGCCGGTGCACCAGGCGCCGAGCAGTTGCTCGGCGCGGCCATCGCGATCATCGAGACGCGCTTCTGGAGCGAGGAGGAGGGCGCCCTGCGCGAGTCCTTCGCCCGTGACTGGACGCAGCCGGAAGCCTACCGTGGCGCCAACAGCAACATGCACGCCACCGAGGCTTTCCTCGCCCTGGCCGATGTCACTGGCCAGACGCACTGGCTGGACCGTGCCCTGCGTATCGTCGAACGGATCATCCACACCTATGCCGCTGGCAATGACTTCGCTGTCATCGAGCATTTCGACGTCAACTGGCAGGCGCTGCCCGAGTACAACCACGACAACCCCACCGACGGCTTTCGCCCCTACGGCACCACGCCCGGTCATGCCTTCGAGTGGGCACGCTTGGTCCTGCACCTGGAGGCCGCGCGCCAGCGTGCCGGCCTGCCCGCCCCGCAGTGGTTGCTGAGCGACGCGCGCGGGCTGTTCGCCAATGCCTGTCGTCACGCCTGGCACGCTGATGGCGCGCCGGGCATCGTCTACACCCTCGACTGGCAGAACCGGCCAGTGGTCCGGGCGCGCCTGCACTGGACCCACGCCGAAGCCTGTGCGACGGCTGCAGCGTTGTTGCGTCGTACCGGGGAAGGTGAATACGAGCAGTGGTACCGGCGCTTCTGGGACTTCATCGACAGCCATTTCATCGATCGCGTCCACGGCAGCTGGCACCATGAGCTGGACCCGCAGAACCGCCCTGGCGCAAGCATCTGGGGCGGCAAGCCCGATCTCTACCACGCCTACCAGGCGGTGCTCCTGCCGCGCCTGCCGTTGGCACCAAGCCTGGCCACTGCGCTGGCCCTGGGCAATGTAACCAAGTGATGACATTCGCGCATCGCTTCGTTACCTGCCCTGGTCTGCGCGCTCATTAGACTTCATGCAACGCAAGCGAACGACTTGCACCGCATAACAACAAGAAAGGTATACCGATGAATTCCACTCTGCGCCTCGCCGCCGCTATTTCCCTCGCCTCGCTCATGCCCCTCAGCGCCTTCGCCGCCGAATCCAAAGGCAGCGTCGAGGTGGTGCACTGGTGGACCTCCGGTGGTGAGAAAGCTGCCGTTGATGTCCTCAAGGCCCAGGTCGAGAAAGACGGCTTCACCTGGAAGGACGGCGCTGTTGCCGGTGGCGGTGGTTCCACCGCGATGACCGTGCTCAAGAGCCGCGCCGTCGCCGGCAACCCGCCCGGCGTTGCCCAGATCAAGGGCCCGGACATCCAGGACTGGGCGGCCACCGGCCTGCTCGACAGCGATGTGCTCAAGGACGTCGCCAAGCAGGAGAAGTGGGACAGCCTGCTCGACAAGAAGGTCGCCGACACCGTCAAGTACGAAGGTGACTACGTCGCCGTGCCGGTGAACATCCACCGCATCAACTGGCTGTGGATCAACCCTGAGGTGTTCAAGAAGGCCGGCATCGACAAGGCGCCGACCACCCTCGACGAATTCTATGCCGCAGCCGACAAGCTCAAGGCCGCAGGCTTCATTCCCCTGGCCCACGGTGGCCAGCCATGGCAGGACAGCACCGTGTTCGAGAACGTGGTGCTGGCGGTGATGGGGGTGGAGGGCTACAAGAAGGCCCTGGTCGACCTCGACGAAAAAGCCCTGACCGGCCCGGAGATGGTCAAGGCCCTGACCGAGCTGAAGAAGGTCTCCACCTACATGGACCCTGACGGCAAGGGCCAGGACTGGAACCTCGAGGCCGCGAAGGTCATCAACGGCAAGGCCGGCATGCAGATCATGGGCGACTGGGCCAAGAGCGAGTGGACCCTGGCCAAGAAGACCGCCGGCAAGGACTACCAGTGCGTACCCTTCCCCGGCACTGACAAAGGCTTCCTGTACAACATCGACTCGCTGGCGGTGTTCAAGCAGAAGAACGAAGGCACCACTGCAGGCCAGCAGGACATCGCCAAGCGTGTGCTGGGTGAAGACTTCCAGAAGACCTTCAGCATTAACAAGGGCTCGATCCCGGTGCGCAACGACATGCTGGCCGACATGAGCAAGTATGGCTTCGACAGTTGCGCCCAGACCGCTGCCAAGGACTTCCTGGCGGACGCCAAGTCGGGTGGCCTGCAGCCGAGCATGGCGCACAACATGGCGACCACGCTTGCCGTGCAGGGGGCGTTCTTCGATGTGGTGACCAACTACATCAACGACCCGAAGGCCGATCCGGCCGATGCGGCGAAGAAGCTCAACGCAGCGGTCAAGGCCGCCCAATAACGGCCCAATCGCGGGACAAGCCCGCTCCCACAGGTTTGGCGCCATGCGCTGAACCTGTGGGTGGGCCAGATCTTTGTGGGAGCGGGCTTGTCCCGCGATGCGGTGCGCAGCACCGCCCTCGTTCCGGTATCTGAAATCATGACTACGACCACCGCCCAACTGCGGGCCTCACCCCTGGACGCGCTCCAGCGCTGGTTACCGAAACTGGTACTGGCGCCGAGCATGTTCATCGTGCTGGTGGGCTTCTACGGCTACATCCTGTGGACCTTCGTCCTGTCGTTCACCACCTCGACCTTCCTGCCCACCTACAAGTGGGCGGGCCTGGCCCAGTACGCGCGGCTGTTCGACAACGACCGCTGGTGGGTGGCGAGCAAGAACCTGCTGGTCTTCGGCGGAATGTTCATCGGCATCACCCTGGTGATCGGCGTGCTGCTGGCGGTGTTCCTCGACCAGCGTATCCGCCGCGAAGGGGTGATCCGCACCATCTACCTGTACCCCATGGCACTGTCGATGATCGTGACCGGCACCGCCTGGAAGTGGCTGCTCAACCCGGGCATGGGCCTGGACAAGCTGCTGCGCGACTGGGGCTGGGAGGGCTTTCGCCTGGACTGGCTGATCGACCCTGACCGGGTCGTCTATTGCCTGGTGATCGCCGCGGTATGGCAGGCCTCGGGCTTCATCATGGCGATGTTCCTTGCCGGGCTGCGCGGCGTCGACCAGTCGATCATCCGTGCTGCGCAGATCGACGGTGCGAGTATGCCGCGCATCTACTGGACCGTGGTGCTGCCGAGCCTGCGCCCGGTGTTCTTCAGCTCGCTGATGATCCTCTCGCACATCGCCATCAAGAGCTTCGACCTGGTGGCCGCGATGACCGCCGGTGGTCCTGGCTATTCCTCGGACCTGCCCGCGATGTTCATGTACTCGTTCACCTTCAGCCGCGGGCAGATGGGCATGGGCTCGGCCAGCGCGATCCTGATGCTCGGCGCGATCCTCGCGATCCTCGTGCCCTACCTGTATTCCGAGCTGAGGACCAAGCGCAATGACCACTAATCTCGACAAGCCGGCCCTCAGCCTGGGTCGCATCGCCATCCACGCCGTGCTGCTGCTGGCGGTGCTGCTCTACCTGGTGCCGCTGGTGGTGATGCTGCTGACCAGCTTCAAGACCCCGGAAGACATCAGCACCGGCAACCTCTTGAGCTGGCCGGAGCTGTTCACCGCGATTGGCTGGGTCAAGGCCTGGGGCACGGTCAGTGGGTATTTCTGGAACTCGATCCTGATCACCGTTCCGGCGGTGCTGATCTCCACGGCCATCGGCGCCCTGAACGGCTACGTGCTGTCGATGTGGCGCTTCCGTGGCTCGCAACTGTTCTTCGGCCTGCTGCTGTTCGGCTGCTTCCTGCCATTCCAGACCGTGCTGCTGCCAGCCTCGTTCACCCTCGGCAAGCTGGGCCTGGCCAGCACCACCTCGGGGCTGGTGCTGGTGCACGTGGTCTATGGCCTGGCCTTCACCACGCTGTTCTTCCGCAACTACTACGTGAGCATTCCCGAGGCGCTGGTCAAGGCTGCACGCCTGGATGGTGCCGGGTTCTTCACCATCTTCCGCCGCATCATCCTGCCGATGTCGACGCCGATCATCATGGTCTGCCTGATCTGGCAGTTCACCCAGATCTGGAACGACTTCCTGTTCGGCGTGGTGTTCTCCAGCGGCGATTCGCAACCGATCACCGTGGCCCTGAACAACCTGGTCAACACCAGCACCGGTGCCAAGGAATACAACGTCGACATGGCCGCGGCAATGATCGCCGCACTGCCAACCCTGCTGGTCTATGTGGTCGCAGGCAAGTATTTCGTGCGTGGGCTGACCGCCGGCGCAGTCAAGGGGTAAGTCATGGCAACGCTCGAACTTCGCAATGTAAACAAGACCTACGGCACCGGCTTGCCGGACACCCTCAAGGATATCCAGCTGGCGATCAAGGACGGCGAGTTCCTGATCCTGGTCGGCCCTTCCGGCTGCGGCAAGTCCACCTTGATGAACTGCATCGCCGGCCTTGAGAACATCACCGGCGGGGCGATCCTGATCGATGACCAGGACGTCTCCGGCATGAGCCCGAAGGACCGTGACATCGCCATGGTGTTCCAGTCCTATGCGCTGTACCCGACCATGAGCGTGCGCGAGAACATCGAGTTCGGCCTGAAGATCCGCAAGATGCCGCAGTCGGCGATCGACGAGGAAGTCGCGCGGGTGGCCAAGCTGCTGCAGATCGAGCACCTGCTCAATCGCAAGCCGGGCCAGCTCTCCGGTGGCCAGCAGCAGCGCGTGGCCATGGGCCGGGCCCTGGCGCGCAGGCCGAAGATCTACCTGTTCGACGAGCCGTTGTCGAACCTCGACGCCAAGCTGCGGGTCGAGATGCGCACCGAAATGAAACTGATGCACCAGCGCCTGAAAACCACCACGGTGTACGTGACCCACGACCAGATCGAGGCCATGACCCTGGGGGACAAGGTCGCGGTGATGAAGGACGGCATCATCCAGCAGTTCGGTACGCCCCAGCAGATCTACAACGATCCGGCCAACCTGTTCGTCGCCAGCTTCATCGGCTCGCCACCGATGAACTTCATCCCCGTGCGCATCAGCAAGCAGGACGGGCGCCTGTTCGCCCTGCTCGACAGCGGCCAGGCCCGCTGCGAACTGCCCCTGGGCGCGGCCAGCGAAGCGCTGGACGGCCGTGAGGTGATCCTCGGCGTACGCCCCGAGCAGATCGCACTCGGTAGCGCCGAAGGCAACGGCTTGCCGGCGGTGCGTGCAGAAGTGCAGGTCCTGGAGCCCACCGGGCCCGACCTGCTGGTGTTCGTCACCCTCAACCAGACCAAGGTCTGCTGCCGGTTGGCGCCGGATGTCGCCTGCAATGTCGGTGACAGCCTGAACCTGCAGTTCGATCCGGCGCGGGTCCTGCTGTTCGACGCGAGCAGCGGCGAGCGCCTGGACCTGCCGGCAGCGGACGCGCCAGTCAAGGACAACGTGACACGTATCAAGGGACGTTGAAGCAGCAAACCATCGATAACAAGAAAAGAGGAAACAAGGGATGGACCATCGCAAGCGTATCAAGGCACTAGGCTCGCTGACCCTGCTCGCCCTCGTGGGCAGCAATGGCGTGCATGCTGCCGAGGCTTTCTCCAGCGAGTCGAAATGGATGACTGGCGACTGGGGTGGGGCTCGCACCGAGCTGTTGGAAAAAGGCTACGACTTCACTCTCGACTACGTGGGTGAAGTGGCCGGTAACCTGCACGGTGGCTACAACAACGACAAGACCGCGCGCTACAGCGATCAGTTCGCCCTCGGCGCGCACCTGGACCTGCAGAAGATCCTTGGCTGGCACGATGCGGAGTTCAAGCTGGCGATCACCGAGCGTAGCGGACGCAACCTGTCCAACGACCGCATCAGCGACCCGCGCGCCGGGCAGTTCAGCTCGGTGCAGGAAGTCTGGGGCCGTGGCCAGACCTGGCGCCTGACGCAGATGTGGGTCAAACAGAAGTACTTCGACGGCGCGCTGGACGTGAAGGTCGGCCGCTTCGGTGAAGGCGAGGACTTCAACAGCTTCCCCTGCGACTTCCAGAACCTGGCGTTCTGCGGTTCGCAGGTGGGTAACTGGGTGGGCGGCATCTGGTACAACTGGCCGGTCAGCCAGTGGGCGCTGCGGGTGAAGTACAACATCACGCCGGAGTTCTTCGTCCAGGTCGGTGCCTACGAGCAGAACCCGTCCAACCTCGAGACCGGCAACGGCTTCAAGCTCAGTGGCAGCGGGACCAAGGGCGCGATCCTGCCGGTGGAAATGGTCTGGTCGCCGAAGGTCAACGGCCTGCCGGGCGAATACCGCCTGGGCTACTACTACAGCACCGCCAAGGCCGACGACGTCTACGACGACATCAACGGCAACCCGCAGGCGTTGACTGGCCAAGCCTTCAAGTCGCACTCGAGCAAGCATGGCTGGTGGGTCGTGGCCCAGCAGCAGGTCACTGCGCACAACGGCGATGCCAACCGCGGCCTGAGCCTGTTCGCCAACTTCACCGTGCACGACAAGGCCACCAACGTGGTGGACAACTACCAGCAGGTGGGGATGGTCTACAAGGGCGCGTTCGATGCACGGCCCAAGGATGATATCGGCTTCGGCATCGCACGCATCCACGTCAACGACGACGTGAAGAAGCGCGCCGAACTGCTCAACGCCCAGAGCGGTATCGACGACTACGACAATCCGGGCTTCGTGCCACTGCAGCGCACCGAGTACAACGCCGAGCTGTACTACGGCTTCCACGTCACCAACTGGCTGACCGTGCGCCCGAACCTGCAGTACATCAAGAGCCCGGGCGGTGTGGACGATGTCGACAACGCGTTGGTCGCAGGCTTGAAGATTCAGTCGTCATTCTAAGAAAAATTGTTGTAAATTTACGCCATCCACCCCCACACCCCGAGATCCACTGTTCTGCAGTGGATCTCGGGCTTGGGTAAAGACAGCGCTATCTCAAACAACAAGAGCTTTCTGAACATGTCTGAACATCCGCTCCATCGCTTTTTCACTTCGCAACGGCCACGGCCGGTTTTCGAGTGGGAGCGTCACCAGCAGCGCGATGTCCTGATCATCGATCACCCATGCTGCCAGGCGGTGTTCAGCCGCCAGGGGGCACAATTGCTGCACTTTCAGCCGACCGGCGAGAAACCCTGGCTGTGGTGCGCCGAACAATGGCCACAGGTCGGTGCGATCCGTGGCGGCGTGCCGGTGTGCTGGCCCTGGTATGGCCGTCATCCCAGCGAGGACCTGTGGCCGGCTCATGGCTGGGGGCGCTTGCTGGACTGGAAGCTGCTCGACAGCCGCGAAGACGAGGAGGGCGTCACGCTCAAGTGGCGTCTGGACCTGTGCGACTGGCAGGTCGACTTGCACGCCCGGCTGGGCTCGAGCATGGAACTGCGCCTGTGCACCGAGCACCAGGACAGCGAACCCTGCCAGCTGAGCCACGCATTGCTGGCGTTCTGGCGCATCAGCGATGTGTCGCAGATCGCTTTGTCGGGCCTGGAGGATATCGACGGCTACGACCGCCTCAACCGACAGGCATGCCGTGAAGATGGCGTGCTCACGCTCAAAGGGGGTTGCCAGAAGGTCTACCCGGGCACGCCGAAGGTGCAGTTGCATGACTCGGCCTGGGCGCGCGAACTGTGCATCGACACCAGCGACAGCGACGACACGGTGGTCTGGCACCCTGGCAATCGCCCATTGATGGGGGTGAGCGGGCGCGAGAGCCAGGGGTTCGTCTGCGTCGAGGCTGCCAGTGGCAGCGGCGAAGGATTGAGCCTGGCGCCCGGGCAGCGCGCGCAGTTGCGGCTGCAGGCGCATCGGCTCAGTTGAGTCAGCTGTCTTCGGCGGGGTAGCGGCTGGCGTTGAGGCTTTCCTTGATCTTGCGCAGGTGTGGCTGGAAATCCGAGCCGCGGCGCAGGGTCATGCCGGTGGCCAGCACATCGAGCACCGTCAACTGGATGATCCGCGAGGTCATCGGCATGTAGATGTCGGTGTCCTCCGGCAGCGGCAGGTGCAGGCTCATGCTGCAGGCCTTGGCCAGGGGCGAACCGGCGGCAGTGATACCCAGCACCGAGGCGCCGTTTTCCCTGGCCTGTTTCGCCACTTCGACCAGTTCGCGGGTGCGCCCGGTGTAGGAAATGATCACGAACAGATCGCCGGTGTGCGCGACCGATGCCAGCATGCGCTGCATCAGCACGTCGGGGTGTGCCGACACCGCCAGGTTGAAGCGGAAGAACTTGTGCTGGGCGTCCATGGCCACCGGCGCCGAGGCGCCCAGGCCGAAGAAATGGATCTGCCGGGCCTGGATCATCATGTCCACGGCGCGGCTGACCTGCTGCGGGTCGATCTGCTGGCAGGCGCTGTCGAGCGATGCGATGGCGCTGGCGAAGATCTTCTGGGTGTAGGCGGCAGGATCGTCGTCGGCTTCCACCGCGCGGCTTACGTAGGCCGCGCCGCTGGCCAGGCTCTGCGCCAGTTGCAGCTTGAGCTCGGGGTAGCCGCTGACGCCGAACGAGCGGCAGAAGCGGTTGACGGTCGGTTCGCTGACCTTGGCCGCCTGGGCCAGGGCGGCAATGCTGAAACGGGTGGCTTGCTGCGGGTTGAGGAGGATGACTTCGGCGACTTTGCGTTCGGCCTTGTTCAGCTCGTCGAGGCGTCCCTGGATCTGTTCCAGGAGGTTTCGCACACGGTCCATGGGATGTCCTTGGGTCGGAAAGACGGCCGGCTGAGGGAACAGTCGGCTTTTTGCACGGTTGTCTATCGTACTGATGGTGGGATTGTCATACCACTTGTCTGTAATCGCTGTACGAGATGTTGTTATTTTTACTACATCGCGCTTGAAAATTGTCATCGAAAACGGTATTTCTAGGCCAACTTTAATAAAAGAACCAACATCATGGTTGCTATCAGTGTAGAACCTTGCACATTCGCCCTCTTTGGCGCCCTTGGCGACCTGGCGTTGCGCAAGCTGTTTCCTGCCCTCTACGAGCTGGACCGCGCCGGCCTGCTGCATTCCGACACCCGGCTGCTGGCCCTGGCCCGCGAAGCTGGCACCCCCGAGCAGCACCTGGCGAACATCGAAGCCCAGTTGCGCCGCTTCGTGCCGGCTGCCGATATCGAACCCCAGGCCCTGCAACGGTTTCTCGACCGCCTGAGCTACCTGCACCTGGACTTTGTCCAGCCCGAAGGCTACCAGGCCCTGGCCGAGCAGGCCGGTGAAGGACAGCCACTGATCGCCTATTTCGCCACTGCGGCGGCGGTCTACGGGGCCATCTGCGAAAACCTCGACAAGGCCGGCCTGGCATCGCGCACCCGCGTCGTGCTGGAAAAACCCATCGGGCACGACCTGGAGTCGTCGCGTCGGGTCAATGACGCCGTGGCGCGCTTCTTCCCCGAAAGCCGGGTCTATCGCATCGACCACTACCTGGGCAAGGAAACGGTACAGAACCTGATCGCCTTGCGCTTTGCCAACAGCCTGTTCGAAACCCAGTGGAACCAGAACTCCATCTCCCACGTGGAGATCACCGTTGCCGAGAAAGTCGGCATCGAAGGGCGCTGGGGCTACTTCGACAAGGCCGGCCAACTGCGCGACATGATCCAGAACCACCTGCTGCAGCTGCTGTGCCTGATCGCCATGGACCCGCCCAGCGATTTGTCGGCCGACAGCATCCGCGACGAGAAGGTCAAGGTGCTCAAGGCGCTGGCGCCGATCACCGGCGAGGGGCTGAGCACCCGTGTGGTGCGCGGCCAGTACATCGCCGGCTACAGCGACGGCACGCCGGTGCCGGGCTACCTGGAAGAAGAGAACGCCAACGCCCAGAGCGACACCGAAACCTTCGTCGCCCTGCGCGCCGACATCCGCAACTGGCGTTGGTCGGGCGTGCCGTTCTATCTGCGTACCGGCAAGCGCATGCCGCAGAAGCTGTCGCAGATCGTCATCCACTTCAAGGAAACGCCGCACTATATCTTCGCCCCGGAGCAGCGTTTGCAGATCGGCAACAAGCTGATCATCCGTCTGCAGCCCGACGAAGGTATCTCGCTGCGGGTGATGACCAAGGAGCAGGGGCTGGACAAGGGCATGCAACTGCGCAGCGGCCCACTGCAACTGAATTTTTCCGACACCTGGCGCAGCGCGCGGATTCCGGATGCCTACGAGCGTTTGCTGCTCGAAGTGATGCGCGGCAACCAGAACCTGTTCGTGCGCAAGGACGAGATCGAGTACGCCTGGACCTGGTGCGACCAGTTGATCGCCGGCTGGAAGAACGCCGGTGACGCGCCCAAGCCTTATGCGGCCGGGTCCTGGGGGCCCATGAGCTCGATTGCACTGATTACACGCGATGGGAGAGCCTGGTATGGCGATATCTGAACTGCAACTGCCGGCGACCGCGAAGGTTCACGCGCTGACAGACGCCAAGCGCCTGGCCGCGACGCTGGCCGGCGATGTGGCCGAGCGCCTGCGCGCCGCCATCGCCAGCAAGGGTCAGGCCTGTGTGGTGCTGTCTGGCGGGCGTAGCCCGGTCCCGTTTCTCGAGCAACTGGCCCTGGAAAAACTCGACTGGTCGAAGGTGACCGTGTCGCTGGCCGACGAGCGCTGGGTGCCGGTCGAGCATGCCGACAGCAATGCCGGGCTGCTGGCCCGGCACCTGCTCAAGGGCGAGGCGGCCAAGGCGCGGTTCATGGGCCTGTACCAGCGCGCCGACAACCTCGACGCCGCGGCGCAACAGGCCGACCAGGTGCTTGCCGACCTGCCGCCGATCGACGTGCTGGTGTTGGGCATGGGCGACGACGGCCATACCGCATCGCTGTTCCCGGACAGCCCGAACCTGGTCGAGGGCCTCGATCCAGAGAGCGCGCGCCGCTGCCTGCCATTGCTGGCACCGAGCGTGCCGCACCAACGCCTGTCGATGACCCGCGCGCTGCTGTCGAGCGCTGCTTTCGTCGCACTGTCCGTGCAGGGGTCAAGCAAACTCGCTACCCTGCGCGCCGCTCTGGCTGGCGACGACCTCACGCAAATGCCCATTCGCGCCTTTCTTCACGACCCCCTGGACATCTACTGGTGCCCATGAGCCAAGGATCCACTGTCATGACCACGCTTGAACGTCCACAACCTCTGCTCTCGATGGCCGAGAAAGCCGCCCGGATCGATGAAATCTGCGGCAAGGCGCGCATCCTGCCGGTGATCACCATCGCCCGCGAGGAAGACATCCTGCCGTTGGCCGATGCCCTGGCAGCCGGTGGCATCCGTACCCTGGAGGTGACCCTGCGTTCGCAGCACGGTCTCAAGGCCATCCAGGTGCTGCGTGAGCAGCGTCCTGAACTGTGCATCGGTGCCGGCACCGTGCTCGATCCTGCGATGTTCGCGGCCGTGGAAGCGGCGGGGGCGCAGTTCGTGGTGACGCCGGGGATTACCCGCGAAGTGCTCGAGGCTGGTGTGCAGAGTGATATTCCGCTGCTGCCGGGCATCAGCACGCCGTCGGAAATCATGGCGGGCTACGCGCTGGGCTATCGTCGCTTCAAGCTGTTCCCCGCCGAGATCGTTGGCGGCGTGGCGGCGATCAAGGCCTACGGCGGCCCATTCGGCGATATCCGCTTCTGCCCGACCGGCGGGGTGAACCCGGCCAACGCGCGCAACTACATGGCATTGCCGAATGTGATGTGCGTAGGCGGGACCTGGATGCTGGATAGCAGCTGGATCAAGAACGGTGACTGGGCGCGGATCGAAGCCTGCAGCGCCGAGGCGATGGCGCTGCTGGACTGATACGAATTTCGTTGTGTGCTGTACGGCTTGTGGGGCGCTTGGTCGGCGCCCCTTTTTTTATGTGCAGGTTTTGCCTCCATCATGGCCCGCCATGAAATGAAAAAGCCCGCATCGACCGATGCGGGCTCTGTGTGCTGCGCGTGCCGTTACGCCGCCTTGGCGGCCTGCTGGCTCAGCGAGCGGTTCAATGCACTGAACAGCGCCTTGAAGCTTGCGGTGGTGATGTTCTCATCGATACCCACGCCATGCACCGGACGACCGCCGGCCACGCGCAATTCGATGTAGGCCGCGGCCTTGGCATTGGTGCCGGCACCGATGGCGTGCTCGTTGTAGTCCATGATCTCGACTGCAATCGGCAGCCCGGCTACCAGGGCTTCGAGGGCGCCGTTGCCCTTGCCGCGCCAGTGCAGGGTGGTCTCGCCTTCACCGGCGACTTCCACTTCCACGGCACTGTTGCCGTTCTCTTCCTGCAGGCGATGGCTGACCAGTGCATAAGGGGCGTTGGCCTGCAGGTACTCTTTGTGCAACAGGCTGTAGATCTGTTGGGCGGTCATTTCCAGGCCGAGACGGTCGGTCTCGCCCTGGACCACCTGGCTGAATTCGATCTGCATGCGGCGCGGCAGGCTGATGCCGTATTCCTGTTCGAGCAGGTAGGTGATACCGCCCTTGCCGGACTGGCTGTTGACGCGGATGACCGCCTCGTAGCTGCGGCCGATGTCGGCCGGGTCGATCGGCAGGTACGGCACTTCCCACAGCTCGCCGTCCTGCTGCTTGGCGAAGCCCTTGCGGATGGCGTCCTGGTGCGAGCCGGAGAAGGCGGTATGCACCAGATCACCGACATACGGATGACGTGGGTGCACCGGCAACTGGTTGCACTCTTCGACGACCTTGCGCACGCCGTCGATGTCGGAGAAGTCCAGTTGTGGGTCGATACCCTGGGTGTAGAGGTTCAGCGCGAGCGTGACCAGGTCGACGTTGCCGGTACGCTCGCCGTTGCCGAACAGGCAGCCTTCGGCGCGGTCGGCGCCAGCCATCAGGCCCAGCTCGGTGGCGGCGATGCCGGTGCCGCGGTCGTTGTGGGTGTGCAGGCTGATGATCACGCTGTCGCGGCGGCTGACGTTGCGGCAGAACCATTCGATCTGGTCGGCGTAGACGTTTGGCGTGGCGACTTCCACGGTGGCCGGCAGGTTGAGAATGATCTTGTGCTCGGGGGTCGGATTCCACACCTCGATCACCGCGTCGCACACTTCCTTGGCGAACTCCAGCTCCGTGGCGCTGAAGGTTTCCGGCGAGTACTGGAAGGTCCAGTGCGTTTCCGGCTGCTGGGCGGCGTACTTGACGAACAGCTTGGCTGCGTTCACCGCGATGTCCTTCACGCCTTGCTTGTCCTGGTTGAAGACGATGCGGCGGAACGCCGGGCATGTGGCGTTGTACAGGTGGACGATGGCCTTCTTCGCGCCACGCAGGGACTCGAAGGTGCGGGCGATCAAGTCTTCACGGGCCTGGGTCAGTACCTGGATGGTGGTGTCGTCCGGGATGTGGCCGTCTTCGATCAGGGTGCGTACGAAGTCGAAGTCAGTCTGCGAGGCAGACGGGAACGACGCCTCGATCTCTTTCACGCCAACCTGCACCAGGGTTTTCCAGAAACGCAGCTTCTTCTCGGCGTCCATCGGCTCGATCAGCGACTGGTTCCCGTCACGCAGGTCGGAGCTGCACCAGATCGGCGCCTGGGTGATGGCCTTCGACGGCCAGGTACGGTCTGGCAGGTCGATGGTCGGGAAGGCGCGGTATTTCTTCGACGGGTCTTTGAGCATGGTCATTTGGAGCAATCCTTTAATGTGCGGCCTGATCGGGCCTGCCAAGCGATAACGAGATGAAGAGGCGAGGCGACGCGGTTCACCCAGGTAGTCGTGCACTGACCAGGCAAAGGCTGCGGTGTTGGCGGAGCAGAATGAGGGTGATCGAGGTTTTCATGCCCTCAACCCTAACCAGTGGGAGTGGGAGATGGCAAGTGTTCAAAAAAAATTGAGAGGAATGCTTAAAAAAAGCTTATGGGTGAGATTTTATGGCTGTCGTTTGATTGTTATTGATTTTTTATTGTGCCGAGGTTTGTTGCTGCGCAAGGTGATGCGACTGCGGCGCGGCCATCGCGGGACAAGCCCGCTCCCACAGGAAATCCCCGGTGTGAGCGGGCTTGTCACCGATCTCAGGGCTGGAACGCTCCGATGAAGATCGCCGGGTCCACTCGAGCATCGTTCAGGCTGACGTTCCAGTGCATGTGCGGCCCGGTTGCCCGGCCCGTGGAGCCGACCTTGCCGACCACGTCGCCGCGGCGCAGCACCTGCCCCGGTTGCACATCGACCTTGGACATGTGGCAGAACATGCTGATGAAGCCCTGGCCATGGTCGACGAACACCGTGCGGCCATTGAAGAAGTAGTCGCCAACCAGGATCACCTTGCCGTTGGCCGGGGTCTTGATCGGGGTGCCGGCGGGCACGGCGAAGTCCAGCCCGGCGTGGGGGTTGCGCTCCTCGCCATTGAAGAAGCGGCGCACGCCGAACTTGCTCGACAGGGGGCCGTTGACCGGTTTGTCGAGGATCAGGTTGCTCGGCATGCCCGGGCTGAAGCTGCGGTATGCCTTGACCTGCTCGGCCAGCTCGCGGTCGATGCGCTTGAGGTCATCCGGCTCGGGATTGACCTGGCGCTTGTTCTTCAGCGTGATGTGCTGCTCGGGGTATTTCTTGCTGCCCACGCTGAAGGGCAGGGAGCGTGCGCCCTGAGTGAGGGTGGCTGTGCCGGGTTTCTGCGTCAGCGGGATACCGACGATGGCCAGCCAGGTGTCCTGTTCCTTGACCACCAGCACCGGCTTGCCGTCGAAGCGCGCGCTCGGTGCACTGGCGGCGGGGCCGAGGTCGACCACCGCTACGCCACCGGGGACTGGCTTGTTGAGGGTGCGGGTGATGTAGCTGGCCTGGGCCGTGCTGGCCAGCAGCAGGGCGCAGAGTGCGAGCAGGGGGGCAAGCAGACGGGGCATGTGTCAGTCCAGTAGAGAGAGGGTGACCGGAGTCTGGTGGTTGTCTTCGACCCGGACCTGCAGATCGCCTTCGTTCAGGCGCGCGGTCAGGCGCTGGCCGTTGCGGGTCTGGGCAGCGCTGCGGATGGCCTGGCCGCGTTCGTCGAGCAGGATGCTGTAGCCGCGGGCCAGGGTGGCCAGCGGGCTGACCACCTGCAGCGTCTGCAATTGCGCCTGGAAGCGCTGGCGGCGGTCCTTGAGCGTTTCGCGCATGGCCCGCGGCAGGCGCTCGGCGAGGCTGTCCAGGCGCTGTCCGAGCAGCTTGAGGGTGCGCCCGGGATGCTGCGCGGCCAGGCGCGTGTCGAGGCGGCCCAGGCGTTGCTGGCGCTGGCTCATGTCGAGCATGAAGGCGCGGCGCAAGCGCATGTCCAGGTCATCCAGGCGCTGGGCCTGCTGGCGCAGGCGTTCGCCGGGGTGACGCAGGCGACGGGCCAGGCCTTCCAGGCGCAGGCGATCGTGGCTCAGGCGGTGCTGCATGCGCAGTAACAGGCGCCGTTGCAGGCTGTCGAGGCGTTGCTGCAGGCCGCTGTTGTCAGGTGCGAGCAATTCGGCGGCCGCCGAAGGGGTCGGGGCGCGCACGTCGGCGACGAAGTCGCTGATCGACACGTCGGTCTCATGGCCCACCGCACTGACGATGGGGGTCACGCAGGCGGCGATGGCACGTGCGACGGCTTCTTCGTTGAAGCACCAGAGGTCTTCCAGCGAGCCGCCGCCACGGGCCAGGATCAGTGCATCGAAACCAAGGCTGTCGGCCAGTTGCAAGGCGCGGACGATCTGGCCGATGGCTTCGCGTCCTTGTACTGCCGTGGGGACCAGGTTCAGCTCGACTTGCGGTGCACGGCGGGCAAAGACGCTGATGATGTCGCGGATCACCGCGCCGCTTGGCGAGGTGACGATGCCGATGCGGCGCGGGTGAGCCGGCAGCGGCTGCTTGCGTTCGGCACTGAACAGCCCTTCGTTGCCGAGCTTTTCCTTCAGCGCCTCGAAGGCCAGGCGCAAGGCGCCGTCACCGGCGGGCTCGACGGTATCGACGATCAACTGGTAATCGCCGCGCCCCTCGAACAGCGAGACCTTACCGCGTACCTTGACCGCCAGGCCGTCACGCAGGGCCTGGCGGACCCTGGCAGCGTTCTGCCGGAACAATGCACAGCGGATCTGGGCACCGCTGTCCTTGAGGGTGAAGTACAGGTGGCCGGAGGCCGGGCGGGCGAGGTTGGATATCTCGCCTTCCACCCAGACACTGCGGAACACGTCTTCGAGCAGCACACGGGCGCGGCCGTTGAGCTGGCTGACGGTGAGGACCTCGCGGTCCAGGCCGAGTCGTTCGAAAGGGTCTCTGATCATGGCGGGCATGATAAGGGGGAGGGTGGGGGGGGTATCAAGGGGCAGAGGGGGTTGGGCGCAGATAGCATCTGGGCGGTCTGTGGCCTGGCTTGGGATTTTCGGGGATCTTGAGATCGAGCGCCGCAGAATCCAAGCCAGGCCCCTTGAACCCCCTCACACCTCTCGAGCCCCCGCCAATTCCTGTAAGCTCCAGCCCACCCCCAAAGGACTGCCTCAGGACCCGGCACGATGCTCGAACTTCTCCCCGCCACCCCACTGGAATGGCTCCCGATCCTGCTGGCCATCGCCGCCGCCTACGTCGTCTTCGGCATCGCCGGCTTCGGCACCGCGCTGGTAGCCGGCCCGGTGCTGATCCACTTCATGCCGTTGTCGCGGATCATCCCCCTGCTGGTGCTGCTGGACTTCGTCGCCGCCTTCGGCAACCTGCTGCCCTCGCGCCGCGATGTGGTTCGCGGCGAACTGCTGCGTTTGCTGCCGTGCATGGCAGTGGGCTGTACCCTGGGCGTGCTGTTCCTGTTGCACCTGAAATCCGACCTGCTGCTGTTGCTGATGGGCCTGTTCGTCACCGCCTATGCCATCTACAGCCTGGCGGTGAAGGTCCGGCCGGCCAGGCTGTCGGGCCTGTGGGCGGTGCCGATGGGCACGGTGGGCGGGCTGTTCGGTGCGCTGTTCGGCAGCGGTGGCTTCCTCTATGCGATCTACCTGAGCGCCCGGCTGGAGGTGAAGGAGCAGGTACGCGCCACCCAGAGCGCGCTGATCAGTTGCAGCACCCTGGTGCGCCTGTCGCTGTTCCTGATTGCCGGGGTCTATGCCGACGCCAGCCTGTTGATGCTGGCAGCCTGCTTGCTGCCTGTGATGTTCGCAGGGCTCTGGGTCGGCAGGCGCCTGAGCCTGAAACTGTCCCGCGAAGCCTTCGTGCGGCTGGTCACCTGGCTGGTGCTGGCCAGCGGGGTGGCGCTGATCGGTCGCTACCTGAGCGGCTGAGCAGGGCGTAGACTTACGCGATTACCGCAGTCTCAGGCCCGTCCCGTTCATGAACACCCAGAGCATCATCGTCCCCAAGCAGTCCACCGTTCCGGTTCACGAGGCCCGCGCACGGGCGATCCTGCGCTGGCTGGTGCGCGAGAAGATCGTCGAGGAGCAACTGAGCACCTGCGGGCGCACCGGCAATCGCATGGGCCACGCCCTGGCCCAAGGCGCGCGCAAGGTGGCGCTGCATCCCGAGAAACTGCCCTTCGGCGAGCCAGTCAACGGCCTGGAGGTGATGCTCAAGCGCTGCATCTATACCCCCACCGACGGTTTTCGCGAGGAAGCGGGATGCCCTGAGTGTCGGCGTGAGGTGGGCGAGCCGCTGTTCGAAAGTCTGGAAGAGTGGATGCCCGGAGTCAGTGACAACTTCACCTGCCCGCTGTGCGGCTTCGAGGATGACATCAACGGCTTTCTGTATCTGCAACCCTGTGCCTTTTCCAACCTGGGGTTCATCTTCAACAACTGGGGCGAGGCCGGGTTTACCCAGGCGTTCCTCGACAGTTTCGCCGACTGGCTGGATCAGCCGGTCGCCGTGGTGCAGGTGAAGGTGGCCTGAGCGGCAGGAACTGGACCGAAGGCCCCTTTTTTGCATTGAGCGGCGCGCCATGGATGAGTATAATGGCGCGCTTCCATTTTTCCCGCCCGGGAGCCCCCGCGATGCTGCGTATCAGCCAAGAAGCCCTGACCTTCGACGATATCCTCCTTGTACCTGGTTACTCCGAGGTACTGCCCAATGAAGTCAGTCTCAAGACCCGTTTGACCCGTGGCATCGAGCTGAACATTCCACTGGTTTCCGCCGCCATGGATACCGTGACCGAAGCGCGCCTGGCCATCGCCATGGCTCAGGAAGGCGGCATCGGCATCATCCACAAGAACATGACCATCGAACAGCAGGCCGGCGAAGTGCGCAAGGTCAAGAAGTTCGAGGCTGGCGTGGTCAAGGATCCGATCACCATCGATGCCGACGCCACCGTACGCGACCTGTTCGACCTGACTCGCCTGAACAACATCTCTGGTGTTCCGGTGCTGGAGAACGGTGACCTGGTCGGTATCGTCACCTCCCGCGACGTGCGTTTCGAGACGCGTCTGGAAGCCAAGGTACGCGACGTGATGACCCCCAAGGAGCGTCTGGTCACCGTCCGCGAAGGCGCCGACAAGAACGAAGTCCGCGAGCTGCTGCACAAGCACCGCCTGGAAAAAGTCCTGATCGTCGACGACAAGTTCGCCCTCAAGGGCATGATGACCGTCAAGGACATCGAAAAAGCCAAGGCCTACCCACTGGCCAGCAAGGACGACCAGGGTCGCCTGCGCGTCGGCGCTGCAGTCGGGACCGGCAAGGACACAGGAGAGCGTGTCGCGGCACTGGTTGCCGCTGGCGTCGACGTGGTGGTGGTCGACACCGCACACGGCCACTCCAAAGGCGTGATCGACCGCGTTCGCTGGGTCAAGGAGAACTACCCGCAGGTGCAGGTGATCGGCGGCAACATCGCCACCGGTGCCGCCGCCAAGGCCCTGGCCGAAGCCGGCGCCGATGCGGTCAAGGTTGGCATCGGCCCGGGCTCGATCTGCACCACCCGTATCGTCGCCGGTGTCGGCGTGCCGCAGATCAGCGCCATCGCCAACGTCGCCGCAGCACTGGAAGGCACGGGTGTGCCACTGATCGCCGACGGCGGTATCCGTTTCTCCGGTGACCTCTCCAAAGCCATCGTCGCTGGCGCCTCGTGCGTGATGATGGGCTCGATGTTCGCCGGTACCGAAGAAGCCCCGGGTGAAGTCGAGCTGTTCCAGGGCCGTTCGTACAAGGCATACCGTGGCATGGGCTCGCTGGGTGCCATGGCACAGGCGCAGGGTTCTTCGGACCGTTACTTCCAGGACTCCTCGGCCGGTGCCGAGAAGCTGGTTCCGGAAGGTATCGAAGGCCGCGTCCCTTACAAGGGTGCCCTGGCTGCGATCATCCACCAGCTGATGGGCGGGCTGCGTTCCTCCATGGGCTACACCGGCAGCGCGACCATCGAAGAGATGCGCACCAAGCCGGAGTTCGTGCGCATCACCGGTGCCGGCATGGCCGAGTCCCACGTGCACGACGTGCAGATCACCAAGGAAGCCCCTAACTACCGCGTAGGCTGAGGCTTCAGCAACAACCGAGAGCGGGGCTGTCACGAACAGCCCCGCGTCGTTTCCGATTTCCACTGACGAGATTGAGTCATGGCCCTCGACATTCACGCTCACCGAATCCTGATCCTCGATTTCGGTTCCCAGTACACCCAGCTGATCGCCCGCCGCGTGCGCGAGATCGGTGTCTACTGCGAACTGCACCCGTTCGACATGGACGATGAAGCGATCCGCGCCTTCAACCCGCGCGGCATCATCCTGGCCGGTGGCCCCGAGTCGGTCCACGAAGCCAACAGCCCGCGTGCACCGCAGGCGGTGTTCGACCTGAACGTACCGCTGCTGGGCATCTGCTACGGCATGCAGACCATGGCCGAGCAACTGGGCGGCAAGGTCGAAGGTTCCGACCTGCGCGAGTTCGGCTACGCCCGCGTCGACGTGGTCGGCAAGAGCCGCCTGCTCGACGGCATCGAAGATCATGTCGACGCTGACGGCGTACTGGGCCTGGACGTGTGGATGAGCCACGGCGACAAGGTCACCCAGATGCCGGGCGACTTCCACGTGCTGGCCAGCACCCCGAGCTGCCCGATCGCCGGCATGTTCGACGATGCCCGCGGCTACTACGGCGTGCAGTTCCACCCGGAAGTGACCCACACCAAGCAGGGTGGTCGCATCCTCTCGCGCTTCATCCAGGACATCTGCGGCTGCGAAGCCCTGTGGACCCCATCCAACATCGTCGAAGACGCCATCGCCCAGGTGCGTGAGCAAGTCGGTTCGGCCAACGTCCTGCTGGGCCTGTCTGGCGGCGTCGACAGCTCGGTGGTTGCCGCGCTGCTGCACCGCGCCATCGGCGACCAGCTGACCTGCGTATTCGTCGACAACGGCCTGCTGCGCCTGCACGAAGGCGACCAGGTGATGGCCATGTTCAAGGAGAACATGGGCGTCAAGGTGATCCGTGCCGATGCGGAGCAGCAGTTCCTCGACAACCTGGCCGGTGAGGCCGACCCGGAGAAGAAGCGCAAGATCATCGGCCGTACCTTCATCGACGTGTTCGATGCCGAAGCCAGCAAACTGGAAAACATCCAGTTCCTCGCCCAGGGCACCATCTATCCCGACGTGATCGAGTCGGCTGGCGCCAAGAGCGGCAAGGCCCACGTGATCAAGTCGCACCACAACGTCGGTGGCCTGCCGGAGGAAATGAACCTCAAGCTGGTCGAGCCGCTGCGTGAACTGTTCAAGGACGAAGTGCGCAAGATCGGCCTGGAACTGGGCCTGCCGTACGACATGGTCTACCGCCACCCATTCCCGGGCCCAGGCCTGGGCGTGCGCATCCTCGGTGAAGTGAAGAAAGAGTACGCCGACATCCTGCGCCGTGCCGACCACATCTTCATCGAAGAACTGCGCAAGGCCGACTGGTACCACAAGACCAGCCAGGCATTCGTGGTGTTCCAGCCGGTGAAATCGGTCGGTGTGGTCGGCGATGGCCGTCGCTACGCCTGGGTCGTCGCGCTGCGCGCCGTCGAGACCGTGGACTTCATGACCGCACGCTGGGCGCACCTGCCGTACGAGCTGCTGGAGACTGTCAGCGGCCGTATCATCAACGAGATCGACGGTATCTCGCGGGTGACCTACGACGTGTCGAGCAAGCCGCCGGCGACGATCGAGTGGGAATGATGTGAAGAGGGCGCCGCAAAGGCGCCCTTTTTGTTACCGCCGCGCAATATCCGAGAAGTAGAACTTGTCCAGCGTATGCCGCGACTCGGTGTACTCGAATTGCCGCCCATCCTGCAGGAACGTCTGGTTGCTCACCACGATCACGTGACTCTGCCCGTCCAGGTCGAGCAGGGCCTTGTCGTCCTTGCTGCGCGGCTGCGCCTCGATGGTGCGGCGGGCGTAGCTGATCTGCAGTTGCAGGGTCTGCTCGATGTAGGCGTAGATCGACTGCCCGGCAATCGCCTGGTCCAGCCCCGGGATCAGGTCGGCGACGAAATGGTTGATGTCCAGGATCACACGTTTGCCATCAATGCGCCGCACCCGCTTGATACGAGTGATGAGGCTGCCGGGTTCGGCTTCGATGTGCTGCAGCAGGGCACCTTCGAGCGGCAACTGACTGAACTCCACCACTTCGGTGCCGACATCGTCGCCCAGATCCAGGTGTGTCTCGTGAAAACTGACGATGCCGCCGAGCTGGAACTCGATCGGGTTGGGTGAGAGCACGAACGTGCCCTTGCCGTGGATCTTCTGCGCGAAGCCGCGCTCCTGCAGTTGCTCGATGGCCCGGCGGACGGTGCCGCGGCTGGCCTGGTAGGCGTCCATCAACTCGGTTTCCGAGGGCAGGCGGGTGCCGCGCTCAAGGCGTTCGGTGGTGATGCTGGCAAGCAGATCGCTGTAGATCTGGTTGTATTTGCTCATGAGATGGCTCTGTGCCGCGTCCGCGTTCAAGCCAGGAACCTTAAGGGGGCCGGGGCCGTTTTGTCCATGGCCGAGGTGTCGTTGTGCCCGGTTGAAAATGACATTTTACAACTCGTACAGACGAGTTGTTGCTTTAACTCGTCTGTACGAGTACTTTTGCTCTCGGCGTGCTGCCACAGAACTCTGCATAACAAGAATTCCAAGAATGGAAGAACAAGCATGAGCCACGATTACCCGCAGATTGCCCGCGACCTTCTCGAGAGCCTCGGGGGCCGCGACAACCTCGAACAAGCTGCCCATTGCGTGACCCGCCTGCGTCTGGCGGTGAAGGACACGGCCCAGGTCGACCGCGCCGCGCTCGCCCGCATCGACCTGGTCAAGGGCTCGTTCTTTACTGGCGGGCTGTTCCAGATCGTCATCGGGCCCGGCGAAGTGGAGCGGGTCTATGCCGCGCTGCGCCAGGAAACCGGGATGGCGGCCTCGACCATCGCCGACGTGAAGAAAACCGGTGGCGACAAGGCCAACGCCATGCAACGCCTGGTTCGGGTGTTCTCCGATGTGTTCATGCCGATTCTGCCGGCGCTGATCATTGCCGGCCTGCTGATGGGCGTGAACAACCTGATGGGCGCCAAGGGCATGTTCATCGAGGGCAAGACGCTGCTGGAGGCGTACCCCAATCTCGACGGGCTGTGGAGCCTGATCAACCTGATGGCCAACACCTCGTTCGTGTTCCTCCCGGCGCTGGTTGGCTGGTCGGCGGCCAAGCGCTTCGGCGGCAGCGAGATCCTCGGCATCGTGCTGGGCCTGATGCTGGTCCACCCCGACCTGCTAAACGCCTGGAACTACGGCAAGGCCGTCGCCGGTCTCGACGGCCAGAGCCTGCCGTACTTCGATATTTTCGGTTGGTTCCAGATCGAGAAGGTCGGCTACCAGGGGCAGATCCTGCCGATTCTGATGGCCGCCTACGTAATGAGCGTGATCGAGAAATGGCTGCGCGCCCGGGTGCCGAATGCCATCCAGCTGCTGGTGGTGCCGATCACTACCATCGTCGTCACCGGCGTGCTGGCGCTGGCGGTCATCGGCCCGGTCACCCGCCACCTGGGCATCCTCATCACCGAGGGCGTGGTGACCTTGTTCGACCTGGCGCCCATGGTCGGTGGGGCAATCTTCGGCATGCTCTATGCGCCACTGGTGATCACCGGGATGCACCACATGTTCCTGGCCGTGGACCTGCAACTGATCTCGACCCAGGGTGGCACCTTCATCTGGCCGATGATCGTCATGTCCAACCTGGCCCAGGGCAGCGCTGCGCTCGGGGTGTTCTACATGAGCCGCAACGCACGGGACAAGAGCATGGCCTCGACCTCGGCGATCTCGGCCTATTTCGGCATCACCGAGCCTGCCATGTTCGGCGTCAACCTGCGCTTCAAGTTTCCTTTCTACGCCGCCCTGCTGGGCTCGGCCCTGGGCAGCATCGTGCTGTCGCTGAACAAGGTGCAGGCCTCGGCCATTGGGGTGGGCGGGTTGCCGGGCTTCATCTCGATCATTCCGCAGTACATCCCGACCTTCGTCCTCGGCATGTTCGTGGCCATTGTCGTGCCCTTCGTCCTGACCTGCGCGCTGAGCGTGAAGATCGTCCGCCCAGGCTATCGCGTCGCCTGACCCTGCAACCGTCGTCGAGGAATCCACCATGCAAGACTGGCAACACCAGGTGATCTACCAGATCTACCCGAAAAGCTTCCA
Organism: Pseudomonas sp. SYWMCR5; assembly: GCF_057197165.1. Lineage (NCBI taxonomy): Bacteria > Pseudomonadati > Pseudomonadota > Gammaproteobacteria > Pseudomonadales > Pseudomonadaceae > Pseudomonas > Pseudomonas sp. SYWMCR5. Next base: position 192,921 of record NZ_JBXUNH010000004.1, read on the forward strand.
CAGCCATGGGGGTAACGCCACCGGTGACCTGCTTGGCGTGGTCGACAAGCTCGACTACCTGCAGTGGCTGGGGGTCGAGTGCCTGTGGCTGACACCCTTCCTGCGCTCGCCCCAGCGCGACAACGGCTATGACATCAGTGACTACTACGCCATCGACCCCAGCTACGGCAGCATGGACGATTGCGACCTGCTGATCCGCGAGGCCGGCAAGCGCGGCATCAAGCTGATGCTCGACATCGTGGTCAACCACACCTCGATCGAGCACGCCTGGTTCCAGCAGGCACGCAGCAGCCTCGACAACCCTTACCGCGATTTCTACATCTGGCGCGACCAGCCGAACAACTGGGAATCCAAGTTCGGCGGTTCGGCCTGGGAATACGAAGCGCAGACCGGCCAGTACTACCTGCACCTGTTCGACCACACCCAGGCCGACCTCAACTGGGACAACCCCAAGGTCCGCGCCGAGGTGTACAAGCTGATGCGCTTCTGGCGCGACAAGGGCGTGGGCGGCTTCCGCCTGGATGTGATCAACCTGATCTCCAAGCCCGCCGACTTCCCCGAAGACCACAGCGATGGCCGACGTTTCTATACCGACGGCCCGAACGTGCACGACTACCTCCAGGAAATGCACCGCGAAGTCTTCGAAGGCCACGACCTGATCAACGTCGGCGAGATGTCCTCGACCACCCTGGAGCACTGCGTGCGTTATTCCAGCCCGGCGTCGAAGGAGTTGTCGATGACCTTCAACTTCCATCACCTGAAGGTGGACTATCCCAACCTGCAGAAGTGGGTGAAGGCCGACTTCGACTTTCTGCAGCTCAAGCGGATCCTCTCCGACTGGCAGGTGGGCATGCAGGCCGGCGGCGGCTGGAACGCCTTGTTCTGGTGCAACCACGACCAGCCGCGGGTGGTCTCGCGTTTCGGCCACGACGGCGAATACCGCGTGGTGTCGGCGAAGATGCTCGCCAACGCGCTGCATTTCCTTCAGGGCACGCCCTTTATCTACCAGGGCGAAGAGCTGGGCATGACCAATCCGGGCTTCGAGCACATCGACCAGTACCGCGATGTCGAGACGCTGAATATCTTCCGCCTCAAGCGCGATGCCGGGGTTTCACAAGCCGACAGCATGGCGGCGATCATGCAGAAGTCGCGCGACAACGGCCGTACGCCGATGCAGTGGACTGCCGGGGCGCACGCCGGTTTCAGCAGCGCCGAGCCATGGATCGGTGTTGCAGCCAATGCCGCGCAGATCAACGTCGAGCAGCAGTTGGACGATCCCGACTCGGTGCTGCACCACTACCGCGCGCTGATCGCCCTGCGCCGTCGTGAGCCGCTGATCCAGGACGGGGTGTACCGCCTGTTGCTGGACGACCACCCGCACGTCTGGGCCTACCTGCGCGAGGGCCAGGGCGAGCGCCTGCTGGTGCTCAACAACTTCTACGCCGCCCCCTGCCATGTCCGCCTGCCGGACGGGCTGATGCTCGATGACACCGAGCAGCGGGTGCTGATCAGCAATTACCCCGACTGCCCGCAGCGTACCGCCAGCATTGCTTTGCGGCCCTACGAATCGTTCGTGCTGCACCTGAAGGCCTGAGCCTTTGCAATACCCCCGTCCGGGAGTGCGGGGGGCTGGAACACCATAATAAAAATACCGGAGTGCTTCATGAGAACAACAATAAAGCTCGGCCTCGTCGCGTCCTGTTTCTGTGTTCCCGTTGCCGCCCAGGCCCTGGAGTTTGCCGGCTACCTGCGCAGCGGCGCCGGCACCTCCACCGGCAGTGGTCCGCAGCAGTGCTTCCAGTTGCCGGGTGCGCCTTCGAAGTACCGCCTGGGCAACGAGTGCGAGCAGTACGCCGAGCTGGAATTGCGCCAGGACCTGCTGACTTTCGACGACGGTTCGGTGCTGAGCGTCGATGCCATGGCCTCGCTGTACAACAAGTACGACCGCTCGCTGCAGTTCCAGGGCGACGACCACGGCAGCGCGCGCATGCCGCAGATGTATGCGCAGTGGTCGAACCTGCCCAGCCTCAATGGGGGTTCGATCTGGGCCGGGCGGCGCTACTACAAGCGCAACGACATCCACATTTCCGACTTCTACTACTGGAACCAGAGCGCCACGGGCGGCGGGATCGAGGATGTGAAGATCGGCGACCTCAGGTACAGCTACGCGATCTCGCGCAAGGACAACCTGTACCAGAAGGAATACGCCACCCGCCACGACTTCAACGTCGCCGGCTTCGACACCAACAAGAATGGCGAGCTGGAACTGGGCCTGAGCTACATCGACAAGGCCGGAGGTCGCGACACCCATACTGGCTGGGCGGTGACCGCGCAGCACGTGCAGAAACCCTTCCTCGGTGGCCGCAACAAGTTCGCCCTGCAGTACGGCGAAGGGCCGGGCACCGGCCTTGGCTACACCGGCAATACCGCACTGGACGACAGTAGCAAGAGCTACCGGGTGGTGGAGTTCTTCGACTGGCAGGTGACGCCGCGCTTCGGTGGCCAGGTCGAGGCCGTCTACCAGAAGGATATCCGCCCTGGCAGCCAGGATCAGACCTGGATGTCGCTGGGCGTGCGCCCGGCCTATGCCATCAGCGAACAGTTCAAGCTGGTGGCCGAGCTGGGGCATGATCAGATCGATGCCAGCGGCGGTACCCGCAAGCTCAGCAAGTTCACCTTCGCCCCGACCTGGTCGCCCAAGGGCCCCGAGTTCTGGGCGCGCCCGGAAATCCGCCTGTACTACACCTACGCCACCTGGAACGAGGCGGCCAAGCGCGCAGCCAACGAACTGGCGGCGGGTTCCGCCTTGTCCGATACCGGCTCGTACGGCACCGCGCGCCATGGCGCCAACGTCGGTGTGCAGATCGAGTACTGGTGGAAGTAGACCGCTCCGATGACTTTCAAGAACACGACAGCAGGTGACGTCATGACCTCATCCCAACCGCTGGAACTGCTGGCTCCCCTGTCCGGGGTGCTGCTTGCCCTGGACAAGGTGCCCGATCCTGCCTTCTCCAGCCGCCTGGTCGGCGATGGCCTGTGCCTCGATCCGACTTCCTCGGTGCTCTGTGCGCCGCTCGCCGGCACGGTCAGCAATATCCAGGACAGCGGCCATGCCGTCAGCATCACCGATGACCAGGGCGTGCAGGTGCTGTTGCATGTCGGCCTGGACACCGTGAACCTGGCGGGTAAGGGCTTCACCCGCCTGGTCGTGGAAGGCCAGCGGGTCGAGGCAGGGCAACCACTGATCGAGTTCGATGCCGACTATATCGCCCTGCATGCGCGCAGCTTGCTGACGCTGATGCTGGTGGTCAGTGGCGAGCCGTTCACCGTGCTGGCCGACGACGGCAGCCTGGTGCAACAGGCGCAGCCGGTGTTGCGTGTGGCCCTGCAGGCGGGTGAACAGCAGGCGCAAGAGGAGGAGGGTGAGGCACTGTTCACCCGGCCACTCATGCTGCCCAATGCCAACGGCCTGCATGCGCGTCCGGCGGCGGTGCTGGCCCAGGCGGCCAAGGGTTTCAAGGCGAGCATTTGCCTGCACAAGGGCGTCGAGAGCGCCAATGCCAAGTCGCTGGTGGCGATCATGGCGCTGCAGACCTCGCAGGGGGATGCCGTGCAGGTCAGTGCGGCAGGCGAGGATGCCGAAGCAGCGCTCGCCGCATTGACCGCACTGTTGCTGGAAGGTTGTGGCGAGGTGGTGAGCGTTGTTGACGAGGGGCAGCCAGTGGTGGCGGACAACGAACTGGAAACCCTGTTGCGTGGCGTCTGCGCCTCGCCCGGCTCGGCGTTTGGGCAGGTGGTCCAGGTTGTCGAGCCTGAGCTGTCGATCAGCGAATCGGGTGTCGGGCAGGCGCTGGAGCGCGCCGCGCTCGACCGCGCCCTGCAAGAGGCCGATCTGGCACTGCAGGCGATGCAAGCCAAGGCGGGCAGCGCGGCCCAGGCCGAGATCTTCCGGGCCCACCAGGAACTGCTGGAAGACCCGACCCTGCTTGAGCAGGCCCATCAGTTACTGGCCGAGGGCAAGAGCGCCGCGTTCGCCTGGAACCGCGCCACGCAGGCAACCGGTGCGCTGTTCCAGGGGCTGGGCAGTGCCTTGCTCGCCGAGCGAGCCGCCGACCTCACGGATGTCGGACAGCGGGTGCTGAAGTTGATTCTCGGCGTGGCGGACAACGCCTGGACCCTGCCCGAGCAGGCGATCCTGGTGGCCGAGCAGTTGACCCCGTCGCAGACCGCGAGCCTCGACCCCGACAAGGTGCTGGGCTTCGTCACCGTTGGTGGTGGTGCGACCAGCCATGTGGCGATCCTCGCTCGGGCCCTGGGGCTGCCGGCGATCTGTGGCGTGCCAGCGAGTGTACTGGCGCTGGCCGATGGGACTCAGGTGCTGCTCGACGCCGACAAGGGTGAGCTGCACTTGAGCCCGGACCCTGCGGCCATCGAGCGTCAGCGTATCGATCGCCAGCAACAGGGCCTGCGGCGCGCCCAGGACCTGCAGCAGGCACAGGCGCCTGCGATCACCCGTGATGGGCATCGGATCGAGGTGACGGCCAACGTCGCCTCGCAGCAGGAGACACAACAATCGGTGGAGCTGGGCGGCGAAGGCGTCGGCCTGCTGCGTTCGGAGTTTCTCTACCTGGACCGCAACCGTGCGCCCAGCCCGCAGGAGCAGGCCGATACCTACAGCGCGATCGCCCAGGCATTGGGCCCGGAGCGCAACCTGGTGGTGCGCACCCTGGATGTCGGCGGCGACAAGCCGCTGGCCTATGTGCCGATGGCGGCCGAACAGAACCCCTTCCTCGGTCTGCGCGGTATCCGCCTGTGCCTGGAGCGCCCGCAACTGTTGCGCGAGCAGTTTCGCGCCATCCTCGCCAGTGCAGGCCAGGCTCGCCTGCATATCATGCTGCCGATGGTCAGCCTGCTCTCGGAGTTGCGCCAGGCCCGCAAGATCCTGCAGGAGGAAGCGCATGCCCTCGGCCTGGCGAACCTGCCCAAGCTGGGAATCATGATCGAGGTGCCGTCGGCGGCGCTGATGGCCGATGTGTTTGCGCCTGAGGTGGATTTCTTCTCCATCGGCACCAATGACCTGACCCAGTACACCCTGGCCATGGACCGCGACCATCCGCGCCTGGCCGGCCAGGCCGACAGTTTCCACCCGGCGGTGCTGCGCCTGATCGCGACCACGGTCAAGGCGGCCCATGCCCATGGTAAGTGGGTCGGGGTGTGCGGCGCGCTGGCGTCGGAGTCGCTGGCCGTGCCGGTGCTGCTGGGATTGGGGGTGGATGAGTTGTCGGTCAGTGTGCCGCTGATTCCGACCATCAAGGCCCGGGTGCGCGAGATGGACCTGCAGGATTGTCAGCAACTGGCTCGCCAGGTGCTGGGGCTGGAGGAGGCCGATCAGGTGCGCGAAGCCCTGCGCGGCTATCAGGCACGTGACGTCGAAACCTCATTGGCCGTGGAGGGCTGAGCATGTTCGAGAAATTGCAGCGGGCATTCTGGAAGGCGCTGACGCCGGACCTGATTGCCGAGGAGCCCGCGCCGGCGGCGGTCGGTGAGCTGTTGCCAGACGTGCTGGCGGCATTGGGTGGGGCGGGGAATCTCAAGTCGCAGCAGCGCGTCGCGTTGACCCGCGTGCGCGTGCAGTTGCTGGACCCGGCGCGGCTGGACGAGGGCGCGCTGAAGGCGGCCGGGGTGCCCGGGGTCATGGTGCTGGCGGGTGGGGTTGTGCACCTGCTGGTGGGGGTTGTGTAGCCTGTTCTGGCCCTATCGCGGGACCAGCCCGCTCCCACAGGCGCAAGATCATGGTGCCTCTGAACTGCCCCCAAAGGTTGGATTGGTGTCCAACTTCTTGGGGGCAGTCCATTCTGTGGGAGCGGGCTGGTCCCGCGATGACGCCCGAACAGGCACGCCCAGCTCCGTCATTCTTTTGTAATGACCGGGTCATGCCCCGGTTTCCCCTGGCTTCGTACAGTGAGCTCACTCCCGTACGCACCCAGAGGAACACCCATGAAACTCCGCTCGCTCGTCCTTGCCCTGTCACTCGCCGGCGCTGCTTTCGGCGCCACCTCTACCTGGGCCGCCGATACCGCGCCGCAGGAAGTGAAGAACATCGTGCTGGTTCACGGCCTGTTCGCCGATGCGTCCAGCTGGTCCAAGGTGATTCCGTTGCTGCAAGCCAAAGGCCTGCACGTGACCGCAGTCCAGAACCCGACCACCTCGCTCGACGACGACGTCGCGGCCGTCAATCGGGCGCTCGCCCAGCAGGACGGCCCGGTGATCCTGGTCGGTCACTCCTACGGGGGCATGGTCATCAGCCAGGCCGGTGATGCCGAAAAGGTCAAAGGCCTGGTCTACATCGCCGCCCGTGCCCCGGAAGCGGGCGAAGACTACCCTGCATTGACCAAGCGCTTCCCGGCAGCGCCGGCTGGGGCTGGCCTGCAGTGGTCGGCGGACGGTTACGGCATGCTCAGCGAAAATGCCTTCGTCAACGACTTCGCCGGCGACCTGCGCCTGGATCTCGGCAAGCACCGCTGCGAACGCGCAGGCATTCGCATCGACCTGACCAGCAAGGAGTTCAAAAAGTCGACGAACCCTTTGCGGTGCGCCTGATCCATACCGTGCACGGCGTTGGCTATCGCTGCGAGCTCGAGGCATGAGGCGCCTGTCGCTGACCGTGCGCCTGGCGGTATTGCTGGCAACCTTTTCCTTCGTCGCCCTGGCTCTGCTGGGCGGCGCACTGTATGTCGCACTCGGGCAACAACTGGCGCTGCGTGACGACGGCGCGCTGCTGACCCGCGTCGAGCAGATCCGTACCTTGCTGCGTGACATGGATGCCCGAGAACTGGTGCGTGACAAGCCGCAGCTGTTTGCCAACATGCTGGGCAATACCGAATCCTTGCTGGTTATCCGGTCGGTCGCCGGGGCGCCACTGCTGGAGGTCAACCCAGGGCGCCGCGAAGTGCCGCAGGTCACGCCTCTGCCCGCCGCGGCATGTCGCCACTGCGCCGGTTGGCGCGCCAGACGGCAACCATTGGCGTCGGCACCTTGTCGCAGCGGCTGCAGCGCGACGATGCACCCGCCGAGCTGGATGCCCTGATCGAGCAGTTCAATGCCATGCTCGCGCGGCTCGAACGCGGTTTCGAGCAGCTCAAGCAGGTCAGTGCCGACATGGCCCACGACCTGCGTACACCCATCAACAACCTGCTGGGCCAGACTGAGGTCGGCCTTGGTCAGGTGCGTGAACCGCATTACTACCAGCACCTGCTGGGCTCGCACTTCGAAGAGTTGCAACGGCTGTCACGAATGATCGACAACATGCTGTTCCTGGCCCGCGCCGAACATGCCGACCACCCCATCGATCGCACCGGGCTGGAATTGGCCCAGGAGTTGGGGCGTCTGTGCGATTACTTCGAAGACCTCGCCTGCGAGCGCGACGTGCGGCTGGTATGGCATGGCGAAGGCACGGTCTGGGCCGACGCCGCGTTGCTGCGCCGGGCACTGGCCAACCTGCTGGCCAATGCGGTGCGCTTTGCCGAGCAGGGCAGTGTCATCGAGGTGACCGCCGGTGAGCAGGGCGATGAGGTGTTGATCCAGGTGCGTAACCGTGGGCAGGCAATTGCGCCTGAGCACCTTGAAAGCGTGTTCGAACGTTTCTACAGGGTCGATGCCTCGCGTCAGCATTCGTCACAGTCCAGTGGGCTGGGCCTGTCGATCGTGCGGTCGATCATGCAATTGCACCAGGGGCACTGCTGGGCCGAAAGCAGCGAGGGTTCGACCTGTTTCACCCTCGCGTTCCCGCGTGTCAGCCACGATAGGCCACCCAGCCCTTGAAGGACAGCGCGCAATAGACCATCTCGATACCGCTGAAGCGGGCCTGGTGCAGCAGCGCGACAACAGTTCACTTAATCTTTCTCAATTGCAGGTGTATCGTATTCGCCCTTCATTGCCAGCGGTGCTGGCAGCTTGATTGCGCAAAACGAGGTGCCTGCACGTATGTCCTTTACCCGTCGACAAATGCTCAAGGGCCTCACCGGCCTCGTCGTGGTTGGCCTGGGCGCCGGAGGCGCGGCTCGCTACTGGCTGGGCAAGGTCGAGGACGACAATGCCGGGCACGACTACGAGCTGATCGCGGCGCCCCTGGATGTCGAGCTGGTCCCCGGATTCAAGACCGAAGCCTGGGCTTTCGGGCCGTCGGCACCGGGCACCGAGTTGCGGGTGCGCCAGGGCACCTGGTTGCGGGTACGCTTCATCAATCACCTGCCGGTGGAAACCACCATCCATTGGCACGGCATCCGCCTGCCGCTGGAAATGGACGGCGTACCTTATGTGTCGCAACTGCCGGTCAAGCCGGGCGAGTTCTTCGACTACAAGTTCCGTGTGCCGGATGCCGGCAGCTACTGGTATCACCCGCATGTCAGCAGCTCCGAAGAGCTGGGGCGCGGCCTGGTCGGGCCGCTGATCGTCGAGGAGCGCGAGCCGACGGGTTTCCGGCATGAACGCACCCTGAGCCTGAAGACCTGGCACGTGGACGAACAGGGCGAATTCATGCCATTCAGTGTGCCTCGCGAAGCGGCGCGCAATGGCACGGCTGGCCGCTTGATCACCATCAACGGCAAGGCCGAGGCAGTCACCGAGTTGCCTGCGGGCCAAGTGGTGCGCGTGCGGCTGCTCAACCTGGACAACACCTGGACCTACCGCATCAACCTCAAGGGCAACTACGAGGCGATGGTCTATGCGCTCGATGGCAACCCAGTGACCCCGAGGCCGCTCGAGGACGAGTACTGGCTGGGCCCCGGCATGCGCATCTGCCTGGCCATCCGAATTCCCGAGGCCGGCGAGGAGATTTCCCTGCGCGACGGTTTCGTGCGCCTGGGCACATTGCGTTCGGTCGCCAGCAGCGAGGCGCCGGGCGACTGGCCCAAGGCGTTGCCGCCGAACCCGATCGCCGAGCCGGACCTGGAGAACGCCGAGAAGCTGAACTTCAATTTCGAGTGGGCGGGCAAGGTTTCGGTGAACACCGACAATGGCAAGCCACCGAGTCTGTGGCAGATCAACGGCCAGGCCTGGGACATCACCGACAAGACCTGCGCCGACCGGCCGATCGCCACGTTGAAAAAGGGCAACAGCTATATCTTCGAGCTGAAGAACATGACCCAGTACCAGCACCCTATCCATCTTCACGGTATGAGTTTCAAGGTGATCGCCTCCAATCGCCGCAAGATCACCGAGCCCTGGTTCACCGACACCTACCTGCTGGGCAAGAACGAACGTGCCCAGGTGGCGCTGGTGGCGGATAACCCGGGCACCTGGATGTTCCACTGCCATGTGATCGACCACATGGAAACCGGCCTGATGGCCGCGATCGCGGTGGTCTGATGCGTCCGCGGATCATCGATCGCAGCGGCGATCAGGCATTCATGCAGTTGGCCCTGGAACTGGCGGCTGAAGGCGCCTTGCTGGGCGAGGTGCCGGTAGGTGCGGTGCTGGTGCAGCAGGGGCAGGTGATTGGCCGAGGTTTCAACCGGCCCATCACCGACAGTGACCCCAGCGCCCACGCCGAAATGGTCGCCATCCGCGATGCGGCCAAGGCTGTCAGCAACTACCGGCTGCCGGGCAGCACCCTGTATGTGACCCTTGAACCCTGCAGCATGTGTGCGGGGCTGATCGTCCATTCGCGAATCGAGCGGGTGGTGTATGGGGCGCTGGAACCCAAGGCCGGGGTGGTGCAGAGCCAGGGGCAGTTCTTCGGGCAGGGCTTTCTCAACCACCGGGTGATGGTCGAAGGCGGGGTACTGGCTGAGGAGTGCGGGGCAATACTGACCGAGTTCTTCAAGGCCCGACGGGCCAAGGTTAAACCTTGACCGGCCTTTTCGCGGGCTTACATCGGCGGTGATTGTTCCGCCGGCTTGTCCTTGTTGACCCCCGGCACATGCAGGTTGCCCTCGGCCACCTGGCCTTCGAGCTGCGGCTGGGTCACCCAGGTGAGGATGTCGTAGTAGCGACGGATGTTGGCCACGAAGTGCACCGGCTCGCCGCCGCGGGCGTAGCCATACTTGGTCTTGCTGTACCACTGCTTTTGCGACAGGCGCGGCAGCATCTTCTTCACGTCCAGCCACTTGTTCGGGTTCAGGCCTTCACGCTTGGCGAGTGTGCGGGCGTCCTCGAGGTGGCCGCTGCCGACGTTGTAGGCGGCCAGGGCGAACCAGGTGCGGTCCGGCTCCTGAATGCTGTTGTCCAGTTGCTCCTTGATGAGCATGAAGTATTTCGCCCCACCCATGATGCTCTGCTTCGGGTCCAGCCGGTTGGACACGCCCATGGCCTGGGCGGTGCGCTGGGTCAGCATCATCAGGCCGCGTACGCCGGTCTTGGAGGTCACCTCGGGCTGCCACATCGATTCCTGGTAACCGATCGCCGCCAGCAGCCGCCAGTCGACCTGCTCGACCTTGGCGTAGCTCTTGAAGTGCTTTTCATACTTGGGCAGGCGCTGCTGCAGGTGCTGGGCGAAGGTGTAGGCACCGACGTAGCCAAGCACGTCCACATGGCCGTAATAACGGTCTTTCAGACGCTGAAGCGTGCCGTTCTTCTGCGCCTTGTCGAGAAACTCGTTGATCTCGTTGAGCAGGCTGTTGTCTTCGCCGGCCGCCACGGCCCAGCGCTGGTCGCGGGCATCACCCAGGTCGAAGGCCACGCGCACGTTGGAGAAGTACACCTGGTTCATCGCCAGCTCGTTGGAGTCGACCAGTGTCAGGTCGATCTGGCCTTCGTCGACCATGCGCAGCAGGTCGACCACCTCCACGGCGTCGGACTCTTCGTATTCAAGCGTCGGATACTGTTTCTTCAGTTCGGCCAGCTGTTCGGCGTGGCTGCTGCCCTTGAGCACCATGATCTTCTTGCCGATCAAGTCCTTGGGTTCGGTGGGGCGGGAGCGGCCGTTGCGGTAGATGACCTGGGGGGTGACTTCGAGATACGGGTGGGAAAACTTCGCCTGGGTGGTGCGTTGCTCACTGCTGACCAGGCCGGCGGCGGCCAGCACCGGGCCGGAAGGCTTGCCCAACTGGTCGAAGAGATCGTCGAGGTTGTCGGCGGTCTCGATCTCCAGCTTGACGCCGAGATCGTCGGCGAAACGCTTGACCAGCTCGTACTCGAAACCGGTTTCGCCGTTGCGGTCCTGGAAGTAGGTGGCCGGGCTGTTGCGGGTTATGACGCGCAGCACGCCGTCCTCCTTCACGCGCTCGAGGGTGCTGGGTTTTTCAACACAGGCACCGAGCATCAGCAAGAGTCCGGTTGCGAAGAGCCATCTGGCGCAGCGCTGGCGCAAAGCAGTGTGGGCGAACATAGGTTGCAGTATACGCAAAGGACCGCCCGCGCCATATCTCGACAACCGTTAGCTTGTCTGGTAGCGGGTCATGTGTTTGCGGGTGCTTGCCTTCAGGGGATCGCTCAGGCGAAAACCCCTCCGGCCAGGCCGTAGAATTCTGACCCCCAGGTCCGGTTCCGCCGCCCGGCAGCATTGCCCTCTGGCGGGTGCCGAAAGCCGTCGAATTAGGCTAGAATGCACGGCCTCTAAGCACACCCCTTCCTGAGGCTGTCCCGACGATGTTGATCCTGCGCGGCGCTCCTGCCCTTTCTGCCTTTCGCCACGGTAAATTACTCGAGCAACTGAGCCAGAAAGTCCCCGCTGTTACTGGTTTGTATGCCGAATTTGCCCACTTCGCCGACGTCGACGGCGAGCTGACCGCCGACCAGCAGCAGGTGCTGGGGCGTCTGCTCAAGTACGGCCCGAGCGTGCCGGTACAGGAGCCGAGCGGCCGCCTGTTCCTGGTCGTGCCGCGTCTGGGCACCATTTCGCCCTGGGCTTCCAAGGCCAGCGACATCGCCCACAACTGCGGCCTGCAGTCGATCCAGCGCCTGGAGCGCGGCATCGCCTACTACGTTGCCGGCTCGCTCAGCGACGCCGACGCCGCGCAGGTCGCGGCCGAACTGCACGATCGCATGACCCAGCGCGTGCTGACGCAACTGGAACAGGCCGCTGACCTGTTCAGCCACGCCCAGCCCAAGCCGATGACCTCGGTCGACATTCTCGCAGGTGGCCGCGCCGCCCTGGCCCAGGCCAACGTCGACCTGGGCCTGGCCCTGGCCGAAGACGAGATCGACTACCTGGTCAACGCTTTCCAGGGGCTCAAGCGCAACCCGAACGACATCGAGCTGATGATGTTCGCCCAGGCCAACTCCGAGCACTGCCGCCACAAGATCTTCAACGCCAGTTGGGACATCGACGGCCAGGCTCAGGAAAAGAGCCTGTTCGGCATGATCAAGAACACCTACCAGATGCACAACGAAGGTGTGCTGTCTGCGTACAAGGACAATGCCTCGGTGATCGTCGGCAACGTCGCCGGCCGCTTCTTCCCGAACCCTGAAACCCGCCAGTACGGTGCGGTGCAGGAGCCGGTGCACATCCTGATGAAGGTCGAGACGCACAACCACCCGACCGCCATCGCCCCGTTCTCCGGCGCCTCCACCGGCTCCGGCGGCGAGATTCGCGACGAAGGCGCCACCGGCCGGGGCGCCAAGCCCAAGGCCGGCCTCACCGGCTTTACCGTCTCCAACCTGCGCATCCCGGGCTTCGAGCAGCCATGGGAGCAGGCCTACGGCAAGCCGGAGCGTATCGTCGACGCCCTCGACATCATGATCGAAGGCCCGCTGGGCGGCGCTGCGTTCAACAACGAATTCGGTCGTCCGGCCCTGACCGGTTACTTCCGCACCTTCGAGCAGTCCATCAACACCCCGCACGGTGAAGAAGTACGCGGCTACCACAAGCCGATCATGCTCGCAGGCGGCATGGGCAACATCCGCGAAGACCACGTGCAGAAGGGCGAGATCACCGTTGGCGCCAAGCTGATCGTGCTCGGTGGCCCGGCAATGCTGATCGGCCTGGGCGGCGGCGCTGCCTCGTCGGTGGCCACCGGTGCAAGCTCGGCTGACCTGGACTTCGCCTCGGTACAGCGCGAAAACCCGGAAATGGAGCGCCGCTGCCAGGAAGTCATCGACCGCTGCTGGCAGTTGGGCGACGCCAACCCGATCGCCTTTATCCACGACGTCGGTGCCGGCGGCATCTCCAACGCCTTCCCGGAGCTGGTCAACGACGGTGGCCGCGGTGGCCGCTTCGAGCTGCGCAACGTGCCCAACGACGAGCCGGGCATGGCCCCGCACGAAATCTGGAGCAACGAATCGCAGGAGCGTTACGTGCTGGCCGTCAGCGCCGTCGATTTCGAGCGCTTCAAGGCCATCTGCGAGCGTGAGCGCTGCCCGTTCGCGGTGGTCGGCGAGGCCACCGAAGAACAGCATTTGACTGTCACCGACAGCCACTTCAAAAACACGCCGGTCGACATGCCGCTCGACGTGCTGCTGGGCAAGCCGCCGCGCATGCATCGTTCGGTTACCCGCGAAGCCGAGCTGGGCGATGATTTCGACCCGAGCGAGCTGGACCTCGACCAGGCTGTGCAGCGCGTGCTGAGCCACCCGGCCGTGGCCAGCAAGAGCTTCCTGATCACCATCGGCGACCGCACCATCACCGGCCTGGTCGCCCGCGACCAGATGGTCGGCCCGTGGCAGGTGCCGGTGGCCGACTGCGCCGTCACCGCCACCAGCTTCGACGTCTACACTGGCGAAGCCATGGCCATGGGCGAGCGTACACCGCTGGCACTGCTGGATGCCCCGGCGTCCGGGCGCATGGCCATCGGCGAAACCATCACCAACCTGGCCGCCTCGCGCATCGACAAGCTGTCCGACATCAAGCTGTCGGCCAACTGGATGTCCGCTGCCGGCCACCCGGGTGAAGACGCGCGCCTGTACGACACCGTCAAGGCTGTCGGCATGGAGCTGTGCCCCGAGCTGGGCATCACCATTCCGGTCGGCAAAGACTCGATGTCGATGAAGACCAAGTGGAGCGAAGAGGGCGTCGAGAAGAGCGTCACCTCGCCGATGTCGCTGATCATCACAGGCTTCGCCCCGGTCACTGACATCCGCAAGACCCTCACCCCGCAACTGCGCATGGACAAGGGTGAAACCGACCTGATCCTGATCGACCTGGGCCGCGGCAAGAACCGCATGGGCGCCTCGATCCTGGCCCAGACCTACGGCAAGATCGCCGCCCAGGCACCGGACGTCGACGACGCCGAAGACCTCAAGGCGTTCTTCGCCGTGATCCAGGGCCTGAACGCCGACGGTCACCTGCTGGCCTACCACGACCGTTCCGACGGCGGCCTGGTCACCACCGTGCTGGAAATGGCCTTCGCCGGTCATTGCGGCCTCGACCTGCAACTCGATCCGCTGACCGACAGCAAGGGCGACGTGCCGGCCATCCTCTTCAACGAAGAGCTGGGCGCGGTCATCCAGGTTCGCCAGGACGCCACTCCGGACGTATTGGCCCAGTTCAGCGCCGCCGGCCTGGGCGAGGAGTGCGTCGCGGTGATCGGCAAGCCGGTCAACAACGGTGAGGTGTCCATCAGCCTGAACGGCGAAGTGCTGTTCGACGATGACCGCCGCATGCTGCAGCGCCAGTGGGCCGAGACCAGCTACCAGATCCAGCGCCTGCGCGACAACGCCGACTGCGCCGACCAGGAGTTCGATGTCCTGCTCGAAGAGGACAATCCAGGCCTGTCGGTCAAGCTCGGCTACGACGTCAACGACGACGTTGCCGCGCCTTACATCAAGAAGGGTGTGCGGCCGCAAGTGGCGATCCTGCGTGAGCAGGGCGTCAACGGCCAGGTCGAGATGGCTGCGGCCTTCGACCGTGCAGGCTTTGCCGCCATCGACGTGCACATGAGCGACATCCTCGCCGGTCGTGTCGACTTCGAAGCCTTCAAGGGCCTGGTCGCCTGCGGTGGCTTCTCCTACGGCGACGTACTGGGTGCCGGTGAAGGCTGGGCCAAGTCGGCGCTGTTCAACAGCCGTGCCCGCGATGCCTTCCAGGCCTTCTTCGAGCGTACCGACAGCTTCGCCCTGGGCGTGTGCAACGGTTGCCAGATGATGTCCAACCTGCACGAACTGATCCCGGGCACCGAGTACTGGCCGCACTTCGTGCGCAACCGCTCGGAGCAGTTCGAAGCGCGTGTAGCCATGGTCGAGGTGCAGAAGTCCAACTCGATCTTCCTGCAGGGCATGGCCGGTTCGCGCATGCCGATCGCCATCGCCCACGGTGAAGGCCATGCCGAGTTCGCCAGCGAAGAGGCGCTGCTGGAAGCCGACCTGTCCGGTTGCGTGGCCCTGCGTTTCGTCGACAACCACGGCAAGGTCACCGAGCAGTACCCGGCCAACCCGAACGGTTCGCCACGGGGCATCACCGGCCTCACCAGCCGCGACGGTCGCGTCACCATCATGATGCCGCACCCTGAGCGTGTGTTCCGCGCCGTGCAGAACTCCTGGCGTCCGGATGACTGGCAGGAAGACGCCGCGCTGATGCGCATGTTCCGCAACGCGCGGGTGTGGGTGAACTAAGCGGTGCACAAGCTCGCCTTCTTCGTCCCCGCCAGCCATGTCGAAGTGGTCAAGGCCGCCGTGTTCGCTGCTGGAGGCGGACGTATCGGTGACTACGATCACTGTGCCTGGCAGACACTTGGCCAGGGTCAGTTCCGCCCGTTGGATGGCAGCCAGCCATTCCTCGGGCAGGTGGGCCAGGTCGAGGTGGTGGAGGAGTGGAAGGTGGAGCTGGTGGTGGCCGATGAGCGGGTTCGTCAGGTGGTTGCTGCATTGAAGCAGAGCCATCCTTATGAAACGCCGGCGTATGAGGTCTGGCCTTTGCTCGACGTCTGAATGCGCTGAAGTTTCGCTGCTGCAAACCGACAAGCCCCGGCAGTCTCCTGCCGGGGCTTGTCGTTTCTACAGGTTTTAACTGAACAGCCCTTTCAGACGTTCCCAGGCGCTTTCATCCACCGCTGGCGCCTCATGATGGTGATGGAGCTCTTCGAAGACGGCTGGGTTGCTGGATTTCTGGATTTCCTTGGGATGCTCGCTAGCCCATTTGCTGACCAGTTCGTCCTGCCATTCGCTGTCATTGGGGTGGGTAAAGTAGCTGCGCGCTACCTTGACCGGATCGCGCAACCGGCCGCCCTGCCAGTATTTGTACATGGCGAAGCCGACATCGCGCACCGCAACCCGGGCCATCAGAGTGGCCAAGGTATGCAGCGGATGCACGTCATGGTCCTTGGCAAGCTGGGAGTGGGTCGGATTGGTCGAACCGGTGAGCATGGGATTGCCCATCCTGTACGTCTGGATATCGTCGACCGAGTTGCCGATCAGGTTGAGGATGGCGCGATAGCCGATCTTGGGCAGGTCGGTTGCAAGGCGCAGCGGTGAGCCCGTGATCCAGGAAACGCGCCTCGCCACATTGAACCCGGGAAGGTCCGCCAATGTATCGCGAATTTCCAGTGCACTGTTCAGGTGTTCCTGCCACTGCGGATCGGGGTGATCCTGAAGCAGGATCAGCAGCGCCAGTTCAGTGTCCGAGCGTTGCCCTGG
Organism: Pseudomonas sp. SYWMCR5; assembly: GCF_057197165.1. Lineage (NCBI taxonomy): Bacteria > Pseudomonadati > Pseudomonadota > Gammaproteobacteria > Pseudomonadales > Pseudomonadaceae > Pseudomonas > Pseudomonas sp. SYWMCR5. The sequence continues at coordinate 209,427 of NZ_JBXUNH010000004.1, forward strand.
CGTGATGTTCTCGAAGTCGCCGGAGGGCGCGAAGAGTACTTTGGCCATCGGCTCGGCCAGGCTGGCTATCACATCGCTACCGGCGAACATGCCAGTGACAATGGGCCAGCCGTGCTTGCAGTCGGCTTGTGCGGTCCAGGTCAGTACAGTGTCGTGACCCTGCTTGTGCAGGCTCAATTCGGCGTAGTTGGAGTGGGCGAAGTAATCTTCCAGCACGTGCAGTGCTGCACCGAATTTGCGCATGCCCTCAGGGGTCGGGCCGGCCGCCATTGCCTCGCGTAGTCGTTGGCACATGTAATCGACCGAACTGAAGATGTGGCGCTTCATGGACGTATCCGGATCGACCTGCAACCGCGGATCGTCCTGTGCCACAGGCGGCTCGAAGTCTGCATCGATGGTGCGCGGATCAGTCACTGACGGGCTGGGGTTGTAGGGATTGTCGATGTGCTCGGTAGGACGATACACCCCGAGCATCTGCGGTGTGATCACGTAGTGCGCGCGCTCTTGCGGCGTGGATTGCAGGCTGGGGAATGCCTTGAGCGCCAGCAGGTCTACGAGTTGGGTCAGGACTTTCCGGGAGAGCTTGCGCGGGAACTCTTTGGGCGCGTCCTCGGCGCGGACCAGCTTGGGATCGAGCAACTGCGAGTAGTCGCGCAACCAGTTGCCGAAATAGATCGCCTTGCGTTGTTGCTCATTGAACCCGGCGTACTTGAGGTCTTCCTCGATCGACTCATGCCCCCAGGACATTTCAGGGTTTTTCTTGTCGCCCTTGCCCGCAGAAAAGCCCTCGGTGCTGCCTTCATTGGTGTTGGCGCGTTGCGCATGTTCATCCTGGCTCTGGCGGATGAACAGACGCATGGCCTGGTCATCGGCTCGCAGGGTGATGGTTCGGCCTGCTTCGGTCAGCTGGGCGATCGGCAGATCACCGCTCGGGCCTGACTCCATGCAGCCGATCAGGTAGGCGAAGCGCGCACCTTCCTCGAGTTCTGCATCCTCGGCCACCGAGGCTAAGCCATCGTCCAGGCCTTTCGCGAAGTCTTGGCGCAGAAGGTTGTCCAGGTGATGACCGAACTCGTGCAGCAGGATGGTCGCCAGTTCACAGGCTGCCTGTGGCTGCAGCAGCGCGCCAGCGATCACCTCGGGGTGCAGGTGGATGATACGCGTGGCATTGTCGTAGCAGGCTTTGCCCGCCACCTGTGGGTTCACCTGGTGTACAGGGTTGCTCAACGTGCCGTCGCGCAGTGCGTCCTGCAGCTGCTGGTAGCAACTGTCTGGCAGGTCGTCACCGAACACAGGGATGAGCATTTCGCGAAAGGCCTGTGCTGAGAGCGGCCGGCTGATTTCGGTGAGTCGATCAAGAGCGAAGCGGGTGTGCAGGCTTAGTGGGATCATGCTGGGGACTCATCAACTGACGGAGCCCCAGCATGTGAGCCGCATGGTGCGAGAGGGAGCAGGCAACGCCTCCCGCTGTAGGCGCTACGAAAGGCGGGTGCGGTTTTGAAGGGCCCCGCAGGCCAGCAGGCCGATCTCGAACAGCAACCACATCGGGATGGCGAGCATGGTCTGGGAGAACACGTCAGGAGGCGTGAGGATCATACCGGCCACGAAACAGCCGACGATCACGTAGGGCCGGCTACGGCGCAAGCTGGCAACATCGGTCATGCCTGCCCAGACCACGATGAAGGTCGCCACCGGAATCTCGAATGCCAGGCCGAACGCCAGGAAAAGCGCGAGGATGAAGTCCAGGTACTGGCTGATGTCGGTCATCATTGCCACGCCTTCGGGCGTCACGCTGGCGAAGAAACCGAACATCATCGGAAACACCAGGAAGAACGCGAATGCCATGCCGCCGTAGAACAGCAGGATGCTCGACACCAGCAGCGGCAGGGCGATGCGTTTCTCCCGCCGATACAGCCCCGGCGCGATGAAGCCCCAAGCCTGATGCAGCAGCACTGGCATGCTGATGAACAGCGCGCACATGGCCGTCAGCTTGAAGGGCGTGAGAAACGGCGAGGTGACGCTGGTCGCGATCATGCTCGCGCCTTCGGGCAGGAAGCGGCGCAGCGGTTCGGAGACCAGGGTGTAGAGGGTCTGGGCGAAGGGGAACAACCCGGCGAACGCCAGGGCGATGGCCAGCAGGCAACGCACCAGGCGCTTGCGTACGTCACGCAGGTGTTCGGTCAGCGGCATTGCCGACCTTCCGTGGATAGCGAAGCTCATGATCTACCTTCCCTGGCGGGGGCTTCATCGAGGCTGACACCCTGGCGGATATCCTGCTCCAGTTTGCGCAGCGCCGCATCGTCCAGGGCTGGCATGTCGATTTCCCGCTCGACCTGGGCGCGCAGCATGTTCATGGCCTGCCGCGCCTGCCCAAGGCCGCGCCCGACGGTGCGCATCGCCACCGGCAGGCGTTCGGGCCCCAGGACCAGCAGAGCGACGACGCCAACCAGCAGCAGTTCGCTGAAACCGATCTCGAACATCAGCCTTGGCGATCCGTTGGCTGCTGTTGAACCTGTGCGTTGGGTGATGCGCTGCTGTTGTCGTCACCGCCCATCGACTTGCGAAAACCCTGGATCGCTTCGCCGACATCGCTGCCCAGGCCTTTGAGGCGCTTGGTGCCGAACAGCAGGAAAACGATCAGCAGCACGATCACCAGTTGCCAGATGCCTATACCGCCCATTTGTGAGAACCCCTGTAAGGTCATGAAAAGGAAGGCCAATCCTGCCTGCTTCAGATGACGCCAACGTGACTGTCGGGAAACATTGCCATGTGCTTGCAACACGCACCGTGTTGACTGGCGCCTCCACGGATGAAGAGGCGCGGTGCAATGGGTGGCGGGCGACAACAGGGTGCAGCGTTGCTGATGGTGATGGTGGCGCTGGCGATGCTTGCGGCGGGCCTGGCCTGGCTGGTGGAGGAGGGACGTCGCCAGGTCGATGAAACGCGCTTGCTGCGTCAGCGCGTGCAGGTGCGGGCGATGGAGCAGGCTGGCCTTGCCTATGCCAGCCAGGCCCTACGCGATCCGGCCTGGCGCGCCAGCCCCCTGTTCTGGCAGGCCCTGCGCGGCCAGGCGCTGGAGTATGACTTTGGTGCAGGCAAGGCACGCCTGCGGGTGCGCGACCAGCACACCTGCTTCAACGTCAATGCCTTGCTGGGCGAAGACGCCGAGCGTGCCGAGCGTCAGCTGCGCCGGTTGCTCGGCGACGACATGGCGGCCGAGCGATTGGTCGACGCCCTGGCCGATTGGCTGGACGCTGACAGCGACACGCGCCTGCAAGGTGCCGAGAGCGGCCAGTACCTGCGTCAGCAGCCACCGCGTCTGGCGGCCAACCAGGCGATGCTCGACCCGAGCGAACTGAACCTGCTGCTCGAGCCCGATGCCGGGCGTCAGGGGCGTTATCCGATGCTGTGCGCATTGCCGCAGACCAGCGGCTGGCGGCTCAATGCCAATGCCTTGAACCTGGAGCACCTGCCGTTGCTGGAGGCGCTCTACGAGGGGCACTTTTCCCGATCGCTGCTCAGCCGGATCATCAGTAATCGGCCGGCTTCGGGTTATGTCGATGCTGGAGCTTTACGCCAGGCGCTGGGCGCTCTGGATGACGAGAGCTTTGCCCGGTTGAGCGAGGGGTTGTTGCTTAACAGCGGGCTCTTCCTGTTGCAGCTTTCGTTCGAGGAAGAGGGGCGGTCGGTGCGCAGTCAGTTTCAGATCGAGGCGCTGGGGGTGGTGCAGTGGCATGCGCGGGTGCCGGCGCAGCAGGTGCGGGTGCTGGGGCGGGAACCGATGGCCTGGTAAGCCTGACCTGCCCGCGAAGAGGCCGGTGCAGCCAGCACAAGGCTGACTGCCCGGCCCAGGCTCAGGCGGTCCCGATTTCCCCGCCATCATTACGTTGAATCACCACGGTAGATGCCCGTGGTCGCACCCGGCTCCCTGCCGGGGTCACATCTGTCGCCTTGTCGGTATACGGCCAGTTCCCCGGGTGCTGGATGTTGATGAACAGCGTCTTGTTGTCCGGCGTGAAGCTGATCCCCGTCACCTCGCAGCCGTTAGGGCCGACGAAGAAGCGCCGCAGGTCCACCTGGTTCTGGGCGTTGACCGGGATCTGCTTGCCGGTGGCATCGACCAGGTCGGTGGGGATCACCGCCAGCAACTGGTCATTGGTGTAGCTGGTCAAGGTGGTCTCGCCGTTGTCGGTCTCGAACCACAGCACCCCACGGCTATCGAAGCTCATCCCGTCTGGGCTGGCGAACTGGTTCAGTTCGGTCAGGCCCGAGCGGTTGATGTCCGGTGTACCGGCAGCGTTGGCGCCGAACACGAAGATGTCCCAGGTGAAGCTCTTGTGATCGTCGCTGTCGTGCCAGCGGATGATGTGGCCATGGCGGTTCGGGCCGCGCGGGTTGGCCGCATCCACCTTGGCGGCAGTACGCGCGCTGTTGTTGGTCAGCGTCAGGTAGACATCGCCATTGAGCGGGTTGACGGCGGTCCACTCAGGGCGGTCCATCGGCGTCGCGCCGACTGCGTCAGCCGCGCCGCGGGTGTTGAGGATGATGCCCGGCAGATCACCGTACAGCGCCCCCAGCGTGCTCCCGGCGGTGGTGGGGGTGGCCACGTCCAGCAGCAGCCATACGCCCTTGCCGTCGGCATTGAAGCGGGCGACGTAGAGCTTGCCCTTGTCCATGTACTTGGCACCGGTAGCCAGACGGTCGGCCGGGGTGGCGTCGGCTGGATCCCATACGGCGTCGGAGACGAACTTGTACAGGTACTCGTTGTTCGAGTCGTCGCCGGTGTACCACACCAGCGGCTTGCCCGCGACCGGCAGGCCGGGGCAGCAGCCCTCGTGGCGGAAGCGGCCAAGGGCGGTGCGCTTCACTGCAAGGGTGGCGCTGTTGTACGGGTCGATCTCGACGATGTAGCCATAGGTGCTGGCTTCGTTGCGGTAGTCGTCGGTGGCGCTGGCGCCGGTCGGGGTCACGTTGAAGCGGGCGAACTCGCCGTTGACCTCGCTGGCGTCGCCAGCAACGGTTTCCCACTTGTACTGGCCGCCGCTGGCACTGACGCCGATGCGCACCTGATCAGCCGGGCGCACACCCTTGTTGACGAAGATGCCAGGCCAGTTCTCCTCGCAGGTCAGGTAGGTGCCCCACGGCGTGTAGCCGTTGCCGCAGTTGTTGTTGGTGCCGCGCGCCTGGGTGCCGGTCGGCGAGAACTTGGTCTTGACGTGATCGGTGCCGCGCATAGGGCCGGCGATGTCCATCAACGAGGCAGTGGTGAAGCGGCGGTTGAGCGGGTCGTTCTGCATTACCTGCCAGCGGCCGTTGACCTTGCTCAGGCGCACCACGCCAGCGCCGTGGGCGTTGATCTCCTTGCGCACTTCTTCGACCGGGCGCTTGCCGGTGCCATCGGTGGTCGGGCCGTTCGGGTGCAGCGCGTCGGCTTCGATGTATTCGAAGTTGATCGCCAGCAACCCATCGTCGGAGCTGCCGTTGATGGGGAAGAAGTGCATGCCGTCATGGTTCATGCCCATCGCGTTGGCCTGGTCGGTCGAGGTGTTGCTGCCGTCGGACTTCCACGGATTACCGTTGCTGTTCAGCGGCGTGCCCCACGGCGCGATCACATAGGCGCTGTAACCGGGGGCAATGACGCAGGCGTCGGTGCGCGAGCCGGCGATGGACTGGAAGCCCAGCTTGAGCTTGGCTGGTGGTTCGGTCACAGGCGGCTCGGTGGCCGGGTCATCGTGATGTGAGCTGCCGCCACCCCCGTCGAAACAGGCGGTCAGGCCGGTGCCTGCGATCATCGCGATGGCCGCGCCGAGGCTGCCGCGCATCACGGTACGACGGCTCAGGTAGGTATCCATCACGCTGGCCATCGGCAGGTTGCCGCTCTGGTTCCGGTCCAGGTTATCGCCGGTTTCTCGACTCATCAGGGTGTCCTTGTAATGGCTGAGTAAGAGGAACCGCGACTTTAGGGGGCAAGTGTGATGATTGATTGGCAAAAATATTAACGGGGTTTTAAAGCCTAGCGCCATTAGTAACAAGATTTGTCAGAGCTTTACCGCATCGGCTGTCGGATTTCTGCCATCAAACTGTCACGCAGCCACCCCAATATCCGGGGCCGAACGTGAACTCAGGTTAGGGATGGCGGGGGCGATGGCGAGCAGTGTGCGCAGACGCGAAGTGATTGGCTGGATGGGCGTCGGGGCCTTGGCGCCTTTGTTGGGCGCCTGCTCCGCGATCCCCGGTCAGCGCGGCGGCGACGCCTCGCTCGAACTGCTCTATGTCGCCGACACCCTCGATGCCCGCGAGCCTGGCCTGCCAGTGGTGCCGGCCACGCGCCTGGGGCCGGTCAGCCATCTGGGACGTGCTCCGTGGATGACCGGCAGCCATGCCAGTAGCGGCCATGCCGAGCTCGCGCCATTGCTCGATGCCGGCCAGGCCAGCCAGGCGCGCCTTGGCGGTTATGCCGTATTGGCCGCACTGATGGAGCAGATGCGCAACGAGGCCGGCGCCGAGCGCTGCCTGACCCTGGAAAACGGCCAGAACTGGAACGGCAGCGGCCTGGCCTACCTGACCCAAGGCGATAGCGGCGTGCAAGGCAGTCGGATGCTGGCCAGCGACGTGCGTGTGAGCAGCGATGAGCGCGTGCTGTGGCCGCAACGCTGCGCCGCTCTTTATCGTCAGTCCCCTGCGATTACCCTCGGCGCCGGGCTTGGCGTTGAACAGGCCAAGGGCCTGGGTGTCGAGCCCCTGCGTGTGTTCGAGCGCGGCGGCGTGCGCATTGCGGTGGTCGGTGTGACCGACCCTTACGCCCAGGATCAGAAAGCCTCGCTCAAGCAGTGGTACCAATCATTGCTGCCAAGTTTCCAGCAAGCCCGGCGCGAGGCCGACCTGGTGGTCGCCCTGGCGGATGTCGGTACTGGCCCCGGCCTTTGGCTGGCCGAGCGGATCGACGAAATCGATGTCCTGCTGTGTGCCCGTGGCCAGGATCTATGGCCGACACCGGTGCCTGTCACGCAAGCGTCGGGGCGCCAAGTGCCGGTGCTGTTCGCCGGGTGCCGCGCCAGTGGTGTCTATCGCCTGCGTTGCCAGCAAACCGCGGGGCAGTGGCAATTCGAGGCGCGTTTCGTGCCCGCTTTCGAGGATCGACTTTCGCCAACTGCCCAAGCGCGCGCCAGCCAGTTACGCATCACGCTGCGCCAGCAGCGCGCCGGTCATGCGGCCTGGCTTGACCAGCCGCTGGCGCGCGCGCCGCAGGCCTTGTGGCGCCGTGATACCCGTGGCGGCAGTTGGGATCGTCTCTTGCATCAGGCCCTGGCCGACGACTCGAGCATGCCGGTGCTGCTGCCGGGGCTGCGTTACGACCATCCACTGCCTGCTGGCCAGGCGATCACCCGCGAGCATCTGATCAGCCTCACTGGCGGCTACTCGGCGCCTGTGGTCGAGGCCCCTGCGCGCCAGGTGGAACAGGTGCTGGAGAATGCCGCCGAGCAATTGTTCGGCGACCCGCTGCTGCTCGACAACAGCCAGGACCTGCCGCGCTGGCAAGGCCACGCCTGGCAGGTCAGCTACAGCCCAATGGGCAAGCGCGTCGCCGGGCTCCCCACGGTGCAGGGCTCGTGTCGCACCTTCGGCCTGCACTTCGACGCCCAGGCCGGTGAGCCGCTGTGGCAGAAGGTCGAGGCCTGGCTGGCGCGCCAGGCGCCGAACTGGCAACTGGCGCCGTTGCAATGGCCCGAGGTGCGCTATGTACAAGGGCATCCGGGGTGGCATCCGCGCCAGGTGGCGTCGTGATCGGGCTGTCGCGCCTGCCCAACGTGCTGCTGCTGACCTTGGCCGGCTGGCTCGCCGCCCAGTGCATCCTGCAACTGAGTCGCCAGCCGCAACCGCTCGGTGTCCCGCGTGAACAGGCATCGACCTTGCCAGGCCTGATGGCTGGCCACTGGCAGGCGCCATCCGATGAGGGTGGCATCCCCCTGACACGCCTGCCGCTGCACTACCTCGGCGGGCTCAAGGCCGAGCCGCTGTCCGCCACGGTGGTGGTGCTGCGTTTCGGCCAGCAGGTCCGCACCCTGGGCCGTGGCCAGCGACTGGCGCCAGGGATCGTGCTGCAGGACATCGATGCCGATGGCCTGATTTTCGACAACCAGGGGCGGCGCGAGCGCCTGCCCTGGCCGCCACGGCCCGCCGTGACCGGCTTCAAGCGGCAAGGATGAGCAATGATCGCAAGATACGCTGTGGCCTGCGTGCTGAGCCTCGGCCTGTGCTCTGCGCAGGCCTGGGCCGAAGACCCTGAGGTCGACGAAGACGGGGTGCCGCAATACGAGGTGAACTTCGTCGACACCGACATGGGCGAGTTCATCGACAGCGTCTCGCGCATCACGGGCACCACCTTCATCGTCGATCCACGGGTCACCGGCAAGGTCACGGTACGCACCGTCGATCGCCACGACGCCGAAGCCATCTACGACATCTTCCTCGCCCAGTTGCGTGCCCAGGGCTTTGCCGCCGTGGACCTGCCCAACGGCAGCGTGAAGATCGTCCCCGACCAGGCCGCGCGCCTGGAGCCGGTGCCGGTGGAGAACGCCGGCAAGCAGAGCAAGGGCAGCGACGGCGTGGCGACCCGGGTATTCAATGTGCGCAACGTCGCCAGCGAACAGATGCTCGGCATTCTCAAGCCGCTGATCGACCCGCGCGTCGGGGTGATCACCCCATACCCTGCCGCCAACCTGCTGGTGGTCACCGACTGGCGCAGCAACCTGGAGCGCATCGACAAGCTGCTACGCCAGCTCGACCAGGTCAGCGACGAACCCTTGCAGGTGATGCCACTCAAGCATGCCAGCGCCGCTGACACCGCGCCCCTGGTCACCCGCCTGCTGGCCCGCGAGCAGGGCGCCGACAGTGCCCAGGTGGTGGCCGACCCGCGCAGCAATGCGCTGCTGGTGCGTGGCAGCGCCGACAGCCGCGAGCGCGTCCGTGCGCTGCTTGGCCAGCTCGACCGACCCAGCGACAACCTGCACAGCAGCAACACCCAGGTGATCTACCTGCGTCACGCCAATGCTGCGGAAGTGGTCAAGGTGCTGCGCGGTCTCGGCCAGGACGGCGGGGTGCCCGATGCGCCCGCAGGCGAAGGCAAGGAGGCGCCAGTACGCACCGCCAGCGATTCGGGCGTGCGCCTGGAGTATGAAGAGGGCGCCAATGCGGTGGTCATGGTCGGCCCCGACAGTGAGCTGGCGGCCTATCGCAACATCGTCGAGCAACTCGATATCCGCCGCGCCCAGGTGGTGGTCGAGGCGATCATCGCCGAAGTGTCCGACAGCAGCGCCCAGGAGCTGGGCGTGCAGTGGCTGTTCGCCGACGAGAAGTTCGGCGCCGGCATCGTCAACTTCGGCAGCAACGGGGTGAACATCGCCAACATCGCCGGCGCTGCCGCCAGCGGCGACAACAAGGAACTGGGCAAGCTGCTCTCGGCCACCACGGGCGCCACCGCCGGCATCGGCCATTTCGGCGGCGGTTTCAACTTCGCCATGCTGATCAACGCGCTCAAGGGCAAGAGCGGTTTCAACCTGCTGTCGACCCCGACCCTGCTGACCCTGGACAACGCCGAGGCGTCGATCCTGGTCGGCCAGGAAGTCCCTTTCGTCACCGGCTCCGTGACCCAGAACAACGCCAACCCCTACCAGACCATCGAACGCAAGGAGGTGGGGGTGAAGTTGCGCATCAAGCCGCAGGTCAACAGCGACAACAGCGTGCGCCTGGACATCGTCCAGGAAGTGTCCTCGATCGCCGATTCGCGCGCCGCCAGCGACGTGATCACCAACAAGCGCGAGATCAAGACCAAAGTGATGGTCGACGACAATGGCCTGGTGATTCTCGGTGGCCTGATCAGCGACGAGTCCACCACCAGCAATAAGCGCGTGCCGTTGCTCGGTGACATTCCCGTGCTCGGCCGTTTGTTCCGCTCCGACAGCAACCGCAACGTGAAGCAGAACCTGATGGTGTTCATCCGCCCGCGGATCATGCGTGACGGGCCGAGCCTTGCCGGGCTGAGCCAGGAAAAGTACCGCAGCCTGCAGCAGGACACGGCCTTGCAGATGCCGGAACTCGCCGAGGGTGGCGCCTTGCTCAAGGCGTTCCCGGCCAGCCGCGCGCGGCTTGAAGGCGGTAACTGGTGATGCTCGGCTACCGCCTGGCGCGTCAGGCTGGCGTGGCCATGGCCCCGGACGACCAGGGCTGGCAGCTATGGTTGCGCGAGGATGCCGACAGCGACCAAGTGCAAGAGCTGCTGCGCGTGCATGGCCAGCCACTGCGCCTGGAGCGCCTCGATCGCGTCGCTTTCGACGAGCGTCTTGGCCAGCTCTACCAGGCTGCCGACTCGGCCACCGCCGCATTGATCGAAGGCATCGGCGAGCAGGTTGACCTCGACAGCCTGATGAGCGAAATGCCACGCATCGAAGACCTGCTCGAAAGCGACGACGAAGCCCCGGTGATCCGCCTGATCAACGGCCTGTTCGGCCAGGCCCTGCGCCTGCGTGCCTCGGACATCCACATCGAGACCTTCGAGCAGAGCCTGGTGGTGCGCCTGCGCGTCGATGGTCATCTGCGCGAGGTTCTGCGCCCGCCGCGAGCGCTTTCGGCCATGCTGGTGTCGCGAATCAAGGTCATGGCGCGCCTGGACATCGCCGAGAAACGCCAGCCCCAGGACGGACGCATCACCCTGCGCGCCGCCGGACGCGAAGTGGACGTACGGGTCTCGACACTGCCCGGCATCCATGGCGAGCGCGTGGTGATGCGCGTGCTCGACAAGCAGGCCAGCCTGCTGGCGCTGGACAACCTCGGCATGCCGGCCGCAGCGTTGCAGGGCCTGCGCGCGTGCCTGGCGCGGCCCAATGGCATCGTGCTGTCCACCGGCCCCACGGGCTCGGGCAAGACCACCACGCTGTACGCCAGCCTCAACAGCCTCAACGACGGCAGTCGCAATATCCTCACCGTCGAAGACCCGGTGGAGTACGCCATTGCCGGTATCGGCCAGACCGCGATCAACCCGCGTGCCGGGCTGACCTTCGCCACCGGCTTGCGCGCGATCCTGCGCCAGGACCCGGACGTGATCATGCTCGGTGAGATCCGCGACCAGGAGACGGCGCAGATCGCCGTGCAGGCCAGCCTGACCGGCCATCTGGTGCTCTCGACCTTGCACACCAACAGTGCGATCGGCGCGGTGACGCGCCTGCGTGACATGGGCATCGAACCCTTCCTGATCGCCTCCAGCCTGCGCGGGGTGCTGGCCCAGCGCCTGGTCCGGCGCCTGTGCAGTTGTGCCGAGCCACGCCCGTTGCTTGCCGCCGAGCGGCGCCTGTGGCCGGAGTTGGCCGCCTTGCAGGCCACCCACCATCCGGTGGGTTGCGACAGTTGCCAGGGCAGCGGTTATGTCGGGCGCTTGGGCCTTTATGAATTCATCGAGCTGGATGCAGGCTTGGTCGCCCTGCTTTATGAGGGCGCCAGCGAAGTGACGATGCAGGCCCACCTGGCCACACGCCGGCAGAGCCTGGTGGCCATGGCCAGTGACTGCCTGGCCCGTGGCGAGACCAGCCTGGCCGAAGTGTTGCGCGTGGTGCAGGGCTGAGCATGCCGACCTATCGCTACCAGGCCCTGGACCTGGCAGGCAAACCGCACAAGGCCAGTGTGCAGGCCGACAGCGAGCGCCATGCGCGCCAGTTATTGCGTGAGCAGGGCCTGTTCGCACGCAAGTTGCAACGCCATGAAGGCAGCTTGCGGCAACCGCGTCGCCAGCGCCTGAGCCGTGCCCAGCTGTGCGAGCTGACCCGCCAGTTGGCCACGCTCACCGGTGCCGGCATTCCCCTGGTCGATGCCCTGGCCACGCTCGAACGGCAATTGCGCGCGCCCGCCTTGCAGGCCGTGCTGGTATCGGTGCGCGGCGCGCTGGCCGAAGGCCTGGGGCTGGCCCGCAGTCTTGCGCGGCAAGGCGCGCCGTTCACCGGGTTGTATTGCGCACTGGTCGAGGCGGGCGAGCGCTCCGGGCGCCTGGCGCAGGTGCTGACGCGCCTGGCGGATCACCTGGAGCAGGTCCAGCGCCAACAGCACAAGGCGCGCACTGCGCTGATCTATCCCTGCGTGCTGATGGGCGTGTCGCTGGCGGTGGTGGTCGGTCTGATGACGTTCGTGGTGCCCAAGCTGACCGAGCAGTTCGCCCATTCCGGACAGGCGCTGCCGCTGATCACCTCGTTGCTGATCGCCATCAGCCAGGGCCTGGCCAGCGCTGGGCCCTGGCTGCTGGGTGCGGCGATCCCGCTGACGCTGCTGTGCGGTTGGCTGTTGCGCAAGCCGCACTGGCGCCTGCGCCGCGACGACCTGCTGCTGCGCCTGCCGCGTGTCGGCAGCCTGCTGCAGGTGCTGGAGAGCGCACGTCTGGCGCGCAGCCTGGCGATTCTCTGCGGCAGTGGCGTGGCCCTGCTCGAAGCATTGCAGGTGGCCAGCGAAACGGTCGCCAACCAGCGTATCCGCCTGGCCCTGGAGCAGGTGCGCCTGCAGGTCCAGGGCGGCACCAGCCTGCATCGGGCGCTGGATGCCAGCGGCCAGTTTCCACCACTGCTGGTGAACATGGTCGGCAGCGGCGAGGCCAGCGGCACCCTGGCCGACATGCTCGAGCGCGTGGCCGACGACCAGGAGCGCGGCTTTGCCCGTCAGGTCGACACCGCCATGGCGCTTTTCGAACCTCTGATGATCCTGGTGATGGGCGGCGTGGTGCTGTTCATCGTGCTGGCGGTGCTGTTGCCGATCATGCAGCTCAACCAGGGTCTGCAACTGTGAAAAGGAGTCTTTGCATGCAGTATCGCGCCAAGCGTCAGCGCGGCTTCACCCTCATGGAAATCATGGTGGTGATTTTCATCATCGGCCTGCTGATCGCGGTGGTCGCGCCCAGCGTGCTGGGCAACCAGGACAAGGCCATGCGCCAGAAGGTGATGGCCGACCTTGCCACCCTCGAGCAGGCGCTGGACATGTACCGGCTCGACAACCTGCGCTTTCCCAGCAGCGAGCAAGGCCTCGCCGCATTGGTGAAGAAGCCGGGCCAGGAGCCGCTACCGCGTGCCTGGCGCAGCGATGGCTACATTCGTCGCCTGCCGGAAGACCCATGGGGCACGCCTTACCAGTACCGCATGCCGGGCGAGCATGGCCGTGTCGATGTCTATTCGCTCGGCGCCGATGGCGTGGTCGGTGGCGAAGGGCTGGATGCCGACCTGGGCAACTGGGACCTCTGACTTGCCTTCCCAGCGCGGCTTCAGCCTGCTCGAATTGCTGGTGGTGCTGGCCATCGCCGGGCTGATGACCGGCTTGAGCGTGGCCTGGCTCGACAGCGGTCGTACGCGAGTAGACCAGGCCATGCAGCGGCTGGTCGCCGCGACCCGCGAGCAGTCCGCCGTGGCCCGGCATACCGGCCAGTTGCGTGGCCTGCGCTGGAGCGGCAAGCGCCCTGAGTTCGTTCGCCATGACGGCACCGGCTGGGTGCTGGAGACGGTCGCGTTGGGGGATTGGCCGCAAGACCTGCGCCCGGACTGGCAGGCGGCAGCAGCGCCGCAACTGGTGTTCACCCCCGAAGGTTGGGCAAGGCCCGGCAAGGTGAACTGGCGTGGCGCCGAAGGCGGGCAGCGCTGGAGCTGGGGGCGCGAGGGGCAGTTGCAGGTCGTGGCGCTTCCATGAGGCGGCGACAGCGCGGTTTCACCTTGCTTGAAGTCAGCGTGGCGCTGGGTATTGCCGCCGTACTGGCGGTGATCACCAGCCAGGTGTTGCGCCAGCGCCTGGCGGTGCAGGAAGGCGTGCAGCAGCACCGCCTTGGCGCCCTGTGCGCCCGTGAGCTGCAGGCACGGTTTGCGGTCGAGCAGTATTGGCCGGCCAGCAATCGCACCGCCGGGGCGCTGCAACAGGGCGCGCAGGTGTGCCACTGGGACCTGCAACTGCGCAGCACCGGCGTGCGCGATCTGCGCCGTGGCGAGCTGCGCCTGTTCGCCGACCGCGATCAGCGTGTGCCGCTGGGTTTGTACACCCTGTTTCTGGAGCGGCCATGAAGCGCCGCCAAACGGGGTTGACCCTGATCGAACTGATGGTGGCGCTGGCGCTGACCGCGGTGCTGGGCATCCTGCTGGCGGCCTTGGTGCATGGCTGGCTCACGGTGCGCGAGCGTCTCGCCGAGCAGCAGAACGAGCCCGGTGTGCTGGAGTTCTGCCTGGCGCTGGAGCGGCGGTTCGACAGCCCGGTGCTGCGCCAGGTGTACGAGCAGCGCCTGCCACTGGCCATGCGCTGGCTCGATTGGCAGGCGCAGAACCAGCAGTTGCTGTGGGTCGCTGCTGCGGCCTGGCCCCAGGCCGAAGGCGGTTCCCGCTTGCAGCGTCAGCGCCTGCGTTTCGAGCCGAGGGAGCAGCGCGTGCTGCTGGAAACTTCCGCCGATCTCTACGCCGCCGACAAGCCGCGTTGGGTGGTACGCGAGCGCCTGGAGCGGGTCAGCGAGATGAGCATTCTGTATTTCCAGGGCGGCAGTTGGCTGGCCTGGCCTTCCGATCAACCGACGCACCCCGGCCGTGGCGTGCGCCTGCATCTGCAGCGTGACGGAGCACCTTATGTCTGCACATTCGTCCTGCCCTGGGGGCGCTCATGAAGTTTGAATGGCGGCGGCGCTCGCCTGCGCGACCCTGGTTGCTGTTGCGTCCTGGGGCTGACGGCGGTTGGCACTGGTGCCTGCTGGAAAGCGGCATGCTGCGTGACGAAGGGCAGGGACGCCCGCCGCAGGATCTGATCGCCCGGGTTGCCCTGGTGGTGCCGGGCGAGGCGTGCAGCCATTTCCAGTTGCCGGCGCCGCCCGGGCTCAAGCGTGAGGAATGGCCGCTGCTGCTGGAGGACCGTCTGTTGCAGGGGAGCGATGAGGTGCACTGTGCATGCATCGGTCGTACGGCAGGGCAACTGCGGTTGGTGGTCGTGGCGCGGGATCGGCTCGATGGCTGGTTGGCCCAGTGCGTGGAGTGGGGGCTGGAGGTAGAGCGTTGCTGGTCGCAGTTCCAGCTGTTGCCGACACTCGCCCCGGGCTGTGGATGGCAATGGCGACAGGCACATTCGACCCTGTACGCGCGGGTTGACGAAGAGGGCAGCGAGCACTGGCTGGCCTGGCCACAAGTGTTGGGCTCTGCACCTGCGCTGTGGGATACGCAGGCGCTTGAGCCGGTCGATGGACACTGGCCACAGCGGATTGCCGATCTCGATACCTTGCCAGCGCTGCGGGAAACGCGTCGTCCGCGCCAATCATTGAAGGTCACGGGGCTGCAAAAGCGCTTGGTAGCCGCCTGCCTGGTGCTCGCCGCCGTCTGGGGCGGTCTGTGGATCAGCCAGCAATGGCGCCAGGCCCAGCTGTATCGGCAGCAGGTGCTGGCGGTTACCGGCCCGCAAGCCACGCCACGCCAGGCAGCGCAGGCGCTCAGGCGGCTGCGTGACGCCGACGGCGAGCGGGTTTTGCGTCTGCGTCGGCTCGACGGTTTGCAAGGGCAGTTGCAGGGCTGGCTGCACGAGCACCCGCAGTGGCGCCTGCGCGCCGTGCGCTTCGATGGGCAGCGCTGGCATCTGCAATTGGACGGCGACGGCACGGTGCCGCCGTGGGATGAAATGGCCGCAACGGTCGGGGCGGCGGTACAGGTGCAGGCACAGGGCGTGGTGTTCGACCTGGGGAGCGGTTCATGATCCGCGTCTTTTTACAGCGCCAGCGTATGCGTCTGGCATGGGGGCTGATCGCGCTGTTGCTGATCGTCATCCTGGTGCGTGAGGCGAGCGCACGCTGGGCCGAGATGAGCCAGTGGCGCGGGCTGGCAGAAGCGGCGATCAGCCTTGAGGGCGGCCCGGTCTTGAGCCTGGAGCGTCTGCGTCAGTCTGCCCAGGCCCGGCACATCGAGCTGACGGAGGTCGAGCCGCAGGAGCAGGGCTGGCAGGTGCGTGGCTCGGTCGCGGACGAGCAGGCGCTGCTGGGGTGGTTGCAGGCGTTGCAGATCGAGGGCGCACAGCCGCTGCAATGGGGTATGGAACAGGAGGGCAAGCGCCTGCGCTTCGACCTGCGGGTCCGGCCATGAGGGCGCGCGTGCTGCTGTGGCCGGCGCTGGTGTGTGCTGTCACGCTGCTCGTCGAGTTGCCTGCACCCTGGCTGGTGCCAGGCAGGGCCGTCAGCGGCAGCCTCTGGCACGGACAGGCCGAGCAGGTGGGCGATGTCGGGCCGTTGAGTTGGCAGTGGCGACCGTGGCAGGCACAGGGCGAAATCCGCCTGGGTTATCAGGGCCAGGATTGGCTGATGCGGTTGAGCGGTTGGCCCTGGCGCTGGCGGGCGGATGTCGAGGCGCTCGAGGCTGCGGCGAGTGTGCCGGTGGCTTATCGCCTGGCGGGGCATTGGCAGGGGCGTGTCAATGTGAAGGGTGCGTGGCGACAGTGCGTCGGTGCCGAGGGGCGTTTGCAGGTGAACGACCTGGCGCTGGTATCGCCATGGTCGCTGGGGTTGGGGCAGGGCTGGCTCCAAATGCGCTGTGCAGGTGACTGGCACTTGCAGGGCGCGCTGGCCCTGCAAGGGCAGCACCAGCTCGATCTTGACGCCGACCTGCTGGCCAGGCGCGCCCAGGTCCGTTTCGAGGTCCAGCCTGAGGCCGCGCTGACACCCTTGCTGCGCGGCGCCCAGTGGTTGGGGCCGGAGGCTGCCAAGGGCGAGCGGCAGCTCAGGTGGTAGCTACAGTGCATGAGTCTGTTCCTTGCCAGCTCAATCCTTGTAGGAGCGGGCTTGCCCGCGAACACCGGCATAGCCGGTGCCATGCCCCCACCACCCACTCAACTCCAGGTCCGATAACCCCGCTTTTACCGGCCCATCCCCAGTTCCGCATCGTCCATCAATGCCTTGGCCAATGCGCTCAGGTAGTACGAAGCCCAGACCAGTTGCGGGTTCTCATCCATCACTGCGCTCAAGGTCATGTCGCGCACGTACCCCATCAACTCCGAAGCCTGCTCGCGTGCACGCTCGCACGGGATGCCCGGCTCGATGCAGAACAGCGGCTGGGTCATGCCCTTGCCTTGGTAGAACCGAGTCTTGCCAACGGTAGTGTTCGGTGTGGTGTCGCTTGTATCCATCCCTTCATCTCCCGAAAACCGCTTAGTGAGCTGTCTGCGGCTCTGCCGGCATCTGAATCTGTATCAAAGCCGACTCCAGCAAAATCCTTAGCGCTTCCATTTCATGAATGGCAGCCATTACCAGGAGCGAGACGGGGGACTTGGGTTGGAGGAGGACCGCTTGATGGGCCACGGTTTGTGCGCAGAGTGCGTACTCGGTGGCTTGGATGATGGTGTCTTCGAGAGAGTGGTTGTTGTGAGGTGGGTCGGGGACGATCTTTAACATAGCTATTTACCTTCATGTGCGGCCACCTACCTGCTGTCAAACAGAAGGGTGGCAGCTGTACGTGGGTTGACAGACCGGCGGAAATAGCAAAGTTCCGGCGCACGCGAGCGTGCCCGCACGTACAGCCGCCATCAAGGTTTGGCCATACGCTATTTACCGTCACAGCCTGTCAAAGCTGTGTCGTTGATGTGCAACGACGCGCCGAGACTAGAGCGCTGCCCCAGGAGCCGCAACGGAAAAAAGGCGCCGGGAGTATCTTTGGGAAATGGACTACAGGAAAGGCGTATTTTCTGATTTTCGAAGGATGCGATACGCATAGGCGACGCCAGGAATACCAGGCACCTACGCCACCCCCTTGTAGGAGCGGGCTTGCCCGCGAACACCGGCATAGCCGGTGCCATCCACCGCGGTGTTGCCATCGCGGGACCAGCCCGCTCCTACAGGATCTCCCTGCTCCTGCACTCAACGATCAGCGCGCACCTTTGCTCCCGACATTCGACACCCACTCCTCACTGCGGCTATGCCCGCTGGTGCGCAGCAGCCCCAGGTCCAGGGCATTCTCACCATCCGCCGCGCCCTTGCTCTTGGACAGTTCCGCAATGGCCGTACCCATGTCGACCGGCGAGTTGGAGAAGTCCACCGAGACATTGCGCTGGTAGTCACGACCCGTGAGCGTTTCGCGGCTGACCGACTGGGCCTGCAGATCGACGTCACCAGCGCTCGACTGGATCCGTGCCCCGACCAGACGCGCCTGGCCACCGACCTTCAGCTCGACGCCTTCATTGCCCTTGAGCGTGGCCTGGTGGGCGACGGTGTCGCGCTGGGTGTGGGACACCTCGACTTTCACGGTCGGCGACAGCTTCGGGTCCACCTTGCTCAGCGTCGGGCCAACCTTCTCGGTGACCTTGCCTGCCGCTGGGCCGGAGAGGGCTCCGGCAGCATCGAGATAACCCTGGGGATTCTTCTCGTGGCTCAGACGGGCGTCGGCCTTGACGACCAGTGTGTCGACGCGATCCTTGCGGCTGGCCAGCAGCAGATCGCCACCGATGTCGCCGCGGATCCGGTCGGCGTCCAGGCTTGCGCCTTCGATGCGGGTGTCACCTTGGCTTGCCAGCTCGATGCGGTCAGCGCGCAAGGTGCTGGCATTCCAGGTCTGGTTGTCGCGCTTGTCGAGATTGACCTGCACCCGCCCGTGCAGGCCGCGGATATCCTTGTCCGGGGTTTCGCCGCGGTTGAGCCTGAAACCGGCACCGGCAGTGATCTCCAGGTTGTCGCGCTGCTCCTTGTCGGACGAGGCTTCGAACAGCATGCCACCCTTGCTGGCCTCCAGCTTGATCTGCGCGGCCGAGGCTTGCAGGCCCTGGAGATGCAGGGCGATATCGTCGCGTGCACGGCTACTGATCTGCAGGGTGCCTTGGGTGTCGAAGCGGGCATCGACTGCCTGGCTGGCCTTCTCGTTGAGCTTGCCATTGGCGAAGTGACCACCCAGTGCGCCGCCTTTGCCCGTGCCGAACTTGGCTGCCAGCTCGAGCCCGCCGCCGAGGTTGTGGCCGCTGGCCTGCTGGCTGTCGTGGGCCGCCTTGACCTGCAACAGCCCGGCGCTGTCCAGTTCGATGCCGCCAGTCGGTGCTTCGCGGCTGCCGATGCGAGTGCCTTCGAGGATAAGGTCGGCGCCGCTGCTGAGCAGCACCTTGCCCTTGGCGTCGATCTGGCCGACCTGGGCCTTGCTTTCCTGGCGCTGGAGCTCGGTCAGGTCAAGGTAGCCGCGACCCTCGACACCGGTACTGCCGGGGCGGTTGCCCACCTTGGCCCAGGCATTGCCGTCGGTCTGGCGCTGGTGTTCGGAGCGCTGGTCGTGAGCTGCGCTCAGCAAGAGCTTGCCGTTGCTGGTGATGCTGAGGTCGCCGTTGCCGGCGTTGATGCGCGTACCTTCGTACAGGCCGTCGGCGCCCAGTTGGACCTGGATACCCGTTTGCCCATAGAGGCTGCCGACTCGGGCGTTGCGGGTGCTGTCTTCGCTGTTCGACGAGCCACCTTTAGCGCTGGCGCGCACATTGAGGTCGTTGCCGGTACTGGTGTCGACCCGCATGTCGACCTGGCTTGCCGACAGCGCCATGTCGCCCTCGCTGTGCATCCGGCTGCCCTGGACCTTGAGTGCCTCACCAGCCTTGGCGATCAGCGTGCCCCCCTGCAGATCGCTGGGTTTGGCGGTCTCCTGGTACTGGTCGCTGTCGCTGTCACCCCGCCACAGGTGCTTGCGATGGCGTACCTGCTCTTGGACACGTCGGCTCTGCTTGCCGGCTTCGATGCTCAGGTTGGTCGCGCTGTCGAGGTTGAGTTCGCCGCCGGCCTTGAGGGTGGCCGCTACCAGTTGCATGTCGCCGCCGGACTTCAGCGCCAGGCGGTCATCGGCTTGCAAGTGCGTGCCGGTAAGCGTGCGCTCGGTCTCGGTGGTGTTGCGTTCGTAGGTCTCGGTGGTGACGAACAGCCACTTCTTGTCCCATGACTTACGGTCACGTTCGATGTTTTCCCGGGCTGTGGTATCCAGCGTGAGTTTCTGGCCCGCATTGACGTTGATCGATTTGCCCTCGCCCGTGACGGCCTGCAGCCTCAGGTCGCCGCTGGCGCTGAGGTCGAGGTCGCCCTGTCGGCTGCGCAGTGCGGCGTTGCGCGTGCCGTCGTCACCGATGTGCAGCCCGCCGGCCGACTGGACGTGGATGCCATCGTACCCGTGCATGTCGATCGCGCCGATTCGCACGCCCGCGCCCTCGGCCGTGCTGACCACGCGGATGCGGCCGGCGTACATGGCGCCGAACAGGCTGGCATCGATGCTCGCCGGGGTGCCTGGCAGGTGTTCGAGGACCTGGCCGTTGCTGGCGTCGATGCGGTTGCGTCCGGCAATCAACTGCAGGTCGTCGCGGGTCTTGAGCGTACCCTTGCTGTCGATGCGCGGGGCGATCAGTTCGAGGGCGCCGCCATCGTTGCTCTGGCCACCGTCGAGCACGCTGAGCATGCCATGGGCGTTGCGTGAGTCGAGCAGGCGCACGCGGCCGTCCTCGAGCTGCACATCACCGACCAGGAAACCGGCGCGGGTCGTGTTGATGAAGCTGCCACCATTGAGGGTGATGCCATTGCTGTTGGCGAGGATGTAGTCGGCGGGGCGGCCGAAGATTTCCTGTGGGCCTTCGATCAGCGAGGCGTTGCGGCTGATCACTTCGTTGAGGATGGTCGAGGCAGCCTGCCCCTGGAACTGCGGGTTGGCGGCCAGGGCGCCTGCCAGTTGCGACTGGCCGGCCTGCAGGGCGTTGTTGAGCACCGCACCCGCCTGGCCGATGTTGTAGTGGAGGAACTGGTTGTGCGACAGGCCGCTGGCGTTGGGTGCGACGATCTCGATGACCGGCACGCCATGGGCGTTGTTGATCAGCGGGGTGCCGCCCGGTCCAGGAGCCGGTTGCAGGCTGCCTTGGGCGAGCAGGGCCGGTGAGGCGGCTGCCAGTGTGAGAAATATGCTCCAGCGCAGGGTGTCGGGGGTGGTCGCTTTGCGGGGCTTTTTATCGTTCACGGGGTTGTCTCTCTTGTTGTGGGTGAATCAGATCGTCAAGGTCCATTCGAACACCCAGAAGCCCGGCTCCAGGGTGCTGCGTGATCGGTCGCTGGCACTCAGCGCGCGCTGGTAGTCCAGGCGCAGGCGATTGCCCGGCGTGCCCAGTACCACGCCGAGCACGGCCCCGCTCAGGCGTTGCGAGCTGCTGCCGTGATCGAAGCGCGTCCAGCCCAGGTCCAGCCCGAGGTGCGGGCGGATTTCCAGGGGCAGGCTGAGTGGAAGGGTGTGGCTCAAGGTGTTGCGCCACACCGCACCGCTGGCGCCGGAGACGCTGTGCTGGCGAAAGCCGCGCACGGCGAGGTCGTCGGAGAGGGCAAGCTGTTCGATGGCCGGCAGGCGGTCGGGGCTGTATTGCAGGTTCAGTTCGCTCTGCCAGCGCCAGGGCCCCGGGTGCAGGTACAGGAGGTTGGCGCGGTACTTGCGAAAACCAGGCTCGGCGCTCTTGCGGCCAAGCGGTGCGCGGTCGGCACCGAACAGATCCACGCCTTGGGCGACGCCGACATAGGCGTTCCACAGGCCGCCTTCGAGCCAGAGCAGGTTGAGGCCCGCCTCGAGGGTGGTGAGTGTCGGACTCTGCTGGGCGATCTTCAGCGGGCCGAGCCAGTTGCCCACGCGTTTGTGGTCAAGGCGCAGGCTGGCGTTGAGCATGCCCTGCTGGTTGCGCCACAGCATGCGGTCGGCACTCAGCCCTTGCAGGCTGCTGCTGCCCCGGCTGCTGAGGCGGTTGCCGGGTAGCGGTGCGCGGTAGCTGAGCTGGCTGGCGTTCAGGGCGAAGGTCCAGGGGCCGTAGGGAACGCTGTAGTAGAGGCTGGCACCCTGGCTGCGCCCCGGTGCCTGGAAGACACTGGAGTTCAATGACAGGCGCAGGTCGTCGTTCAGCCCCAGCGGGCTGTCCAGGCCGAGGCTCAGGTTCAGGCGATGGCGGCCGGTGAGTGCGCTGCCGCGGTTGTCGAGGCGGCTGTCCAGATGCCAGCGCGAACCGATCCGGCGTAGTTCGAGTTGTATCCGCGTACCGCCGGGTACGTCGCCGGGCAACAGGTTGGCGCCCAGGTCATAGGCGCGCAGGCGGTTCAGTTGATCGAGCCCTTGCTCCAGGTCGGGCAGGTACAGTGGATGGCCGAGCATGTCGGGAAAGGCACCGGCCAGCGACAGCGGCAGCGCGGTATCCAACTCGATACTCTCGACGAAGCCTTCGACGATAACGATGTCGAGGGGGGCGCCAGCCTTGGGGGGATGTCTCAGATATGGGCGGCTTGCCGGATACCCCGCCCTTACGTAGCCTTCGGTGATTGCCAGGAGCAGTCGGTTGATGGCGTGCGCAGTCATGCACGAGTGCAGCAGCGGGCGCAGGCTCTGTTCGAGCGTGGCGTTGGTGATGCGCACGTTGCCGCTCAGGCGCAGGCCGCTGACCGGCCAGCATTGGGCTGAAGGGGTTGCCGATGGTGCCGGCTGCCCTGATCCTTGCGGGGCAGGGCGGCGCTGCCAGTGCTCCAGCCGCTGCTGTTGCTGCAATTGCTGAAGCTCGCGTTGCTGGTCGCGTAGCTGCTCGCTGGCGGTATCGGCTGCAAGGGCAACCGAGCTGGTCAGCAGCGCGAGCAATGCACTGATGATTGAAAGGCAGATAGCCGGAAACGGGGTGTTCGCCATCGAAGAATTCCGCAGAGGTCGTACGGTTCAAGTACTCGTTTGCGTGGATTCTAAAAATTCGAACAGTCGTTTGGATGCGATACATTGCCTGTATGGGTATCAGGCAAATAACCTTTTTGAGTCGGGATATTCTGAGGGCTTGCTGAAAATGTAGGACGCGCCGTCAGCCTGCGCCGTCTTTCTCAGGCGCGGGCGGGCTTCACGCTGGGGAAGTGGGAACTGCAAGGGTGAGCCCGAGGGCTCAGGGGCGAATCTCGATCATGGTCCCGTCCTTGACCATGCTCCACACTTCACGCATGTCGTCGTTGCGCATGGCGATGCAGCCTTCGGTCCAGTCGAGGGTGTGGAAGTACCACTCCGGGTATTCTTCGTTGATCGGTGTGCCGTGGATCATGATCATGCTGCCGGCATTGACCCCTTCGCGGCGCGCCTTGGCGGCGTCGCTGATGTTTGGGTAGGAGATGTGCATGGCCAGGTTGTAGCGGTCGCTGACCTTGCGCCAGTCGAGCCAGTAGAAGCCTTCAGGGGTGCGCTTGTCGCCTTCGCGCTCCTTGGCGCCCTTGGGTTGTTTGCCCAGGGAGATGCGGTAGGTCTTGAGTGGCTCGCCGCGGCTGATCAATTGCAGGCGCCGCTCTGACTTGAGCACCAGCACCTTGTCGATCTGCGGCTGGCTGCTGCTTTGCACAGGCCTGGCCTGGGGCTGCGTGCCCTGCGACGTGGTCGCGGGCAGGGGCTTGCGAATGATGGTCTCGGTGAACGCCGCCTGGGACACCGATGCAACGCACAAGCAAAAGAGGGCAAGCAACCAGCGCATGAAACGTATCCTGAAATAGCTAGGTGGACGACGAAACGTTCATCGGCGGCAGGTATTCATGGCCTATGGGGTACTGCTGCCCGATGCGGTCGCGATAATAGCATTCTAGTGTCCGCGTGACGGTGCGGAAAGCCAGTTCGTTCCAGGGTATTTCATGCTCTTCGAACAACCGCACTTCCAGGCTCTCGACACCGACGTCGAAGTCCAGGTCGGCGAGCTCTGCGCGGAAGAACACGTGCACCTGGTTGATGTGCGGCAGGTCGAACAACTGGTAGAGGGTGGTTGGGCCGACGCGTGCGCAGGCTTCCTCGACGGTCTCGCGACGAGCGGCCTGGTCAAGGGTTTCGCCGTTCTCCATGAAGCCGGCGGGCAGGGTCCAGAAGCCGCGGCGGGGCTCGATGGCGCGGCGACACAGCAACACCTGGCTGCCCCAGATCGGCAAGACGCCTGCGACGATGTTGGGGTTCTGGTAGTGGATGGTCTGGCAGGAGGGGCAGACGTACCGCAGGCGGCTGTCGCCCTCGGGAATCTGCTGAATGACCGGTTGGCCGCACGCGCTGCAGAATTTCATGCTTTTATTCCTGTGTGAGCCGCTATCTTGGCGCGGCCGACGGGGTTGTCGCAAGCCGTCGGGGCTTGGGTGCCTCGCGGCTTTGGTGCATCATGCAAGGCAGGCCTTGGAATCGAGAGTGCGTAATGCTGGACGAGCTTCTTCGCCGAATGAGCAACCATACCCCTGCGTCACTGGAGGCGGATCGCCGTTTTCCCGAGGCGGCGGTGCTGCTGCCCATTACCCGTAGCGAAGAGCCCGAGCTGGTGCTCACTCTGCGTGCCAAGGGGCTTTCCACCCATGGTGGCGAGGTGGCCTTTCCCGGAGGGCGCCGCGATCCGGAGGACCCGGACCTGGTGTTCACCGCCCTGCGCGAAGCCGAGGAGGAAATCGGCCTGCCGCCGGGGTTGGTCGAGGTGATCGGCCCCCTGAGCCCGCTTATTTCGTTGCACGGGCTGAAGGTAACGCCGTTCGTCGGGCTGATTCCGGATTACGTCGAGTACCAGCCCAACGATGCCGAAATCGCCGCGGTCTTCAACGTCCCTCTGTCGTTTTTTCGCCAGGACCCACGCGACCACACCCATCGCATCGACTACCAGGGGCGCAGTTGGTACGTGCCCAGCTACCGTTATGGCGACTACAAGATCTGGGGGCTGTCGGCGATCATGATCGTCGAGCTGGTCAACGTGCTGTTCGACGCCGGTATCAGCCTGCACCAGCCGCCAGAGCGCTTTATCCAGAACTGAGCGGGGTTCACCCGCCGACTGCGTTCAACCGTGAGGAACACGACATGAAATACCGCTTGGGCGACCTGCGGGTCGAAGCCCATCCCAGCAGTTGGGCTGCCCCCACTGCCACCTTGATCGGCAAGGTGCGCCTGCAGGCCCGGGCCAGTGTTTGGTTCGGCGCCGTGCTGCGCGGCGACATCGAGCTGATCGACATCGGCGAGGACAGCAATGTCCAGGACGGTACCGTCATGCACACCGACATGGGGTCGCCGCTGACCCTGGGCAAGGGCGTGACCATTGGCCACAACGCCATGCTGCATGGCTGCAGCGTCGGCGACTACAGCCTGGTCGGCATCAATGCGGTCATCCTCAACGGTGCGCGGATCGGCAAGCACTGCATCATCGGCGCCAATGCGCTGATCCCGGAAGGCAAGGAGATTCCCGACGGTTCGCTGGTGATGGGCTCGCCGGGCAAGGTGGTGCGCGAGCTGACCGAGCAGCAGAAGCGCATGCTCGAAGCCAGCGCCGCGCACTATGTGCACAACGCCGAGCGCTATGCGCGGGAGCTGGTGGTCGATGAAGACTGACGAGCGGCCGGTCGCCTCGCCGTGCGTGAACGTCTGTGCGTTGGATGAGCAGGACATCTGCATCGGTTGCCAGCGTACGGTGCAGGAGATCACCCGGTGGGCACGGATGGCCAATGACGAGCGCCGGGCGGTGATCAAGCTGTGCCATGAGCGGGCCGTGGCGGCGGGGTTGGTGATCGGTTGAGCTAGCGGCGGTTTGCCGCTGCGACTTGTCCCACGATGGGGCTGGCGCTAATCTGTCGGGCTTGCCCCTCGAATCTCCGGATCATGTTCTACCTCATCGCCTACATCAGCAGCGTGGTGCTCATCAACTACGCCTTCTCCAGCGCTCCGCACCTGGACGTGATCTGGTCCGCCTGGGGCGGGCTGGTGTTCATCCTGCGTGACATGGTGCAGACCCGTTACGGGCATGGCGCACTGATCGCGATGCTGGCGGCGCTGGTGCTGTCCTACGCGACTTCGGAGCCGGCCATCGCCCTGGCCAGCGCTACGGCGTTCTTCGTGTCCGAACTGATTGACTGGCTGGTGTTCAGCGTCACCCGCAGACCCCTGCGTGACCGCCTGTGGCTGAGCTCGGCGCTGAGCATCCCGGTGGACACCTTCATCTTCTTCGGCATGATCGGTGCACTGACGCCTGCCGTGATCGGCACGGCGATGGCCTCGAAGTTTGCTGGTGTGACGGCGGTCTGGCTGATCATGGCGTGGCGGGCGCGACGCGCGCTGGCGGTGGGTTGATCCGCGCCCGATTGATGTAGAATACCGGTCCTTTTTCAGCGGGCAGCACCAGCCGGCGCGCCCCGGACGCCTTCGAGGACCTGAAATGACCCGTATCGGAACCCCATTGTCGCCGACCGCGACCCGCGTACTGCTGTGTGGCTGCGGCGAGCTGGGCAAGGAAGTGGTGATCGAGCTGCAGCGCCTGGGCGTCGAGGTGATCGCCGTGGACCGTTACGCCAACGCGCCTGCCATGCAGGTCGCGCACCGCAGCCATGTGATCAACATGCTCGACGGCGTCGCCCTGCGTGCGGTGATCGAGGCTGAAAAACCGCACTACATCGTGCCGGAAATCGAGGCCATCGCCACCGCCACGCTGGTCGAGCTGGAGAACGAAGGTTTCAACGTGGTGCCGACCGCCCGCGCCACTCAGCTGACCATGAACCGCGAAGGAATTCGTCGCCTGGCTGCCGAAGAGCTGGAACTTCCGACCTCGCCCTACCACTTCGCCGACACTTATGAAGACTTCGCCAAGGGCGTGGCCGATGTTGGCTATCCGTGCGTGGTAAAGCCGGTAATGAGCTCGTCGGGCAAGGGCCAGAGCCTGCTGCGCAGTGATGCCGACCTGCAGAAAGCCTGGGACTACGCCCAGGAAGGTGGGCGTGCTGGCAAGGGCCGGGTGATCGTCGAGGGTTTCATTGATTTCGAGTACGAAATCACCCTGCTGACCGTGCGTCATGTGGGCGGCACCACCTTCCTCGCGCCGGTCGGTCACCGTCAGGAGAAGGGCGACTACCAGGAGTCCTGGCAGCCCCAGGCCATGAGCCCGAAGGCGCTGGCTGAGTCGCAGCGTGTGGCTCAGGCGGTCACCGATGCGCTGGGTGGTCGTGGCCTGTTCGGCGTCGAGCTGTTCGTCAAGGGCGACCAGGTGTGGTTCAGCGAAGTGTCGCCACGTCCGCATGACACCGGTCTGGTCACCCTGATTTCCCAGGACCTGTCGCAGTTCGCCCTGCATGCCCGTGCGATTCTTGGCCTGCCGATCCCGGTGGTGCGTCAGTTCGGTCCGTCGGCCTCGGCCGTGATCCTGCCCGAAGGCCAGTCGCAGCAGACCAGCTTTGCCAACCTCGGCGCAGCGCTGAGCGAGCCGGACACCGCCATTCGCTTGTTCGGCAAGCCGGAAATCAACGGCACCCGCCGCATGGGCGTGTGCCTGGCCCGCGACGAGTCGGTCGAAGCGGCGCGCGCCAAGGCGACCCGTGCTTCGCAGGCGGTGAAGGTCGAGTTCTGATCTGAGATCGCACGGGGCTGCTGCGCAGCCCATTCGCGGGCAAGCCCGCTCCTACAGACTCCTGCAGGAGCGGGCTTGCTACAACTGCTCAAAGCTCGGTATGGCGAGTTTCCTTCAGGCACAGCACTGCAATCAGGCTGATCACCGCCGCCACCGATACATATCCCCCCACCCAGCTCAAACCTCCCATGCTCACCAGTTGCTGGGCAAAGAACGGTGCCGCCGAGGCGCCGACGATGCCGCCCAGGTTGTAGGCCGCCGAGGCCCCGGTGTAACGCACGTGGGTCGGGAACAGCTCAGGCAGCAGCGCGCCCATCGGGGCGAAGGTCACGCCCATCAGGAACAGTTCGATCGCCAGGAACAGCGCCACGCCGGCAGTGGAACCCGAGGTCAGCAGGGGTTCCATGGTGAAGCCTGAGGCAATCGCCAGCAGCCCACCGACGATCAGCACCGGCTTGCGCCCATAGCGGTCGCTGAGCCAGGCCGAAAGCGGCGTAGCCAGGGCCATGAACACCACGGCGAAGCACAGCAGGCCGAGGAAGGTTTCGCGACTGTAGCCGAGTGTGGAGACGCCATAGCTGAGCGAGAACACCGTGGAGATGTAGAACAGTGCGTAGCACACCACCATCGCCGCAGCACCCAGCAAGGTGGGCATCCAGTACTTGGCGAACAGGTCGACCACCGGCATTTTCACCCGCTCTTGACGGGCCACGGCCTTGGCGAAGACCGGGCTTTCCTCGAGCTTCAGGCGTACGTAAAGGCCCACCAGCACCAATGCAGCGCTGAGCAGGAACGGAATACGCCAGCCCCATTCACGGAACTGTTCGTCGCTGAGCACCAGTGCCAGGGTCAGGAACAGACCGTTGGCGGCGAGGAAACCAATCGAGGGGCCCAACTGCGGGAACATGCCGAACCAGGCGCGCTTGCCGGGCGGTGCGTTCTCGGTGGCGAGCAGGGCTGCACCGCCCCATTCGCCGCCCAATCCCAGCCCCTGGCCGAAGCGCAGCACGCAGAGAATGATCGGGGCCCATACGCCGATGCTGTCATAGCCTGGCAGGACACCGATCAGTGTGGTGGACACCCCCATCAGCAGCAACGAGGCGACCAGGGTCGACTTGCGCCCGATGCGATCACCGAAGTGGCCGAACAGGGCCGAACCCAGCGGCCGGGCGAGGAAGGCGATACCGAAGGTGAGGAAGGCTGCAAGCATCTGCGCGGTGCCTGAGCCGGACGGGAAGAACACCGGACCGATCACCAGCGCCGCAGCCGTGGCGTACACGTAGAAATCGTAGAACTCGATGGCGGTGCCGATGAAGCTGGCGGTGGCGACCCGGGCGGGCGAATTGACCGGAGTCGCCGAGACAGGTTCGGCGTAGGTGTTGCTGGTTGTCATGCGTAGGTCCCTGAACAGTCGTTCGCGCGGCCGATCAGGCGGGCCGCAGCGTATTGTTGTGGTTCGCCAGGCTGACGAGGGCCCCGGGGTGGCAGGGCGCGGACGCTGTTCGGGATAGGACGCAGGGCCGCTGGCACGTCAGTGAGGCGGACTGGCCGTGGGGCGCCGGGTGCGGGTAGCAGGCGGGACGGCAGGGCTGGGTAAGCGTGGCCCGAGTATAGCTATCGGGTTACGGTCCAGACCAGTACCTTGCTGGCGCAATTGTCCTCGGTTTCGAGGATTTCCAGGCGGTAGCGTCCGACTTTCAGGCAAACCGCGCTTGCCGGGATGCTTTCCAGTGCTTCGGTGACCAGGCCGTTGAGGGTTTTCGGGCCGCCGTCGCAGGGCAGGTGCCAGCCCAGGCTGCGGTTGAGCTCGCGCAGCGAGGCGGTGCCTTCGATGATGAAGCGGCCATCGGGCTGGGGATGGATATGGGGGTTGTCCAGGCTCTGCTCGTCCTCGAACTCGCCGACTATTTCTTCAAGGATGTCTTCGAGCGTCACGATCCCCAGCACTTCGCCGTACTCGTCCACGACCACGCCCATGCGCCGCTGCTGCTTGTGGAAGTTCAGCAGTTGCAGTTGCAGCGGGGTGCTTTCCGGGACGAAGTAGGGCTCGTAGCAGGCGGCCTGGAGTTTCTCCAGGGTCAGTTCGGCGCGTGGCAGCAGGTGGCTGATGAGCTTGGTGTTGAGGATCGCTTCGACCTGGTTGATGTCGTTGTGATAGACGGGCAGGCGGGTGTGGCGGCTGAGGATCAGCTGTTCGATGATCTGTTCGATCGGGTCGTCGAGGTTGATGCCATCGACTTCGTTGCGCGGGACCAGGATGTCGTTGACGGTAATCCTGTCCAGCGCTTGCAGGCCCTCGATCAGGCCCTGGCGTGGGGTTTCGTGCGGCTCGTCGTCATCCAGGGCGTCTTCGTCCTGTGGGTGCAGGGCGACGGCGGTAGGCTGCACGCGGAACGGGCGCAGGATCACTTTGGCCATGCCGTCGAGCAGGCAGGCCAGCGGCTGCAGCGCTGCCAGTGGCAGCTTGAGCAGGCTGCCACCGAGGCTGGCGAAGGCGTGCGGGTTGCGTCGTGCCAGGCGCCGCGGCAGGTACTCGGCCAGCACCAGCAGCGTCAGCGTGGCACAGAGCCCGGCCAGCCAGAAGCCATGTTCGCCGCTGTAGCGCTGGCCGATCAGGCAGGCCAGGCCCAGCACCAGCAACTTGCCGAGGCTGGCGCAAAGGACCAGTGCCTGGGCGGGCAGGGTGGGGGCTTCTGTCTCGCTGGAGCGGGCGTGGCCGTTGAGTTGCTGGCGGGCGGCCTCGACCGCACTGAACAGCGCCGACCACAGCAACGCCAGTACCAGGGTGCCGAGCAGCGGGGCGTACGGCAAAGTGTCCATGATTGCCCGTCAGATGTGCAGGATGAATTCGCGGACCAGCTTGCTGCCGAAGTAGGCCAGCATCAGCAGGCAGAAACCCGCCAGGGTCCAGCGGATCGCCTTGTGCCCGCGCCATCCCAGGCGATTGCGCCCCCACAGCAGGACGCTGAACACGATCCAGGCCAGGCACGACAGCGAGGTCTTGTGCACCAGGTGCTGGGCGAACAGGTTCTCGAAGAACAGCCAGCCGGAGATCAGCGACAGCGACAGAAGGATCCAGCCCGCCCAGAGGAAGCCGAACAGCAGGCTTTCCATTGTTTGCAGTGGGGGGAAGTTGCGGATCAGTCCCGAGGGGTGCTTGTGCTTGAGCTGGTGGTCCTGGAGCAACAGCAGCAGGGCCTGGACCACGGCGATGGTGAACAGGCCATAGGCGAGGATCGACAGCAGGATATGCGCCAGGATGCCGGGCTCTTCATTGACCAGCGGCACGGTGCCGGCTGGCGCGAACTGTGCCAGCAGCGCTGTCACTGCACCCAGCGGGAACAGCAGCACCAGCAGGTTCTCCACCGGAATGCTCAGGCAGGCGAGCAGCGTCAGGGCGATCACCGCGGTGGCGATCAGGCTGGCGGCGCTGAAGAAGTCGAGGCTCAGGCCCAGTGGGGTGAGCAACTGGAAGAACAGGGCGCCGGTCTGTGCGACAACGGCAATCACGCCCAACAGGCCGAGCAGGCGTTTGTCGACCTTGGCACCCTGTGCCAGGCGCGAGCCTTGATAGGCGGTCGCGGCAATATAAAGGATGGCCGCGATCAGGTTGGGGATGAGGCTGGGTGAGGAGAGCATAGGTCCTGGTAGGCGAGCCCTAAAGGAGGGGAGTTTGGCATAGAACGCGGTTGCCTAGGAAGACTGCAGGCCGTGTCGGCCTTTTCGCGGGCTCAAGGTTTCATGGAGGCGGCGGTTCGGCGCTGTGACTTGCCCGCGAAAAGGCCGCCGCCGCTGCCGCTCAGCGCCAAGGTGTGCGCCGTCGCCGCTCTCCGTTATAATGCCCGGCTTGCTGTGCCCTGCGCGTGTGGATATCCGCCAGGGCGCCTGAACAACCTCGGCTTTATTGGGCCTGAAAGGATCACCATGTTCGAAAACCTGACCGACCGCCTGTCACAGACGCTGCGCCATGTCACCGGCAAGGCCAAGCTGACCGAAGAGAACATCAAGGACACGTTGCGTGAAGTGCGCATGGCCCTGCTCGAGGCCGACGTCGCCCTGCCGGTGGTCAAGGACTTCGTCAACAGCATCAAGGAGCGCGCGGTCGGCACAGAGGTGTCGCGCAGCCTGACGCCGGGCCAGGCCTTCGTGAAGATCGTCCAGGCCGAACTGGAAAGCCTGATGGGCGCGGCCAACGAAGACCTCGCGCTCAATGCGGCTCCGCCAGCTGTGGTGTTGATGGCGGGCCTGCAGGGCGCCGGTAAGACCACCACCGCCGGCAAGCTGGCGCGCTTCCTTAAAGAGCGCAAGAAAAAGACCGTCATGGTGGTGTCCGCCGACGTCTACCGCCCGGCGGCGATCAAGCAGCTCGAAACCCTGGCCAACGACATCGGCGTGACCTTCTTCCCGTCCGATATCAGCCAGAAGCCGGTCGATATCGCCGAGGCGGCGATTCGCGAAGCCAAGATCAAGTTCATCGACGTGGTCATCCTCGACACCGCCGGCCGTCTGCACATCGACGCCGACATGATGGACGAGATCAAGGCCCTGCACGCGGCGGTCAAGCCGGTCGAGACGCTGTTCGTGGTCGATGCCATGACCGGCCAGGACGCCGCCAATACCGCCAAGGCCTTTGGCGAGGCGCTGCCGCTGACCGGCGTGGTGCTGACCAAGGTCGATGGTGATGCCCGTGGCGGTGCCGCGCTGTCGGTGCGCGCCATTACCGGCAAGCCGATCAAGTTCATCGGTATGGGCGAGAAGACCGAAGCCCTCGAGCCTTTCCACCCTGACCGCATCGCCTCGCGCATCCTCGGCATGGGTGACGTGCTCAGCCTGATCGAGCAGGCCGAGCAGAACATCGACAAGGCCAAGGCCGACAAGCTGGCCAAGAAGCTGAAGAAGGGCAAGGGCTTCGATCTCGAAGACTTCCGCGACCAGTTGCAGCAGATGAAGAACATGGGCGGCCTGGGTGGCCTGATGGACAAGCTGCCCAGCATCGGTGGCGTCAACCTGTCGCAGATGGGCAATGCCCAGGGCGCGGCCGAGAAACAGTTCAAGCAGATGGAGGCGATCATCAACTCCATGACCCCTGCCGAACGTCGCGATCCTGACCTGATCAGCGGTTCGCGCAAGCGCCGTATCGCCCTGGGCTCCGGCACGCAGGTGCAGGATATCGGCCGACTGATCAAGCAGCACAAGCAGATGCAGAAGATGATGAAGAAATTCTCCGCCAAGGGCGGCATGGCCAAGATGATGCGTGGCCTGGGCGGGATGCTGCCGGGCGGCGGCATGCCGAAGCTGTAACCGAATCCGCTTGGTCGCCTTGATTTCAAGGCGGCCAGGCAGACCCCGCCTCGGCGGGAAAGCGCCGCAAAACAGCGGCTTAAGCGGCAGGTCTGGATTGCTTTGCATGGCTCTTGCGAAAAAGCCATTTGCAAATGTCCGTGTATTCCCTGAGAATATGCGGCCTTTTGGGCACCCGTGTGCCTATTTGGCATTCAGATTTGCAGCACTGACTGCAGTACCGACTATAGGAACGATGTTCACATGGTAACCATTCGTCTGGCCCGTGGCGGCTCGAAAAAGCGCCCTTTCTACCACCTGACCGTGACCAACTCGCGTAACGCCCGTGACGGCCGTTTCGTTGAGCGCGTTGGCTTCTTCAACCCGATCGCCTCGGGCGCCGAAGTCAAGCTGTCGGTCAACCAGGAACGCGTCACCTACTGGCTGAGCCAGGGCGCGCAGCCGTCTGAGCGTGTTGCTCAGCTGCTGAAGGACGCTGCCAAGGCTGCTGCCTGAGCAGTATGAACGCGACGCCAGAAAAGGCTGACGACCTCATCGTCGTTGGCAAGATTTTTTCGGTTCACGGCGTTCGCGGCGAGGTGAAGGTGTATTCCTTTACCGATCCGATTGAAAACCTGTTGGATTATCCGCGCTGGACGCTTCGGCACGAAGGCAAGGTAAAGCAGGTCGAGCTGGTCAGCGGTCGTGGCTCCCAGAAGGGCCTGGTCGTGAAACTGAAAGGCCTCGACGATCGCGATGAAGCCCGTCTTCTGAGCGGTTACGAAATCTGCATTGCGCGGAGCCTTTTGCCCAACCTGGCCGCCGACGAGTACTACTGGTACCAGTTGCAGGGCCTGAAGGTCATCAACCAGGACGAACAACTGTTCGGCAAGGTCGATCACCTGTTGGAGACCGGTGCGAACGATGTAATGGTGGTCAAGCCTTGCGCAGGCAGCCTGGATGATCGCGAGCGTCTGTTGCCCTATACGGAGCAATGCGTGCTGGCAATCGACCTGGAAGCAGGTGTGATGCGAGTCGAATGGGACGCGGATTTCTAGACGATGGGTAACCTTCGCGTAGAAGTCATCACGTTGTTCCCCGAGATGTTCTCGGCCATCACGGAGTACGGCATTACCAGTCGTGCGGTGAAACAGGGGTTGCTGCAAGTGACCTGCTGGAACCCACGGGACTACACCACTGATCGTCACCACACGGTGGATGATCGGCCGTTTGGCGGTGGTCCGGGCATGGTGATGAAGATCAAGCCTCTGGAAGACGCCCTGGCCAGTGCCAGGCAGGCGACCGGAGCATCGGCGAAGGTGATCTACCTCTCGCCACAAGGCCGCAAGCTGACTCAGCAGGCGGTCAAAGGCCTGGCCGAACAGGAATCGTTGATCCTGATCGCCGGTCGTTATGAAGGCATCGACGAGCGTTTTATCGAAGCTCATGTCGATGAGGAGTGGTCGATTGGTGACTATGTACTTTCCGGTGGCGAGCTGCCGGCCATGGTACTGATCGATGCGGTTACGCGGCTGCTGCCCGGAGCTTTAGGGCATGTGGACTCGGCGGAGGAAGACTCCTTCACCGATGGTCTGCTGGATTGCCCGCACTACACCCGACCTGAGGTGTATGCGGATCAGCGTGTACCCGACGTGTTGCTAAGTGGCAACCATGCACACATCCGGCGTTGGAGAATGAAGCAGTCCCTTGGTAGGACCTTCGAACGACGCGCCGATCTTCTGGAAAGTCGCTCGCTTTCTGGAGAAGAGAAGAAGCTGCTCGAGGAATACCTCCGCGAGCGGGACGATAGTTAACGTATCGATGGTGGATCAAGTTATCCATCTTAGGAGCACAGCATGACCAACAAGATCATCCAGCAGCTCGAAGCCGAGCAGATGAGCAAGGAAATCCCGACCTTCGCACCAGGCGACACCATTGTCGTTCAGGTTAAAGTGAAGGAAGGCGATCGCTCGCGTCTGCAGGCGTTCGAAGGCGTTGTTATCGCCAAGCGTAACCGCGGTCTGAACAGCGCCTTCACCGTGCGCAAGATCTCCAGCGGCGTTGGCGTAGAGCGTACCTTCCAGACCTACAGCCCACAGATCGACAGCCTGGCCGTGAAACGTCGTGGTGACGTGCGTAAAGCCAAGCTGTACTACCTGCGCGACCTGTCCGGCAAAGCCGCTCGCATCAAGGAAAAACTGTCCTGAGTACAGTTTGACCGGCGGCCTTGGTCGCCTTGCGAGAGAAAAAGCAGCCTTCGGGCTGCTTTTTTGCATTTTGTGGTATTGGTGTTGCCTGCTTCGCGGGTCGCCCCGCTGCCATTCCCTTGCGATTCGAGTACCCCATGACCACCACCCCAAGAGACCAGGAAATCCAGCGCCGTACCGAGCTGTCGATCACTCGCGTGACCAAGGCCGTATTTCCCAATACCACCAATCACCACAACACCTTGTTTGGCGGCACCGCGCTGGCCTGGATGGATGAGGTGTCGTTCATCGCCGCTACGCGTTTCTGTCGCCTGCCGCTGGTGACCGTGTCCACCGACCGCATCGACTTCAAGCACCCGATCCCGGCGGGCTCGATCGTCGAGCTGGTTGGCAGCGTGATCAAGGTGGGCAATACCAGCTTGCAGGTACAGGTCGATGTGTTCGTCGAGAACATGTACCTCGACGGCCGCGAGCGTGCGATTCATGGGGTGTTCAGCTTTGTCGCCATCGACGAGGACAAGCGACCGGTGCCAGTACTGGCTCAGGCCTGAGTTCTCCAGTGCGGGCCCTTTCGCGGCTAAAGCCGCTCCCACAGGCGCTGCGCGATCCCTGTAGGAGCGGCTTTAGCCGCGAAGAGGCCGGTACAGACAACAATTATGCGGCTGTGAAACACTAAGCCCACTTTCAACACCCAGCAGCCCTCCGAATGCCCGCCCTGGACCACCCCCTGATCGATCAGTTTCTCGATGCCCTCTGGCTGGAAAAAGGCCTGTCCGACAACACCCGCGTTTCCTACCGCAGCGACCTGGCCCTGTTCAATGGCTGGTTGCAGGAGCGTGGCGTCGCTTTGCCTGAAGCTGGCCGCGATTCGATCCTCGACCACCTTGCCTGGCGCTTCGATCAGGGTTACAAGCCGCGCTCCACTGCGCGGTTTCTCTCTGGTGTGCGTGGCTTTTATCGCTATCTGCTGCGGGAAAAACTCATTGGTGTCGATCCGACCTTGCAGGTCGATATGCCGCAGCTGGGTAGGCCTTTGCCCAAATCCCTGTCGGAAGCGGATGTCGAAGCGCTGCTCAAGGCACCCGACCTGGCCGAAGCCATCGGCCAGCGCGACCGAGCCATGCTCGAGGTTCTCTACGCCTGCGGCCTGCGGGTCACCGAGCTGGTGAGCCTGACCCTCGATCAGGTCAACCTGCGCCAGGGTGTACTGCGGGTGATGGGCAAGGGCAGCAAGGAACGTCTGGTGCCGATGGGCGAGGAGGCGGTACTGTGGATCGAGCGCTACGTGCGCGACGGTCGCGGCGAGCTGCTCAACGGTCGCCCCAGCGATGTGCTGTTCCCCAGCCTGCGGGGCGAGGAAATGACCCGCCAGACGTTCTGGCACCGCATCAAGCACCACGCGCGCGTGGCCGGTATCGACAAGCCACTGTCACCGCATACCTTGCGTCACGCCTTTGCCACCCATCTGCTCAACCATGGTGCCGACCTGAGGGTGGTGCAGATGCTGCTGGGGCACAGCGACCTTTCCACCACGCAGATCTACACCCACGTCGCCAAGGCACGTTTGCAGCAGTTGCATGCCCAGCACCATCCGCGTGGATGAATGATTTTCATGTTCCGCCCGGCGGCCATCAGACAGTGATTTCGTCGCGGCCTGATGTGGTAGGCTTGAGCGGTTTGCACCAGGGACTGTCTGGTCGCCGCGATTTTTTCCGCAGGCGACGTCCTCCGGTCCCCGTCCGCCTTCAGGAGTACCCCATGCGCGTGACCCAGATGTTTGCCGCCGCCGCCCTGGCGCTGGCCAGTACCTTTGCCGTCGCTGCGGCCACCGATGTCAACGCCGGTGCCGAGCAAGCCATTCGCAACACACTCAAGACACTGGAACTGGAAGTCCCGATCGAAAGCGTCGCCACCAGCCCGGTCGGCGGTCTCTACGAAGTCAAGCTGCAGGGCGGTCGCGTGCTCTATGCCAGCGCAGATGGCCAGTTCGTCATGCAGGGCTACCTGTACCAGATCCAGGATGGCAAGCCGGTCAACCTGACCGAGAAAACCGAACGCCAGGGCATCGCCAAGCTGATCAATGGTATTCCTGCGACTGAAATGGTGGTTTACCCGGCCAAGGGCGAAACCAAATCGCACATCACCGTGTTCACCGACACGACCTGCCCGTACTGCCACAAGCTGCACGCCGAGGTGCCCGAGCTGAACAAGCGCGGTATCGAGGTGCGCTATGTCGCCTTCCCGCGCCAGGGCCTGGGCTCGCCGGGTGACGAGCAACTGCAGGCTGTCTGGTGCTCCAGTGACCGTCGCGCGGCGATGGACAAGATGGTCGACGGCAAGGAAATCAAGGCGGCCAAGTGCGCCAACCCGGTCAGCAAGCAGTTCCAGCTCGGCCAGTCGATCGGTGTCAACGGCACGCCGGCGATCGTGCTCGAAAGCGGCCAGGTGATCCCGGGCTACCAGCCGGCACCGCAGGTGGCCAAGCTGGCCCTGGCCGGCCAGGCGCAAGCCGCCAAGTAATTCATTCAATACGCCGTCGTCATGGGGTGACGGCATGTTTCACGGTCGGCGCAGGTGCCGGCCGTTCAATGGGGAGTTCACAGTGAAACCGGTCAAAGTAGGCATCTGTGGGTTGGGGACCGTCGGTGGCGGTACCTTCAATGTACTTCAGCGCAACGCCGAGGAGATTGCCCGCCGTGCCGGGCGCGGTATTGAAGTGGCCCAGATTGCCATGCGCTCGCAGAACCCGAACTGCCAGATTACCGGTACCCCCATTACCGCTGATGTGTTCGAAGTCGCGACCAACCCCGAAATCGACATCGTCATCGAGCTGATCGGTGGCTACACCATTGCCCGCGATCTGGTGCTCAAGGCCATCGAGAACGGCAAGCACGTGGTCACCGCCAACAAGGCGCTGATTGCCGTGCACGGCAACGAGATTTTCGCCAAGGCCCGTGAAAAGGGCGTGATCGTGGCCTTCGAGGCGGCGGTTGCCGGCGGCATCCCGGTGATCAAGGCGATCCGCGAAGGCCTGTCGGCCAACCGCATCAACTGGTTGGCCGGGATCATCAACGGCACCGGTAACTTCATCCTCACCGAAATGCGTGAAAAGGGCCGTGCTTTCCCTGACGTGCTGGCCGAAGCCCAGGCGCTGGGCTATGCCGAGGCCGACCCGACCTTCGACGTCGAGGGCATCGATGCTGCGCACAAGCTGACCATCCTGGCCTCCATCGCCTTCGGTATTCCGCTGCAGTTCGACAAGGCCTACACCGAGGGCATCACCCGCCTGACCACTGCTGACGTCAACTACGCCGAAGCCCTGGGCTATCGCATCAAGCACCTGGGTGTGGCCCGCCGCACTGCCGACGGCATCGAGCTGCGCGTGCACCCGACGCTGATCCCGAGCGACCGCCTGATCGCCAACGTCAACGGCGTGATGAACGCGGTGATGGTCAACGGCGACGCTGCTGGCTCGACGCTCTACTACGGCGCCGGTGCCGGCATGGAGCCGACCGCTTCGTCGGTGGTCGCCGACCTGGTCGATGTGGTGCGTGCCATGACCTCCGACCCGGAAAACCGCGTTCCGCACCTGGCCTTCCAGCCGGATTCGCTGTCGGCGCACCCGATCCTGCCGATCGAGGCGTGCGAAAGCGCCTATTACCTGCGGATCCAGGCCAAGGATCACCCAGGCGTGCTGGCCCAGGTCGCCAGCATCCTGTCCGAGCGTGGCATCAACATAGAGTCGATCATGCAGAAGGAAGCCGAAGAGCAGGACGGCCTGGTGCCGATGATTCTGCTGACCCACGGCGTGGTCGAGCAGCGTATCAACGATGCCATCGTCGCCCTTGAAGCCCTGCAGGATGTGGTCGGCAACGTCGTGCGTATCCGCGTCGAACAGCTCAATTAATTCAGCGGCGGGCCGCGACGGCGGCCCGCGCCCAGAACCGAAGGTTTGCACAATGCGCTATATCAGTACTCGCGGCCAGGCTCCGGCCCTGAATTTCGAAGACGTCCTGCTGGCAGGTCTTGCCAGCGACGGCGGCCTGTACGTGCCGGAAAACCTGCCGCGCTTCACCCAGGAAGAAATCGCTTCCTGGGCCGGCTTGCCGTATCACGAACTGGCGTTCCGAGTGATGCGCCCCTTCGTCACCGGCAGCATCGCCGATGTCGACTTCAAGAAGATCCTCGAGGAAACCTACGGTGCCTTCGCCCACGCCGCGGTGGCACCGCTGCGCCAGCTGAATGGCAACGAGTGGGTGATGGAGCTGTTCCACGGCCCGACGCTGGCGTTCAAGGACTTCGCCCTGCAACTGCTCGGCCGTCTGCTCGACCACGTGCTGGTC
Source organism: Pseudomonas sp. SYWMCR5 (assembly GCF_057197165.1). Classification (NCBI taxonomy): domain Bacteria; kingdom Pseudomonadati; phylum Pseudomonadota; class Gammaproteobacteria; order Pseudomonadales; family Pseudomonadaceae; genus Pseudomonas; species Pseudomonas sp. SYWMCR5. The sequence continues at coordinate 248,602 of NZ_JBXUNH010000004.1, forward strand.
AAGCGTGGCGAGCGCGTGGTGATCGTCGGTGCCACCAGCGGTGATACCGGTTCTGCCGCCATCGAAGGCTGCCGCCGTTGCGACAACGTCGACATCTTCATCCTGCACCCGCACCAGCGCGTGTCGGAAGTTCAGCGTCGGCAGATGACCACCATCCTCGGTGACAACATCCACAACATCGCCATCGAAGGCAACTTCGACGACTGCCAGGAGATGGTCAAGGCCAGCTTCGCCGACCAGTCCTTCCTCAAGGGCACTCGCCTGGTCGCGGTCAACTCGATCAACTGGGCGCGGATCATGGCCCAGATCGTCTACTACTTCCATGCGGCACTGCAGTTGGGCGGCCCGGCGCGCTCGGTCGCGTTCTCGGTCCCGACCGGCAACTTCGGCGATATCTTCGCCGGTTACCTGGCGCGCAACATGGGCCTGCCGATCAGCCAGCTGGTGGTGGCCACCAACCGCAACGACATCCTGCACCGCTTCATGAGCGGCAACCAGTACGTCAAGGACGCGCTGCACCCAACGCTCTCGCCGTCGATGGACATCATGGTCTCGTCCAACTTCGAGCGCCTGCTGTTCGACCTGCACGGTCGCAACGGCGCGGCGATCGCCGAGTTGATGGCCAACTTCAAGCAGGGTGGAGGCTTCAGCGTGGAGCAGGATCGCTGGACCGAGGCGCGCAAGCTGTTCGACTCCCTGGCAGTGAGTGACGAGCAGACCTGCGAGACCATCGCCGAGGTGTTCAAGGCCACCGGCGAAGTGCTTGATCCGCACACCGCCATCGGCGTCAAAGCCGCTCGTGAGTGCCGTCGCAGCCTGGATACGCCAATGGTGGTGCTGGGCACCGCGCATCCGGTCAAATTCCCCGAGGCAGTGGAGAAGGCCGGTGTCGGCAAGGCCCTCGAGCTGCCTGCGCACCTGAGCGACCTGTTCAGCCGCGAGGAGCGTTGCACGGTCCTGGCCAATGACCTGAAGACGGTCCAGGCCTTCGTCAGCCAGCACGGCAACCGCGGCAAGCCGCTGTAAAACGCGGTACTCGAGGGCATTGGCGGGGCAAGTCGGAACATCGGCTTGCCCCGTTTGCGTTTGAGCGGTTCTTTAATTACAGAATCATCCTTCGTCTTTTCAGGCTTTTCCTATTTGAGTCCCTATGCTGCTTTTCTAGAGTGGGCGCCCTGTCCATCAGGGCTCGCAGCCCTCAGGAGCGGCTCATGCACCGGCTCAACATTCTTATCGTCCAGTCTCATCCCGCCCAGCAGATCGCTTTGCACCAGGCCTGCAATGCCCTGGGGGTTTTTAACGTGCGCATCGCCTGCGATCTGGCCAGCGCCAAGGCAAGCATGGCGCAGATGCGAGCCTTGGACATGCTCATCATCGACCATGGCATGCCGGCGCTGAGCGCCCAGGCACTGTTGAAGCACGTGACCCGGCAGGGCCATGCGCGTGCGCTGCTGTTCGTCGGACAGCCCCCTGTGCGCGGCCCTGATCTCGCTTCCGAGGCCCAGCGTCAGGGGCAGTGGGTCGTTGCCCAATTGCCCTGGCCGTTGTCGATGAGGGGGTTGCAGGCGGCATTGCAGCGGCTGCGTCGACCGCCGCGCAGGCACTCCGGGCGGGATATCGAAACTGTCATGTTGCCCACGCATGCTGGCTGATACAGGCGCGAGCGAACTTTCCCAAGTGCCTGACGGTCAGTTCCGATAGGTCCCCGACAAAGCGAGTACGCCGGATGGAAAGAATCTGCTCCCTGCTCAACGATGCCCTGTCCCCTTATCACACCCGACTCGACGATGCGGATGCGCGCGGCAATCGCCAACTCACCGTGCTCGATGCGCAGGGCAACGAGGTATTGCGCCGCGCCGTGAGCGTGCGCCAGCTACAGGAGCAGCGCTTGCTGGTCGATCTGGTCGACGGTCTGCACCGCGACCTGCAGATCGTCGAAGGACGTCTGCAGCCCTGTGTGATCGCGGCATTGCAACACCGGCACCAACCTCAGGGAACCTTTGCCTGAGTGCCTCGTCAGATTTTATAGGGTGCTCGAACGCTGCTTTGCTCCGGTAGCGTTGGATCGCCGTACAGAGTCCATTCAAGGGCTTTGCGTTGACCCCGGATGTCTTCCCCAGCATCCGGGGTTTCTTTTGCCTGCGTCATGGCTTGATGCTGGTCGGAGCGGGAGCCTCCTCGACCAGGCGTCGGGTCTGTTCCAGGTACTCTGTGCGCAGTTCGGGGTCAAGCCAGTTGGCGTAGAACTCAGGGAGGACTTCCTGGCGCAGGTGTGGCAACAGCTTGTCGATATGGGCGATGGCCTCGCGTCCTAGTGGGGTGTCGGAGCAGCCCACATGCAGAAACTGGTAGCGATTCGCCCCTTTGATCGGGTGGAACTGGTAGCTGTCCAGCGAGCCGCCCTGTTGCTGGACCAGGTAGCGCACCTCTGGCCAGTAGCCAAGCACCAGTTGCAGGCGCCCCAGCTGCTGCATCTGCAAGAGATTGGCGGTGGCATCGTTGCCGTAGTGGCGGCTCAGCGTGGCTTCTGGCAACAGCCGCAGGATATCGTCGACCACTGCCCCGTAGCTGCGCTGGGCCACGATTCCCAGTTTCAGCCCGGGACGCTCCAGCAACTGCTTCAGGTCCACAGGCGAGCCTTCCCCGGGATCGTCCAGCAGCCTCTGGTCAGCCTTGCGGATGACTAGCCCGCCACTGAGGATGGGCAGCGAGGGTTGGGAAAAGTGCACGAAACGGGCGCGTTCCGGCGTCCATAGCAGGGTCGGGTCGCAGGTGAAGCTGTGCTCTTGGAGCATCTGGATGCCACGGGCGCGATTCACCCGAAGGACTGTGTGATCGTATTCTGGCATCTGCTCGATGAGCAGAGGCAGCATGCGGTCGACCACGCCCTGGCCCTTTTCCTGGCCTTCGAGAATGGTGAACGGCGGCAGGTCGCGCACCAGCCAGGTCAGGCGCTCACGGGCCTGGCCCTGCTGCCAGGGCAGCAGCAGGGCGCAGAGCAGCACACACAAGCGCATCATGCTGGTTCGGCGCCCGATCAGACCGCCCCCTGCTCGCGCAGGCGTGCCACCTGGGCATCGCTGTAGCCCAGCCCGGCGAGCAGCGTCGCCGTGTGCTCCCCCAGCGCAGGCCCGACCCACTCCGTGGAGCCTGGTGTCTGCGACAGCTTGGGCACGATACCTGGCATCTTGAAGGGCTTGCCGTCCGGGAGTTTCGCCTGGAGGAACATTTCCCGGGCGAGGAATTGCGGGTCGCTGAACATGTCCTCGGCCGAATAGATGCGGCTGGCAGGCACGCCGGCATCGTTCAGTGACTGCATCACCTGTTCCAGCGGCAGGCTGTTGACCCAGCGGTCGATCACCCCGTACAGCTCGTCGCGACGCAGGTCACGACCATCGTTGCTGGCCAGGGTCGCGTCCTCGGCCAGGTCGTCGCGGCCGATGGCCTGCATGAAGCGTTTGAAGATCGCATCGCCGTTGGCGCCGATCTGCACGTGCCGGCCGTCGGCACTGGTGTGGATGGAGGAGGGGGTGATGCCCGGCATGATGTTGCCGGTGCGCTCGCGAATGAAGCCGAACACGTCGAACTCCGGCACCATGCTTTCCATCATCGCAAAGATTGCCTCGTACAACGCCACATCCACCACCTGCCCTTCACCGCCATTGACCTCGCGATGTCGCAGGGCCATCAGCGCGCCGATCACGCCCCAGAGGGCGGCAATCGAGTCGCCGATGGAAATGCCCGTGCGCACGGGCGGGCGATCCTCGAAACCTGTGATGTAGCGCAGGCCCCCCATGGACTCGCCGACTGCACCGAAGCCCGGCTGGTCCTTCATCGGCCCGGTCTGGCCGAAGCCTGACAGGCGCACCATCACCAGGCGTGGGTTGAGGGCATGCAGCACGTCCCAGCCAAGGCCCAGTTTCTCCAGCACGCCAGGACGGAAGTTCTCGATCAGGATGTCAGCGCCGGCCAGCAATTGCTTGAGGATCTCGCGCCCTTCGGGGTGCTTGAGGTTGAGGGTAAGCGATTGCTTGTTGCGTGCCTGGACGAACCACCACAGCGAAGTCCCTTCATACAGTTTGCGCCACTTGCGCAGCGGATCGCCGCCATCAGGTGATTCGACCTTGATCACCTCGGCGCCGAATTCGGCGCAGATACGCGAAGCGAAGGGACCGGCGATCAAGGTGCCGAGCTCGATGACCTTCAGACCGGCGAGGGGTTTGGCGGGGGTGGGCATGGTGCGTCCGTGGCGACAGAAAAGAGGCTTGGTTTTATCACAGCTGGTCAATGGCAGATACTGTTGCAAGGCAGAGTCCTGTGCACGCAGATGCGCAACCACCCACCCCAACAAACTCGGATCGGTTAAACTCTGCGACTTTCTCCAAAGAAGCCCCTTTCCCATGGCCCAGCCTTCCACTACCTACAAGTTCGAACTGAATCTGACCGACCTCGACCGCGGCGTGTACGAAAACGTCCGTCAGACGATCGCTCGTCACCCGTCGGAGACTGAGGAGCGCATGGCCGTCCGTCTGCTGGCCTACGCCCTTTGGTACAACGAGAACCTGTCGTTCGGCCGCGGTCTGTCGGATGTCGATGAAGCTGCCCTGTGGGAAAAAAGCCTGGATGATCGCATCCTGCACTGGATCGAAGTCGGCCAGCCCGACGCCGAGCGCCTGACCTGGTGCTCGCGTCGCACCGAGCGCACCAGCCTGCTGGCCTACGGCAGCTTGCGGGTGTGGGAGAACAAGGTGGTCGGCGCTGTCAAGGGCCTGAAAAACCTGAGTATCGCTGCTGTTCCGCAGGAAGTCCTGGAGGTTCTGGCCACCGACATGCCGCGTACCATCAAATGGGATGTGATGATCAGTGAAGGCACGGTATTCGTCACCGACGACCGTGGCCAGCACGAAGTCCAACTGCAGTGGCTGCTCGGTGAGCGCGGCTGACCTGATCCGATCTGACCGCCGAAGACCCCATGCGTATCGAACCCCGCCCCCTGCCATCGGCATTGCCCTTCCTCGGTAACCTGCCGCCCCTGTTGACCCGCCTGTATGCCGCGCGCGGCGTGCAGAGCGAGTCCGAGCTGGACAAGAGCCTGGCGCGCCTGTTGCCGTACCAGCAACTTAAAGGAATCGAGGCGGCCGTCGACCTGTTGGTCGAGGCCCTGGACCTGCGTCAGCGCATCCTGATCGTTGGCGACTTCGACGCCGATGGCGCCACCGCCAGCACCGTGGGTGTGCTGGGGCTGCGACTGCTGGGTGCGGCCCATGTGGATTACCTGGTGCCCAATCGCTTCGAGTACGGCTATGGCCTGACCCCCGAGATCGTGCAGGTGGCATTGCAGCGTCAGCCACAGCTGCTGATCACTGTCGATAACGGTATCTCCAGCGTCGATGGCGTGGCGGCGGCCAAGGCGGCCGGGCTCAAGGTCCTGGTCACCGACCACCACCTGCCTGGCGAGCAGTTGCCCGACGCCGATGCGATCGTCAACCCGAACCAGCCAGGCTGTACCTTCCCCAGCAAGTCGCTGGCTGGCGTGGGGGTGATCTTCTACGTGCTGATGGCCCTGCGTGCCCGCCTGCGCAGCCTTGGCCGCTATGAGACGCAAGCCCAGCCGAACATCGGCGAACTGCTCGATCTGGTGGCGCTGGGCAGTGTCGCCGACGTGGTGCCGCTGGATGCCAACAACCGTATCCTCGTGCACCAGGGCCTCGAGCGCATTCGTGCCGGGCGCGCTCGCCCCGGGCTGAAGGCAATCCTCGAAGTGGCGCGCCGCGATCACCGGCGCATCACCTCGACCGACCTGGGTTTCATCCTCGGACCACGGCTCAATGCCGCCGGTCGGCTGGACGACATGAGCCTGGGCATCGAATGCCTGCTGTGCGAAGACGCCGCCGTGGCGCTGGACATGGCCGGGCAACTGGACGGGCTCAACCAGGATCGCAAGTCCATCGAGCAGGGCATGCAGCGTGAAGCCCTGGCCCAGCTCAAGGACTTGCCGGTCGAGTCCATGCCCTATGGCCTGTGCCTGTTCGACGCCGACTGGCACCAAGGTGTGATCGGCATCCTCGCCTCGCGCCTGAAGGAGCGCTACCACCGGCCGACCATTGCATTTGCCGATGCGGGCGAGGGTATGCTCAAGGGGTCTGCGCGTTCGGTGCCGGGCTTCCATATCCGTGATGCGCTGGATGCCGTGGCCGCGCGCCACCCGCACCTGATCAGCAAGTTCGGCGGCCATGCCATGGCCGCAGGCTTGTCGCTACCGGAGGCCAACTTCCAGGCCTTTGCCGATGCGTTCGACGAAGAGGTGCGGCGCCAGTTGTGCGAGGACGACCTGACCGGGCGCCTGCTGTCCGATGGCACCCTGGCGGTCGAGGAATTCCATCTGGACCTGGCTCGTGCCCTGCGCAATGCCGGCCCTTGGGGGCAGCATTTTCCCGAGCCGCTGTTCCATGGCGTGTTCCAGTTGGTCGAACAGCGCGTGGTAGGGGAGCGGCATTTGAAAGTGGTGCTCAAGAGCGAGTGCGGCTCGGTGAAACTTGATGGGATCGCCTTCGGCATCGACCGCGAAATCTGGCCCAATCCGACAGTGCGTTGGGTGGAGGTGGCCTACAAGCTCGATGTGAACGAGTTTCGCGGCAATGAAAGCGTGCAGTTGATGATCGCGCACATGGAGCCGCGCTGACACGGGGCAGGTGTCAGCGCGGGGCGTCCATCCGGCGGAACTTCCCCCCAAGGTAATCTGGTCTAGTCTCAACAAAGACCGGTACCGGGCCACGGCCGCACACGAGTGTCCGGGTCGGATGACCATTGGAGTCCTTGGGAGGTCCCCTCATGAGCCTGCTGCTTGAGCCGTATACCCTGCGTCAGCTGACCCTGCCCAATCGCATTGCGGTATCACCAATGTGCCAGTACTCGAGCGTCGATGGCCTGGCCAACGACTGGCATCTGGTCCACCTGGGCAGTCGCGCCGTCGGTGGCGCCGGGCTGGTGATCACCGAAGCGGTGGCTGTCACTGCCGATGGAAGAATCACTGCCGAAGATCTCGGGTTGTGGAACGACGACCAGATCGCCCCGCTGCAACGTATCACCCGCTTCATCACCTCCCAGGGCGCCGTCCCGGGCATCCAGCTGGCGCATGCCGGGCGCAAGGCCAGCACCCATCGTCCCTGGCTGGGCAAACACGGTAGCGTCAAGATCGAGGACGGCGGCTGGCAGCCGGTCGGGCCTTCGAAGATTGCCTTCGACCCGGAGCATACGCCGCCGCGCGAGCTGAGCCACGATGAAATCCAGGGCGTCGTCCAGGCCTTCGTCCAGGCCGCCGAGCGTGCGAAGACGGCCGGGTTCAAGGTCGTCGAAATCCATGCGGCCCACGGCTACCTGCTGCATCAGTTCCTCTCACCTCTGAGCAACCAGCGGCGTGACGAGTACGGCAGCTGCTTCGAGAACCGTATTCGTCTGACGCTTCAGGTGACCGAGGCCGTACGTAAGGTGTGGCCGCAGGAGTTGCCGCTATTCGTGCGGGTCTCGGCAACCGACTGGGTCGAAGATGGCTGGAACCCCGACGAAACGGTCGAGCTGGCGCGTCGTCTGAGGGCGCTGGGGGTCGACCTGATCGACGTGTCCTCGGGCGGTACCTCGGTCAATGCCGAAATCCCCACCGGCCCGGGTTACCAGACTCGCTTCGCCGAGCGCGTACGCAAAGAGTCGGAAATTGCCACCGGCACCGTGGGCATGATCACCGAACCCGCCCAGGCCGAGCACATCCTGCGTACCGGTCAGGCCGACGTGATCTTCCTCGCCCGCGAACTGCTGCGCGACCCCTACTGGCCGCTGCATGCCGATGATGACCTGGGTGGCAACAAGGCAACCTGGCCTGCGCAGTACCAGCGTGCGACCAGCCGGGCCAACCCGATTCATGAGTCGGACTTGCGGGATTGACAGATCCGCACGGTGGAAACGCTCGACGAGACTAATGCAACATCCCGAAGCAAATGCATTAAGCGAGAATTCAGGCTGCGGGCCTAATCTGGAGCTTCCCTATCCGTCCAGGAGTCATCCAGATGAACACCCGTGGTCTGCTCGATCAATTGCTCAAGTCCGGCCAGTCGCTGCTGCAGAACCAGCAGGGCAAGGGCGGGGCGGGCAAGGTGCCCGGTATTGGCGACCTGCTCGGGGGTGGCCAGGGCAAGGGGGCAGGCCTTGGCGGCCTGCTTTCCGGTGCCGGAGGCGGGGCGCTGGCGGCCGGGGCCATGGGCCTGCTGCTGGGCAGCAAGAAGGCGCGCAAGTACGGTGGCAAGGCACTTACCTATGGTGGCCTCGCTGCGCTTGGCGTGCTTGCCTACAAAGCCTATGGCAACTGGCAGGCGCGCCAGGGCCAGGCTGCGGCGCAGGAGCCACAGACCCTCGATCGCCTGCCGCCGGCCCAGGCCGAGCAACACAGCCAGGCGGTGCTCAAGGCGCTGGTGGCGGCGGCCAAGTCCGATGGCCATATCGACGAGCGCGAGCGTGAACTGATCGAAGGCGAATTCGTGCGCCTGGACAACGATCGCGAGCTACAGGCCTGGCTGCATGCCGAGCTGAACAAGCCGCTCGACCCTGCCGAAGTGGCCCGTGCCGCGCAGACGCCTGAAATGGCCGCGGAGATGTACCTGGCCAGTGTAATGATGGTCGATCAGGAGCACTTCATGGAGCGCGCCTACCTTGACGAACTGGCCCGTCAGTTGCGCCTGGACCCGAACTTGCGCGAGGAACTGGAGCGCCAGGTGCGGGACGCTGCAGCGCAGTGAGGTGGCGATTGGCCATTTAATCGGCAGGGATGCCTGAATACTCCGCAATTCAACCGATAAAGCGCCTGGCGGCTAGGCTATACTTCGACGATTTTCCCGCTCGTGAAGAATTCCTGAGGGCTGATTGTGAAGAACTGGACCTTGCGCCAACGGATCCTGGCAAGTTTCGCCGTGATCATCGCCATCATGCTGTTGATGATCGTCGCGGCGTATTCACGCCTGGTGACCATCGAAGCCAGTGAGCAGGCAGTGGGTACGGACAGCATTCCGGGGATCTACTACAGCTCGATGATCCGCAGCGCCTGGGTCGACAGCTACGTCGCCAGCCAGCAGTTGGTCGGCTTGTCCGATCATCGCGAACTGACCTCTGCCGATATCGAACTGTTCAAGGGTTTCCACGACCGACTCAGGGCGCAGATGACCAACTACCAGGGCACGATCCAGGATGCGCAGGACCAGGCATCCTTCGACACCTTCGTGCGCCTCGAGGAGGATTACGTCAAGGTGGTCGACCAGGTCCTGGCAGCCTACCGCGAGAAGAACTACCCCGAAGCCGAGCGTCTGATCGCCGAAGTGCTGACACCGGCCTGGACCGCTGGGCGCAAGCACCTGAACACGGTGATCGACCGCAATACCGAATCCGCCAATGCCGCCACCCGCGAGATCGTCAGCGCCGTGGCCACCGCCAAGGGCAGCATGATCGTTTCGCTGATCCTGGCGATCGTCGCCGCCGGCATCTGCGGCCTGCTGCTGATGCGCGCCATCAGCGCACCCATGCAACGCATCGTGCACGCCCTCGACAAGCTGCGCTCGGGTGACCTCAGTGCGCGCCTGAACCTGGACCGCAAGGATGAGTTCGGCGCCATCGAGAACGGCTTCAATGAAATGGGCGAGGCACTTGCCAACCTGGTGGCCCAGGCCCAGCGCTCATCGGTGCAGGTGACCACCTCCGTCACCGAGATCGCCGCCACCTCCAAGCAGCAGCAGGCCACCGCCACCGAAACCGCGGCAACCACCACGGAAATCGGCGCCACCTCGCGCGAGATCGCCGCGACCTCGCGCGACCTGGTGCGCACCATGACCGAGGTGACCAGTGCCGCCGACCAGGCTTCGAGCCTTGCCGGCTCCGGCCAGCAAGGCCTGGCGCGCATGGAGGAAACCATGCACCAGGTGATGGGCGCCGCCGACCTGGTCAACGCCAAGCTGGGCATCCTCAACGAGAAGGCCAGCAACATCAACCAGGTGGTGGTGACCATCGTCAAGGTCGCCGACCAGACCAACCTGCTGTCGCTCAACGCCGCCATCGAGGCGGAAAAAGCCGGCGAGTACGGTCGTGGTTTTGCCGTGGTAGCCACCGAAGTGCGTCGCCTGGCCGACCAGACCGCAGTGGCCACCTACGACATCGAGCAGATGGTGCGCGAGATCCAGTCCGCAGTGTCGGCTGGGGTCATGGGCATGGACAAGTTCTCCGAGGAGGTGCGCCGTGGCATGTTCGAGGTGCAGCAGGTCGGCGAGCAGCTCAGCCAGATCATTCATCAGGTGCAAGCGCTGGCGCCACGGGTGCTGATGGTCAATGAGGGCATGCAGGCACAGGCCACCGGCGCCGAGCAGATCAACCAGGCGCTGGCTCAGCTCAGTGATGCCAGCACGCAGACGGTCGAGTCGTTGCGCCAGGCCAGTTTCGCCATCGACGAACTGAGCCAGGTGGCTGCCGGGCTGCGTGGCGGTGTGTCGCGCTTCAAAGTCTGACGGTGATGAACGATCTGCAACCGCGTGATCAGCGTCAGGCCGAAGCCAAGGGCGTGTTGTACCTGCTGTTCCATATCGGCGGACAGCGCTTTGCCCTGGATGTGCGCGAGGTGATAGAGGTGCTGCCGTTGCGTCCGCTCAAGCCCATCGCCCAGGCACCCGCCTGGGTCGCCGGGATTCTGGGGCATCGTGGCGCGCTGGTGCCGGTCATCGACCTGTCGTCCCTGAGCTTCGGTGAGCCTGCGCCGCAGCGCACCAGTACGCGCCTGGTACTGGTGCGTTATGGCGCTGACCTGCAACTGGGGCTGGTGCTCGAGCAGGCGACCAACACCTTGCGTTGCCAACCCGACGAGTTCCAGCCCTACGGGGTGGACAACGGCGAGGCGCGTTACCTGGGGCCTGTGCGACAGGATGCACAGGGGCTGTTGCAGCGCATCCAGGTCGACGACCTGTTGAGCGATGCCGTGCGCCTGCTCTTGTTCCCTGATCAATCCACGCAGGTGGCAGGATGATCGAACAACGCTTCTTCCGCTTTCTGCAGGAGCGCATCGGCCTGGATGTGGAGTCGGTGGGCGCGCCGATGGTCGAGCGGGCCTTGCGCCAGCGATGTGTGGCACTCGCCGCGCGTGACCTCGACGATTACTGGCTGCGCTTGCAGCAATCGTCCGGTGAGCAACAGGCGTTGATCGAGGCGGTGATCGTTCCCGAGACCTGGTTCTTCCGTTACCCCGAGTCGTTCACGGCATTGGCCGGGCTGGCTCGGAAACGCCTGGTCGAGCTGGCCGGATCACGGCCGCTGCGTATCCTCAGCTTGCCGTGCTCGACCGGCGAGGAGCCCTATTCGATTTCCATGGCGCTGCTCGATGCGGGTCTGCCGCCATCGGCCGTGCGCATTGATGGGATGGACATCAGCCCCAGTTCCCTCGCCCGTGCCGAGCAGGCCGTGTATGGCCGCAACTCGTTCCGCGGCAGTGAACTGGCGTTCCGTGAGCGGCATTTCGACTGCGCCGATGACAGTTACCGCTTGCATGAGCGCGTGCGTCAGCAGGTCAGCCTGCAGCCTGGCAATGTGCTCGATCCTGCCCTGCGCAGCCGCAAGGGGGTCTACGATTTTGTCTTTTGCCGCAACCTGCTGATCTATTTCGACGTACCCACCCAGCAGCGGGTCTTCGAGGTGCTCAAGCAATTGCTCCACGACGATGGCGTGCTGTTCATCGGCCCGGCCGAGGGCAGCTTGCTGGCGCGTCTGGGCATGCGGCCGATCGGCATCGCGCAGTCGTTCGCCTATGTGCGTCAGGACCAGGTCGGCGTGCAGCCGCCGGTCAGCCCGGTGCCGCCGGCACGACCCAGCGTCCCGCCGGTAGCTGCGCCGCGTCCTGTCGCCATGCCCGTGGTGGCGCCATCCCTGGCCCGTGCTGCTCGCCCGCCCGCCAGGCCGGTTGCGTTGCCGACCGTGAACGAGAACGAAACCGAACTGCTGGCAGCCATCGCCCGTCAGGCCAATGCCGGGGCCAGCGAGCAGGCCCGCGCCAGTTGCGAGCGCTACTTGCGCCTGTTCGAGCCCAAGGCGCAGGTCTACTACTGGCTGGGGCTGCTCAGCGATACCCAGGGCGATGCCGGCGAAGCACTCAAGCATTACCGCAAGGCCCTGTACCTGGAGCCCCAGCACACCGAGGCACTGCTGCACCTGGCCACGCTGCTGGCATCCCAGGGGGATGTCACAGGGGCACGGCGTCTGCAGGAAAGGGCGGCGCGGGCGGGCAGGGAGTCTGAACGATGAGCGGTGCCTACTCGATGGACCTGATCGCCCAGGACCATGACGATATCGACGATTGCTGGAATCGCATCGGTGTCCATGGCGACAAGCAATGCCCCCTGCTGGACCGGCACATCCACTGCCGCAATTGCGAAGTGTATGCCGCTGCGGCTACCCGCCTGCTCGACCGCTACACCTTGCTGCAGGACGAGCATGTGGAGATGGCGCAGGTGGAGCAGGTGGAGCAGGGCACTGCCGGTCGCTCCATGCTGCTGTTCAGGCTGGGCGAGGAATGGCTGGCACTGGCCACTGCCTGCCTGGCGGAGATCGCGCCGCTGCAAGCCGTTCACTCGCTGCCGCACCAGCGCTCGCGGATGCTGCAGGGGGTCGCCAACGTGCGGGGTGCGCTGGTGCCGTGCCTGTCGTTCCCTGACCTGCTGGGCATGGAGCTGGCGCCAGCACAGGAGCGCAGTGGGCGGGTGATGCCGCGGATGTTGATCCTGGCTGCCGAAGGTGGGCCGGTGGTATTGCCGGTCGACGAGATCGACGGCATCCATCGCCTGGACCTTTCGCGCTTGCACGAGGAGCACGACACGGCCCATTTCACACTGGCGGTGATGCAGTGGCGTGGCCGCAGTGTGCGCGTACTCGATGACCAACACCTCCTGTCTGCCGTGAAGCGGAGCCTGTCATGACCCCGGAGCAAATGCGCGACGCATCGTTGCTCGAGCTGTTCAGTCTCGAGGCCGAGGCCCAGACCCAAGTGCTCAGTGCCGGGCTGCTGGCCCTCGAGCGCAATCCGGCCCAGGGCGATCAGCTGGAAGCCTGCATGCGTGCGGCGCACTCCCTCAAGGGCGCGGCGCGTATCGTCGGCATCGATGCCGGTGTCAGCGTCGCCCATGTCATGGAGGATTGCCTGGTCGCGGCCCAGGAGCGGCGCCTGTTGCTGCGCCCCGAACACATCGATGCCTTGTTGCAGGGCACTGACCTGCTGATGCGCATCGCAACGCCCGGGGACACCCAGGGCGAGGCGGCGGTGCCGGCGTTCCTGGTACAGATGGCCATGTTGCTCGACCCTTCGGCGCCTGCGCTGGACGCTGCCGGCGCATCGGCTGAACCTTTGCCTCTCGCGATGCCGCCCGAAGTGCCCGCGATGCCTGTGGAGCCTGAGCCGGAAGTGGAGCCTGCTCCCGCACCCAGGAGCGGCAAGCGCACAGGCGAAGGCGGTGAGCGCGTGCTGCGGGTCACCGCCGATCGCCTGAACAGTCTGCTCGACCTGTCGAGCAAGTCGTTGGTGGAAACCCAGCGGCTCAAGCCCTATCTCGCCAGCCTGCAGCGCCTCAAGCGCATGCATGGCCAGGGTATGCGCGCCCTCGACGGGCTCAAGACCCAGCTCGAAGGCAGCGGCCAGAGCGCCGAAGTGCTCGACGCCCTGGCCCAGACCCAGCGCCTGCTCGCCGAAACCCAACAGATCCTCCAGCAGCAGGCTGCCGACCTCGACGAATTCGGCTGGCAGGCGAGCCAGCGCGCGCAGTTGCTGTACGACACTGCGTTGGCCTGCCGGATGCGCCCCTTCGCCGATGTGCTGACCGGGCAGAGCCGTATGGTGCGCGACCTGGGGCGCTCCCTGGGCAAGCAGGTGCGGCTGCTGATCGAGGGGGAGAAGACTCAGGTCGACCGTGATGTGCTGGAAAAACTCGAGGCGCCGCTCACGCACTTGCTGCGCAATGCTGTCGATCATGGCATCGAGCAGCCCGAGCGACGCCTGCTGGCGGGCAAGCCCGGTGACGGCACGCTGCGCCTGCGCGCGTCGCATCAGGCCGGGTTGCTGATTCTCGAACTGAGCGACGACGGTGCGGGTATCGACCTTGAGCGCCTGCGCCGCAGCATCGTCGAGCGGGCACTGTCGCCCGCCGAGACCGTGGCGCAGATGAGCGAGGCCGAGTTGCTCACCTTCCTGTTCCTGCCCGGTTTCAGCCTGCGTGACCAGGTCACCGAGGTGTCTGGCCGTGGGGTCGGCCTGGACGCGGTGCAGCACATGGTGCGCGAACTGCGCGGGTCGATCGAGCTCACTCAGGTGGCAGGGCAGGGCTGCTGCTTCCACCTGGAGGTGCCGCTGACCCTGTCGGTGGTGCGCAGCCTGGTGGTCGAGGTCGGTGGCGAAGCCTATGCCTTCCCGCTGGCGCATATCGAACGCACCCTCGACGTACCGGCCGAGGCCATCGTGCAGATCGAAGGCCGCCAGCACTTCTGGCACGAGGACCGCCACATCGGCCTGGTCGCCGCGAGCCAGTTGCTCAACCGTCCGGCCGCGCAGGACGAGGCGGACAGCCTGCGCGTGGTGGTCATTCGTGAGCGCGAGCAACTGTATGGTGTGGCCGTGGAGCGCCTGATCGGCGAGCGGGTGCTGGTGGTGATGCCGCTCGACCCGCGTCTGGGCAAGGTCCAGGACATTTCCTCTGGCGCCTTGCTCGACGATGGTTCGGTGGTGCTGATCATCGATGTCGAAGACCTCTTGCGCTCGGTGGACAAGCTGTTGAGCACCGGGCGCCTGGAGCGTATCGATCGCGGTGCACGGGCGGGCCGGGGTGTGGTGCGCAAGCGCATCCTGGTGGTCGACGATTCGCTGACGGTACGCGAGCTCCAGCGCAAGCTGCTGGGTACGCGCGGATACGACGTAGCGGTGGCGGTCGATGGCATGGATGGCTGGAACGCCCTGCGTAGCGAAGACTTCGACCTGCTGATCACCGACATCGACATGCCGCGCATGGACGGTATCGAACTGGTCACCCTGGTGCGTCGCGACAGTCGCCTGCAATCGCTGCCGGTGATGGTGGTGTCGTACAAGGACCGGGAAGAGGACCGCCGACGTGGACTGGATGCCGGCGCCGACTATTATTTGGCCAAGGCCAGCTTCCATGACGATGCGTTGCTGGATGCGGTGGTGGAGTTGATCGGAGGAGCCCAGGGATGAGGATCGCCATCGTCAATGACATGCCCATGGCTGTCGAGGCGCTGCGCCGTGCGCTGGCCTTCGAGCCCGCGCACGAAGTGATCTGGGTGGCCAACAATGGCGTCGAAGCCGTGCACAAGTGTGCCGAGCAGACGCCGGACCTGATCCTCATGGACCTGATCATGCCGGTGATGGATGGCGTGGAGGCGACTCGCCGGATCATGGCCGAAACCCCTTGCGCCATCGTCATCGTCACGGTGGATCGCAAGCAGAATGTGCACCGGGTGTTCGAGGCCATGGGCCACGGCGCCCTCGATGTGGTCGATACGCCGGCACTGGGTGCGGGCGATGCCCGGGAGGCGGCGGCGCCTTTGCTGCGCAAGATCCTCAACATCGCTTGGTTGATCGGCCAGCAGCGCTCCAGCGCAGTCCGCTCCGTGGCGGCGCCGGTCCGCAATCTAGCGCGTCGTTGTGGCCTGGTGGCCATTGGCTCGTCCGCAGGCGGGCCAGCCGCGCTTGAGGTACTGCTCAAGGGGCTTCCGCAGGATTTTCCGGCGGCCATCGTGCTGGTCCAGCATGTCGATCAGGTGTTCGCCGCCGGCATGGCCGAATGGCTGAGTGGTGTGTCCGGGCTACCGGTACGCCTGGCCCGTGAGGGTGAACCACCGCAGCCGGGGCAGGTGTTGCTGGCAGGCACCAACCACCACATCCGGCTGTTGCAGAATGGCCAACTGGCGTATACCGCCGAGCCGGTCAACGAAATCTACCGCCCCTCGATCGACGTGTTCTTCGAGAGCGTGGCGCGCTTCTGGCGCA
Organism: Pseudomonas sp. SYWMCR5; assembly: GCF_057197165.1. NCBI lineage: Bacteria > Pseudomonadati > Pseudomonadota > Gammaproteobacteria > Pseudomonadales > Pseudomonadaceae > Pseudomonas > Pseudomonas sp. SYWMCR5. The sequence goes on from NZ_JBXUNH010000004.1 coordinate 264,662, forward strand.
GCGATGCGGTGGGCGTGCTGCTCACCGGCATGGGCCGCGATGGCGCGCAGGGGCTGAAGTTGATGCGCGAGCAGGGTTTCCTGACCATCGCCCAGGACCAGCAAAGCAGTGCGGTGTATGGCATGCCCAAGGCCGCCGCAGCGATCCAGGCGGCGGTCGAGATACGACCGCTGGAGCGAATTGCCGGGCGACTTATGGAAATCTTTCCGAAATGACGATATGTATTGAGTCACGCCGCCTGGCCGGTAGTGACCTGGTGAATAGGGATGAATGACCTACCGATCGATGGTTTCACGACGATCAACGAAAGCGCCGCGATGGTCCTGCTGGTCGACGACCAGGCGATGATCGGCGAGGCGGTGCGTCGTGGGCTGTCCCACGAGGAGAACATCGACTTCCACTTCTGTGCCGATCCACACCAGGCAGTGGCCCAGGCCATGCGCATCAAGCCGACGGTGATCCTCCAGGACCTGATCATGCCGGGTCTGGACGGCCTGACGCTGGTGCGCGAGTACCGCAACAACCCGGCGACCCAGGATATCCCGATCATCGTCCTGTCGACCAAGGAAGACCCGCTGGTCAAGAGTGCGGCCTTCGCCGCCGGGGCCAACGACTACCTGGTCAAGCTGCCGGACACCATCGAGCTGGTGGCGCGTATCCGCTATCACTCGCGCTCCTACCTCACCCTGCTACAGCGTGACGAGGCCTACCGCGCCCTGCGCGTCAGCCAGCAGCAGTTGCTCGACACCAACCTGATGCTGCAGCGGTTGATGAACTCCGATGGCCTGACGGGGCTGTCCAACCGCCGCCATTTCGACGAATACCTGGAACTGGAGTGGCGCCGCGCCATGCGCGAGCAGCAGCAGCTGTCGCTGCTGATGATCGATGTCGACTACTTCAAGGCCTACAACGACGGCTTCGGTCATCTGGCCGGTGACGAAGCGCTGCGCCAGGTGGCCGAGGCAATCCGCGGCTCCTGCTCGCGCCCAAGCGACTTGCCGGCGCGCTATGGCGGCGAGGAGTTCGCTCTGGTGCTGCCCAACACCTCGCCGGGTGGTGCACGGCTGATTGCGGAAAAACTGCGTCAGACTGTGCTCGCCCTGAATATTCCGCACAATGCCCCGCAATCCGATGCGCGCCTGACGGTAAGCATCGGATTGGCCACCCAGACACCGATGGTGGGCAGCCACTGTCGGCAGTTGATCTCTGCCGCAGACAAGGGGCTTTACCTGGCCAAGAATAGTGGGCGTAACCAGGTTGGCATTGCATGACGCGGTTCTGCATGAAATGAATCTGCACTTGCCCGCCCTCAAGGCTGAACGGCCTGATCGGCTTTGTTGTAGCTGAACGGTGAGTGGGTGAGCTGTTTCAGGTTCAGCGCCACTACCGGTACCCATATCCCGGTGTTGGCCTTGAACTTGGTCTGGAATGACTTGGCATTGTTGAGCGAAGCGCTGTTGCCGACCTTGTAGAAGAACGCCTCGATTGGCAGCTGGGCACCATAGTTCTGCGGCCAAAGATTCACCATCAACTCATTCCAGGCCGCTTTGATGTTCGGCGGTGGATTGCTGCGTACCTTGTAGCTGATCGCGAACTGTGCGGCATTCTGGGTACTCAGTGAGCATTGATAGTTTCGGTCGGGCAGTTTGCTGGAGTACGCATACCAGGTGGCCTCCGTTGTCACGTTTACACTGGCGCAGGTGCTGAGGTCTGCCGCTGCCACGCTTCGCGGTTTCAGGCCACAGCCCTTGCCAGAGCGAACGCCGACTGCCGTCGCTGCATCATAGGCGTAGATGCACAGGTACTCCATACCCTTGCCTTTTGCGGCAGCCTCGGCTTGCGGAAGGAAGATGAATCCTGCATCCCGGTAGAAATTGCTCACAACGGAATCGACGCGAAAGTAAGAGAAGGACACGGCACCCAGTTTAATTGCGGATGGGCTCGGGTCCCACGGGTTGAAGGGGCCGTCGTCCACTGAGCGAATGATGATGCCATTACAGTAGTAGGCAGGCAGATTTCCCGGGCAAGTATTTTCCCTGGCGTTGTAACGAGCATTCAGATTAGCGGCAATTCTTGAACCGGGGTCGGTACCGGTTTGTGTCACCCGAACGTTGAACGGCGGCGAGATGAGCAGCGGATTACCGCCGACACCGACACTGCCCGTGACCACGGCGGTACTTCCAATATCCTTGGCGATTTCGCTTCTGGGAATCTGGAACATCAGCGGTACATTGGGGGTCTTGACGACCTGAGTTTTTGCAAGCCATTCGCTGCGACCTTTCCAGCGCATGCCCACCGTATCGTTCAGCGTCATGGGCTTGTAGAGAAAGCTGACGGTGACCGAATCGCCAATGGCATCGACATCCACGGTGCTGGAACCGGAGTTGGGGAAGCGCGGGCGGTACAGTTCCAGTTGGGTCGCCGCCTGAGTCGATGACTGGATCGCCGCCACCGCAGGTGTTTCTGCCTGGTGAGTCTGGCAAGCGGTCATCGCCAGCAGCGCCAACAACAGAGCACTTGGGCCTATGCGGTAAGTACATGGCTTTACTGGCATTATCATCATGACTTCCTTGTTCGTGAGATAGAAGCGGTCATGGTGACGCTGACGTTAGTTTGGCGTGTACGCCAGCGCTCCACGAAATCAGAAGGGCGCAATAAAGTTGAGGGTGAGCAGGCTAATGACTTTGTTGTGCCCTCCGGGTATTAAGATTTTTTATCTTCTGATTCAAAAACCCGGACTTCGAGTGTTTTGCTGATCGAGAGCGGCTTCCCAGGAATACCTACGCTGGCCGTCAGTTTTGATGTCCATTTGTTGCCGAGGTCTGTTTTGACCACACCATAAGGAATGACGAACGTCATGACTTTCTCATCTTTCACTTTCTGCAGAGGCAGGTCGTACGTCGCATTCCCACGCCAGCGCATGCCTACTGTGTGGCCTTCCGCAATGTCGTCATACTCGAAGGTGACCTTGAGTTCTTCTCCCAACTTATCCAAATAGATCTTGTTATCCTTGAAGTCCGGAACCTCAGGGGGGTTGTATACATCTTCTTCAGTCGCTGCTTTAGTTACACTGTTCATTGTATGTCTCCTTGCGCAACTGCGCCTGACCTTGTCAATGTTGGTGGTGCCTGCAAGCTCATTAGTGCATAGGCTGTGGTACTTATCTACTGACAAAAATACTAGGTCGAAGAGGTTTGCAATCGACGTTCCCGCGCTCGCTCGTTACCCCCTGCCAGCGTTCGGTGCTGATCACTTTTGCCGAAGTGCGGCGCCCGACGGGTCTGCCGCCTTGGCTCGGACTGGGTTATACTCGCGGGCTTTTCACCGAATTCGTGCGAGTAGCCAGAAGCCATGGAAATCCAACCGATCCTGAACACCATCAAGGACCTCACCGAACGTTCCCAGTCCATTCGGGGGTATCTTTGACTACGATCACAAAGCTGATCGTCTGATCGAAGTCAACCGCGAGCTGGAAGACCCCAACGTCTGGAACAAGCCGGAGTACGCGCAGGCCCTGGGCCGCGAACGTGCCATGCTGGCGCAAGTGGTCGAGACCCTCGACAAGCTGTCCAACGGCCTGGTCGACTGCCAGGACCTGCTCGACATGGCGGTCGAGGAAGGTGACGAAGCTGCCGTCGGCGACGTTGTGACCGAACTGGAAGGCCTGGAAGAAAACCTTGCCCAGCTCGAGTTCCGTCGCATGTTCAGCGGCGAGATGGACATGAACAACGCCTACCTGGACATCCAGGCCGGCTCCGGTGGCACCGAGGCGCAGGACTGGGCCAACATCCTGCTGCGCATGTACCTGCGCTGGGCCGACAAGCGCGGTTTCGACGCCACCATCATCGAGCTGTCCGAAGGTGAAGTCGCCGGTATCAAGGGCGCCACCGTGCACATCAAGGGCGAGTACGCCTTCGGCTGGCTGCGTACCGAAATCGGCGTGCACCGCCTGGTGCGCAAGAGCCCGTTCGACTCCGGTGCCCGTCGCCACACTTCTTTCTCGGCGGTGTTCGTCTCGCCCGAGATCGACGACAAGGTCGAGATCGAGATCAACCCGTCCGACCTGCGCATCGACACCTACCGTTCCTCCGGCGCGGGTGGTCAGCACGTCAACACCACCGACTCGGCGGTGCGTATCACCCACGTGCCGACCAATACCGTGGTGGCGTGCCAGAACGAACGCTCCCAGCACGCCAACAAGGATACCGCCATGAAAATGCTGCGGGCCAAGTTGTACGAGCTGGAAATGCAGAAGCGCAACGCCGCCTCGCAGGCGCTGGAAGACAGCAAGTCGGATATCGGCTGGGGTCACCAGATCCGCTCCTATGTACTCGATGACTCGCGTATCAAGGACCTGCGTACCGGTGTCGAGCGCAGTGACTGCCAGAAGGTCCTCGACGGCGACCTCGACCAGTACCTGGAAGCCAGCCTCAAGCAGGGGCTGTAAACCGCACACCACCGCCGCGATACGAGGCCATGGGCCCGTATCGCGTGCCCTGCCCGACAGGGGCACCGAATACCTGATGGAAACAATGACGACATGAGCGACCTCAAGACCGAATCGCAAGACCTGCAACAGGAAGAAAACACCCTGATCGCCCTGCGCAAGGAAAAACTTGCCGCCGAGCGTGCCAAGGGCAACGCCTTCCCCAACGACTTCCGTCGCGACAGCTACTGCAACGACCTGCAGAAACAGTACGCGGACAAGACCAAGGAAGAGCTGGAAGCAGCCGCGATCCCGGTCAAGGTTGCCGGTCGCATCATGCTCAACCGTGGCTCGTTCATGGTGATCCAGGACATGACCGGGCGCATCCAGGTCTACGTCAACCGCAAGACCCTGCCCGAAGAAACCCTTGCCGCGGTCAAGACCTGGGACCTGGGCGACATCATCAGCGCCGAAGGCACCCTGGCTCGCTCGGGCAAGGGCGACCTGTACGTCGAGATGACCGACGTGCGCCTGCTGACCAAGTCGCTGCGTCCGCTGCCGGACAAGCACCACGGCCTGACCGACACCGAGCAGCGCTATCGCCAGCGTTACGTCGACCTGATGGTCAACGAGGAAACCCGCCACACCTTCCGTGTGCGTTCGCAGGTGATCTCGCATATCCGCAAATTCCTGATCGAGCGCGACTTCCTCGAAGTCGAGACGCCGATGCTGCAGACCATCCCTGGCGGCGCTGCGGCCAAGCCGTTCGAAACCCACCACAACGCCCTGGACATGGCCATGTTCCTGCGCATCGCGCCGGAGCTGTACCTCAAGCGGCTTGTTGTCGGTGGTTTCGAGAAGGTCTTCGAGATCAACCGCAACTTCCGTAACGAAGGCGTTTCGACCCGGCACAACCCCGAGTTCACCATGCTCGAGTTCTACCAGGCCTACGCCGACTACCGCGACAACATGGACCTCACCGAGGAGCTGTTCCGCGAGCTGGCGCAGTTGGTCCTGGGGACTACCGACGTGCCATACGGCGACAAGGTATTCCACTTCGGCGAACCGTTCGCGCGCCTGTCGGTGTTCGATTCGATCCTCAAGTACAACCCCGAGCTGACTGCCGCCGACCTGCAGGACGTCGACAAGGCCCGCGCCATCGCCAAGAAAGCCGGTGCCAAGGTGCTGGGGCACGAAGGTCTGGGCAAGCTGCAGGTGATGATTTTCGAAGAGCTGGTCGAGCACAAGCTGGAGCAGCCGCACTTCATTACCGAGTATCCGTTCGAAGTGTCGCCGCTGGCCCGTCGCAACGACGACAATCCGGCCGTGACCGATCGCTTCGAGCTGTTCATCGGTGGCCGCGAGATCGCCAACGCCTACTCCGAGCTCAACGATGCCGAAGACCAGGCCGAGCGCTTCCTGGCGCAGGTTGCCGAGAAGGACGCCGGTGACGACGAAGCCATGCACTACGATGCCGACTTCGTGCGTGCCCTGGAATACGGCATGCCGCCGACCGCCGGTGAAGGCATCGGTATCGACCGCCTGGTGATGCTGTTGACCAACTCGCCGTCGATTCGCGATGTGATCCTGTTCCCGCACATGCGTCCGCAGGCTTGAGTGAATTGAAAAAGCCGCCTCCAGGGGCGGCTTTTTCTTGCTTGGCTGTGTAGTGTCTGTACCGGCCCTATCGCGGGACAGACAATGAACATCCCCCAGACAGACACCGAGGTCCCCACCGTGCCCCCCGCAAACGCCCAGCAAGGCGCCGCCGGCGTAGCCAACGCCGTCGCCGAGAGCGTGCAGTACCAAGGTCGCAAGACCAGTCGCCAGGGCAGCGAGCAACGCCGCCAGCAGATTCTCGACGCCGCCATGCGCATCGTCGTGCGCGACGGTGTGCGCGGTGTGCGCCACCGTGCAGTGGCGGCAGAGGCCGAGGTGCCGCTGTCGGCCACCACCTATTACTTCAAGGATATCGAAGACCTGCTCACCGATACCTTCGCCCAGTACGTCGAGCGCAGCGCCGCCTACATGGCCAAGCTGTGGGCCAACACCGAGGTTGTGCTGCGCCAGCTGCTGGCCCAGGGCGACGGCAGCCCGCAGTCCCGTGCACGTCTTGCCGACGAAGTGGCGCGCATGACCGCCGACTACGTCACCCGCCAGCTGTGCAACCGGCGCGACTTCCTCATGGCCGAGCAGGCCTTCCGCCAGGAGGCGCTGCTGTGCCCGCGCCTGGCCGAGCTGGTGCGGGCCCACGAGCAGATCCTGCTGCATGGCGCGCGGCAGATGCTTCAGGTGGTCGGCTCGCGCCAGCCCGAGCAGGACGCCCTGGTGTTGACGGCCATCATCGAGCAGATGGAATATCAAGGGCTGCTCAAAGAAGCGAATGCCCAGGCCGATGGGCAGATGCTCGCTATCCTTACCCGTTACCTGCACCTGGTGCTGGCCGCGGTCTAAGGCGCAGCCGACCTTTTCAAGGAGAACCTGATGAAAGCCTGGCGTGTGCTGTTGTTGACCTTGTCGTTCCTGCTGCTGGGCGGGTGTCTGGTGACCTTCGACGAACCGCTGGCCAGTAACGAACCAGCCCCCAAGGCCTTGCTGGGCCAATGGAGCAGCAAGGACGCCTGGGGCCAGCCACTGAAGCTGACCATCAGCCGCGTTGGCGGCAACACCTACAAGGCCGTGGCCCGCGCCCAGGGCAAGGCGCCCGAGGATTACACCTTCAGCGTTTCGCGCCATGGCAATCGCTGGTACCTGTCGGCAGGCGTGCCCAAGCGCCTGGGCGGCAAGTTCCTGATTGGCGGTTTCGAAGTCGTCGATGGCAAGCAGTTGGTGCTCTACAACCTCGATGTCGAGCAAGTCCAGCAGGCCGTGGACAACAAGGAATTGAGCGGTCGCAGTACCGAGGTGCCCGAAGACAATGGCCCGGGCGTCCTGATCGACAGCCCCGCCGAGCGGGTGCTGGCCTATCTGGACGACCCCGCCAACTCCGACCTGTTCGTCGAGGTGGCGCGGTTCCAGCGGGCCGGCAAATAGCGGATACCGCGTACCTGTAGGAGCGGGCTTGCCCGCGAATAGGCCCTTGCAAGGAGTCTCCGTTGGACGAATACCAGCAAACCATCCGCACATTGTCCGACCGTATCGTCGCGGCCCAGACCCCGATCCGGGTGCTGGACGCGGTGAAATGGGACGACGGCATTCGCCAGGGTTTTCTCAAGGCCAAGGGCAAGGAGCCGCCAGCGGTAGACCATGCGTACTACCACAGCCGCCCTCTGTCGTTCGACTCCAGCGCGGTGAAGGCCGAGTTCCAGGCCATCGAGCGCGACATCATCCGCCAGCTCGGCCAGTTCAACCCGGTCGGGCAGATCATGAAGCGCATGTGCCGCGAGTACCGCATGGTGGTGCGCATGCTCGAGGCGCGCGGCACCGAGGATTTCGGGCTGATCTCCCAGGAGCTGTATGGCGCCGCCTCCGACGCCTTCCACGCAGGTGACCCGACCCTGGCCGACCTGGGGCTGATGCTCTCGGACTACCTGAACAACATCGATGGGCGTGGCGATCTGAAGGACGAGCCGAAAAACCTTACTGCCAAGGAAGCGGTGGAGATCCTCCAGCGCCGCCTGAACAAGGTCTTCGGCGAGGCGGAAGAAACCATCCGCGTGTTCGAGTCCGATGGCATCGTCGCCGATGCGGCGGCCGGTGCCGACTACATCAAGGTGCGTGCCGACGCCATGTTCAACAGCCGCGACGTCCGCGCGCTGGAGGTTCACGAAGGGCTGGTGCATGTGGGCACCACGCTCAATGGCCTCAACCAGCCGATCTGCACCTTCCTGGCCAAGGGCCCGCCCTCGTCGACCGTGACCCAGGAGGGCCTGGCCATCCTCATGGAGGTGATCGCCTTCGCCTCCTATCCCAGCCGCTTGCGCAAGCTGACCAACCGCACCCGCGCCATTCACATGGTGGAGCAGGGCGCGGACTTCCTGCAGGTATACGAGTTCTTCCGGGGCCAGGGTTTCGAAATGGCCGAAAGCTATGGCAATGCCAGCCGAGTATTCCGCGGCTCGGTGCCCAATGGTCTGCCGTTCACCAAGGACTTGTCCTACCTCAAAGGTTTCATCATGGTTTACAACTACATTCAGTTGGCCGTGAGGAAAGGCAAGCTGGAGCAGATTCCGCTGCTGTTCTGCGGCAAGACCACGCTGGAAGACATGCGCACCTTGCGCCAACTGGTCGAGGAGGGCCTGGTGGCGCCGCCGAAGTACTTGCCCGAACAGTTCCGTGACCTCAACGCGCTGTCGGCCTGGATGTGTTTCTCCAACTTCCTCAATCACCTGAGCCTGGATCGCATTGAAGCCGACTACGCGAACATTCTCTGAGCGCTGCCGCACCCTGTTGCTCGGGCTCGGGTTGTCTTGCCTGGCCGGTTGCAGCAGCCTGCTGTTCTATCCAGAGCCGGGCCAGCCGTTCACCCCCGAGCGCGCGCACCTGCAGTACCGCGATGTCACGCTGACCACCCAGGATGGCACCCGCCTGCATGGTTGGTGGCTGCCGGCCAAGGCGGGCGTCGAGGTCAAGGGCACGGTGCTGCATCTGCACGGTAATGGTGGCAACCTGGCCTGGCACCTGGGCGGCAGTTACTGGCTGCCCGAGCAGGGTTATCAGGTGCTGATGATCGACTACCGTGGCTATGGTTTGTCCCAGGGCACGCCGACGCTGCCGGCGGTGTACCAGGATATCGATGCTGCGCTGGGCTGGTTGGGCAAGGCGCCCGAAGTGCAGGGCAAGCCGCTGGTGCTGCTGGGCCAGAGCCTGGGTGGTGCGATGGCCATCCATTACCTGGCCGGCCATCCCGAGCAGCGCCAGCGTTTCAGTGCGCTGGTCTTCGATGGGGTGCCGGCGAGTTACCGCGACGTCGGGCGCTTCGCCCTGAGTACGTCGTGGATGACCTGGCCGCTTCAGGTGCCGCTGTCGTGGCTGGTGCCCGACGCTGACAGCGCGATCCACTCCATCGAACGCCTGGACAGCCCGCCCAAGCTGTTCTTCCACAGCATCGATGACAACCTGGTGCCCATGGCCAACGGTATCCGCCTGTACCAGCATGCCCCGCCGCCGCGCGTGTTGCAGTTGACCCGTGGCGACCATGTGCAGACCTTCGCCGACCCGACCTGGCGTCAGGTGATGCTGCGCTTCCTCGACGACCCCAGCCACTTCAACGGCCTGCGCCGATTGGCGGAGGTCCCGAACTACCCTGACGAGAAGAATGCGCAATGAGTGAAGAACGCAACGCCATCCCGCTGATCCTGACCGGTGTCGGCAGCATCATCGTGACGGTGGGTGCCTTGTGGTACTACGGCTACCTGCATTTCGCCAAGCCCGAGGATGCCCTGCTGCTGCAGGACTACACCATGCTCAAGACGATTCCGGGTGAGGACTACCGGGTTTCCCTCGATCCATCGCCGCAGGTGGCGCAGTGCGTCGAGGGTGTGCTGGTGTTGTTCGACACTCAGCAGAAGGGCCTGACGGGCGTGCTGGTCGATAACCGCAAGCGTGCGATCCGCTGCATGGGCCAGGACACGCCGCAGCAGGTACAGTGAATCTGATCTTGCGCACATGAAAAACCCGCCATCAAGGCGGGTTTTTCATATCGCTCACAGCGCGTATCAGCGAATCGCAGCACGTGGCTGGACCGGTTGGTTATCGTTGGAGATGGTCACCTCCACACGACGGTTCTGCGCACGGCCCGAGGCGCTGGAGTTGTCCGCGACCGGATACTCCTTGCCATAACCCTGGGCGACTACGCGGGATGGGTCGATGCCGGCACGCACCAGCGCACGGCGTACGCTTTCGGCGCGACGCTCCGACAGGCCTTGGTTGTAGTTCGCCGAACCGACGCTGTCGGTGTAGCCCTCGACAATCACCTTGCGCTCAGGGTTTTCCTGAAGGAAGTTGGCCAGGGTGGTGATGTTCGGCAGGGCGCTGCTCTTGAGGTCGGCCTTGTTGAAGTCGAACAGCACATCGCCGAAGGTCACCAGCGTACCGCGGTCGGTCTGCTTGGCGTTGAGGCTGTCCTGCAGTTTCTTGATCTGCGCGTCGCGGGCCTCCAGCTTGGCCTGGGCGCGTTGCGCCGCAGCGTTTTTGATATCGGCTTCTGCGGTGCGCAGGGCGATGGTCTGCTTGGCGACTTCGACACGCTGGTTGGTCAGGTAGGCCAGTTGATCGACCTTCTTCTCATCTTCGCGATCCATGTAGGCCTTGTCGGCCTTGTTCAGCCAGTCCTGGGCGTCCTTGGTCTCGAGGGCTGCCAGCTTGCTCGACTGCGGATCGCTCTGCAGCGCCGAGAAGTTGGTGCGGGCCGATTCGAGGTTGGCGTTCGGGTCGTGCGAGCACGCAGCCAGACCGACGCTCAGGGCCAACAGGGCAGGGATCATTACGTAATTGCGCATAGTGTTCATCCTTTGATCGATAACGAAGGCAGGGGAATACCGGGCAGGCCTCACTGGGCGCTGCGCAGGCCTTCCTCACGTACGTCCTGAACGCCTTGGCGGGCATCCTGCACGGCTTTCTGGGCCTTGGCTGCCTGTGCCTTGCGCTCGGCGACGCGGGCGTCCCATTCGGCCTGTTCGGCCAGTCGCTTGGCTTCGTCGTACTTCTTGTCATGCATGGCGATTTCCGCCTGCTTGAACTTGTCTTGCGCCGCTTTCATCTCCACGGCGGCAAACTCGGTGCCGCCTGCGCTGACGGCAGAGTTCACGGCAGACTGGGTCACCGCGTACTGCTCGGTCGGCGGGTTGCCAGCACAGCCAGCCAGTACCAGGCTGCTGCCAAGCGCCAGCGCGGCCAGCTTGAGCCCGCGCAGAGAGTTGGACGGGAATTTTTCGGTGCGGGTCTTCATGGTGGTCAACTCCATTGGATCACTCCTGATAACGATGTCCGTAGCAGTCCATCGCTCCCTGACATACACATGTGCTCGAGTCCAAGGCCAAACACCATGCGTGCAGGGTTTTTGCGTGATGGCTATTGGCTCCGACTTGAGCGTTTTCAGAATAGTTCAGAAAAAGTTGCGTAGGCTTCGTAATTATTTCTGACTGGTCGGTCAGTACTTTTCCTACGGAACTATTGCCGCGCGGGGCAGTATTCGTTGGCCTTCCGGCTCAGGCGTCGCGCTTGGGAAGCGGCTGGCTCAGGTCCTGCAGATGCCGCCGCGACAGGCTTAGGAAGCGTGGCGTGGGGCCGATATCTTCATACAGCGGATCACCTTCTTCATCGGTGGCGATCACCTGCTGGCCCTTCACGTAGGGGAAACTGGCTTCGAGTTCTTCGAGCGCGGCGGCGACCAGCTCGCCGAGCAGTTCTTCGGTGGTGCGCTTGGGGTACATCTCGACCAACGCGGCCAGGCGCGCCTCGGATTCCAGGTCAAGGTGCAGGTGGTGCCCGGTGGGGCTGAGGGTGCCAGCGGCGTTCTGTTCCCAGTGTTGTGCGAGCTCGCGGATTTTCATGATGACCTCTGTAGAACCGTGACATGAGCTGTGAGGGCCGTCTCTTCACTTTAGTTGCATTGGCCGATCCCGGCTTGCCTTGCGGGGGCGCCTGTGGGCACTCTTGGAGCAATGACCTGGGCGGCAGCGCGGGTGGACCGCGCGATAAGGAGAGCCAATGACCGATATCGATGTGCGCTTGCGTGAGGATGTCCATCTGTTGGGTGAACTGCTGGGCGAGACCATCCGCCAGCAGCATGGCGAGGCATTCCTGCAGAAGATCGAGGATATTCGTCACAGCGCGAAGGCCGATCGCCGTGGCGCGGCCGAGCAGTTGAGCTCCACGCTTGGCGATCTTGCAGACGATGACCTGTTGCCGGTCGCCCGAGCCTTCAACCAGTTCCTCAACCTGGCCAACATTGCCGAGCAGTACCAGTTGATCCATCGCCGTGGCGCCGACCAGCCGGCACCATTCGAGGACCGCGCATTGCCCGAGTTGCTGGCGCGGCTCAAGCAGGCCGGGCACGCCGACGATGCCTTGGCCCGGCAACTGGCCAAGCTGGACATCCAGCTGGTACTCACCGCCCACCCCACCGAGGTGGCGCGGCGTACGCTGATCCAGAAGTACGACGCCATCGCCGCGCAGCTTGCCGCCCAGGACCATCGCGACCTCACGCCGGCCGAACGCCAGCAGGTGCGCGAACGCCTGCGTCGGTTGATCGCCGAAGCCTGGCACACCGAGGAGATTCGCCGCACCCGTCCAACGCCGGTCGATGAGGCCAAATGGGGCTTTGCGGTGATCGAGCATTCGCTGTGGCAGGCGATTCCCAGCCACTTGCGCAAGGTCGACAAGGCGTTGTTCGAGGCCACGGGCCTGCACCTGCCGCTGGAGGCGGCGCCAGTGCGTTTCGCCTCGTGGATGGGCGGCGACCGCGATGGCAACCCCAACGTCACCGCCTCGGTCACCCGCGAGGTGCTGTTGTTGGCACGCTGGATGGCGGCCGACCTGTTCCTGCGCGATATCGACTACCTCGCCGCCGAACTGTCCATGCAACAGGCCAGCGACGCCCTGCGCGCCAAGGTGGGTGACAGCGCCGAGCCCTACCGCGCCTTCCTCAAGCAACTGCGTGATCGTCTGCGTGCCACCCGGGCCTGGGCCCATGCCGCATTGGCCGGCCCGCAGCCTGCAAGTGCCGAAGTGCTTGTCGACAATCGCCAACTGATCGAGCCCTTGCAGCTGTGCTATCAGTCCCTGCATGCCTGTGGCATGGGGGTGATCGCCGATGGTCCGTTGCTCGACTGCCTGCGCCGGGCGGTGACCTTCGGCCTGTTCCTGGTGCGCCTGGACGTGCGTCAGGATGCGGCCCGGCACCGCGACGCGCTGTCGGAGATCACCGAGTACCTGGGGCTCGGGCGTTATGCCGAGTGGGATGAAGAACAACGTATCGCCTTCCTCCAGGCCGAGCTGAAAAACCGCCGGCCGCTGCTGCCCGCCCACTTCCAGCCCCAGGCGGAGACCGCCGAGGTGCTCGCCACCTGTCGCGAGATCGCGGCGGCGCCCGCGGCTTCTCTGGGCTCCTATGTCATCTCCATGGCGGGCGCCGCCTCCGATGTGCTGGCGGTGCAATTGCTGCTCAAGGAGGCCGGGCTGACCCGGCCGATGCGCGTGGTGCCGCTGTTCGAGACCCTTGCTGACCTGGACAACGCGGGCCCGGTGATGGCGCGCCTGCTTGGCTTGCCCGGTTATCGCGCCGGGCTGCACGGGCCGCAGGAGGTGATGATCGGTTACTCGGACTCGGCCAAGGATGCCGGTACCACGGCGGCAGCCTGGGCGCAGTACCGGGCGCAGGAAAACCTGGTACGCATCTGCCGTGAACACCAGGTCGAGCTGCTGCTGTTCCACGGCCGCGGTGGCACCGTCGGCCGTGGCGGTGGCCCGGCCCATGCGGCGATCCTTTCCCAGCCGCCAGGGTCGGTGGCGGGGCGTTTCCGCACGACCGAACAGGGCGAGATGATCCGCTTCAAGTTCGGCCTGCCGGGGATCGCCGAACAGAACCTCAATCTCTATCTGGCGGCGGTGCTCGAGGCGACCTTGCTGCCGCCGCCACCGCCCGAGCCTGCCTGGCGCGAACTGATGGACCAGCTCGCCGCCGATGGGGTGAAGGCTTATCGCGCGGTGGTTCGCGAGAACCCTGATTTCGTCGAGTACTTCCGTCAGTCCACCCCGGAGCAGGAACTTGGGCGCCTGCCGTTGGGCAGTCGGCCAGCCAAGCGCCGGGCGGGCGGCATCGAAAGCCTGCGGGCCATCCCGTGGATCTTCGGCTGGACCCAGACGCGCCTGATGCTCCCTGCCTGGCTGGGATGGGAAACCGCGCTGGGCAATGCCCTGGCGCGTGGCCAGGGTGAGCTGCTGGGGCAGATGCGTGAGCAATGGCCGTTCTTCCGCACTCGCATCGATATGCTGGAGATGGTGCTGGCCAAGGCCGATGCGGAAATTGCCAAGGCCTACGACGAACGTCTAGTGCAACCGGCGCTGCTGCCTTTGGGGGCACATCTGCGCGACCTATTGTCGCAGTCGTGCCAGGTGGTGTTGGGCCTGACCGGCCAGCCGGTGCTACTGGCGCACAGCCCGGAGACCCTGGAATTCATCAGCCTGCGCAACACCTATCTGGACCCGCTGCACCGCCTGCAGGCGGAACTGCTGGCGCGTTCGCGGGTGCGCGAAGCCGCTCTGGACAGCCCGCTGGAGCAGGCCCTGCTGGTGACCGTGGCCGGTATTGCCGCCGGTTTGCGCAACACCGGCTGAGGCCGTCGGGCAGCGCCGCACCGGGTTGTACGGTGGTGCAGCCGGGGGATGCATCGGGGTAGGTTGCGATGGGTGCAACCTGCTCGGCAGAAGGGCGCCAGATGGGCGTTCGTGCAATTTTGGAACGCTTGTCTGGCTGCCGGGCGCTGTGTATCTTGAGCAGCCTTTTGACCGATTTTCCGGTCTGATCCGATTTTCCGGACTTGGCCCTGAACGCCGAATCCATTGATTTGCAATAAAAAAATATGAGGAGCACAAGATGCGCGTAATTCTGCTGGGAGCTCCCGGGGCCGGTAAAGGTACTCAGGCAAAGTTCATCACCGAGAAGTTCGGTATTTCACAGATCTCCACCGGCGACATGCTGCGTGCCGCTGTCAAGGCCGGCACCCCGCTGGGGCTGGAACTGAAGAAAGTCATGGACGCCGGCCAGCTGGTTTCCGACGATCTGATCATCAGCCTGGTGAAGGAGCGCATCGCTCAGCCAGACTGCGCCAAGGGCTGCCTGTTCGACGGTTTCCCACGCACCATCCCGCAGGCCGAAGCCATGGTCGCTGCCGGTGTCGACATTGATGCCGTGGTCGAAATCGCCGTGGACGACGAAGAGATCGTCGGTCGCATGGCCGGTCGCCGCGTGCACCTGGCCTCGGGCCGCACCTACCACATCCAGTACAACCCGCCGAAAGTGGCAGGCAAGGACGATGTCACCGGCGAAGACCTGATCCAGCGCGACGACGACAGGGAAGAAACCGTGCGTCACCGCCTGTCGGTCTACCACAGCCAGACCAAGCCGCTGGTGGACTTCTACCAGAAGCTGTCGGCCGCCAACGCCGGCAAGCCCAAGTACGCCCACATCGAAGGCGTCGGCTCGGTCGAGTCGATCACCGCCAAGGTGCTGGCAGCCCTGAGCTGATCGCCCTCTGCGTTTTACAACGGCCCGCTTGCGGGCCGTTGTCGTTTATACTGCCGCTCTTTTCCCTTTCGCCTGGATACACGTTCGATGACCACCCTGCTGGCCCTGGATACCGCCACCGAAGCCTGTTCCGTCGCCCTGCTGCATGACGGCAAGGTGACCAGCCATTACGAGGTGATCCCGCGCCAGCACGCGCAGAAGCTGCTGCCGATGATCAAGCAGTTGCTCGCCGACTCCGGTGTCGCCCTGAGCGCAGTGGATGCCATCGCCTTTGGCCGTGGGCCTGGGGCCTTCACCGGTGTGCGCATCGCCATCGGTGTGGTCCAGGGGCTGGCATTCGCCCTCGAACGGCCGGTGCTGCCGGTGTCGAACCTCGCCGCCCTGGCCCAGGGGGCGCTGCGCCAGCATGGTGTGCAGCAGGTGGCCGCGGCCATCGATGCACGCATGGATGAAGTGTACTGGGGCTGCTACCAGGCGCACGATGGCGAAATGCGCCTGCTCGACCAGGAGCGGGTGATCGCCCCTGAGCGGGTCGTACTGCCCGAGGGTGGCCAGTGGTTCGGTGCGGGCACCGGCTGGGGCTATGGCGAGCGTCTGGGCGTTCAGGTCGAGCGCTGCGATGCCCAGGCCCTGCCGCATGCCCTGGATATCCTCAGCCTGGCCGGTCATGCCTGGGCGCGGGGCGAGGCGGTCGTCGCCGAACAGGCGCAACCGGTCTATCTGCGCGATAATGTCGCCACGCCCAAGGCGCGCTGAGTGCAGTTCGTCGGCTATTGCCGTTCGAGATAAAACCTTTTGCGCGATCTGTGGTCCAGTTATCACACGCGCATTGGTGATGGACGCCTGATGCTGCTAGATTGCCATCATCGCTCCCGAGTGCACCCATCATGCGCATCGACGGTTTCTCCTCACAGTCCTACCCGGTCAAGCGCGCACCGCGCAAAGCATCGGTGCGCGACGAGAGCATCGACGATGCGCAGGTCATCGAGGACGTCGAAGACCACGAAGCCGAGCAGATCGCCCGCGCCAACCGCCGCAGCGCTGGCCTGCCAGCGCGCCAGCAGGACATGGTGTTCCCCCGCGCCCGCGACAGACGCACCGCCACCGCGTTGGCCAGCTACCTCAGCACCGCGGGTTTCACCGACTGGGAGATGGAAGTGCTGGGGTTGGACCTGTACATTTGATGGATGAATCCATCGCCTCTGCCTTATCACCTCGGTTGTCCGTCCTGGAGCGAGAACGCCTGGCGCGACTACCTCTATCCCGCCGACGCTCGCCCTGCTGAGTACCTTGGCCTGTACAGCCAGGTGTTCAATGCGGTCGAGGGCAACACCACCTTCTACGCCCGTCCTGCGTCTGCCACGGTGGAGCGCTGGGCCCAGGTCATGCCCCGGCAGTTTCGCTTCACTGCGAAGTTTCCCGGTGACGTCAGCCATGCTGGCGACCTGCGTGATCAGCTCGAATCCGCGCTGGACTTCACCCGCCTGCTGGCGCCGCTGGGCGAGCGAGTATCTCCCTACTGGCTGCAGCTACCGGCGCTGTTCGGCCCGGCGCGATTGGCGGAACTGAGCCACTTCCTCGACGAGATCGGTGTGCCGGTGGCCGTCGAGGTGCGCAACGATGCCTTCTTCGCCCGTGGCGATGAGGAGCGTCTGCTCAACCGGCTGTTGCATGAGCGCGGTGTGGAGCGAATCTGCCTGGATCCGCGGGCGCTGTTCAGTTGCACGTCGCGCGACCCAGCGGTGCTGCACGCGCAGGCCAAGAAGCCCAAGGTGCCACCGCGTCCGGCCGCCTTCAGCCAGCACCCGCAGGTGCGCTTCATCGGTCATCCGGAGTTGGCCGCCAACGAAAGTTTTCTCACACCCTGGGTGGACAAGATCGCTGGCTGGATCGAAGAGGGGCGTTGCCCGTACATTTTCCTGCATACCTCCGACAACCGCCTGGCTGCTGCGCTGGCCCAGCATTTTCACCAACGCCTCATGGTGCGGTTGCCGGGCCTGGCGGCCTTGCCGGAATTGCCGCGCGCACCTGAGGTCGAACAGCTGGGACTACTCTGACCCCCAGACCCTGCCGGAGACCTGATCATGGATGTGCAAACCCTGCGAGCCGAAGCCTTCAAGAAGTTGCACGAGCGTGATGGCGCCTTCGTCATTCCCAACCCGTGGGATGCCGGGTCCGCCAAGCTGCTGGCGGCGCTGGGCTTCGAAGCTCTGGCCACCACAAGCGCAGGATTGGCCTTCAGTCTGGGCCGACCTGACGCCGAGGGTGCACTGAGCCTCGACGATACCCTGGCCAATGCCCAGGCCATCGTCGATGCCACACCCCTGCCGGTGGCCGCAGACTTGGAGAACGGTTTCGGCGACCTGCCCGAAGACTGCGCGCAGACCATCCTGCGCGCGGCCGAGGCTGGGTTGGTGGGCGGCTCGATCGAGGACGCCACCGGTCGCAGCGACGCCCCCATCCACGATCTTGGCCTGGCCGTCGAGCGTGTCCGCGCCGCAGTTCAGGCGGCCCGCAGCCTGCCATTTCCTTTCACCCTGTGCGCCCGTGCGGAAAACCTCCTGCACGGGCGCCTGGACCTGGATGACACCATCAAACGCCTGCAGGCGTTCGCCGAGGCGGGCGCCGATGTGCTCTACGCCCCAGGCCTGCGCAGTGTCGACGAGATTCGTGCAGTGGTGCAGGCGGTGGCGCCCAAACCGGTCAATGTGCTGCTGGGCATGGCGGGTGTGCCGCTGTGCGTGAATCAGTTGCAGGACCTGGGCGTGCGCCGGATCAGCGTCGGCTCGTCGCTGGCGCGTGCGGCACTGGGCGCGTTCCAGCGTGCGGCGCTGGAGATTCGGGATCAGGGCACCTTCAGCTATGGCGAACAGGCGATGCCGTTCGCCCAGCTCAACGACCTGTTCCGACGCTGACCGGCCATGCGCTTGCTGGCGATGGTGCTGGGCGGGCTGATGGCCGCAGGTGCGCTTGCCTGGTATCTGGGCTGGCGTCCACCGGCGGCTTGGAATCCCTGGGCGGCGCTTGATGTGCGTCAGCCGCCGAACCTGCTGACGGCCTACAAGCTGTCACGTCTGCGTGACGACCCGGCTTTGTGTCGACAGGCACTGCAAACGTCTGCGCTGCGTTATCGAGAACAGGCCGACAGCCCGGAAACGGCGCGTTGCCCGTTACGCAATGTGTGGCGTATCGAAGGTGGCGAGGCGCGCCTGATCAGCAGCTTTCTCGCCAGTTGTCCGCTGGCGGTGGCCTATGCGCTGTTCGAGACCCACGGCTTGCAGCCTGCGGCGCAACGTGTGTTCGGTCAGTCGGTGGCACAGGTGGATCACCTGGGCAGCTTTGCCTGTCGCAATATCTATCATCGCGAGCAGGGGCGGCTCAGCCAGCACGCCACGGCCAATGCCCTGGACATCAGTGGCTTTCGCTTGAAGGATGGCCAGCGCATCGTACTGGCGCGAGACTGGCAGGCGGGGGGAGCGAAGGCGCAATTCCTGCGCGAAGTGCGCGATGCGGCCTGCGAGAGCTTCAGTACGGTGCTGGGGCCTGACTACAACGCTGCCCACGCGAATCACTTTCATCTGGACGCGGGGCTTTGGCAGGTCTGCCGCTGACTCAGGCGTGTACGCGCACGTTGTTCAGCACCACAGGGCGGGCCCAGTGGGTATCGAATTCCAGGTCGTTTTGCTGTTTGGCGAGGGTCGCGTCGTCGAAGGGTTCCGGAGCCGGTTCGAGCAGGTACTTCTCCAGTTCGGCGATCGGCAGGTGCAGCGGACGCGGCGAAGGCGCCGGGCCCGGCTCGGGCGAGGGATGGCCCTGGTTCATCACCAGCGGGCGCAGCCAGCTGCCATTGAGGTCGAGCTGGCGCTGCTGTTCGATCAGTTCGCTGGCGCTGAAGGGTTCGGGCGCCGGCTCCAGCAGGTTGGCTTCCAGTTCTGCCTTGGGCAGGAACAGCGGCTCGGGCGGACGCACCTCGGTATCCTGAACCGGCAGCGCGCGCTGAATCTCGATCAATGCCAGCGCCTTGGCGCCGCCCAGTGGCTCGCCGCTGTCCTTGTCGTACTGGCGGGTCAAGGCCTGGCTGAAGCTGTCCTGCTCTTCTGCGGACTGCTCGGCCATCGCGCGGGCGAAGAAGTCCTGCCACAGGTGGCTGACGCCGCCCAGTGCCTGGGTATTCTGGCGACCGTAGTTGCCGACTGGCGACAGGTAGGTCAAACCGATGGGAAGAGTATCTGACATGGCAGTCGCGCGCGTTGTGCTCTGGCAGAATAGCGGATAGAGCTTTTATCGGCCGTGGCCGGGGTTTCATTAATTTTTTCGAGTGCGGGTTCGGATGGCAGAGCAAGAGCAGGGCACAGGTATCAGGGTCGAGGCGCTGTCGGCGCCGTTCCAGGCGCAGGCGCAGGATTGGGCGCAGCGTCTGGGCCTGCCGCAGGAGGATGACTCGGCGCAGTTCGCCGTGCAGATCGGCGCTGATGGTCTGCAGATCCAGCAATTGGGGCCGCAGGCCCCCGGTCCGGTGCGGGTGGATTTCGTCGAAGGGCAGGCGGCGCATCGACGCCTGTTCGGCGGCGGCAATGGGCAGATGATCGCAAAGGCGGTCGGTATCGCCCAAGGCGTTCGGCCTCAGGTGCTGGATGCCACCGCGGGGTTGGGCAAGGATGCTTTCGTGCTGGCGAGCCTGGGCTGCCAGATGACCCTGATCGAACGCCAGCCGCTGATTGCTGCGTTGCTCGAGGATGGCCTGGCGCGTGGGCGCCTGGATGCTGAAGTGGCGCCGATCGTCGAGCGCATGCGCTTGCTGACGGGCAATGCCATCGAACGCATGCGCGATTGGCAGGGCGAGGCGCCGCAGGTGATCTACCTCGACCCGATGTTCCCGCACCGTGACAAGAGCGCACTGGTGAAGAAGGAAATGCGCGTGTTCCGCCCGCTGGTGGGCGACGATCTGGATGCTCCGGCATTGCTGGAGGCCGCGCTGGCGCTGGCCAGCCACCGGGTCGTGGTCAAGCGCCCACGCAAGGCACCGATCATCGACGGGCCAAAGCCGAGCCATAGCCTGGAGGGCAAGTCCAGTCGCTACGATATCTACCCGAAGAAGGCGTTGAAGGCTTAGGGTAAGCGGGCGCCGAATCGCCGCGAACACCGGCAAAGCCGGTGCCATGCATCGCGGTGTACTTTTCGCGGGCAAGCCCGCTCCTACAGGTGGCTGCTATACGCCCGCATGAACACCCCGACCACCTCGCGCACATGCTGCTCGGCTTCCTCTCCGGCCAGCGGCGGTGCGCAACCGAGCAACAGCCGGTAATCGGCGGCGCCCTTGATCAGGCAGAAGAAATGCTCGGCCGCGCGCAACGGATTCTCCATCCGCAGCAACCCGCGTGCATCGACGCAGCGCAGCAGCGCCTCCATTTCGGCCAGCACCCGCTTGGGCCCCACCTCGTAGAAGAACTGCCCAAGCCCCGGGTCCTGGCTCCCCAAAGCCATGATCAGGCGCGTCAGCTTGACCGACTCGTCGCTGCTGATCAGCGCCTGGAAGCCCCGGGCAATTTTGAGCAGCACGTCTTCGATCGGCACGCCCTCGGGCAGCTCGAAGATCAGGTCGGGCAGTTGCGTCTGGCAGGTGGCCATGACCGCCGAGCCGAACAGGGTCTGCTTGTCGTTGAAGTGGCTGTAGACCGTGAGTTTTGAAACACCTGCCGCCGCAGCGACCGCATCCATGCTGGTGTTGGCGTAGCCAAGGCTGAGGAACAGCGACTTGGCGGCTTCGAGGATGGCCTCGCGCTTGGCGAGATCCTTGGGCCGGCCAGGGCCTGTGGGTGCGTCGATGGGCATTGGAGTCCGTGTCTGTCTGATGAAGCGCTCATATTACCGAGTCGCGCGGCTCGCGGCTGCTACGCACGTCGCGGGATAAATACATTTTTTCTGTCTGGCACCCGCTTCCCGGCGTCGGTTCCCTGACTTAATATACCCGCCAGTATAATTATTCGATGCGTCCTCTGCGAAAGGTTATTCATCATGTTGCGTCGTGCGTCGCCCCTCGTCCTGCCCCTTGCCTGCGTCTTGCTGCTCACTGCCTGTGGCCAGGAGGCCGCGGCACCTGCGGCCCCGCGTCCGGCACTGGTGATCCAGCCCCAGCCCACCGGCGCTTCGGCCAACAGCTATCCGGGCGAAGTACGCGCCAGGTTCGAGCCGGAGCTGGCGTTTCGTATCGGCGGCAAGGTCAGCAAGCGCCTGGTCGAGGAAGGGCAGCGGGTCAAGGCCGACCAGCCACTGGCCGAGCTCGATCCGCAGGACGTGCGCCTGCAGTTGGAGGCCAACCGCGCGCAGATGGCCGCCGCCGAGGCGAACCTGTCGCTGGTGCGTGCCGAACGCGACCGTTACCAGAAGCTGCTTGACCGCCAGATGGTCAGCCATTCCCAGTTCGACAATGCCGAGAACCTCTACCGTGCGGGTCTTGCCCGCCTCAAGCAGGCCAAGGCGCAATTCGACGTGGCCGGCAACCAGGCGGAATACGCTGTGCTGCGGGCGCCGCAGAACGGTGTGATCGCCAAGCGCCAGGTCGAAGTGGGCCAGGTGGTTGCGGCTGGGCAGACAGTATTCACCCTGGCAGCCGATGGCGAACGTGAGGTGGCCATCGGCCTGCCCGAGCAACAGTTTGCCCGCTTCACGGTGGGGCAGGCGGTAACTGTCGAACTCTGGTCGCACCCCGAGCAGCGCTTCGAGGGGCGTATCCGCGAGCTGTCGCCGGCCGCGGATCCACGCTCGCGCACCTTCGCTGCGCGAATTGCCTTCACATCGACGCAAGCCCCGGCAGAGCTGGGCCAGAGCGCCAGGGTGTACATCGCCCATGCCGAACGCTCGCCGCTGTCGGTGCCGCTGTCGGCGGTGACTGCCGAGCAGGGCCAGGCCTATGTCTGGCGAGTGGGCAAGGACAATCGGCTGGAGCGTGCGCCTGTTCGTCTCGGCCCCTACGGTGCCGACAGCGTGCCGGTGCTCGAAGGGCTGGGCGTCAACGACTGGGTGGTCGCCGCAGGTGGCCACGTGCTGCGCGAAGGCCAGGAGGTACGGCCGGTCGATCGCAGCAACCGTGTGGTGAACCTGGCGAGCAAGGAGTAAGTCCCGATGGGGTTCAACCTTTCCGCCTGGGCGCTGCGCAATCGCCAGATCGTACTGTTCCTGATGATCCTGTTGGCGGCCATTGGCGCTATGTCCTACACCAAGCTGGGACAGAGTGAAGATCCACCCTTTACCTTCAAGGCCATGGTCGTGCGTACGTTGTGGCCTGGTGCCACCGCTGAAGAGGTGTCGCGACAGGTCACCGAGCGCATCGAAAAGAAGCTGATGGAGACCGGCGAGTACGACAAGATCGTCTCGTTCTCCCGTCCGGGGGAGTCCCAGGTCACGTTCATGGCTCGCGACTCGATGCATTCGGACGAAATTCCCGAGCTGTGGTACCAGATCCGCAAGAAGGTCGCGGATGTTCGTCACACCTTGCCGCCTGAGGTGCAGGGGCCGTTCTTCAACGATGAGTTCGGCACCACGTTCGGCAATATCTACGCCCTGAGCGGGGCAGGCTTCGACTATGCAGTGCTCAAGGATTATGCCGACCGCATCCAGATCCAGCTGCAGCGGGTCAAGGATGTGGGCAAGGTCGAGCTGATCGGCTTGCAGGACGAGAAGATCTGGATCGAGCTGTCCAACACCAAGCTGGCGACCCTGGGGGTGCCGCTGGCCGCGGTGCAGCAGGCGTTGCGCGAGCAGAATGCGGTGAGCACCGCAGGCTTCTTCGAAACGCCCAGCGAGCGCCTGCAACTGCGGGTCAGCGGGCGCTTCGACAGCGTCGAGCAGATTCGCCAGTTCCCTATCCGCGTGGGCGATCGTACCTTCCGCATCGGCGATGTTGCCGAGGTCCATCGCGGCTTCAACGACCCACCTGCGCCGCGCATGCGCTTCATGGGCGAGGATGCCATCGGCCTTGCTGTGTCGATGAAGGACGGCGGTGACATCCTGGTACTGGGCAAAGCGCTGGAAGCCGAGTTCGCCCGGCTCGCGCACGACCTGCCGGCGGGCATGGAGCTGCGCAAGGTGTCCGACCAGCCGGCAGCGGTCAAGGCCGGGGTCGGCGAGTTCATCCAGGTGCTGGTCGAGGCACTGGTCATCGTGTTGCTGGTGAGCTTCTTCTCGCTGGGGGTGCGCACGGGGCTGGTGGTGGCCCTGGCGATCCCGCTGGTGCTGGCCATGACCTTCGCTGCCATGCACTACTTCGGCATCGGCTTGCACAAGATTTCGCTGGGGGCGCTGGTACTGGCCCTGGGGCTGCTGGTGGACGATGCGATCATTGCCGTGGAGATGATGGCGATCAAGATGGAGCAGGGCTACGACCGGCTCAAGGCGGCAAGCTATGCCTGGTCGAGTACCGCCTTCCCGATGCTGACCGGAACGCTGATCACCGCCGCAGGCTTTCTGCCGATCGCCACGGCCGCGTCGAGCACCGGCGAATACACCCGTTCGATCTTCCAGGTGGTGACCATCGCGTTGCTGACCTCGTGGGTCGCGGCGGTATTGTTCGTCCCCTATCTGGGCGACCGCCTGCTGCCGGACCTGGCCAAGCGCCATGCGGCGCGTCACGGCAATGGCGAGCATACGCCCGACCCTTATGCCACGCCGTTCTACCAACGTGTGCGCAAGGTGGTGGAGTGGTGCGTGCGTCGTCGCAAGACGGTGATCGTGCTGACCATTGCCGCCTTCGTCGGCAGCATCGTGCTGTTCCGCTTCGTGCCCCAGCAGTTCTTCCCGGCATCGGCGCGGCCTGAGCTGATGATCGACCTGAAGCTGGCCGAAGGTGCTTCGCTGGCAAACACCGCCGAGCAGGTCAAGCGCCTGGAGGCGCTGCTCAAGCAGCAGGATGGTATCGAGAACTACGTGGCCTACGTCGGCACCGGTTCACCGCGTTATTACCTGCCGCTGGACCAGCAACTGCCGGCAGCGAGCTTCGCCCAGTTCGTGGTGCTGGCCAAGTCGCTCAAGGACCGCGAAGCCCTGCGCAGCTGGGCCATTACCACCCTTGACCAGGAATTCCCGCAATTGCGCTCGCGGGTCACGCGCCTTGAGAACGGCCCGCCCGTGGGTTACCCGGTGCAGTTCCGGGTCACCGGCGAACACATCGAGAAAGTGCGCGCCCTGGCCCGAGAGGTGGCGGTCAAGGTGCGCGAGAACCCGCACGTGGTCAACGTGCACCTGGACTGGGAGGAACCGAGCAAGGCGGTGTTCCTGGCAATCGACCAGGACCGCGCCCGCGCGCTCGGCGTGAGTACCGCGCAGCTGTCGAGCTTCCTGCAAAGCTCGTTGACGGGCACCACGGTCAGCCAGTACCGCGAGGACAACGAACTGATCGAAATTCTCTTGCGCGGCACTCGCGAGGAGCGCAGCGACATTGGGGGCCTGGGCAGTCTGGCGCTGCCGACCGACAACGGCCAGAGCGTGGCGTTGTCACAGGTGGCGACGCTGGAGTACGGTTTCGAGGAGGGTGTCATCTGGCACCGCAATCGCCTGCCGACGGTGACCGTGCGTGCCGACATCTACGATAAGGAACAGCCGGACAGCCTGGTCAGGCAGATCCTGCCGACCCTGCAGCAGGTGCGCGAGCAATTGCCCGACGGTTACCTGCTTGAGGTCGGCGGCACGGTGGAGGATGCCCAGCGCGGCCAGCGCTCGGTGAACGCCGGCATGCCGTTGTTCATCGTGGTGGTGCTGAGCCTGCTGATGATCCAGCTGCGCAGTTTCTCGCGCACGGTGATGGTGTTCCTCACCGCACCGTTGGGGCTGATTGGTGTGACCTTGTTCCTGCTGGTGTTCCGCCAGCCGTTCGGCTTCGTGGCGATGCTCGGCACCATCGCGCTGGCAGGGATGATCATGCGTAACTCGGTGATCCTGGTGGACCAGATCGAGCAGGACATCGCCGCTGGGCTGGACCGCTGGCAGGCGATCATCGAGGCTACGGTGCGGCGCTTCCGGCCCATCGTGCTGACGGCATTGGCCGCGGTGCTGGCGATGATTCCACTGTCGCGCAGCGTGTTCTACGGGCCGATGGCAGTGGCTATCATGGGGGGCTTGATCGTGGCGACGGCCTTGACGCTGCTGTTCCTGCCGGCGCTGTATGCGGCCTGGTTCAGGGTGAAGAAGAGCGCCTGAGGTCGACCGTCAGACCGCCGCGATTTCCTCGGCGGTCAGGGCCCTGAACGCGCCTGGCGTCAGGGCCGGATCCAGGCTGATGGGCCCCATGCTTTCGCGGTGCAGGCCGATCACCTTGTTGTCGAAGTGGCCGAACATGCGCTTGACCTGGTGATAGCGGCCTTCGACGATCGCCAGTCGCGCGCTGCGCGGGCCAAGAATGTCGAGTTGGGCGGGCAGGGTGGTGAGGTCTTCGAAGGCGAAGTAGAAGCCTTCGCGGAACTTTTCGATGTAGTGCGCGCCGATTTCGTCCTCGGTCTCGACCTGATAGACCTTCGCCTGCTTGGTGCGCGGTTGGGTCAGGCGGCGTGACCATTGGCCGTCATTGGTCAGGATCATCAGCCCGGTGGTGTTGTAGTCCAGGCGCCCGGCGATGTGCAGGTCGTCACGCAGGTCGGCCGGCAGCAGGTCGAGTACGGTGGGGTGCTGCGGGTCGCGGGTGGCGCTGACGCACCCCGCGGGCTTGTACAACATCAGGTAGCGTGCCGGGCGCCCGGCCTGCAACAACTGCTCATCGACCTCGACCCGGCTGAATTCACGCACCTCGTGTCGCGGATCTATCACCGGCTGTGCGTCGACCCGCACACGGCGCTGCACCAGCAGCAAGCGCACCTGCTGGCGGTTGTACTGGGGGAAGTTGGCGAGAAATCGATCGAGGCGCATCGTAGCAATCTTAAAGAGGCTGCCGCTGGTCGGCTGCCTTGAGCTGTTCGTCGACTGCTGCGCAGCGAGGGCACAGGCAGGCCTTGTTGCGCAGTTCGTCGGGAAGCGCTTCGAGCACAGCGGCATCGATGCTGACGCTGAAACACCAGCAGGCCTGGGTGGCACTGCGCGGGTCGGCCAGGGCGCACTGGTTGGCGGCGCCGCAGGCGGGGCAGCGCTGGCTGTCGTTCATGGTGGCTTCCGGGTTCGCGATATGTCTGCACCGAGGCGCGCAGTATATCCGTTGGAGGCTTTTGTCGCGCCTCTGTCTATTTGTATTTCCGGATCGTTCTGTCTGTTTCAATTTGTTGCGCAAATGGCACCGGACCTTGGGCGCACTGTCTTACTCAGTGTCGATCAACGTGTTGCGATCGACGCCCGCCAGCGCCGCTGTGCCGGGCAATCCAGCGGTCCAGGAGGCCGCCATGTACCCGCGAATCCTGTTGGTCGTTCTGCTTGGCCTGATGACCAGTGCCTGTGCCCCTTACTACGGGGGCGGGGGCTATTACCGCAGCGAGTACTACACCGCTGACCGCTACGCCTACCCGGGTTACTACTACCGTCAGGACCGTTACTACGTCGCGCCGCAGCCTCGGTATTACTACCAGACGGCACCGCGTTACTACCGTCCGGCGCCGGCACCTTACTACCGGCCCTACACGCCACCGGTGGTGAACCAGTGGCATGGCAATCCGCGTCATGACTACGGCAACCGCCAGCGCTACGACTACGGGCGTGACCGCGATCGCCAGGACTACCGTGGCGGCGTGCGGGATGATCGCTGGCATTCCAATGGGCAAGGCGATCGGGGGCGTGGGCATCGCAACTGGCAGCGATAGGGTCAGCCCAGATCCGCCAGCGGGTGTCGCCCCTCCCAGACTTTGACGAAGTGCGCTTCGACCACCGCTGCTGGCACCTTGCCGATATCCGGCCAGTGCCAGTGCGGTTGGTTGTCTTTGTCGAGCAAGCGAGCGCGCACCCCTTCGCTGAATTCCGGATGCCGACAGCAGTTCAGGCTCATGGCGTATTCCATCTGGAACACCTGGGCCAGCGACAGGTGACGGGCGCGGTGAAGCTGTTCCCAGACCAGATGACCGGTAAGCGGGCAGCCTTCATGCAAGCGCTCGCCCGCCTTGGCCAGCAGTGGATCGGTGTGGTGTCTCAAGCCGCACACGGCCCGCCAGGCGGCTACCGGGTCAGCGACATCGAGCAATGCGTCGATCACGGCGCGGCGAGGCAGCCACTGCGCTTCGGGAAGCTCGGCCCAGGCGCGATGCTGCTCGGCCTTGAGCAGGCTGTTCAGTTGCAAGGCGGTCTGTTCCTGCCAGTTCAGTTGCAGCAGTTCTTTGATCAGCGAAGCCTGCTGCTGCTCGCCGAGGAAACGGTCGGCCAGCCCCAGATCAAGGGCGTCACGGGCATTGATCGGCGCGCCGGTCAGCCCCAGGAACAGCCCAAGCTTGCCCGGCAGGCGGCTGAGGAACCAACTGGCGCCGACATCCGGATACAGGCCAATGCTCACTTCCGGCATCGCCAGTCGGCTGCTGGGGGTGACGATACGCACATTGGCGCCCTGCAGCAGGCCCATGCCGCCGCCCAGCACATGACCGCGGCCCCAGCACAATAGCGGCTTGGGGTAGGTGTGCAGCAGATAGTCGAGGCGATATTCGGCGGCGAAGAAGGTTGCTGCCAGCGGTGGCACGCTGCCGGGATGCTCGCGACAGGCCTGCACCAGCGCGCGCACATCGCCGCCTGCGCAGAAGGCCTTTTCGCCGTTGCCGCGCAGCAGCACGCAGACGACGCCCGGATCGCGCGCCCATTCGCGCAGGTGCGAATCGAGCATCTCGATCATCGGCAGGGTCAGGGCGTTCAGGGTCTTGGCGGCATCCAGGGTGGCGATGCCGATACGGGCGCCATCGGCGCCGGTGAGTACCTCGCAATGAATGGACATGGACAACCTCGCGCAAGTCGTCGCACAAGTATGGCTTGCCTGACCGATCGTGCCTGTCACCGGTCGGAGCGATTGACAAGCGGGGGCGGCTTTCCTAGTGTCGCGCCCACTCTGATTCAGGATTGCTCCATGACCGACGACGATCGCATCAAGCTCGAACCCAGCTGGAAGGCCGCGCTGCGCGCCGAGTTCGACCAGCCCTACATGCACCAGCTGCGCGAGTTCCTGCGCCAGGAGCATGCCGCCGGCAAGGAGATCTATCCACCTGGGCCGCTGATCTTCAATGCCCTCAACACCACGCCGCTGGACAAGGTGAAGGTGGTGATCCTCGGCCAGGACCCTTACCACGGCCCGGGCCAGGCCCATGGCCTGTGCTTCTCGGTGCAGCCGGGGGTGCCGACGCCGCCTTCGCTGGTGAACATCTACAAGGAGCTGCAGCGCGACCTGAACCTGCCGATCCCCAATCATGGCTACCTGCAGAGCTGGGCCGAGCAGGGGGTGTTGCTGCTCAATACCACCATGACCGTCGAGCGCGCCAATGCCGCGTCGCATGCCAAGAAGGGCTGGGAGTTCTTCACCGACCGCATCATCCAGCTGGTCAGCGAGCAGTGCGAGAACGTGGTGTTCCTGCTGTGGGGATCGCATGCGCAGAGCAAGCAGAAGCTGATCGACGGGACCAAGCATCTGGTGCTCAAGTCGGTGCATCCGTCGCCTTTGTCGGCGTATCGCGGGTTTTTGGGCTGCGGGCATTTCAGCCGGACCAACAGCTTCCTGCAGCAGCGCGGATTGGAGCCCATCAATTGGGCGGTGCCGCCTTTGTAAGGGCTTGCGGTCGGGTTGGCCTCTTCGCGGGCAAGCCCGCTCTCAGCCAGTGGGGGCGGCGGTTCGGCGCTCCGACTTGCCCGCGAAGAGGTCGACCGGTCAATCGTCCTGGCGTATCCAATACCTGAACATCGGTTCTGCCAGGAACAGCACGAACAGCAAGCGCATCACCTGCAGCGCCGTCACCAACGGCACCGACAGTTGCAGGGTCTCCGCCGTCAGGCTCATCTCGGCGATCCCGCCCGGCATCATCCCCAATGTCAGCGAACGCAGGTCCAGGTGGCTGAACAGGCTCAGCCCCCAGGCCGCGCCGCCTGCGATCAGCATGCACAGGGCCGTCGCCACCAGGGTGCGCCCCAGGAAGGCCGGCGCACGGCGGAAGAACGCGCGGTTGAAGTGGCAGGCCAGGCCGCTGCCGATCAGCCACTGGCCGATCTGGCTGGCGCCGTTGGGCAGGCCGATCTGCAGGTTGTTGGCCAGGCTGATGCTGGCAGCCACCAGCAGTGGCCCGAACAACCAGGGATTGGGCTGGCGCAGGCGCTGCCAGAGCAGCGCCACGCCAATGCTCAGCGGCGCAATCAGCGCCAGCCAACCCCAACTGACGCTGCCGGCATGGTTCAGCGCCACGCCATCGCCCAGCAGCAGCTTGAACAGCGCCGGTACGCACAGCACCACCGCCAGTACGCGCAGGCTCTGCGCCGCCGCCACTTGGCTGAGCACCGCACCATTGCGCGCGCCCAGGTTGACCATCTCGCCCGAGCCGCCGGGCATGCTGGCAAAGAATGCCGTGGCACGGTCCTCGCCGGACCGGCGCAGCAGCCACACGCCGACGCCGCTGGAGACCGTGGTCAGCAGTGCGCCGAAGAAGATCAAGCCGAAATGGCTGGCAACCTGTTCGATCACTTCCGGGGTGAAGTGCAGGCCGATACCGATACCGATCACCCACTGCCCGCATTTGCGGCCGTTGGGGATTTCCGACAGCTGCCAGGGGGTGAGGCAGCGCACCGCGATGATCGCCAGCAGCGAGCCGACCATCCACGGCAAAGGCCAGCCGACCTTGCTGGCGATGAAACCGCCAGCAAGTCCGACCAGCCCGGTGGCCCAGAACAGCGGCAACGACCGATCAGGCATCGGCCATGGCCCGGCGCTGCAGGCTGCGGCGGCGCCAGATGCGCAGCAGCGGCAGGGCCAGCATGCAGACCACCAGTGCCCATACGCTCATGCTGATCGGGCTGGACCAGAGGATGCCCAGCTCGCCGTTGGAGATCGACAGCGCACGGCGCAGGTTCTGCTCCATCAGCCCCCCGAGGATGAAGCCCAGCAGGATCGGCGACAGCGGGAAGTCCAGCTTGCGCAGGATATAGCCCATGATGCCGATGCCGACCATCAGGAACAGGTCGAAGGTGGTGGCGTGCACGGCGTAGACGCCGATCGCGGTGATGATCGCGATCACCGGCACCAGCGCCCAGTTCGGTACGGCAAGGATGCGGGTGAAGATGCGGATCATCGGGATGTTCAGGATCACCAGCATGATGTTGGCGATGAACAGCGAGGCGATCAGGCCCCACACGATGTCAGGCTGCTGTTCGAACAGCAGTGGGCCGGGGGTGATGTTGTACAGGGTCAGTGCACCGATCATCACGGCGGTGGTGCCCGAACCTGGCACGCCCAGGGTCAGCATCGGCACCAGGGCGCCGCAGCAGGATGCACCGATGGCGGTTTCCGGGGCGGCGAGGCCACGGGCGTCGCCCTTGCCGAATTTGCCGCTGGCACCGGCGATACGCTTCTCGGTCATGTACGCCACGGCGCTGGCCAGGGTGGCACCGGCACCGGGCAGCACGCCCATGAAGAAGCCGAGCAGGCCGCAGCGAATGTTGACGACGAAGACCGAGGCGGCTTCCTTGAGGTTGAACAGCATGCGCCCGGTGGCCTTGACCGCCTGGTGGCCATGGTGGGTCTTCTCCAGCAGCAGGAGAATCTCGCTGATGGAGAACAGGCCCAGTACCAGCACCACGAACTGGATACCGTCGGCCAGGTGAACGCTGTCACCGGTGAAGCGGTACACGCCGCTGTTGGCGTCGATGCCCACGGCCGACAGGAACAGGCCGATCAGCGCGGCGATGAAGGTCTTCAGTGGCTTGTCGCCGGCCATGCCGCCGAGGGCGACGATGGCGAACACCATCAACACGAAGTATTCCGCCGGTCCGAAGGCGATCGCCCATTTCGCCAGCAGCGGCGCGAACAGCACCATGCCGCAGGTGGCGATGAGGGCGCCGATGAACGAGCTCCAGGCCGACAGCGACAGGGCGACACCGGCCAGGCCCTGGCGGGCCATGGGGTAGCCATCGAGAGTGGTCATCACGGTCGAGGCTTCGCCCGGGATGTTCAGCAGGATCGAACTGATCCGGCCGCCGTATTCGCAGCCCAGATACACCGCGGCCAGCAGGATCAGCGCCGACTCCGGCGGCAGACCGAGGGCAAAGGCGATGGGGATCAGCAGCGCCACGCCGTTGATCGGGCCCAGACCTGGCAACAGGCCGACCACGGTGCCGATCAGGGTGCCGCTCAGTGCGGTGACCAGGTTGTAGGGGCTCAGGGCGACGCCGAAGCCCTGGCCGAGGTAGCTCAAGGTATCCATGTGTCAGTTCTCCAGTACGTCGAGCAGGCCGAGGGGCAGGGGGACATCCATCACCCGGTCGAACAGCCAGTAGAGGAAGATGCTCATGCCCACCACCACGATCGCGCTGTGCAGCCAGCGGCCGCCATACAGGCGGGCCATGGGCAGGCCGGCGAGGACGGCGCTGAGGATGAAGCCCAGCGACTCGAAGGTGGCGGCGAAGACGATCAGCAGGCCGACGCAGGCGGCGATCTTGGTGAGGGTCTCGCGGTCCAGGGGGACTTCGTCGTCCTTGTGCACGATGGGCGTCGGACGAATTGCCAGATACAAGAGGCCCAGGCTCATCAGGCCGAGCATCAGCAGCGGGTAGGCACGCGGGCCCACCGGCTCATAGGAAAACGCCGCCTGGTAAGGCCAGGCCATAACGGCCAGGGCGGCGCAGACCGCCAGCAGCACCAGGGCGAAGATGCGTTGCAGGATCATGAAGGAATCCTCGATAGAAGCGGCTTTCATGCTTCCTTCGTGGGGGCGGGAAAGCCCGCTCCCACAAGGGCCGAGATTACTGGATCAGGCCGAATTCCTTGGCCAGGGTCTTGTAGTCGGCGACCTGCTTCTTCACATAGCCATCGAGCTCTTCACCGGTCATGGCGAACGGGAACAGCTCGCGCTGGTCACGCAGCTTGGCGAAGTCTTCCGAGGCCAGCAGCTTGTCGAACGACGCTTTCCACCAGGCGTACTCTTCGTCGCTCACCTTCGGGCCGAGGTAGAAGCCGCGCACCACCGGCCAGACGATGTCGTAGCCCTGCTCCTTGGCGGTCGGGATGTTCTTCATCTCAGGCTCGTCCAGGCGATTTTCCGAGAACACCGCGAGGATGCGCATGCTGCCGCTCTGGATGTGTGGCATGGAGTCGGAAATGTCGGTCGAACCCACCTGGATATGGCCGCCGAGCAGCGCGGTGGCGATTTCGCCGCCGCCTTCCAGGGCCACGTAGCGCAGGTCGCGCGGGTTGATGCCGGCAGCCTTGGCGATCAGCGCGGTCTGCATCCAGTCCTGGCTACCGACGGTGCCGCCGGAACCGATCACCACCTTGCTCGGGTCTTTCTTCAGTGCGGCAACCAGGTCATCGAGGGTCTTGTAGGGCGAGTCGCTTTTCACTGCGATGGCGCCATAGCTGGTGCCGACGGCGGCCAGCCATTTCACCGCGTTCTCGTCGAAGCGGCCGAACTTGCCCTGGGCCAGGTTCAGCAGCGAGCCGCTGGACCAGGCCACCAGCGTACCGCCATCGGCCGGACGCTGGGCTACCACGGCGTTGTAGGCCACCGCGCCGACACCGCCTGGCATGTAGGTGACGCGCATGGGTTTGCTGAGGATCTTCTCCTCGACCAGTGCGCTCTGCACCAGTTTGCAGGTCAGGTCAAAACCACCGCCGGGCGAGGCCGGGGCGATGCATTCGGGGCGTTTCGGTTCGGCGGCCAGGGCGTTGCCGGCCAGCAGCAGGCAGCCGGTGGCCAGGACGAGTCGGCGCAGTGAAAGGTTCATCGTCTATCTCCGTGAGCGTTGTTGTTATGGGTTACCACAGGGCCACGCTGTAGCTGACCAGCAGGCGTACTTCATCGGCATCGCGGGCGAAGTTGGAGCGGAAGGTAGCGTTGCGCAGGCGCACCGCGACGTTCTTCAGCGGACCGCTCTGCACCACATACTTGAACTCGGTGTTGCGTTCCCATTCCTTGCCCTCGCTGCCATCGGCGCGGCTGACGTTGTCGCCGTTGATGTAGCGGGTCATGAAGGTCAGGCCAGGAATGCCCAGGGAAGCGAAGTTGTAGTCGTAGCGTACTTGCCAGGAGCGTTCGTCGGCGCCGGCGAAGTCGTTGATCTGGACGAAGTTGACCAGGTACGGGTCGGCGCCGTCGACATAGGGGAAGGCGCTGTCGCCGGACAGGTGCTGGTAGGCGGCGCTGAACTTGTGGCCGCTGAGCGCGTAGCTGAGCATGCCGTTGAGCGTGGTGTTGTCGATCTTGCCGGCCAGGGCCTTGCCCTGTTCGTCACTCTTCGAGAGGCGCAGGTCGGCGCCGAAGGTGCCCGGCCCCCAGGGCTGTGTGGCGACCATGCCGACGAAGTGCTGGCGGTAGATGTCGTCGAGCTGGGCGAAGTGGTAGCTGCCGGTGATGCGGTCGGTGAACTTGTAGTCCAGGCCACCCAGGTCGAAGTGGTCGGCGCGGAACGTACCACCGAAGCGGCCGTTCTTGTTGTTCAGCGCCAGGTCTTCCCAGTTGGTGTCGTCGCGGTCCTTTGCCTTTTCAAGGCGCCCGCCAGTGAAGGTCAGGTTCTTGATCTCGCGGGAGGTGAGCAGGCCGCCTTCGAAGGTCTGCGGCAGGATGCGCCCATCGTTGGGCTGCAGCGTCGGCAGTTCCGGGATCAGGGTGCCGACTTTCAACTCGGTCTGGGAGATCTTGACCTTGCCGGTCAGGCCGAGCTTGGAGTACTCGTTGGCCGCCTTGCCGTCGTCATGGGTCGGCAGCAGGCCGGTGCCTGTGCGGTCCTTGCTGGAGTCGAGCTTGATGCCGAGCATGCCCAGGGCGTCGAGGCCGAAGCCCACGGTGCCGTCGGTATAGCCGGATTCGAAATTGAGCATGAAGCCCTGGGCCCATTCGTCGCGTTTGGATTGTTGCGCGCTGGTGCCATCGCGGAAGTCGCGATTGAAGTACATGTTTCGGGTTTCGAAGGTGGCCGTACTGTCTTCGAAGAAGGCGGCCTGGCTCATCGGAGCAATGCCGGCAAGGGCAATGGCGCTGGCGAGCGTGGAAGGGCGGGCGGAAAGGGACCGGCTGGGCTGCATTGACAGCATCGTCGTCTGACTCCGTTTTATTGTTCTTATTCGTTGCACCTTGCTGGTGCTTTTTTCGGCGCGTGGAGCGACCGTGGTGCGATGCTAGGTGGCGAACCTTTCGCTAACCTTTCAGCGCGAAAGGTTTGTCACAAGGGCTTCACAGTGCCGGCGAGGGCGTTACACTCCGCGCCACCGCCCAACCCGAGCAGGGAGAATCCGATGCGTGTGTTGCTGGTCGAAGACCATCTGCCGTTGGCTGAAAGCGTGGCCCAGGCCCTCAAGAGCCAGGGCTTGACCGTGGATGTGCTGCATGACGGCGTGGCCGCCGACCTGGCCCTGGCCAGCGAGGACTATGCTGTCGCCGTGCTGGATGTCGGCCTGCCGCGCATGGACGGTTTCGAAGTGCTGGCGCGCCTGCGCTCGCGGGGCAAGACCCTGCCGGTGCTGATGCTCACCGCGCGCAGCGACGTCAAGGACCGCGTGCACGGCCTGAACCTTGGGGCCGACGACTACCTGGCCAAGCCTTTCGAGCTCACCGAGCTTGAGGCGCGGGTCAAGGCACTGCTGCGCCGTAGCGTGCTCGGTGGCGAACGTCAGCAACGTTGCGGGCCCCTGGTGTATGACCTGGACACGCGGCGCTTTGCGCTGGGTGACGAGCCGCTGACGTTGACCTCGCGCGAACAGAGCGTGCTCGAGGCGCTGATCGCCCGTCCCGGGCGGGTGATGAGCAAGGAGCAATTGGCCGCACAGGTGTTTGGCCTGGACGAAGAAGCCAGCCCCGATGCCATCGAGATCTACATCCATCGCCTGCGCAAGAAGCTCGATGGCCACCCGGTGGCGATCGTCACGTTCCGCGGCCTGGGCTACCTGCTCGAGCATCGCGATGCGTGACAACGGCAGCCTGCGCGCGCGCC
This sequence comes from Pseudomonas sp. SYWMCR5, assembly GCF_057197165.1. Classification (NCBI taxonomy): domain Bacteria; kingdom Pseudomonadati; phylum Pseudomonadota; class Gammaproteobacteria; order Pseudomonadales; family Pseudomonadaceae; genus Pseudomonas; species Pseudomonas sp. SYWMCR5. The sequence continues at coordinate 300,337 of NZ_JBXUNH010000004.1, forward strand.
TGCTCGGCAACCTGGCGCTGTTGCTCGTGGTGCTGATGCTGGCCAGCGGCCTGAGCGCTTACTGGAATGGCCGCGAGGCCGCCGACACCGCCTATGACCGCACGCTGCTGGCCTCGGCGCGGACCATTGCCGCCGGCCTTTCCCAGCGCGATGGCACGCTCAGCGCCGATGTGCCCTATGTGGCCCTGGACACCTTCGCCTACGACAGCGCCGGACGCATCTACTACCAGGTGCTGGATATTCACCAGAGGCTGATTTCCGGTTACGAGAAGCTGCCGCCGCCGCCCCCTGGCACGCCGCGCACCGACGACTATCCGGCACTGGCGCGCTTCTACAACGCCACCTACCTGGGCCAGGATGTGCGCGTGGTGAGCCTGCTCAAGGCCGTCAGCGAACCGAACATGAACGGCATGGCCGAGATCCGCGTGGCCGAGACCGAAGAGGCGCGGGTGAGCATGGCGCGCGGACTGATGGCCGACACGTTGCTGCGCCTGGGCATGCTTGCGCTGGGCGCGCTGGTGATGGTGTGGTTCGCGGTCAGTGCTGCACTGCGTCCGCTGGAGCGTCTGCGCACGGCGGTGGAGGCCCGTCAGCCCGACGATCTGCGGGCCCTGCCGGTGGTGCAGGTGCAGCATGAACTGGGGCCGCTGGTGCGGGCCTTGAACCACTTCACCGAGCGGCTGCGCGGCCAGTTCGAGCGCCAGGCGCAGTTCATCGCCGATGCTGCCCACGAGTTGCGCACACCACTGGCGGCGCTCAAGGCTCGGGTGGAGTTGGGCTTGCGCTCGCGGGAGCCCGAGGAGTGGCGCCAGACCCTGGAGTCTGCGGCCCAGGGGACTGATCGCCTTACCCACCTGGCCAACCAGTTGCTGTCGCTGGCCCGTGTGGAAAATGGCGCCCGGGCAATCGCCGAAGGCGGTGCAAAGCGCCTGGATCTCAGCCAGCTGGCCCGCGAACTGGGCATGGCCATGGCGCCGCTGGCCCATGCCCGGGGTGTTGCCCTGGCGCTGGAAGCCGAGGCGCCGGTTTGGCTGAAGGGCGAGCCGACCTTGCTCAACGAGCTGCTCAGCAACCTGGTGGACAATGCCCTGGCCCACACACCGATGGGCGGCAACGTGATCCTGCGCGTGCTGGCCCCTGCGGTGCTGGAGGTCGAGGACGATGGGCCGGGGATTCCACTGGATGATCGCGAGCGCGTGTTCGAGCGCTTCTACCGGCGCAGTGCCCAAGGCAGTGGGCTAGGGTTGGCGATCGTCGGCGAAATTTGCCGTGCGCATCTGGCGCAGATCAGCCTGCATGATGGCGACAACGGCGGTTTGAAGGTGCGGGTAAGTTTCATCGCGGATTGACCGCCGCACCCGCGGCAGTCAGCGCAACATGTCCCGTGCCTCGACCAGTTCCATCAGGTCCAGCTCCTTGCCCTCCGGCAGGCGCAGCAGCTTGTAGGCGGGCAGGCTGGTCAAGGGCTGGCCGCGCCCGCGCAGGCTGAGCGAGCGGGCGATCTGGACGATGCCGATGTAGTCGATCTTGTCGGTCTCGCGCTCCAGGTCCTGGACCTGGCTGGGCAGGTTGACCAGTTGCTCGGGAAACTCCCAGGCGCTGAGGATCTTGTCGCCCAGCACGGGATGGATCTGTTCGATCACGAAGTGCAGGCACACCGGGTCGGACAGCAGCTCGTTGTGCTCTTCGGCGTAGATCAGTACCGGCAGGGCGCCGATCTGGTGCACAAGACCACCCAGGGTGGCCTGGTCGGGTTTGAGGTGGGTGTAGCGTCTGCAGATTTCGTAACTGATGCCCGCCACTTCCAGGCTGTTTTCCCAGATATCGCGCAGCTTGTGTTCCACCGCCGGCGATCGGGCATGGAAGATCTGTTCGATCACCAGGCCGATAGCCAGGTTGCAGCTGTAGTTGACGCCCAGGCGTGTGATCGCGGTGTGCAGGTCGGTGACCTCCACCAGTGCGCGCAGCAGCGGGCTGTTGACCACCTTGATCAGGCGCGCCGACAGCGCAGCATCGCGACCGATCACGCGGCTCAAGGCGGCCACGCTGATTTCGCTGTCTTCGGCGGCTTCGCGGATGCTCAGGGCAACCTCGGGCAGCGTGGGCAGGACCAGGTCGTCGTTGTCGATGGCAGCGAGCAACTGCGCTTGAACCATCTCGGCCAGCTTGTTCATGGACTTCTCTACCGCAGTGGTGGGGCTGCCCCGCCGCAGCGGCGGGGCGGGCTGGTCAGCGCTGGATTTCCCGATCGCGGTCCAGTTCGTAGGGCAGGTCGAGCAGGGTCAGGCGTGGGCCTTCGAGGCTGCCCAGGTGCAGGTTGTCATCTTCCACCGAGTCGGCGCTGAGCACTGCCAGCAGTTCGACACCTTGCTCGGCCGGTGCCGCGATGACCACCTCGCCGACCGAGGAGCCGTGGGTGGGCGAGAAGATCTCTGCGCCGGGTGCGGGGGCTTCGTCCACGGGCAGCGAGAGGCGATACTGGCGACGCTTGAGCTTGCCCAGGTACTGCATGCGCGCGACGATTTCCTGGCCGGTATAGCAGCCCTTCTTGAAACTCACGCCGTCGACGGCCTGCAGGTTGATCATCTGCGGGATGAACAGTTCACGGGTCGGGCCCATGACCTGGCCGATGCCGGCGCGGATCTGGCCCAGCAGCCAGGCATCCAGGGTGCCTTCGGGCAGTGCGGCGGCGAGGACTTCGCGCACGTTGGCGGCCTGTTCGGCGGGCACCCACAGTTCGACGCGTGCAGGCGAGACAGCGATGGCGACGAGCCCTTCATGACGCACGGTGGCGCCGGCTGCCTGTGGTGTTTCAAGCCCCAGCGCGTGCAGCGCGGCATCGCCCTGCTGCAGGCCGAAGCGTACCCAGGCGGGGCTTTCGTCGGTCAGCGTGGCCTTGGAGAACACCGCGTACTTCTTCAGATCCGCCAATTGCGCCTCGAGCAGTTCGCTGGCCATGGCAAGCAGATAGCCATTGCCTTCGGGCAGGATGCGGAAGCTGGATTGCATGCGGCCTTTGACCATGCAGCGAGCGCCGAGACTGGCGTGCTGCGGATTCAGATAGTCGAGGTTGCAGGTCAGCTGGCCTTGCAGGAACTTGCCGGCGTCGGAGCCGCGGACAGCGAGGATGCCCTCGTGGGACAGGGGACAGAAGAAAGCGGAGTCGGCCATGGGTCATCGCGGTAGCTATAAAGACTGGCGGCCATCATAGAACGCCAGTAACAAAATAGGTAGGTGACTAGACCAATGCCTCGTGCCGCTGTGGTTGCAGCGCGGTATACTGCGCGACCATTCGAGGAGGGCCCCATGGTCGAACAAACTGAACTCAACCGGCTTTTCTGGCACAGCCGCCGCGGCATGCTGGAGCTGGACGTGCTGCTCGTACCCTTCACCCAGGAGGTTTACCCGAACCTGAGCGAAGCGGATCGCGAACTGTACCGCCGCCTGTTGACCTGCGAGGACCAGGACATGTTCGGCTGGTTCATGGAGCGTAACGAATCCGAAGACCCTGAGCTGCAGCGCATGGTCCGCATCATCCTGGACCGTGTCCAGCCCAAGTGAGTGCTTCGAGTGCCGTTGGCAGGGCTCGCGCCTGCTGCTGACGGCCTATCTTGCCGGGCAGGCGCTGGCGCTCGCCACTCTGTGGTTCAGTGCCTTGCCCTGGTGGTTGGCAACCTGCGTGCTGTTTGCCTGCCTCGCCCATGCCTGTTGGGTGATTCCCCGTCGTATCCTCCTGACCCATCCTGATGCCGTGACCGGTCTGCGCCGTGATGCGCGTGGCTGGCAGGCGTTCAGCCGTGCCCGTGGCTGGCAGCGGGTTAGGTTGTGCCGTGACAGCGTCGCGCTGCCGGTGATGGTGGTGTTGCGCTTCGTGCGCGAAGGGCGGCGGGTTGCCCAGAGCCAGTGCATTCCAAGGGATGCGCTGACGGCGGATGAGCACCGACAGCTTCGTGTGCGCTTGAAGTTCAGCCGACGCCGATGGGTGATGGCTGTAGAGTGAAGTGGGTGTTGCCGACCTCTTCGCGGGCAAGTCGCCGCGGCGAAAAGGCCGGCGCCAGGCTCAGGTCGGGCTGAGTATCGTATCCCTGGCCTCACCCAGCATCCCCGGGTAGTCCAGGGTGTAGTGCAGCCCACGGCTTTCTTTGCGCTGCATCGCCGAGCGAATCATCAGCTCGGCCACCTGTGCCAGGTTGCGCAGCTCGATCAGGTCGCGGCTGACCTTGTAGTTGCTGTAGAACTCGTCGATTTCGTCCAGCAGCAGGCGCACCCGGTGCTCGGCGCGCTGCAGGCGTTTGCTGGTGCGCACGATGCCGACGTAGTCCCACATGAATCGCCGCAGTTCGTCCCAGTTGTGCGCGATGATCACGTCTTCATCCGAATCGGTGACCTGGCTGGCATCCCAGCAAGGCAGGGCCTGCGGCCTGCCGACTTGATCCAGGTGCGCCTCGATGTCCGCGGCAGCCGCGCGGCCGTAGACGAAGCACTCCAGCAGCGAATTGCTGGCCATGCGATTGGCGCCGTGCAGGCCGGTGAAACTGGTCTCGCCAATGGCATACAGGCCCGGTACGTCGGTGTGGCCGCGCTCGTCGACCATCACGCCGCCGCAGGTGTAGTGCGCTGCCGGTACCACCGGGATCGGCTGGCGAGTGATGTCGATGCCGAAGGTCAGGCAGCGTTCGTAGACCGTGGGGAAGTGGCTCTTGATGAACTCGACCGGCTTGTGGGTGATGTCCAGGTACACGCAGTCCACGCCCAGGCGCTTCATCTCATGGTCGATGGCGCGAGCGACGATATCCCGTGGCGCCAACTCTTCGCGCGGGTCAAAGCGCGGCATGAAGCGCTCGCCGTTGGGCAGGCGCAGCAGCGCACCTTCGCCACGCAGGGCCTCGGTGATCAGGAAACTCTTGGCTTGCGGGTGGTACAGGCAGGTTGGGTGGAACTGGTTGAACTCAAGGTTCGCCACCCGACAGCCGGCGCGCCAGGCCATGGCAATGCCATCACCGCAGGCGCCGTCGGGGTTGCTGGTGTAGAGATAGACCTTGGCCGCGCCGCCTGTCGCTAACACCGTGAAGCGTGCGCCGAAGGTGTCCACCTCGCCGCTGTTGCGGTCGAGCACGTAGGCGCCCAGGCAGCGTTCGCCGGGCAGGCCCAGGCGCCGCTCGGTGATCAGGTCCACGGCTACACGCTGTTCGAGCAGGTCGATGTTCGGGCGCTGGCGCGCCTGTTCCAGAAGCGTGGTGAAGATCGCGGCGCCCGTGGCATCGGCGGCATGGATGATGCGGCGGTGGCTGTGACCGCCTTCACGGGTGAGGTGGAACTCGAAGCCGCCGTCGTCGACGCTGTGGTGTTCATCGCGGGTGAAGGGCACGCCCTGCTCGATCAGCCACTCGATGGCTTCGCGGCTGTGTTCGACGGTGAATCGCACGGCGTCTTCATGGCACAGGCCACCGCCTGCATTGAGCGTGTCCTCGACGTGCGATTGCACCGTGTCGGTGTCGTCCAGTACCGCGGCGACACCGCCCTGGGCCCAGAAGGTAGAGCCGTTGGCGAGGTCGCCCTTGCTCAGGACCGCGACGCGCAGGTGGCCGGGAAGGTTCAGTGCCAGGCTGAGACCGGCGGCGCCACTGCCGATCACCAGGACATCATGTTGGAATTGTTGGCTCATGTCGGGACACTAGTAACTAGGGAAGGGGAGCGGCACAATAGTGATGCGTATATGGCATTGTGAAACTATCGTGAAAGATGCCGGGCTGCCTTTATAGCAGCCCACGGCGTCGGATTTCCAATGGCGGTTGCGCAGGCGTGGCGACTTTGTGGGAACTTTCCAGTACCCCTGCAAATCTCAAGAAGGCTGCCCGTCTGCCACGATTGCCGAGGCGACGCAGGACAGCGGCTCTACCCGGGCTGAAACCTGTGTATTCGAGACACCGATTATCGACGCAGCCGGCTGCGACCGCGCTGTGTCTTTTTCGTGCGAGCCGACCAGAGGCCGCAGGAAACTTGCTTGGAGGGGAGAACTTTTGCGCAAAGCCCGAGTCTATGGTTGCAAGCCTGAACGATGGCTGTCGCAACGCTCCTTTGAGTTCACTGAGGAGTGTTCATGCTAACCCAGGAAGAGGATCAGCAGCTTGTCGAGCGCGTGCAGCGCGGTGACAGGCGAGCGTTCGATCTGTTGGTGCTGAAGTATCAGCACAAGATTCTCGGGTTGATCGTGCGTTTTGTACACGACACCCATGAAGCGCAGGACGTGGCGCAGGAAGCTTTCATCAAGGCCTACCGTGCGCTTGGCAACTTCCGCGGTGACAGTGCGTTCTACACGTGGCTGTACCGCATCGCCATCAACACGGCGAAGAATTACCTGGTGTCCCGTGGAAGACGGCCGCCAGACAGCGATGTGAGCTCCGAGGATGCGGAGTTCTACGACGGCGATCATGGTCTCAAGGATCTCGAGTCCCCAGAGCGCTCGTTGTTGCGGGATGAAATCGAAGGCACTGTCCATCGCACCATCCAGCAACTGCCCGAAGACCTGCGCACGGCATTGACCCTGCGCGAGTTCGACGGGCTGAGTTACGAAGACATTGCCAGTGTCATGCAATGTCCGGTGGGTACCGTGCGCTCTCGAATCTTCCGCGCTCGGGAGGCCATAGACAAAGCCCTGCAACCCCTGTTGCAGGAAACCTGAGACAGCGGCGACAGCCAAGAGAGGAACCGCCATGAGTCGTGAAGCTTTGCAGGAATCGCTGTCCGCGGTAATGGATAACGAAGCGGACGAACTGGAATTACGTCGCGTGCTGAACGCGGTCGATGATGCCGAGACACGTGCCACCTGGTCGCGTTACCAGGTCGCTCGCGCAGCCATGCACAAGGAGCTGCTGCTGCCCAAGCTCGACATCGCGTCGGCCGTTTCTGCCGCGCTGGCCGACGAAGCCGTCCCGGTCAAGGCCAAGCGTGGCCCTTGGCGCAGCATTGGTCGCCTGGCCGTTGCCGCTTCGGTGACCGTCGCTGTGCTGGCGGGCGTACGCCTGTACAACCAGGATGAGATCAACGGCGCGCAACTTGCTTCGCAGCAACCTGTGCAGCAGGGGGTCACCGTACCGCAGACTCAAGGTCCAGCCGTTCTGGCAGGCTATAGTGAGAGCAGCGAGCAACCGACCGGGCCGATGGCCAACGGTGTGCTGCAGAACCAGGCCGGCTGGGATCAGCGTCTGCCAGGTTACCTGCGCCAGCACGCTCAGGAGTCTGCGCTGAAGGGCACTGAAACCGCTCTGCCTTACGCACGCGCCGCCAGCCTGGAAAATCGCTAAGTAAGGAGGATCATGCGCGCGCTACCTCTTCTGTCGCTGCTGCTCGGCAGCTGCATCACGGTGCCGGCATTGGCGGCCAACTCTTCGCCCGAGGCGAGCGAGTGGCTGAATAAGCTGGCACAGGCCGAGCAAGGGCAGAGTTACCAGGGTTCTTTCGTCTACGAACGTAACGGCAGTTTTTCTTCCCACGATATCTGGCATCGCGTCCAGGACGGCAAAGTCAGCGAGCGGTTGTTGCAGCTCGATGGCGCCGCCCAGGAAATCGTGCGGGTCGACGGCAAGGTGCAGTGCGTCAGTGGTTCCCTGGTCAGCGGGGTCGGTACGCCGCCCGATTCCGCCCCGCGAGTGCTCGATCCTCTGAAGCTGATGAGCTGGTACGACCTGGGTGTGGCTGGCAAGGCACGTATCGCCGGGCGCGACGCGGTGATCGTCACCCTCACTCCACGCGACCAGCACCGTTACGCCTTTGAACTTCACCTGGATCGCCAGACCGGCCTGCCGCTGCGGTCGTTGATGCTCAACGACAAGGGCCAGTTGCTCGAGCGCTTCCAGATGACCCGCCTGGATACCGATGATGTTCCGACCGATCGCGACCTGCAGGCCAGTTCCGCGTGCAAGCCGGTGCAGCCTCTTGCGGCGGCGAAGCCTGAAACTGTCGCTGGCTGGCGTTCCGACTGGCTGCCGCCTGGCTTCGAGCTGGTCAACAGCGCCGTGCGCCGTGATCCCGAACGCAACAGCACCGTCAGCAGCCTGATGTACGACGATGGGCTGGCGCGGTTCTCCGTCTTTCTCGAGCCGATCAAGGAAGACGCCGGTACCGATACCCGTGCGCAACTGGGGCCTACCGTCGCTGTCTCGCGGCATCTGAACACACCCAAGGGCAAGGTCATGGTCACCGTGGTCGGAGAGATTCCGCTGGGGACCGCCGAGCGCGTGGCATTGTCGATGCGCGCCCAGGATGTCCAGGCGCGGTAATGACCGTCCCAGACCCTTCCTACAAGCTGTCAGGCGCGCAGCTGACATGAAATTAAAGCATTGTCATTTGCAATCAACTGGTAAATTTTCTATAGGTCAGACTTCCTGGAGTCTGGCCTTTCCTGCATCTGCAGGGGCCCTTCTGCTAACTACGCTCGTTGTGACGGGAGCCGTATGTCAATACCACGCTTGAAAACCTATCTATCGATGTTCGCCGCCGTGCTGATGCTCGGCCAGGTGCTTACCGCCCAGGCCGAGGAAGCCCTGCCGGACTTCACCACCCTGGTCGAGCAAGCCTCGCCGGCGGTGGTCAACATCAGTACCAAGCAAAAACTGCCGGACCGTCGCGTCGCCGCCGGGCAGATGCCCGACCTGGAGGGCCTGCCTCCGATGTTCCGCGAGTTTTTCGAGCGCAACATGCCGCAGCAGCCGCGCTCCCCGCGTGGCGATCGCCAGCGTGAGGCTCAGTCGCTGGGCTCGGGCTTCATCATCTCCAGCGATGGTTATGTCCTGACCAACAACCATGTTGTCGCCGATGCCGACGAGATCATCGTCCGCCTGTCCGATCGCAGCGAACTGCAAGCCAAGCTGGTTGGCACCGACCCGCGCACCGACGTGGCACTGCTCAAGGTCGATGGCAAGAATCTGCCGACCGTCAAGCTGGGCGATTCCGAGAAGCTGAAGGTCGGTGAGTGGGTGTTGGCCATCGGCTCGCCGTTCGGTTTCGATCATTCGGTGACCAAAGGTATCGTCAGCGCCAAGGGGCGTACCTTGCCCAACGACACCTACGTGCCGTTCATCCAGACCGACGTCGCGATCAACCCGGGTAACTCCGGCGGCCCGCTGTTCAACATGAAGGGTGAGGTCGTGGGTATCAACTCGCAGATCTTCACCCGCTCCGGCGGCTTCATGGGCCTGTCGTTCGCCATCCCGATCGACGTGGCGATCGATGTCTCGAACCAGTTGAAGAAAGACGGCAAGGTCAGCCGCGGCTGGCTCGGCGTGGTGATCCAGGAAGTGAACAAGGACCTGGCCGAGTCCTTCGGGCTCGACAAGCCTGCCGGTGCGCTTGTAGCCCAGGTGCTGGAGAACGGCCCTGCGGCCAAGGGCGGCCTGCAGGTCGGTGACGTGATCCTGAGCATGAACGGCCAGCCGATCGTCATGTCCGCAGACCTGCCACACCTGGTCGGCGGTCTCAAGGATGGCCAGAAAGCCAAGCTCGAGATCATCCGCGAAGGCAAGCGTCAGACCCTGGACATCACCATCGGTGCACTCCCTGAAGACGATGCCGACATTGGCACCGCTGGCCAGGCAGGCGTGGAGCGCAACAGCAACCGCCTGGGCGTCTCGGTCGCCGACCTCAGCGACGAGCAGAAGAAGTCGCTCGAGCTCAAGGGTGGTGTGGTCATCAAGGAGGTTCAGGATGGTCCGGCAGCACTGATTGGCCTGCGTCCGGGCGACGTGATCAGCCACCTGAACAACCAGGCGATCAGCTCGGCCAAGCAATTCACCGAGATCGCCAAGGACCTGCCGAAGAACCGTTCGGTATCGATGCGTGTGCTGCGACAGGGCCGCGCCAGCTTCATCACCTTCAAGTTGGCTGAATAGGCTGAGTGAAGGGTAGGAAAGGGCAGCTTCGGCTGCCCTTTTTCATGAGCGTGTCATGATGTTCTGTGGGAACATCAGCGAGCCGAGCAAATTCATGTCGCATTTGCAGGTGTGCGTGGCGATAGAGGAATCTCCCATATCCCTCCGGCTTGAGGTACAATTCCCGGCTATTTTTCCGCGGGCGTCCGGCTCGCAGCCTTTTCGAGTGTTGACCCGTGAGTGATTTGAGTCATATCCGCAATTTCTCCATCATCGCCCACATCGACCATGGCAAGTCGACGCTGGCCGACCGTTTCATCCAGATGTGCGGTGGCCTGTCGGCGCGCGAAATGGAGGCCCAGGTCCTCGACTCCATGGACCTCGAGCGTGAACGCGGTATCACCATCAAGGCCCACAGCGTCACCCTGCACTACAAGGCGCAGGACGGCAAAACCTACCAGTTGAACTTCATCGACACCCCCGGCCACGTCGACTTCACCTACGAAGTCTCGCGTTCGCTGGCCGCGTGCGAGGGCGCGCTGCTGGTGGTCGATGCCGGTCAGGGCGTCGAGGCGCAGTCGGTCGCCAACTGCTACACCGCCATCGAGCAGGGCCTCGAGGTCATGCCGGTACTGAACAAGATGGACCTGCCCCAGGCCGATCCGGACCGCGTCAAGGACGAGATCGAGAAGATCATCGGCATCGACGCCACCGAAGCCGTGGCCTGCAGTGCCAAGAGCGGCATGGGCGTGGACGAGGTGCTCGAGCGCCTGGTGCAGACCATTCCCGCGCCAGAAGGCGAGATCGACGCCCCTCTGCAGGCGCTGATCATCGACTCCTGGTTCGACAACTACCTGGGCGTCGTGTCGCTGGTGCGTGTGCGCCAGGGCCGGGTCAAGAAGGGCGACAAGATCCTGGTCAAGTCCACCGGCAAGGTGCACCTGGTCGACAGCGTCGGTGTCTTCACCCCGAAACACACCCAGACCGCCGACCTCAAGGCTGGCGAAGTGGGCTTCATCATCGCCAGCATCAAGGACATTCACGGCGCGCCGGTCGGCGACACCCTGACGCTGTCCTCGACCCCCGAGGTCGAGGTGCTGCCTGGCTTCAAGAAGATCCAGCCGCAGGTGTACGCCGGCCTGTTCCCGGTCAGCTCCGACGATTTCGAGGACTTCCGCGACGCCCTGCAGAAGCTGACGCTCAACGACTCGTCGCTGCAGTACATGCCGGAAAGCTCCGACGCTCTGGGCTTCGGCTTCCGTTGCGGCTTCCTCGGCATGCTGCACATGGAGATCATCCAGGAGCGCCTCGAGCGCGAATACGACCTGGACCTGATCACCACCGCACCGAGCGTGATCTACGAGCTGGAGCTCAAGACCGGCGAAACCATCGTCGTCGACAACCCGTCGAAGCTGCCGGATGTCTCGGCGGTCGCGGACTTCCGCGAGCCGATCGTCACGGCGACCATCCTCGTGCCGCAGGAGCACCTGGGCAACGTCATCACCCTGTGCATCGAGAAGCGTGGCGTTCAGCGTGACATGCAGTTCCTCGGCAGCCAGGTACAGGTGCGCTACGACCTGCCGATGAACGAAGTGGTGCTGGACTTCTTCGACAAGCTCAAATCCACCAGCCGCGGCTACGCTTCGCTGGACTATCATTTCGATCGCTACCAGTCGGCCAACCTGGTCAAGCTGGACGTGCTGATCAACGGCGACAAGGTCGATGCCCTGGCATTGATCGTGCATCGTGACAACGCGGCCTACAAAGGCCGTGCGTTGACCGAGAAGATGAAGGAACTGATTCCTCGGCAGATGTTCGACGTGGCGATCCAGGCAGCTATCGGCGGCCAGATCATTGCGCGGACCACTGTCAAGGCGCTCAGAAAGAACGTACTGGCTAAGTGCTATGGCGGTGACGTCAGCCGTAAGAAGAAGCTGCTGGAGAAGCAGAAGGCCGGTAAGAAACGCATGAAGCAGGTGGGCAACGTGGAGATCCCACAGGAAGCCTTCCTCGCTGTGCTCAGGTTGGATAGCTAGGTCCTATGTCGCTAAATTTCCCGCTGTTGCTAGTCATCGCCGTCGCTGTCTGCGGCCTGTTGGGTCTGATCGATCTGCTGTTCCTGGCCCCGCGCCGGCGAGCGGCGATCGCCAACTACCAGGGCAGCGTCAGCCAGCCCGAGGTCGCGGTGGTCGAGCGCCTGAACAAGGAGCCGTTGCTCGTCGAGTACGGCAAGTCGTTCTTCCCGGTACTGTTCATCGTGCTGGTGCTGCGCTCGTTCCTGGTCGAACCCTTCCAGATTCCGTCGGGTTCGATGAAGCCGACCCTGGAAGTGGGCGATTTCATCCTGGTGAACAAGTTCTCCTACGGTATCCGCCTGCCGGTGATCGACAAGAAGGTCATCGAGGTCGGTGACCCGCAGCGCGGTGACGTCATGGTGTTCCGCTACCCGAGCGACCCGAACGTCAACTACATCAAGCGTGTGGTCGGTCTGCCGGGCGACCGGATCCGCTACACCAACGAGAAGCACCTGTACGTCAACGACCAGCTGGTCGCTGAGCAACTGGTGGGCACCGAAGCCGGATCCTTGGGTAGCGCCGAGTTGTACAAGGAGAAGCTGGGCGAAGCCGAGCACCTGATCCGCAAGGAAATGAGCCGCTATCGCATGCCGCCGGACCAGCAGTGGACCGTGCCGGCTGGCCATTACTTCATGATGGGCGACAACCGCGACAACTCCAACGACAGCCGCTACTGGGACGACCCGAGTATCCCGCGCGAGCTGCAGGGCATGGTCCCGGACCGTAACATCGTCGGCAAGGCCTTTGCGGTCTGGATGAGCTGGCCCGAGCCCAAGCTCAGCCACTTCCCCAACCTGTCACGGGTCGGTCTGATCCATTGATACCCCTCGGCGCTGTCCACAGACAGCGCCGAATGCATTTCTGACATAGGCTGTGTTCTCAGGGATGGGTAAATTCGCCGCTGCATGACGGCGTGACACAGCCAAACAGTCTTTCAGGATGTTGATTTGAACGCGTTTAACAACGAAGGGGTGGCTGCATGAGCGCTTCCCTCGAACGCCTGGAGCGCAAGCTCGGCTATACCTTCAAAGACCGGGATCAGATGCTCCTGGCACTTACGCACCGCAGCTACGCCGGGCGCAACAACGAGCGCCTGGAGTTTCTCGGCGATGCGATTCTCAATTTCGTGGCTGGCGAGGCGCTGTTCGAGCGTTTCCCGCAGGCTCGCGAAGGCCAGTTGTCGCGCCTGCGCGCTCGCCTGGTCAAAGGAGAAACCCTGGCCCGCCTGGCCCGTGGCTTCGACCTGGGCGACTACTTGCGCCTTGGCTCGGGTGAACTCAAGAGCGGTGGTTTTCGCCGCGAGTCCATTCTTGCCGACGCCCTCGAAGCGCTGATCGGCGCGATCTACCTGGACGCCGACATGCCGACTGCCCGCGAGCGCATCCTGGCCTGGTTGGCCGGTGAGTTCGATGGGCTGACCCTGGTCGACACCAACAAGGACCCCAAGACGCGCCTGCAGGAATACCTGCAGTCGCGTGCCTGCGAGCTGCCGCGTTATGAAGTGGTGGATATCCAGGGCGAACCTCATTGCCGCACCTTCTTCGTCGAATGCGAAGTGGTGCTGCTAAACAACAAGAGCCGCGGTCAGGGCGTGAGCCGGCGTATCGCCGAGCAGGTCGCCGCTGCCGCCGCACTGATCGCCTTGGGCGTGGAGAATGGCAATGACTGAGAACAATCCGACCCGCTGCGGTTACGTGGCCATCGTCGGCCGCCCCAACGTGGGCAAGTCCACGCTGCTCAACCACATCCTCGGGCAGAAGCTGGCGATCACCTCGCGCAAGCCGCAGACCACCCGTCACAACATGCTCGGCATCAAGACCGAAGGTGACGTGCAGGCGATCTACGTCGACACCCCCGGCATGCACAAGGCCAACGACAAGGCCTTGAACCGCTACATGAACCGCAACGCCTCGGCAGCCCTCAAGGATGTCGACGTGGTGATCTTTGTGGTCGACCGCACCCGTTGGACCGATGAGGACCAACTGGTGCTCGAACGTGTGCAGTACGTCACTGGCCCGCTCATCATCGCGGTCAACAAGACCGACCGCATGGAAGAGAAAGCCGAGCTGATCCCGCATCTGCAGTGGCTGCAGGAGCAACTTCCGAACGCCGAAGTGATGCCGATCTCGGCCCAGCAGGGGCACAACCTGGACGCGCTGGAAGCTCAGATCGCCAAGCACCTGCCGGAAAACGAGCACTTCTTCCCGGAAGACCAGATCACCGACCGCAGCAGCCGTTTCCTGGCGGCCGAACTGGTACGCGAGAAGATCATGCGCCAGCTCGGTGCCGAGCTGCCGTACCAGATCACGGTCGAGATCGAGGAATTCAAGCAGCAGGGGCATGTGCTGCACATCCACGCCTTGATCCTGGTCGAGCGTGATGGCCAGAAGAAGATCATCATCGGCGACAAGGGCGAGCGTATCAAACGCATTGGTTCCGAGGCCCGCAAGGACATGGAGGTGTTGTTCGACTCCAAGGTCATGCTCAACCTCTGGGTCAAGGTCAAGGGCGGCTGGTCCGATGACGAACGCGCCCTGCGTTCGCTGGGTTACGGCGACCTCTAAGCCTCGCCGCGCACCTTGTAGGAGCGGGCTTGCCCGCGAACACGGGCAACGCCCGTGCCATGCATCCACGGTGCCTGGGCTGGCCTCTTCGCGGGCAAGCCCGCTCCTACAGGTGTGCGCTTTGCCTGAGACCGAGTGACCGCTCATGGACCAACCCACCCCGCAACCCGCCTACGTCCTGCACAGCCGCGCCTACAAGGAAACCAGCGCGTTGGTGGACTTCTTCACCGCCCAAGGCCGTGTGCGGGCGGTGCTGCGGCGCGCGCGCGGCAAGGGCGGCAGCCCGGTGCGCCCCTTCGTGCCGCTGGAAGTCGAGTTGCGCGGGCGAGGCGAGTTGAAGAACGTCGGTCGGTTGGATACGGTCGGCCTTGCCGGCTGGCTGCATGGCGATGCGTTGTTCAGCGGGCTGTATCTCAACGAGTTGCTGATGCGCCTGCTTCCTGCCGAGGCGCCGTTCCCTGCACTGTTCGAGCACTACACCCTCACCCTTGAGGCGCTGGCTGCCGGTCGCCCGTTGGAGCCGCTGCTGCGCGCCTTCGAATGGCGTCTGCTGGACGAGTTGGGTTATGCCTTCTCGCTGACTCACGACGTGAACGATGACGCGGTCGTCGCCGAGGGGCGCTACCGACTCCAGGTGGACGCCGGGCTGGAGCGGGTCGAACTGCTTCAGCCTGGTCTGTTCATTGGCACAGAGCTGTTGGCCCTGGCCGATGCCGACTGGGACGCACCTGGCGCGCTGCTTGCGGCCAAGCGCCTGATGCGCCAGGCGCTTGCCGTTCACCTGGGGCCCAAGCCGCTGGTCAGCCGGGAACTGTTTCGCAAGCGCTGAGCACGTCGTATGCTGTGTGGCTCAATCTTCAGGAGAGCCTTTCGTGACTCACAGCAACCGCATGCTTCTCGGCGTCAACATCGATCACGTGGCCACTCTGCGCCAGGCCCGGGGCACCCGCTATCCGGACCCGGTCAAGGCCGCGCTGGATGCCGAGGAAGCGGGTGCCGACGGCATCACCGTGCATTTGCGCGAAGACCGTCGGCACATCCAGGAGCGTGACGTGCTGCTGCTCAAGGACGTGTTGCAGACGCGCATGAACTTCGAGATGGGCGTGACCGAGGAAATGATGCTCTTTGCCGAGAGGATCCGCCCTGCGCACATCTGCCTAGTGCCCGAGACCCGTCAGGAGCTGACCACCGAAGGTGGCCTGGACGTGGCCGGCCAGGAGGCGCGGATCAAGGCTGCGGTGGAACGCCTGGCGCGTACCGGGGCCGAGGTGTCGCTGTTCATCGATGCCGACGAGCGGCAGATCGAAGCGTCGCGTCGCGTGGGCGCACCGGCCATCGAGTTGCATACCGGTCGCTATGCCGATGCACAGACCCCGACCGAGGTGGCCGAAGAGCTGAAGCGTATCGTCGAGGGTGTGGCCTTCGGCGTGGGGCAGGGGCTGATCGTCAATGCCGGGCATGGCCTGCACTACCATAACGTCGAGGCCGTGGCAGCGATCAAGGGTATCAATGAGCTGAACATTGGCCATGCGCTGGTGGCCCATGCATTGTTCGTCGGCTTCAAGGCCGCGGTGGCAGAGATGAAGGCCCTGATCGTGGCGGCCAGTTCCCGCTGATCAGTGCCGGCCCAATCGCGGGGCAAGCCCGCTCCCACAAGTACCCGCTGTCCATGAGAATAGCGGGTACTTGTGGGAGCGGGCTTGTCCCGCGATTGGGCCGGTGTGACCCCCTCATCATTCCGCCCGAAACACCAGGGTAAACCGCGTAGGCCCCTGAGCCTGGCTGCTCACCTCGACCCGGCCGCCATGCAGTTGCATGATCGACTTCACGATCGCCAGCCCCAGCCCGGTTCCACCCTCCTGTCGCGAGCGCCCACAGCCGACCCGGTAGAAACGCTCGAACAGATGCGCCAGATGCGCTTCGTCGATCCCGGGCCCCTGGTTCTGCACCCATAACCACACCTGGTCCTGGCGCCGCTCGATGCCCAGTTCGATCACCTGGTCTTGCGGGCTATGGCGAATCGCATTGCTCAGCAGATTCGACAGCGCCCGCTGGAACATCAACCGGTCGGCCAGTGCCGTGCCCCAGCCGTGTGCACGCAGCTCGATACCTTTCAGTTCGGCGCTGAAGTCGAACAGCGCCATCACCCGTGCGGTTTCATCGGCCAAGGACAGCGGCTTGAGCATGGCCAGCGCCTGGGGTTGGCTGACCTGGGCCAGGAACAACATGTCATTGATGATGCGGTTCAGGCGGGTGAGTTCCTCGACGCTGTCCTCCAGCGCCTCGCGGTAGCGGTTGCCGTCGCGCTCGCGGGACAGGGTGACCTGGGCCTTGCCCATCAGGTTGCCGATGGGAGTGCGCAGTTCGTGGGCCAGGTCGTCGGAGAACTGCGACAGCTGACGAACACCCTGGTCGAGGCGATCGAGCATGATGTTGATGCTGCCGGCCAGCTCCGCCAGTTCCTGGGGCAGGCCACTGGTCGGCAGGCGGTGCGCCAGGTCGTGTGCGCAGATCTGCCCGGCGATGCGGCGGAACCGGCGCAAGGGGTCGAGCCCGCGCTGCACCAGTTTCCAGGCACCGATGCCGATCAGCAGCAAGAGTATCGGCAGCGCCAGCAAGGTCGAATTCAGGTAGGCCTGGAGCAGCGCATTGTCGTCGGCGCGGTCCAGCGACATCATCACCCGCACCGGCTGGTCGTCGCGCAGGCGCATCAATTGAGTGACGGTGAGGATCTGCCGCCCGTCGCTGTCGCGCCATTGCGTGAATCTTGGTTGCTGCCCCGCCGGTAGCTGGCGCAAGGCCTGTGCTTCGAGCGCCGGGCCCAGGCTCAGCAGCGACGGATGCCGCCCGTTTATTGCCAGCACATTGAGGCTAAGGTTGTCGTGCCCCATCACCAGGTCGAGCAGGGGATGAGCGCGAGCGCCGAGGTCGTCGCTGCGCAGGTCCACCCGCAGGTTGTGCTCGACTTGCATCATCTTGCGCGCCAGGTCGCGACGGGCGCGGCTGTCCAGTTCGTGGTCGAGGGCGAACACTGCCAGGCAGGCCAGCAGCAGCACCAGCGCGGCGCCCATCAGGGTGACCGAAAGCCCCAGGCGCAGCGACAGGGTGCGGCCTTTCACGTGCGAGCCTCGAGTACATAGCCCACGCCGCGCAAGGTGTGTATGAGCTTGTTGTCGAAGGGGTCGTCGATCTTGGCCCGCAGGCGGCGGATCGATACCTCGACCACATTGGTGTCGCAGTCGAAATTCATGTCCCACACCAGCGAGATGATTTGCGTACGAGAGAGCACTTCGCCGCTCTGGCGCATCAGCAGGTGCAGCAGGGTGAACTCCTTGGCGGTGAGGTCGATGCGCTGGCCGCCACGCCAGGCGCGATGCCGGCCGGGGTCGAGCTCGAGGTCGGCGACTTTCAGGGTGTCCGGTTGAAGGTGCTGATCGTTGCGCCGCAGCAGGCTGCGGATTCGTGCCAGCAGCTCCGGGAACTCGAAAGGTTTGAGCAGATAGTCGTCGGCGCCCAGGTCCAGGCCCTTGACCCGGTCGGCCAGGCGACCGTGCGCGGTGAGCATCATGATCCGAGTGGACGATTCGGCACGCAGGCGCTGCAGCACGCCCCAGCCATCGAGCTCTGGCAGGTTGACGTCGAGGATCACCAGATCGTAGCTGTGCTGGCGCGCCAGGTGCAGGCCATCGGTGCCCGTATACGCGCAATCGACCACGTAGCCGTTTTCGCGCAGGCCCTGCTGCAGGTAGTCGGCGGTGCGGGGTTCGTCCTCGATGATCAATAGGCGCATGGGGGCCTCTGTGGGGTGGAAAGGGCGCGATTCTCAAGCCTGTAGGGGCTTTAGGGTCAAGCTGCAGGATGTTACGGCATGAGAACGCGTTGTCGGCGCAAATAACCGATTTGTAATGCGGGCGTCATCTGGCTGCTTGTTCGAGCTCCGTCGCGGGTAAACACAGCCCACAGGACCACATTGCAAGACTGTAATGCCCACCTCACCTTGGCGTTAGCTGCCCCTCGCTAGGATGGCGCTGTCTGAACGGTGATCATGAGGCAAGCACGATGAACCTGACCAAATACCTGCTGCTGGCGATTCTCGCCGTGGGCAGCACCAGCGTTTTCGCCGAGGGTGGCGCGGAGCGTTCGCAGCGGTTCGTGGATACATTTCTCAAGGAACAGCAGCGGCTGTTCGGCGACCGCCAGGAAGTGCTGGTCAAGCGTGAGCGCCAGGCGCAGGAGACGGCTCGTGAGGTGGCCAAGGAATAGTCTTGGTGAGGCACCGGTGCTGCGACAGCTCCCCGCCGCCGGTGAACTTGGGCGCCCCTCGGGGCGCCTTTTTTATTTGCGCGCCAGCAGCGTGGCGCGGCGGGGGGCCGGGAGGCCTTCGATGGTCTTGCTATGGTCGTTCGGGTCGAGGAAGTCAGCCAGCGACTGGTAACGCATCCAGTCGGTGCTGCGCTGCTCCTCGACGCTGGTGACGCTGACATCCACGCAGCGCACATCGCTGAAGCCGGCGCGGCGCAGCCAGCGCTCCAGCGCGGGCACCGACGGCAGGAACCAAACGTTGCGCATCTGCGCGTAGCGGTCTTCTGGCACCAGCACGTGCTGCTCGTCGCCTTCGACCACCAGGGTCTCGAGTACCAGCTCGCCGCCTTTGACCAGGCAGTCCTTGAGCGCCAGCAGGTGCTCGATGGGCGATCGACGGTGATAGAACACGCCCATCGAAAACACGGTGTCGAAGCCTTCAAGGTTGGCGGGCAGCTCTTCCAGGGCGAAGGGCAGGTGCCAGGCGGGCAGCTCCGGCAGGTACTTCTGCACCGCCTGGAACTGGCAGAAGAACAGCCAGTTCGGGTCGACACCGACCACCATGTCGGCACCGGCGCCGAGCATGCGCCATTGGTAGTAGCCGTTGCCGCAGCCGACATCGAGCACGCGTTTGCCCTTGAGGTTCAGGTGCGGGCCGACCCGCGACCACTTCCAGTCCGAGCGCCATTCGGTATCCACGTGCACACCGAACAGGTCGAACGGCCCCTTGCGCCAGGGCGAAAGCCCCATCAGCGCCTGGTGTACCTGGGCGCGGGTGGCGGCATCGCAGTCGCTGTCCAGGCGCAAGCCGTCGACCAGGTCGATTTTCTCGGGCGTCAGGTCCGGCAGCGCATCCAGCGCGCCGCGCCAGCGCTCGAGGTCGCCATGGCCTTTTTCCAGCTTGGTGTCGAGTTGTGCTTGCAGCCCTTGGGACCAGGAAGCCAGCGGCGTGCCCGCCAGACGGCGGACGAGGGGGGACAGATCGATCATGGCAGGGCTATCAGCGAGGCGAAATTGAGGCATTGGAACCAGGGCACGACTTTCGAGAAGCCGGCGGCGCGCAGGCGCTCCTGGTGGGCTTGCAGGGTGTCGGGCTTCATCACGTGCTCGATGGCGCTGCGCTTCTGGGCGATTTCCAGGTCGCTGTAGCCATTGGCGCGCTTGAAATCCAGGTGCAGGTCGTTGAGCAGCTCCTGTTCCTGTTCGTCGTCGAAGCGCAGTTTCTCGGACAGGATCAGCGCGCCGCCTGGCAGCAGGGCTTGGTGAATGCGTGCGAGCAGGGCCAGGCGTTGCTCCGGGGCGATGAACTGCAGGGTGAAGTTCATTGCCACCACCGAGGCAGGCTCGAAGGGCAGGGCGAGGATGTCGGCCTCGAGCACCTGCACCGGCAGCAGTTCCTGGAACATCGAGTCCTGGGCGGTGAGGTACTGCCGGCAGCGTTCGACCATGGCCGCGGAGTTGTCCACGGCGATCACCCGGCAGCCATCGTGGCGCACGTGGCGGCGCAGCGACTGGGTCACTGCGCCCAGCGAGGCGCCGAGGTCGTACAGGGCGGTGTGTGGCTGGGCGAAGCGTGCGGCGAGCACGCCGAGGTTTTCGACGATGGTCGGGTAGCCGGGTACCGAACGCTTGATCATGTCCGGGAACACACGCACCACGTCCTCGTTGAAGACGAAGTCGGGCACTTGCTCCAGGGGTTGGGCGAAGAGGCGGTCGGGGTCTTTGCTCACGGCGGATCCAGATTCAGCGGGTGATGTCGAGGGGCGGCATTCTAGCCAAACCGGGCCGAGGATGCATGGCCGGCTGACCAGTGTGGCGCGTTCATTTCACCCGGATGGCGCAATCGAAGGTTTCCACGGGCTGGACTTCCGGGGCCCAGGGCTGCTGGTAGACCAGCACCAGGTGCCCTTCGCCGGCACTGACCGCCTGGAAGCGCCAGGTGGCGACACCGGCACTTCCAACGATGCCAGCTTCCTCGGGCGAGTTGTAGACTTCCGGGCCGAGGCTGCGTAGCAGGCCCGAGGCCGGATCCTTGATGCTCCAGCGATACCCGGTGGAGGGGTTGCTGGCCAGCGACAGCGACAGGGTCTGGCCGACGTGCAGGCGTTGGGGGCATTCGCTGTCGGCATCCAGCTCGACGGTCTGCCGCGATTGCTGGGCGCAGGCGGCGAGCAGGCTGAGGCTCAGGGGGAGCAGCAGGCGGGAGAAGGTCATGATGGCTCCTGAGGCGGACGATGGCCCTGAGGATAACCGATGCGCTGGAGTGTGTGGGGCCTGTGAGGGCCCATCGCGGGGCATCGCGATGGGCCCTGGGTTTATCAGAACAATACTTTCGCCACGTCGGCAAAGCGTTTGGCGAAGTGGACGGTCAAGCCTTCGCGCAGGTACTCGGGCAGTTCTTCGAAATCACCTCGGTTGGCTTCCGGCAGTATCAGCTCGTGAATCTTCTGGCGCCGCGCGGCGATCACCTTCTCGCGCACTCCGCCAATCGGCAGCACCTGCCCGGTAAGGGTCAACTCGCCAGTCATCGCCACACCTTTCTTCGGCGCCTGGTCCCGCGCCAGTGACAGCAATGCGCTGGCCATGGTTACGCCGGCACTGGGGCCGTCCTTGGGCGTGGCGCCCTCGGGCACGTGCAGGTGAATGAAAGCTTCGTTGAAGAAGCCTGGATCACCGCCGTACTGCTTGAGGTTCGAGCTGACATAGCTATAGGCGATTTCTGCGGACTCCTTCATCACGTCACCCAGCTTTCCGGTGAGCTTGAAGCCGCGGTTGAGCGTATGAATGCGCGTGGCCTCGATCGGTAGGGTGGCGCCGCCCATGCTGGTCCAGGCAAGGCCTGTGATCACGCCCTTGCCCGCCAGTACTTGCTCGCTGCGGAACACCGGCATGCCCAGTGCTGCCTCGAGGTCCTTGGTGCCGATCTTGAGCTTGGCGTCCGGGCTCTCCAGCAACTTGACCACTGACTTGCGCACCAGCTTGCCGAGCTGTTTCTCCAGCTGGCGGACCCCGGCTTCACGGGCATAGCCCTCGATCACCATGCGCAGGGCGCCGTCGCTGATGCTCAGGCTGGTCTTGGCAACGCCGGCCTTGTCCAGTTGCTTGGGCCACAGGTGGCGCTTGGCGATGGCCAGCTTTTCTTCGGTGATATAGCCGGACAGGCGAATCACTTCCATGCGGTCGAGCAGCGGGCCGGGGATCGAGTCCAGAGTGTTGGCGGTGCAGACGAACAGCACCTTCGACAGGTCCAGGCGCAGGTCCAGGTAGTGGTCGAGGAAGTCGACGTTCTGCTCTGGATCCAGCGTTTCCAGGAGTGCCGAGGCCGGATCGCCCTGGTAGCTCTGGCCCATCTTGTCGATCTCGTCGAGCATGATCACCGGGTTCATCACCTCGACATCCTTCAGCGCCTGCACCAGCTTGCCGGGTTGGGCGCCGATGTAGGTACGGCGGTGGCCCTTGATCTCGGCTTCGTCGCGCATGCCGCCGACGCTGAAGCGGTAGAAGGGACGCCCCAGGGATTCGGCGATGGATTTGCCGATGCTGGTCTTGCCGACACCCGGCGGGCCGACCAGCAGCACGATCGAGCCGCTGATCTCGCCTTTCCAGGCACCTACGGCGAGGAACTCGAGAATGCGCTCCTTGATGTCGTCGAGCCCGGCGTGGTGCTGGTCGAGTACCTTGCGTGCATGCTTGAGATCGAGCTTGTCCTGGCCGTACTGCCCCCACGGCAATGCGGTAGCCCACTCGAGGTAGTTGCGTGTGACGGCGTATTCCGGCGAGCCGGTTTCCAGGATCGCCAGTTTGCCCATTTCCTCGTCGATGCGCTTTTTAGCCTGCTCGGGCAGGGTCTTGCCTTGAAGGCGCTGTTCGAACTGTTCGAGGTCGGCACTGCGGTCGTCTTTGGTCAGCCCCAGTTCCTGCTGGATGACCTTGAGCTGTTCCTTGAGGAAGAATTCGCGCTGGTGCTCGCCGATCTGCCGGTTTACTTCGGCGGAAATCTCGTTCTGCAAACGCGCGACCTCGACTTCCTTGCGCAGCATCGGCAGGACCTTCTCCATGCGCTTGAGCATGGGGACGCAGTCGAGCACTTCCTGCAACTGGTTGCCGGTGGCGGAGGTCAGGGCGGCGGCGAAGTCGGTGAGTGGCGAGGGGTCGTTGGGGCTGAAGCGGTTGAGGTAGTTCTTCAGCTCTTCGCTGTACAGCGGATTGAGCGGCAGCAGCTCCTTGATCGCATTGATCAGGGCCATGCCGTAGGCCTTGACCTCGTCGGTGGGCTGCGCGGGCTGATGCGGGTACTCGACCTCGACCAGGTAGGGTGGTCGATGGTGCTTGAGCCAGGTGCGGATGCGTACGCGGGTCAGGCCCTGGGCGACGAACTGCAGCTTGCCGTTCTCGCGGCTGGCATGGTGTACCTTGACCAGGGTGCCGTACTCCGGCAACGCCTTGGTGTCGAAGTGGCGGTGGTCTTCGGGCGGGGTGTCCATGAAGAACAGGGCCAGGGAATGATGATCGGTCTTGGCGACCAGGTCGAGGGTTTCGGCCCAGGGTTCCTCGTTGACAATCACCGGCAGCACTTGCGCGGGGAAGAACGGGCGGTTGTGGATCGGGATCACGTAGACCTTGTCCGGCAGTTGCTGGCCGGGCAGGGCAAGGGCGCGGCTGGTCTCGGCCTTGGCCTCGAGGTGTTCGATTTCGCTGTGTGCGTCGGGGTGTTCCGGGAAATCCTGCTGGTCGCTCATGGGGCACCTGCGTGAATGACTATGGTGCTTAGATGGGGCAGGGAGGGATGGGTTTCAATGGTAGACGAAGGCAGGAGGGGGAGGCTTTCATCTTTGCCGGCCGGTGCCGGACCGCTCGCGGGCTTGCCCGCGAAGGCGGCGGTGTGGCCACCGCCGCAGTCGAGGCTTACTCAGCCAGTTTGTAAGCGATGATGTAGTCGCCCATCTTGGTGCCTAGCGAGCCATGTCCTCCGGCCACGATCAGCACATACTGCTTGCCGTCCTTGCCCGTGTAGGTCATTGGCGTGGCCTGGCCACCAGCTGGCAGGCGAGCGCTCCACAGTTCCTTGCCGTTGTGCACGTCATAGGCGCGCAGGTACTGGTCCAGGGTGCCACTGAGGAAGCCCACGCCGCCGGCGGTGACGATCGAGCCACCCATGCTCGGTACACCCACCGGCAAGCCGATCGGCACAGGGGTGCTGTCACGAGTGGTGCCGTTCTTGCGCTTCCACACCACCTTGTTGGTGAACAGGTCGATAGCGGCCACATAACCCCAGGCTGGTGCCTGGCACGGCACGCCCAGTGGCGACATGAACGGGTGCATGGTCACGGCATACGGAGCGCCGGTATTCGGCTGCACGCCGCTGGTCTCGCTTTCGCGCTTGCTGCCTTCGGCCACTTGCTCGCGCGGAATCATCTTCGACACGAACGCCATGTAGTTCGGCGAGGTGAACAGCAGCTGACGCACCGGATCGACCGACACGCTGCCCCAGTTGAACACGCCGACGTTGCCTGGATACACCAGCGAGCCTTGCTCGGACGGCGGGGTGTACTGGCCTTCGTAGCGCAGCTCGCGGAACTGGATGCGGCACAGCATCTGGTCGAACGGCGTGGCGCCCCACATGGCCTGCTCGGTCAGCTCGGGGCCGAGCAGGTTGAGATCGGAGCGGGCCTGGGTCGGCGCGGTGTGGTCACCCTTGACCGCGCCTTGCGGCACCGGAATCTCGCGGATCGGCACGATCGGGGTGCCGTCACGACGGTCGAGCACGTACAGGCTGCCCTGCTTGGTCGGTACGATGACCGCAGGTTTCACGCCATCGTCGGTCTTCAGGTGCACCAGGGTGGGCTGGCTGCCCACGTCCATGTCCCACAGATCGTGGTGGGTGAACTGGTAATTCCAGCGTGCCTTGCCGGTGGCCAGGTCCAGGGCGACCACGCCAGCGCTGTACTTCTCGGCGCCTGGGGTGCGGTCGGCGCCCCATTGGTCAGGGGTCTGGTTGCCCAACGGCAGGTAGATCATGCCCAGCTCTTCATCGACGCTGGCCAGCGACCACATGTTCGCCGAGTTGCGGCTGTAGGTCTTGCCCGGCGCCAGGGGCTTGGTGTCGTCGGGGTTGTTGCTGTCCCAGTTCCACACCAGACGGCCGTCGTGCACGTCGTAGGCGCGGATCACGCCGGACGGTTCGTTGGTCGACTCGTTGTCGGTGACATGCCCGCCGATGATCACCAGATCACGGGTGATCGCAGCTGGCGAAGTGGAGTAGTAGCCGCCGGCGGTGAACGGGCCGATGCCGGTGGTCAGGTCGATCGCACCCTGGTTGGCGAAGCCTTCGCAGACCTTGCCGTTGTCGGCATTGATCGCGATCAGGCGGGCATCGGCAGTGGGCAGGTAGAGGCGTCGTGGGCAGGCCTGGGCAACGACCTGGCCGGCATCGGAGATCTTCGGCGCAGGGCTGCCGTCACGGCTGACGTAGCGGTTCTCGTCATAGTACGAAACGCCGCGGCAGGTCATGTGGGCGAAGCCCTTGAAGGTCTTGACCGGGCTCTTGACCTGCGGGTCGAAGCGCCAGATTTCGGCACCGGTGTCTGGGTCCAGGGCCAGCACCTTGCTGTGCGCGGTGCAGGCATAGAGCATGCCGTTGGCCTTGAGTGGGGTGTTCTCGTTGGTCAGCTCGACCGGGTCGTTGTCGGTCGGCAGGTCGCCGGTGCGAATACGCCAGGCTTCTTCCAGGCGATAAGCGTTCTGCGGGGTGATCTGGCGCAGTGGCGAGTAGCGGTCGCCGTGCTCGGTACGCCCGTAGGCCTGCCATTCGCCATCCGGCATGGAGGGAGCGGCACTGGCCATCTCGCTGCTGTCACGCCCCAGTTCGCCGAAGATTTCCCCGGGATGGGTGAACTGGCTACCGACTGCGGTTGCGCCGGAGGCGACCACCGCGGCGGCCAGCAGGGCGCCGTTGACCTTCGATGCAGGCCCAAGCAGCGGGCGGCGCGCCCAGGGCAGCAGCAGGATCACGCCAAGGGCGAACCAGATGGCCAGGCGTGGCACCAGTTGCCACCAGTCCAGGCCCACTTCCCACAGCGCCCAGGCGGTGCTGGCCAGCAGCACCACGCCATACAGGCCAAGGCCGATGCGGCGCAGGGCGATCAGCAGGATGCCCGAGAGGGCAAAGCCGATCCCGCCGATCAGGTAGTACAGGGATCCGCCCAGCTGGCTCAGCTTGATGCCGCCTGCGATCAGGGCCAGGCCCATCAGCAACAGCAGCACGCCTACGAGGCGCGGTAGCCAGCGGGTTCCATTCTTGGCACCGTCAGTGCTCATCGCATGTTCTCCGTTCGTTCAAGGTTGGGTTCAGAAACTGCTCTGGATCTTCAGGCCGCCGACCAGCGCGTCATCGACCTGCGACACCCCGCCCGGATGGCGGATGTACTGCAGGTTAGGGCGCACGGTAAGCCAGTCGGCCAAGTGAATGCCGTAGTAGAGTTCGGCGCTGTATTCGGTGTCCTGGACGGGCAGGAAGCCGGGATTGTCGTAGTCGACGACGGCGTTGGCCTGGTTGGCCAGGCGCGCGTTCTTGCGATAGGCGGGGTTGACGTGCACGCGGGCGAGGGCGAAACCGATATCGTCCTTGGCGCGGGCATCGAAGGGCCCCTTGTACACCACACCGGCCTGAACATAGTTGTCGATGGCATTGGTCTTCTTGTCGTGCATCGTGGCATTGGCGAACAGGCTGAGCCCGCGTGAGGCGTCCGAGGCGCGCGAGGTCACCTGCTGCTGGGCGCCGAGCCAGAAACCATGCTTGCTGGCGCTGCTGCGGTAAGCCTGGCCGCTCAAGGCCGCCGGTTGGCCGTTGCCGTCCTTGTAAACATCCTGTGCCTTGGCATTACTGTAGTAGTAGCCGGCGCGATATTCCCCTTTCAGGCCATTGACCCGTGGGCTCCATACCAGTTCGATCGGCATCAGTGCGCCTTGCGTGCCACTGCCGCTGAGCTTGAAGCCATTGCCGGATTCGAGGTTCGAGGGGTTCTGTTCGAAGACGCCGACCTGGGCATAGAGATCGTCGGCGAGGTTGTAGCGCACGCGCAGCGCCCACTGGCTGACCGGCCAGTTGTACCAGATGTCGCCAACCCAGTTACCCACCTGCGAGCCGCAGAATGCCAGGTTCTGGAAGTCACAGGGGAAGCTGTTGAAGTCTTCGCCTTCGCCGAAGCGGCCGAGCTTCACGTCCAGTGCGCCATCGAAATATTTCTGCTTGATCCACATCTGCGTCAGGCGCCAGGTTTCGCCACGGCCCCAGACTTCCTGGGCGGAGGTGAAGCCGCCCACGCGCGGGTCGTTGATGCGGTCATTGCTGATGTTCTGGCCGTGGCGTTCGGTTACCGTCAGCTGGAATTCGCTGTCTCGCCAGCCCAGGATCTTCTGCAGGTCCAGGTGCGCACCGAGGGTGAACTGGTCGCTGTTGCGCGCAGTGCGATCGTGATCGAAGCCGCCGTGCAGGTTGCTGCCCATTTCGCCGGTGTAGCCGAAGGTGAAGTCGTAGCCCTGGGCCTTGAGTGAGGTGCGGGCGCCGCCCCAGTCGCCGAACATCCAGGGCGAGTCGTTGGCGAAGGCTGCGGTTGCGCTGACGCTGGGCGAAAAGCCACCAAGCAGGGCAATGAGGGCAAGGCCCGGGTATGGATTCTTCGGCAGTTGGAG
Source organism: Pseudomonas sp. SYWMCR5 (assembly GCF_057197165.1). NCBI lineage: Bacteria > Pseudomonadati > Pseudomonadota > Gammaproteobacteria > Pseudomonadales > Pseudomonadaceae > Pseudomonas > Pseudomonas sp. SYWMCR5. The sequence continues at coordinate 327,835 of NZ_JBXUNH010000004.1, forward strand.
CATGAGATAGCGCTGTCTTTTGATTATTGAAAAAAACGCAAGCGCATCGAGGAGCGGGCTCTTCGATGGAAATGGCTGCAGGGATTTAAAAGTGAAGCGTTTCAGCTTGCGGTGGGCAGGATATAGCGGAAGTTGTAAGAAAAAAAGACAAAATGTCGCAGGGGATTGTTGTCGCAGAGGTAACAGTCGGCACAGTTCATGTAGGAGCGGCGGTTCGGCGCTCCGACTTGCCCGCGAAAAAGACCCCGCGCTGCCTGGCACTGGCTACGCCCATGTTCGCGGCGGTTCGGCGCCTCGACAAGCCCGCTCCCACAGGGGGATTGGGCTGGCCTTTAGATTTTGAACAAGACAGTCGCTCCTGCACGCAGGTCAGAAGCTGGTGCGCAGCCCGACTTCGACGCTACGCCCCGGTGCCGGCGCGATGTCGCGCAGGATGGAGCTGGCGTAACGCACGGTCTGGTCTGTCAGGTTTTCGCCACGTACGAACGCCAGCCACTGGCTCTGGCCAATGTCGAAGCGATAGCCGACGCTGGCGCCGAGGGTGGTGTAGCCGTCGGTGCTGTGTTCGTTGTCCGGCTTGCGGTGCTGGGAGGCGGCGTGTTGCACGTCCACCCGCGCCTGCCAGCGATCCAGCTCCCACAGCAGGCCTGTTCCAAGCCGCAGCGGGGCGATGCGTGGCAGTGGCTCGCCGGTGTCGAGGTTCTTGGCGCGGGTATAGTCGCCGGACAGCTCCAGGGCGAAGCTGCCGTAGCGGTTCTCCACCAGCTTCCAGCGATCCTGGGCCTCGATACCGTAGAAGCGCGCACGCACGCCTTGATACAGGTACTCAGGAATCCCGCCGTCGTCGTGGTCATGATCATGGTCGTGGTCGTGGTCGTCGTCACCATGGCCATGATCATGCCCTTCGCGCAGATTACCGCTGCCGATCAGGCCGATGTAGTTGCGAAAGTGGCTGTAGAACACGCCGACACTGCCCTTGTGCGTGCCGTTGTCGAAGCGCAGTGCCAGGTCGCCGGAAATCGCCTTCTCCTTGTTCAGGTTCGGGTCGCCCACTTCATAGGCGCCGGTGGCGACGTGCGCGCCGTTGGCATACAGCTCGTAGAAGGTCGGTGCGCGCTCGGTGTAGGCCAGGCTCGCCGCCAGCGCCCAGACCGGGTCGAGCTGGTACACCGCGCCCGATGACAGGCTTGCGGCATTGAAGCTGGTCGATTTGTCGGCACCGACGAAGTTTTCGTTACCCTTGGCATCCGGATCGATGCGGGTGTGCTCCAGGCGCGCGCCCAGGCTCAGGTTCAGGCGTTCGGTAGCCTGCCATTGCTCGAGCATGAACAGCGCCAGGCTGTCGGTGTCGGTGTGCGGCACAAAGGCTTCTTCACCCAGCGCCGAGAATTCGTTGCGGCTGACGTGGGCACCGATCACCCCTTCGACCGGGCCGATGGGTTGGTGGCGGGCCTCGATGCGTGCCTCATAGCCTTTGTTCTTGAAGGTGGTGTGGACCTCGCCCTCTTCGATCTCGCGGTGCTGGTAGTCGGTGTAGCCAGCGTCGACCTTGACCGAGCTGAACGGCCCTTCGAGATCGCGCAACTCCGAGGCGAAGGCGTAGTGATCCTGCTGCATGTCCAGGCGCACACCGGGCTCGGCCACCGAGCCGTAGTTGCTGTCGTAGCGGCTGTAGGACAGGCCGGCATAGCCATGATCCCAATGGTAGGCCCCGCCGATGGCGCCGCCGTCCTGGCGGCCGTCGCTGTTTTCCAGGCGATGCTTGCTGCCGGGGTCATCGGCGTCGCGCACCTTCGAACTGCGGGCGTAGCCGGGGATGCGCAGGTCGTTGAACTGACGGCTGTTGGCGTCCAGGTGCAGGGCGAAGTTGCCGTCACCGGCTTCGAGCTTGCCGGCGCTGCTGCGTGTGGTATCGGCGCCGCCGTAGCGCAGCTCGCCGGCGCCATGGATGCCGTCGATGGGCGAGTCGGGAATGCGGTTGTCGAAGGTGTTGATCACACCGCCAATGGCGTTGCCGCCATAGAGCAGGGCGGCGGGGCCGCGGACGATCTCGACGCGGTCTACGGTGACCGGGTCCAGCGGCACGGCGTGGTCATAGGACAGCGACGAGGCATCGAGGGCACCGACGCCGTTGCGCAGGATACGGATGCGGTCGCCATCCAGGCCACGGATCACCGGGCGACTGGCGCCTGGGCCGAACCAGGTGGAGGCGACACCAGGCTGCTTGTTGAGGGTTTCACCGAGGCTGCCGTGCTGCTGTTGCAGCAGGTCGTCGCCTTCGAGCACGGTGCTTGGCGCGGCGAGTTGGCGGTTGCCGAGTGGGTTGGCGGTGATCACCTGGGGTTCGAGCTCCACCGCCTGGCTGGGCGATGACGCCAGCCACAAGGCGACGGCGAGGGGAGAGAGACGCAGGGGCTTGGACAACATGAGCGTGTGACGTTCCTTGGCAGATACTTATAGTAAAGATACGTATGGATACAATATAACATTACTATTTCATCACAGAGGTTGCGTCGTGGCCAGGGGGGGCGTGCTGTGGAAGGCTCTGGCCTGGGCTGGGAGCACAGGCGGTCCGCATCCTTGCACACCGGCCCACTACACTCGTGTAAGGTGCGCATCTTTCAACGCGGGAGCACTGCATGAGCACGGCCCAACACAACGCACTGCACGGCAAGACGCTGGAGCAGATCCTCATCGAGCTGGTGGCCCACTACCAATGGCAGGGGCTGGCCGAGCGCATCGACATCCGCTGCTTCAAGAGCGACCCGAGCATCAAGTCGAGCCTGACCTTCCTGCGCAAGACGCCTTGGGCGCGGGAAAAGGTCGAGCAGCTGTACATCAAGCTGTCGCGCAAGGCTTGAGGGTGCCGCGTCCCTGGCTGACCCTGGCCGCGCTGCTCGGCTGGACGGGGTTGGCGGTGCAGTTGTACCTGGTGCTGCTGGCGCGCTGGCAGGAACAGGCCAGCCTGATCGGTGGCATGGTCAATCTGTTCGGCTATTTCACCGTGCTGAGCAACACCCTGGTGGCCACGGTGCTGAGCCATGCGGCGTTCGGCCGTGAGACGGCGGCACGGCGTTGGTTCCTGGCGCCGGCGGTGAGCTCCGGTGTGCTGGTCAGTATCGTGCTGGTGGCGCTGGCCTATAGCCTGCTGCTGCGGCACCTGTGGCAGCCCGAGGGTTGGCAATGGCTGGCCGATGAGTTGCTGCACGACGTGATGCCACTGGTGTTCGTGCTGTACTGGTGCGTGGCGGTGCCCAAGGGGCGCTTGCGGCTATGGCACCTGGGGGCCTGGAGCCTGTATCCGCTGGTGTATTTCCTGTTCACCTTGTGGCGAGGGCATGAGATCGGGGTCTATCCCTATCCCTTCGTCGATGTGGCGAGCCTGGGGTATGGGCGAGTGCTGCTCAATGCGCTGGCGATGTTGGCGGGGTTCTGGGGGATCGGGTTGCTGGTGATTGGGGTGGATCGGTGGTGGGGGCGGGTGAAGGGATGAGTCGGGACGAGTCGCTGCGACTCGTCCCGCGACAGGGCCGGATCGGTCTTACTCGCTACTCATCATCCGCAGTGCCCTCTGCACGCCAGTACGCAGCAGCTTTGAGCGCATCCTCTGGCACACCCTTTTCAAGCAGCAAGGCCTTGGCCTGCCGGGTCAGGCCTTTCTCCAGCGCCACCCAGCCATACAGACGGCCCTGGGGCAATGCCAGGTGTTTCACCTGCTCAAGCAGGTTCTCTTTCTGCCGACGTACCCAGATCACCTCCACCTGCGCCTTGCTGGGCAGCGGCTGGCGCTCCTGTTCATCCTCGATCTGGATGACCGCCAGCACCTGGCGTCCGGCTGGCAGTTCTTCGAGCCTTCTGGCAATGGCGGGGATGGCGGTTTCGTCGCCGATCAGCAGGTAGCTGTCGAAGATGTCCGGCACCACCATCGACGCGCGTGGGCCGGCGATATCGAGGTGCTGACCCGGCGCAGCCTGGGCAGCCCAGGTCGAGGCAGGGCCGTCGCCATGCAGAACGAAATCGATGTCCAATTCCAGGGCTGTCAGGTCGATGCGTCGCGGTGTGTATTCGCGCATGGTCGGCCGCGCGCCGCCGTCGCGGCCCAGGTTGCGGGCGTCGATCGCCTGTTGCTCTTCGGGCGTGCAGCCGAACAGGACCTTGACGTGGTCGTCCGTGCCCACGCTGGTGAAACCTGCCAGTTCCGCACCGCCCAGGGTGATGCGGCGCATGCGCGGGGTCAGGTCGGTGACCCGCAGCACCTGCAGGCGACGTTGGCGGATCTCGTGGTTGACGCGGTGAATGGTGTCGCTCATGGGGTTTTCTCCTGAACGGAATCGCTCGGCCCGCCTGCGATGGCCTTGGCCGTGTCGTTGAGCAGATCGCGCACCCGCTCGATTTCCTCGGGTGTCCAGCGGCCGCTGTGCATGTGCAGGGCGTGGCGCAGATTGCCGACTGCCTCGTTGATCTCTGGCGGGCGGTCATGTCCGCGCAGGGCACGCTTGCTCAGCTCGATGCGCATGCGTACGCCGTCGAGGGCGACGGCTTGTTCGGCGAGTGAATGGCGGCCGACCTCGGTGATGACATAAAGGCGTTTGCTGCCCTGGATCTGGCCACTGATCAGCTCGGCTTCCTCGAGAAAGTTGAGGGTCGGGTAGATCACCCCGGGGCTGGGGCTGTAGCTGCCATCGAAGAGTCCTTCGATCTGGCGGATCAAGTCATAGCCATGGCCCGGTTGCTCGGCGAGCATCGACAGCATCAGAAGTTTCAGATCGCCAGGGGCGAACACCCGTGGGCCGCGCTCACCGCGACCGGGGCGGCGCTCGAAAGGGTCATGGGGGGCGTGGTCACGCATGGTGGGGAGGTTCCTTGTGTTTCGATATATCGCAAGATATTACTCAAGATATATCTAAACACAAACCCTTAAATGCAGATGATTATCATCTTGTTTTTTGATGAGTCGGCCATCTCAGTGCATCGCCAATTGCGGCGCCTTGCATTCATTGGGGTTTCCCGGCTCCAGGTACGGCATGAGAATCGGCGCCATGCCCTTGAGCACCTGCACGGGCAGGGCCGAGGTGAACTTGAACGACTCTGCCGTGCGCCCTGGTACGAAGGCGGTGAGCGTGCCGAAGTGGTTGTCGCCGAGGAAGAACACGAAGGTGGCGGTGCGGTTCAGCGAGCGTGAGCCGATCAGCCGTCCACCGGCGCCGTAGCTCTGCAGGCGGTTGTCACCGGTACCGGTCTTGCCACCCATCACCAGCGAGGTGCCGTCGTGCAGCTTGAAGCTGCCGGAAATGCGCCGCGCGGTACCGGCATCGACCACCTGCGACATGGCGCCTTTCAGAGCCCGCGCCACTTCCACCTTGAGGATCCGCTGGCCGCGGTCGGGATCGCTGATCAGCTTGGTTTCATAGGGCGTGCCGGCGGCGAAGTGCAGAGTGTCGATGCGCAGGGTCGGCAGGCGTACGCCATCGTTCTGGATGATGCCCACCAGTTCGGACAGCGCCGCAGGGCGGTCGCCCGAGCTGCCAATGGCCGTGGCCAGCGACGGTACCAGATGATCGAAGGGGTAGCCGACGCGCTTCCAGCGCTGGTGGATGTCGAGAAACGCCTCGATTTCGACCATGGTACGGATGCGACTGTCACGGGCGCCCTGGTGACGGCTCTTGAACAACCAGCTGTATACCTCCTGACGCTCGAAGCGGCTGGCGTTGACCATCTCGGTGGGGGTGGCACCTGGGTTTTTCAGCAGGTAGCCGAGCAGCCAAAGGTCCAGGGGGTGGACCTTGGCGATGAAGCCCTGGTCGGGCAGGTCGTACTTGCCGGGACCGTAGGCGGCGTACATCTCCGAGAGGCGGCCGTCATTGAGCTTGGCCATGGCGGCCTTGTCCTTGGCACTGTGCGCGCGGACGAAGGCGTTGAAGGTTTCCTGGCTGGCCTCGGGGAACAGGTAGCGGTGCACCGCCGCCAGGCGCTGGGGGGTGACGCGCATGCTGTCGAGGAAGGTGTCCAGGCGTTGCTGCGAGGTCTTGCGCTGGTACTTGCGCCAGAAGCGCATCAGGTAGTTGGTGCCCTCGCGATCGGCGAAGCGCGCCAGGTATTCCTGGCGGCGCGGATCGGCGTCATCCTTGAGCAGTGGCTCGCGGTTGTAGGGTTGCTGGTAGGTGACGTAGCGCACCAGGTCGCGCATCAGGCGGATGAACGGCAGGTTGATCGACTCGCGCAATGCGTCCTTGAGGGTCGGGTTGCGGCCGTTGTCCTCCTTGCGGAAGTTGTTGAACACGTGCATGCCGCCGCCGGTGAAGAATGCCTCGCCGGTATTGGCCGAGTATTTGCGCTCCAGCGCGGCGTCGAGCATGGCGTCGAGGTTCTGGTTCTTGCTGTTCTGCATCAGCCATTCCAGCGACCACTGGGTGATGCGGTCGAGGTCGGCCACCTCTACTTTCTTGAGCTCGGCCACCGGCTTGCCGGCGTACTTGTCGTGCAGCTCGGCGACGATCTCAAGGTAGGTGGTCAGCACCCGCAGCTTGGCGGTCGAGCCCAGTTCCAGCTTGCTGCCCTCGTTGATGTCGAACGGCTGGTTGGTGCTGTCGGTCTGCACCCGAACCCGCGAGCCGTCGGCGGTGCGCTCGAACAGGGTGAAGCTGTAGCTGACCTGGTCGGTGGTCTTGCTGGTCAGCAGGCGCTCGCCGATCAGGCCCATCTGCGCGGCGAACTCGGGGTCGGCGAGGTTTTTCAGGTACTGGCTGACCTGGGTCTGCAAGTCGGCCTGCAGGGTGCTGGTGGCCGAGAGATCGAGGCGATCGAGGTCGTACAGCGGGCGGTTGAGCATGGCCGCCAGGCGGTTGCGGGCCAGGCTGATGCCCTTGTTGGTGATGATCGGCACGATGGTCGGCTGGGCCACCCAGTCGCGGTACACCGCCTTGCTGGCCAACGCGGCGTCGGCCAGCGGGCGATCGATGATGCCATTGGCGGCGAGCACGCGGATATGCGAGTCGGTGAGCTCGGCCAGCTCGACGCGGCCTTTGGACAGGTAATGCGAAGGCCGGCGCTGGGCGATCATCAGCGACAGCACCTCACGCAGGGCCAGGCCGCGAGCGGCCATGCTCTGGGGGTCGGTTTCGGTCGAGTTGAGCGCCTGGTTCACCTCGGCGAAGTCGGCGCCGTACCAGACCCTCAGCCCTTCTGCCATGCCATGCACTTCACCGTGCCCGGGTACCGCCGAGAGCGGCACGCTGTTCAGGTAATCGCGCACGATGCGCTGGCGCGCCTCGGTGGTGTCCGGCCCACCCTGATAGGCGCGTACGCTGGCGGAAATCATCTGGCGGATCTTCTCGGCGCCATTGACCGTCAGCCCATCCGGCGAGTGACGGTATTTTTCCAGTTGCGTGGCCAAGGTGCTGCCGCCTGCCGACTGGCCGGGCAGGGCGAGGTACTTGGCGACCTGGCTGTAGGCGGCCTTGGCGAAACGTGGCCAGTCCACCGCCGGGTTGTTCTGCGGATCCTTGCTGTCGAGCAGGTCGCGGTTCTCGATGAACAACAGGCTGTTGACGATCACCGGCGGGATCGAGGCGAAGTCGCCGTACAGGTGCTGGGGGTAGTGATACTGGTAGAGAGTGTCGCCGCGGCAGTCGGTGATCGACAGACCGGCCTGGATCTTCTCGACGTAGGGCACGAACAGGCCGTGGTCGACATAGCGCATCAGTGCCGGGGAGAACCGCACCTGCTCGCTGATCAGGTAGTCGCGCTTGAGCAGACGCGGCAGGAACTGGCCCAGGGCGCTGTAGCCCAGGCGCTTGTCAAAGGGGCCGTCGCCTGGGTAGACGATCGCGTCGCTCGGTCCGCGCTCCAGCGAGTAGGTGAGGGTGCTGGCCAGGCGGCTGAACTCACGCGATTGCAGGTCCGAACTCTGCATCTCGTCATAGACGGCAAAGCCCACCGCAACCATGGCCACCAGCACGATCAGGATGATCAATCGCCACCACAACCGACGCTGACGAGGAGTCTTTGGCTGTGGGGGCTCGGCCAGAGGTGTTTCGGGTGCTTCCGTTCTGGTCTGTTCCGATTGCCACAGTGCGCCCATAGAGTTCAGTCCGGCCAAGTATTTTCGTCTTGCTTGTCTGAAGCTTAGACGCTGGCCGGACTTGGTGAAAAAATTGTGAGGGCGATGATCGGTGTATTCGGATCAGGCTGCGGCTTCGCTGTGCGGCTCGAAACTGTCGGCGCGGGCCAGTTGCCACATCCGCGAGTAGAACTGCCCGTCCACCTCGCCGGTCAGCAGCTCGCCGGGCTTGAGGAACACGTGCATCTGCGAGAACAGCTTGATCTCGGTGGCGGAAATACGCCGCACCAGGTGCTTGGCCTCCAGTTGCGCGGGGTGCTCGAGGCCTGCAGCAGCCAGCATTTCGGCCAGGGCGCGCAGGGTGTTGTGGTGGAAGTTGAGCACCCGCTGGGCCTTGTCGGGCACCACCAGTGCGCGCTGGCGCAGGGCGTCCTGGGTGGCAACGCCGGTCGGGCACTTGTTGGTGTGGCAGCTCTGCGACTGGATGCAACCGATGGCGAACATGAAGCCGCGTGCAGAGTTGGCCCAGTCGGCGCCGATGGCCAGCACGCTGGCGATGTCGAAGGCACTGACGATCTTGCCACTGGCGCCGAGCTTGATCTTGTCGCGCAGGTTCAGGCCGACCAGGGTGTTGTGCACGAACAGCAAGCCTTCGCGCAGGGGTACGCCGATGTGGTCGGTGAACTCCACGGGGGCCGCGCCGGTACCGCCTTCCTTGCCGTCGACGACGATGAAGTCGGGCAGGATGCCGGTTTCCAGCATGGCCTTGGCGATGCCCATGAATTCCCATGGGTGGCCCAGGCAGAACTTGAAGCCCACCGGTTTGCCGCCCGACAGCTCACGCAGTTGGGCGATGAACTGCATCATCTCGATGGGCGTGGAGAAGGCGCTGTGGCGAGACGGCGAGATGCAGTCCTCGCCCATGACGATGCCGCGGGTGTCGGCGATTTCCTGGGTCACCTTGTGCTTGGGCAGGATGCCGCCGTGGCCGGGCTTGGCGCCCTGGCTCATCTTGATCTCGATCATCCGCACTTGCGGGTTGGCGGCCTGCTCGGCGAAGCGCGCGGGATCGAAGCGTCCGTCCGCGGTGCGGCAGCCGAAGTAACCGCTGCCCAGCTCCCAGACCAGGTCGCCACCGTGCTCGCGGTGGTAGGGGCTGATGCTGCCTTCGCCGGTGTCATGGGCGAAGTTGCCGAGCCGGGCACCTTCGTTGAGGGCGCGGATGGCGTTGGCGCTGAGCGAACCGAAGCTCATGGCCGAGATGTTGAAGATCGACGCCGAGTAAGGCTGGCTGCACTGCGGGCCGCCGACGGTGATGCGAAAGCCTGCCGGGTCGGCCAGGGGGGCGGGGCGCATGGAGTGGCCGATGAACTCGAAGCCCGACTCATAGACATCGATCAGGGTGCCGAAAGGTTTGTCGGAGGCTTCGTTCTTGGCGCGGGCGTACACCAGCGAGCGCTGGGCGCGGGAGAAGGGCAGGGCATCGCTGTCGGATTCGAGCAGGTACTGGCGGATCTCCGGGCGGATGCCTTCGACCAGGTAGCGGATGTTGCCCAGGATCGGGTAGTTGCGGCGTACCGCATGGCGTTTCTGCAGCAGGTCGAACAGGCCGATCAGGCTGAGCACGGCGGTGGTCAGGGTGAAGGGCCACAGCCATTCGTGGTGCAGGAAGGGTAGGCTGGCCAAGGTGAACAGCACGCAGGCGGCGAACACGGCGTAACGGCTGAGGAGTGACAGACTCATGCGAAAATCCTTGCGAATGCTTCGGTCAATCAGGCTCAGGGGCCTGGGCAAACCCCGACCATAGCCCGGTCGGGTGACAAATGGCCAGCGGACGAAAGGCGAGGAAAAATGAAATTTCGGGTATCGAAAATCATTCTCAATATAGTATGTTATAAAGTATCAACTTTATGAGCGAGGTGATTATCATGAAAGCAGGTATCCATCCCGAGTATCGTCCGGTGCTGTTCCATGACACGGCGGCGGATGTGTTCTTCCTGATCGGGTCGACCGTGGAAACGGATCGCACCCAGGTCCACAGCGACGGCCAGACCTACCCCTACGTGGCGCTGGATGTCTCCAGCGCATCGCACCCGGTGTACACCGGGCAGCAGCGCAAAACGACCGTCGAAGGGCGAGTGGCTGGGTTCAACAAGCGTTTTGCAGGGTTTGCCGGGAAGGCGAAGTAACGCTCGGTTCGCGCGGCGGATTACCCGCAAAAAGGCCTCATCAGGTATCCTCGCCAGCCTCTGTCCAGGAATGCCCGCATGACCAAGACCATCCACATCGCCGCCGCCCTGCTCATCGACCCGGCGGGCCGTACCCTGCTGGTACGCAAGCGCGGCACCCAGGCCTTCATGCAGCCGGGTGGCAAGATCGATGCGGGTGAAACGCCGGTTCAGGCGCTGGTGCGGGAGCTGCATGAAGAGCTGGGCGTGCGTGTCGATCCTGAGCAGGCGGTGCACCTGGGGCGCTTCAGCGCTCCGGCGGCCAACGAGCCGGGGTTCGAGGTGCAGGCCGAGCTGTTTCGTGTCGAGTGTGCCGAAGCGGTGTCCCCAGCTGCGGAAATCGAAGAAGTGCATTGGCTGGCCGCTGATCAGGCGCCAGCGCTGGCCCTGGCACCCTTGACCCGCGACCTGATCCTGCCGCTGTGGCGTGAAGGCCTCAGCGCACCGCGCTGACACCGTCGAGGGTGGCGAACGAGGTATCCTTGGCGGTCAGCAGGAAATCACGCATGTACGGTGCATCGAGCATGTCGGTGCGCACCGCGGCATAGAGCGTGGCGAACAGGCCTTTTTCGCCCAGACGCTTGCCCTTCACGTAGCCACGCGAGCTGTACTCGTGCAATGCCCAGTGCGGCATGCCGCACACCCCGCGACCGCTGGCGACCAGCTGCATCATCATCACTGTCAGCTCCGAGGTGCGTACCGCGGCCGGTTCGATATCGGCCGGCTCGAGGAAGCGGGTGAAGATGTCCAGGCGATCACGCTCCACCGGGTAGGTGATGAGGGTCTGCTCGGCCAGGTCGTCCGGAACGATGTAGGGCTTGCTCGCCAGCGGGTGCTGGTTGGCCACCGCCAGCATGGCTTCATAGGTGAACAGCGGCACGTAGGTGATACCCGCCAGGTCCAGCGGGTCGGAGGTCACCACCAGGTCGAGATCGCCCCGGGCCAGGGCCGGCAAGGGGGCGAAGGCAAAGCCCGAGGCCAGGTCCAGCTCGACTTCGGGCCAGGCATCGCGGAACTGGTCGATGGTCGGCATCAGCCACTGAAAGCAGCTGTGGCATTCGATGGCCATGTGCAGGCGGCCCGCGGTGCCGCCGGCGAGGCGGGCGATGTCGCGTTCGGCGCCACGCAGCAGCGGCAGCGTGGCGTCGGCCAGTTGCAGCAGGCGCAGGCCGGCGCTGGTGAAGCGGATCGGCTTGGTCTTGCGCACGAACAGTTGCATTCCCAGGCGCTCTTCCAGCTCCTTGAACTGGTGCGACAGCGCCGACTGGGTCAGGTGCAGGCGCTCGGCGGCCTCCACCAGGCTGTCGGCTTCGCGCAGGGCATGAAGGGTTTTCAGGTGACGGATTTCCAGCACTCGCAACTCCGGGAGAAACACTTGGTAATAGATCGATTGGGTTGAGTTTCTCTCATGTTGGAGTGTCTGTCGACAGAACCCTGCAGATGACCGTTCGGCGACATTAATCAAACTGTCACGCAACTGTGGCAGCGCCACCGAATGGATTTCATCAGACTCGCGCTCTACTGGGGATTTGCATTCTGGTGTTTCCTTCCATGCGGGTTTTTCTGATCTTCTTTCTTTTGTTATGCGGGGTGCCGACAGGCTTCGCAGCCGGGCGTTGCGATGCCCATGTACCGGTGCAGCGTGCCGAGCTGGGTGAGTTGAGCCTGGTCTACCAGAGCATTGGTGCGCCGGGGGATCCGGCACTGCTGCTGGTCATGGGGCTGGGCGGGCAATTGATCCACTGGCCGGATGATGTGGTCGAGGCGTTGTGTCGCCAGGGTTTTCGGGTCATCCGTTATGACAACCGTGATGTCGGCCTGTCGCGCTGGAACCAGGCGCCGGCTTCGGCCAACCTCACCGTCGAGTTGCTGCGCTACAAGCTCGGCCTGCCAGTGGCGGCACCCTACAGCCTGACTGACATGGCCGGTGACGGCCTGCACCTGATGGATGTGCTCGGGATCGAGCAGTTCCATGTGCTTGGGGTCAGCATGGGTGGGATGATCGCCCAGCACCTGGCTGCCATGGCGCCGCAGCGTGTGCGCAGCCTGACGCTGATCATGTCCAGTTCCGGGGCCGAAGGCTTGCCGGCGCCGAATCCTGCATTGGTGCAGTTGCTTGCCCGGCGCAGCGCACCGAGCCGTGAGGTGGCGCTGGAGCAGCAGGCTGACCTGCTGGCGGCGTTGGGTAGCCCGGCGGTGCACGATGATCGCGCGGTGCTGTTGCAGCAGGCGGCGTTGGCCTATGACCGGGCGTTCAACCCGGAGGGCGTCAAGCGCCAGATCATGGCGATCCTGGCGGAGCCGAGCCGAGTGGCGCTGCTCAACCAGTTGCGTGTGCCGACGCTGGTGGTGCACGGCACGGCCGACCCGCTGCTTCCGGTGATGCATGGGGTGCATCTGGCGGCGCATATCCAGGGCAGCCAGTTGCGCTTGATTCCTGGGTTGGCGCATCGCTTCCAGGAACCGTTCAAGGCGCCGTTGCTGGCAGCGGTGCTGCCTTACCTGAAGTCGCATCGCCAGGATGTGACGCACCTGGCAGGGCTTTGAGTCGGGGGCGCGGCTCCCCCTCAGCCCAACCCGTACTTCTTCACCTTGTCGAACAAGGTGGTCTTGGCCATGCCCAGCTCCTGGCTGGCCTGGCTGAGGTTGCCGCCAGTGCGCTGCAAGGCATCGCTCAGCAGATTGCGCTCGAACGCTTCCACCGCCTCGGCAAAGCCCAGCCCCTGGCTGGCACCGCCGCCGGCCTTCTTGAACGCCGGCAAGCCCAGCGCATAGCGCTCGGCGACATTGCGCAGCTCGCGCACATTGCCGGGCCAGTCATGGGCCATCAGCCGCGACAAGGTCTGGCTGTCCAGCTCGGGGACTTCGCGGTCGAAGCGCAGCGCCGATTGCTGCAGGAAGTGCTCGAACAACTGCAGCACGTCCTCGCGGCGCTCGCGCAATGGCGGCAACTCGAGGGTGACCACGTTGAGGCGATAGTACAGGTCGCTGCGGAACTGCCCCGCCTGGCCCATGGCGTCCAGGTCCGACTTGGTGGCAGCGATCACCCGGCAGTCCACCGGGATGCTCTGGTTCGAGCCCAGGCGTTCGAGGGTGCGCTCCTGCAAGACGCGCAGCAGCTTGATCTGCAGGTTGATCGGCATGCTCTCGACTTCATCGAGGAACAGTGTCCCGCCGTTGGCATGCTCGATCTTGCCGATCCGCCGTTTGCCGGCGCCGGTGAACGCGTTGGCTTCGTGGCCGAAGATTTCGCTCTCGAACAGGTTTTCCGGCAGGCCGCCGCAGTTCAGGGCCACGAAGGGGGCTGCCTGGCGACGGCTGAAATCGTGCAGGCAGCGGGCGACCAGTTCCTTGCCCGTGCCGGTCTCGCCTTCGATCAGTACGTTGGCCGAGGTGTCGGCGACGTTGGCGATCAGTTCGCGCAGGTTCTGCATGGCGGGCGAACGGCCGATGATGCGCCCTTCCAGCGAGCTGTGACCGGCCAGTTGCCGGCGCAGGGCGACCACTTCACGCGACAGGCCGCGCTGCTCCAGCGCCCGGCGCACGACATCGACCAGTCGTTCTGGCGAGAACGGCTTTTCCATGAAGTCGTAGGCGCCGTTGCGCATGGCACCGACAGCCATGTCGATGTCGCCGTGGCCGGTGATCAGCACCACCGGCAGGCTGCGGTCGCGGGCCTTGAGGCGATTGAGCAGCTCCAGGCCGTCGATGCCCGGCAGGCGAATGTCGCTGACGACGATCCCGGCGAAATCGTCGCCGATCCGCTCCAGGGCCTGTTCGGCGCTGCCGACGCCTTCGCAGGCGATATCCTCGAGCGCCAGCGCCTGCTGGCAGCCGAGCAGCACGTGGGGGTCGTCTTCGACGATCAGGACCGTCAAGGGTGCTTGGTTCATGGGGACCCTTCGTTCATGGGACATCGGCCGAGTCGGTGGGGGAGGTGACCAGGGGCAGGGTGAGGATGAAGGCCGTGCCGCCGCCAGCGGGGTGCTCGACGCTCAAGGTGCCCTTGGCGGCTGTGGCGAGGCTGGCCGACAAGGTCAGGCCCAGACCCAGGCCATGCTCGCCCGGTTTGGTGGTGAAGAACGGTTCGAACAGGTGCTTGCGTGCCTCGACGTCAATGCCGTGGCCGTTGTCGCGAACCCTCAGGCGGTATCTGTCGCCCATCAGTTCGCCTTCCAGCCACAACTGCGGTTGGGGTTGGGCGGTCATGGCGTCGAGGGCGTTGCCGAACAGGTTGACCAGGATCTGCTCCAGGCGCGTCTGGTCGATGGCCAGCGGCTGATCTTCGAACTGGCGATGCAATTGCAGGTTGCATGCGCCGATGCGATTGCCGAGTACCTGCAGGGACGCTTCCACCGCCACGCCCAGCGAGGCGCGACCGCTGTCCTCGCCGCGCCGGGCGAAGGAGCGCAGGCTGGCGGTGATACGCCCCATGCGATCGATCAGATCATTCATGGTGCGCAGGTTGGTGCTGGCGGTCTCGAAGGCGCCGCGCTCGAGGAAGCGCACGGTGTTGCCCGACAGGGTACGCAGCGCCGCCAGCGGCTGGTTCAGTTCATGGGCGATGCTGGTCGACATCTGCCCGATGGCCGCCAGCTTGCCGGCCTGGACCAACTCGTCCTGGGCATGGCGCAGGGTCTGCTCGGCGTGACGTCGTTCGCGGATCTGCCCCTTGAGCCGTTCGTTGCTGGCACGCAGGTCGGCAGTACGTTCGGCGATCCGCCGCTCCAGCAGGCTATTGGCTTCTTCCAGGGCTTCGCGGGCGGCCAGGCGCGTGGCGATCACCTTGCGCCGTTCGTTCCAGGCGATGCCGAGGATTGCCAGCAGGGCGAAGGCAACGCCGACCAGAATGCCCTGCACCATCGACTCGCGATGCAGATCCTGCAGCGGGGTAAGCAGGGTGAAGTCCCAGGGGGTGTCTGCCAGACGCCGCGTCTGAGCCAGGTAGGCGACTTCTCGCACTTTGCCCTGGACAGTTTCGCTGCTGGTCGGGAAGGTCAGCTTTTCTACACCATCGCCCAGCGTCTCGCGAGCCAGCGGTTGCAGTTCGTTGAGTGGCCACCAGTAGTACTGCAGGCTGCGCGCCAGCTCTTCCTTGATCTGCGGGGTAAGCGGGCGCACCGACTTCAACCGCCGGGCGGGGTCGCTGGAAAGGATGATGATGCCGTTCTCGTCGCTGACGAAAGCTTCGAGACGGGCGCGCTGCCAGCGCTCTTCCAGGGTGTCCAGGCGCACCTTGATCACCGCGACGCCGATGATCTTGCCGTGCTCCTCCAAGCCATGGGCCAGATAGTAGCCGGCTTCTCCGGTGGTGCTGCCGATGCCATAGAAACGCCCAGGCTGACCGCGCACGGCGTCCTGGAAGTAGGCGCGGAAGGCCAGGTCTTCACCCAGGAAGGAGTCGGCGTCGCGCCAGTTGCTGGTAGCTTGCACTCGGCCGCTGGTGTCCAGGACGTAGATGGCCCGGCTGCGGCTGCGGCGGTTCAGGCCTTCGAGGTATTCGTTGACGACCTGCCGCGAGCCGCCGTCAGGGTCGGCGAGCAGTTGCGAGACGCTGTCTTCGAGCTCCAGCAGGCTTGGCAGGTAGGTGTACTTGCTGATTTCGCTTTCGACCGTGCGCGCGTGCAGCTCGAGCTGGCGCTCGCCGTTCTCGCTCAGGGCGCGGATGCCGTTGTTTTCGCTGATCATGTAGCCGATCAGACCCAGCCCGACCATCAGCAGGACGATCAGTGGTGGGAGGAACAGTTGGCGGATCAGGCGGGATTTCACGGCAGGCTTGGCAGGGCGAAGTAGCGAAGGATCGCATTTCATCACAGTGGCCTTGTCACGACCAGCGTCCGCTGCCCTGGCAGGCAGCGGACACCGGGATCATCAGTGCTGCAGGATCTTGCTGAGGAAGTGCTGGGTGCGTTCGTGGCGGCCTTCGGGGTTGCCGAAGAAATCTTCCTTCTGGCAGTCCTCGATGATGTTGCCCTTGTCCATGAAGATCACCCGGTTGGCGACCTTGCGTGCGAAGCCCATTTCGTGGGTCACGCACATCATGGTCATGCCTTCGTGGGCGAGCTCCACCATTACGTCCAGTACTTCGTTGACCATTTCCGGGTCCAGTGCCGAGGTTGGTTCGTCGAACAGCATGACGATCGGGTCCATCGACAGGGCGCGGGCGATCGCCACGCGCTGCTGCTGGCCGCCGGAGAGCTGGCCGGGGTGCTTCTTGGCATGGGCGCCGAGTCCGACCCGGTCGAGCAGGGCCAGGCCTTTCTTGGTGGCCTCCGCCTCGCTGCGGCCGAGCACCTTGCGCTGGGCGATGGTCAGGTTCTCGGTGATCGACAGGTGGGGGAACAGCTCGAAGTGCTGGAACACCATGCCCACCCGCGAACGCAGTTTGGGCAGGTTGGTCTTCGGATCGGCGATCGAGGTGCCGTCGACCACGATGTCGCCCTTCTGGAACGGCTCCAGCGCGTTGACGCACTTGATCAGGGTGGATTTGCCCGAGCCGGACGGGCCGCAGACCACCACCACTTCACCTTTCTTGACCTCGGTGGTGCAGTCGGTCAGCACCTGGAAGTCCCCGTACCACTTGTTGACATTCTTGATGGAAATCATACGGCGATCCTTTTTTGCAGACGCTTGACCAACCAGGAAGCGGAGAAACTGATAATGAAGTACACGACGCCGGCGAAGATCAGGAACTCGTGGGAGCGTCCGATGATGTCGCCGTTGGCGCGTGCCGAGTTGAGGAAGTCCACCAGGCCCACGGTGTAGACCAGCGAGGTGTCCTGGAACAGGATGATGCTCTGCTGCAGCAGCAGCGGGGTCATCTTGCGGAACGCCTGGGGCAGGATGATCAGGCGCATGCACTGGCCGTAGGTCATGCCCAGTGCCTGCGCGGCGCCCATCTGGCCCTTGGAGATCGACTGCACGCCGGCACGCACGATTTCGCAGAAGTAGGCTGCCTCGAACATCATGAAGGCCACGACGCAGGAGGTGAACGCGCCGATCGGGGTGTCTTCGCCGGTAATCCAGCGCAGCACGAAGGGCACGGCCAGGTAGAACCAGGTGATCACCAGCAGCAGCGGGATGGAGCGGAAGTAGTTGACGTAGGCGCCGGCGATATTGGCCAGCAGCTTGCTCGACGACAACCGCATCAGCGCCAGGACGGTCCCCAGCGCGATACCACCGACCACGCCCATGACCATCAGTTGCAAGGTCATGACCATGCCGTCCCACAAGGCGGGCAGGGCAGGGATGATTTCGCTGAAATCCATGTCCATTATTTACCTCCCACGGAAATCAGGCCAGGCACGGCGACTTTCTTCTCGACCATGCGCATCAGCAGCATCAGGCCCATGTTCAGGGTGAAGTAGATCAGCGTGGCCAGGGTGAAGGCCTCGAACAGGTTGGCGGAGAATTCGGCGGTCTGCTTGGTCTGGGCCAGCAGCTCCATCAGGCCGATCAGCGACGCCACCGAGGAGTTCTTGAACACGTTCAGGAATTCGGAGGTGAGCGGCGGAATGATGATCCGGTAGGCCTGCGGCAGCAGCACGTTCATGTAGATCTGCGGAAGGCTGAAGCCCATCGCGCGCCCGGCAGACTCCTGTCCGCGGGGCAGGGCCTGGATACCGGTGCGCACTTGTTCACAGACACGCGCGGCGGTAAACAGGCCAAGGCAGATGATCACGCTGATCAATGCCGAGGTGGTCGGGTTGAGGTCCTGCTTGAACCACTCCTGCAGGCCCTCCGGAAGCAGGTCCGGTACCAGGAAGTACCAGATGAACAGCTGCACCAGCAGCGGTACGTTGCGGAACAGTTCCACGTAGGCAGTGGCGATGCCCGAAACCAGGCGGTTCGGCACGGTGCGCATGACGCCAAGCAGCGATCCCAGCAGCAAGGCGATGATCCAGGCAGAGATGGCGATGGCGATGGTCCAGCCCAGGCCGGTGATGTACCAGTCCAGATAGACTTCGCTGCCCACGCCGGTGGACTTGAAGAACACGCCCCAGTCCCAGTTGTAATTCATCGGGATTTCCCCTCAGACGGTTGTTTCACGGGCACCTTTGAACTTCCCAGGGCGCGGGCGCCCTCGGAAGTAAAGGTTAGACACTTATGCGTGGCCCGTCGGTTCGATTCGTGCTCGTCGGAGCACACGGGCCATTTCAGCAGGGGATCAGGACTGTTTGTCGTCCGCAGCCTTGTCGGTAGGCTCTGCGATCAGTTTCTTCAGCTCATCGCTCATCGGGAACTGCAGGTTCAGGCCTTTCGGTGGGATTGGCTGCTGGAACCACTTGTCGTAGCTCTTCTGCACCGCGCCCGACTTGTAGTAGGCGATGATGGCGTCATCGACCGCTTTCTTGAACTGCGCATCGTCCTTACGGACCATGCAGCCGTAGATTTCGTAGGATTGCGGGGTGCCGGTGATGACCCAGTCGGTCGGTTTCTTGGCCTTGGCCATTTCGCCGGCCAGCAGGGCGTCGTCCATCATGAAGGCTACGGCGCGGCCGCTTTCGAGCATGTTGAAGGCTTCACCGTGGTCCTTGGCGGAAATCACGTTCATCTTCATCTGCTTGTCGGCGTTCATGACCTTGAGCAGGCGCTCGGAGGTTGTGCCGGCGGTGGTCACGACGTTCTTGCCAGCCAGGTCCGGGAAGTCTTTGTAGGAGGGCTGACCGTCCTTGACCTTGGTCAGCAGGCGGGTGCCGACTTCGAAGATGCCGACCGAGAAGCCGACTTGCTGCTGGCGCTCGACGTTGTTGGTGGTGGAGCCGCACTCAAGGTCGACGGTGCCGTTCTGCACCAGCGGGATGCGGGTCTGGGAGGTGACGAGGTTGTACTTGACCTTGATGTCGGTGCCCAGTTGCTTTTTCAGGGCCTCGACCACAGCCAGCTGGACGTCGTGGGAGTAGCCCACGGGCTCAGTGCTGCCAGCCAGGTAGGAGAACGGAATGGAGGAGTCACGGTGGCCCAGGGTGATGGTGCCGGAGTCCTTGATCTTCTTCAGGGTGCCGGTCAGTTCTTCGGCCATGACCGGCGAAGCGATAACGGCGGCGGCGATTGCAGCGCCCAGCAATTGACGAACGATACGCATCAAATTTTCCTCGACGTTTGTTTTTTTTATGGAGCCGTTGGCGGACTCTTCGTTCAACGAACACAACAAGAAGCGGTGTGCGTTCGGCTACCAAGTGTAGAGCATGACTCGTGCCAAGCCCCCATATTCATCATAACGCCGCGAATTTTCTGGAAATTAATCTTTTCTGACGAATTATTTCCAAGGGAAGGCGTGCGGATTTCCGAATGGCTGGGCTGGTGTCGTTCGGAAATCCGAATGGATGGGCGCGCGCCATGACCTACGCCCCCCCACCCCGAGTCCATCGATAGCCTGATTGCCTCTCGCCTGCCTGGTTGACCGGTGCCTCCCTCGACCGCCTCAGGGCCCTGCAGGCGGCGATGACCCGCCAGGCCAAGGCCAACGAAGCCCTGAAGCCCATACTCGATGCCATCCCGTCTCTGGATGCCTTCGCCGAGCCCTTGATCGACGCTGCGCTGCGCAGGCGCGCGATTGCACGGCCGGATGTCAGGTACAGCACCGTGAAAATTCGCCAGCGCATCGTCACGCCCAGCATCTCGGCGGCCCTGCCTGCGCCGACCTTCACCCATGTTTCCCGGCAGACGCTGCTGGCTGCGGCACTGCACAACTACCACGTCACCGAAACCAAGCCGGCACCCGGGCGCACGGGGCAACTGATCGATGCCACCGGCAAGCATCTGGGAATGGGCTTCGAAGCGTTTGCCGGGCTCTGTCGCACGCTTGACCTGGGCAAGGCGTACCAAGCCGTGTTGGCGCAGCAACTGCGCCCGTCGGATTCGCCCGCCAAGGTGCATGGTCTGTTCGAGGAGAGTCTGGCCGCGCACCTGGAGGTCGCGGTGCGCGTGGCCGTGCTCAAGGGCGAGCTGGACGAGCAGAGCTATCTGGAACTGTTGCCGTTGATCGCGCCCAGGCCGATCGCTCCGCCGGTCTCGTCGTCGGTGATTCCACGCCAGTTGTACCTGCTGGGCAAGTGCATCCGTGGTGTGGTCACGCTGGAGGTGCGCGCCAGTCCAGACGCCGCGGTGCGCGGGGTGATCGCCTGGCTACCAGGCGATGCGCGGCAGCCAGTGGCGCGATACCCTTCATGGGCCGCGCTGTACCAGGCGTTGGCCGAGAAGTTGACTGACAAATCCTATCGCACGTTCTTTTCCCGTTTTGTCAGTGAGCGTGATCGACCTCGTTTCTTCTCCCGCCTCCTCGAGTTGAACCGGGCGCTGGGCACAGGTGAAACGTTGGCGCTGGATGGACGCCATCAGGCCATCGACGGAAAGCTGTTCGCCTACTTGCGTGAATTGCACATCGCCAAGCTCTTCGACGACGCGCGGGTACTGGCGGTGCCCACCGGCGATGAAGATGAGGAGGATCGGCGCGAGCGTCTGGATGCCTACCTCGGCCTGGGGCTCGATGTACTGAACCTGGCCGGGCTGTTCGTCCCGCTGCTCGGGCAGGCCATGCTGGTGGTGGGGGCCCTGCAGATTGCCGATGAAGTGTACGAGGGCTACCTGGATTGGAGCGTCGGTGATCGGCAAGGTGCGCTGGATCACCTCTTCGGTGTGGCTGAAAACATCGCGGTCGGCGTAGCCGTTGGCATTGGGGCTTCGGCAGCGAGGGAGGCGCTGCAGCGTGTGGCCTTCGTCGATGCCCTGGTGCCGCTGCGTAACGAGGCGGGGGCGTTGCGTCTGCACGCCTGGGCATTGGTGGATGAGGTGGAGATTCGTCTTTTCTACCGGCTCAAACTGGCTTACGCCCTGGACCTGCCGATCAAACCCGAGACGATGCATTACCAGAGTTTCGCCAACGTCAACACCAGCGACTTGTTGCGGGCCCGACGGGAGGTCCTGGCGGCCGAGAACACCCAGTCGCTCGCTGATTCCCTATCGCAGCGTCCGTTCTGGGAAGCCTATGCGCGACATCATTACAACGACAGGTTCGGCGAGGTAGTAGAGCGCTTTCATACGCGCTTGGCCGATCTGGAGGCTTACGTAGGCAAGGGGGCGATCGATGAATGGACGTTCGATCTGCGCAGCAGGGCCAAGCTGCTGCGCGAACTGGCCGAAGAGGCGTTTGCTCGTGTGTAGAAACAGGGACGGGCTGGCGCGGCGCCACCCCGTCGATGGACTCAGGCCGCGCGGACCCGGGCCCGGTTCGAGGCGGCCTGCTGCAGGTAGTCGGCCAGAGCCTGTTGCTCGGCAGCACTGGTGAACAGGCCCAGTTTGGTGCGACGCCAAAGAATATCGTCCACGCTGACGGCCCATTCCGCGGCGCACAGGTAGTCCACCTCGCGGCTGAACAAGCCGCCACCGATCGACTGACCAAGATCGTCCGGCCCTTGTACACCTTCGAGCAGACGCCAGACCCGACTGCCGTAAGTCAGTACCCAGCGCTTGGCGATGTCCACCGGCAGCCAGCCGTGGCGCGCCAGAACGGCATCGACCAGGGCCTGCACGCTGGTCATGCCTTCGCCGCCTGGCAATGGCGCACTGGCAGTCCAGCTGCCGCGCATCTGGGAGAAGAAGGGCTTGAGTTCGGCCATGGCCGACTCTGCCAGCTTGCGGTAGGTGGTCAGCTTGCCGCCGAACACCGAAAGCAGGGGCGCCTGCCCCTCGCTGGCGGACAACGCCAGGGTGTAGTCGCGGGTAACGGCCGAGGGGTTGTCCGACTCGTCGTTGCACAGCGGGCGTACGCCGGAGTAAGTGTGCTGGATGTCGGCGCGTGACAATTGATGATTGAAATGTTCGTTGACCACCTTGAGCAGGTAGTCGGTTTCCGCGTCGGTGATCGCCACCTTGGCCGGGTCGCCGCTGTATTCACGGTCGGTGGTGCCGATCAGGGTGAAGCGGTCCAGATAAGGGATGCAGAAGACGATGCGCTGGTCTTCGTTCTGCAGGATGTAGGCGTGTTCGCCTTCGTACAGCCGCGGCACGATGAGATGGCTGCCCTGGATCAGGCGGATGCCGTAGGGCGCATCCAGCTTGAGGTCGTCCTTGATGAAGCTTGCCACCCAAGGGCCGGCGGCGTTCACCAGGGCGCGGGCACGAATGGTCTGCAGGCTGCCGTCGGCATGCTGCAGTTCGACCTGCCACACGCCATCGACGCGCTCGGCGCGCAAGCAGCGGGTACGGGTGTGCAGGTGGGCACCTTTTTCGCGGGCAGCCATGGCGTTGAGTACCACCAGGCGAGCGTCATCGACTGCGCAATCGGCATATTCGAAACCGCGGGTGATCGTGGGCTTGAGCGGATATCCGGCACCAAAACGCAGGCTGCGCGAGGCGCCCAGGCGTTTGCGCTTGCCCAGATGATCGTAGAGGAACAGGCCGGCGCGAATCATCCAGGCCGGACGCAGGTGCGGACGGTGTGGCAACACGAAGCGCATGGGTTTGACGATGTGCGGCGCCTTGGCCAGCAGCACTTCCCGCTCGGCCAGGGCTTCACGTACCAGGCGGAATTCGTAGTGTTCCAGGTAGCGCAGGCCACCATGGATCAGCTTGCTGCTCGCCGATGAGGTGTGCTGGGCCAGATCGTCCTTCTCGCACAGGAAGACCTTCAGGCCGCGCCCGGCAGCATCGGCGGCGATGCCGACGCCATTGATGCCACCGCCGATCACGGCGAGGTCATAGCAGTCGGCGAGGGGCGGCTGGGGCTGGACGGGCTGGGACACGGGCAAGGCCTCCTGGGAGCGGTTCACAGCGAATGTGAACATCTATGTTCGTTTCCGAAAATAGTAGCGCAACAAAATGGCCATCGCCAGTCGCTGATCATAGAAAATACTGATCAGATGGCAATAAAGTGAACATTAGTGAACATTCCATGGCGCTGTCTCACCGGCGGATCACCACCGGCGAGGTGCAGCGGTGCGCGCTCAGACCACTTCCAGGCGGATCTTGTACTGGTTCAGCAGTTGCGTGAGCGTGGGAGTGGGATGCTGGTCGGTCACCAGGCAGTCGATCAGGTTGATCGAGCCCAGGCGCACCATGGCGTTGCGCCCGAACTTGCTGGAGTCGGCAGCAAGGATGACCTGCCGGGCATTGGCGATGATGGCCTGGGATACCCGTACTTCCTGGTAGTCGAAGTCCAGCAGGCTGCCGTCTTCGTCGATGCCACTGATGCCGACCAGGGCGAAATCGACCTTGAACTGGCTGATGAAGTCGACGCTGGCCTGCCCCACCACACCGCCGTCACGGCGAACCGTACCGCCTGCCACCAGGACTTCGAAGTCATCCTTGGCACCGAGGATCGACGCCACGTGCAAGTTGTTGGTGATGACCTTCAGGTGGCTGTGGTTGAGCAGGGCCCGGGCGATGGATTCGGTGGTGGTGCCGATATTGATGAACAGCGAGGCGTGATCGGGGATCTGCCGGGCGACGGCCTCGGCGATGCGTTGTTTCTCGTCGCGCATCTGGTCGGCGCGCATGGCGTAGGCGGTGTTCTCCACGCTCGAGTCATAGGCGGCACCACCGTGATAGCGGCGCAGCAGGTTGACCTCGGCGAGTTGGTTGATGTCGCGACGGATGGTCTGGGGCGTGACGACGAACAACTGCGCCATTTCCTCGATACTGACGTAGCCGCGTTCGCGCACCAGTTCGAGGATTTGTTGTTGGCGAGGGGGCAGATTCATGGGCGGTCCTTTGGGGCTGCCGGACAAATGCTGCAATGATGCCGTAGGAAGGGGATGACGACCAGTAGACTGTTGTCGCTAGCCTGTGCTGGTACTTCTGTGGAAGCGGCCTTGCGCCGCAATCGGGCGTGCAAGGCCGTTCCTGAACGGATCGAGTGAGAGGCTGACGTCAGCCTTCGTGATCTTCCCAGTCTCGGGTGCGCTCGATGGCTTTCTTCCAGCCCGCGTACAACTTTTCTTTCTGCGCGTCATCCAGTTGCGGGCTGAACTCGCGTTCGATGATCGCCTTGTCGCGCAACTCGTCGAGGCTGCTCCAGAAGCCACAGGCCAGGCCTGCCAGGTAGGCGGCGCCGAGGGCGGTGGTTTCGCGCATTTTCGGACGCTCCACGCAGGTGCCGAGGATGTCGGCCTGGAACTGCATGAGGAAGTTGTTGGCCACCGCGCCACCGTCCACGCGCAGCTCCGAGAGGCGCTGGCCGCAGTCGTGCTGCATGGCGTCGAGCACGTCGCGGGTCTGGTAGGCGATCGATTCCAGGGCGGCACGGATGATGTGGTCGACCTTGACGCCACGGGTCAGGCCGAACAGCGCGCCGCGGGCGTACGGATCCCAGTAGGGGGCGCCGAGGCCGGTGAAGGCAGGCACCAGGTAGACGCCGTTGCTGTCCTTCACCTTGCTGGCGAAGTACTCGGTGTCGAGCGCGTCGTTGACGATCTTCAGCTCGTCGCGCAGCCACTGGACCGTAGAGCCACCGTTGAACACTGCGCCTTCGAGGGCGTAGGCCACTTCGCCACGAGGGCCGCAGGCGATGGTGGTGAGCAGGCCATGGGACGAGGTGACGGCCTTGTCGCCGGTGTTCATCAGCAGGAAGCAGCCGGTGCCATAGGTATTCTTGGCCTGGCCCGGCTCCACGCACATCTGGCCGAACAGCGCCGACTGCTGGTCGCCGGCGATACCGGCGATGGCGATACCGCTCTTGGTGTGGCCGTAGACCTCCGAGGACGGGCGCACCTGGGGCAGCATCTGCCGCGGGATGCCGAGGATGTCCAGCAGCTTGTCATCCCATTGCAGGGTGTGAATGTTGAACATCAGCGTGCGTGAGGCGTTGGTGTAGTCGGTGACGTGCACCTTGCCGCCGGAGAATTTCCAGATCAGCCAGCTGTCGACGGTGCCGAACAGCAGTTCGCCCCGTTCGGCACGTTCGCGGGCGCCTTCGACGTTGTCGAGGATCCACTTGAGCTTGGTGCCGGAGAAGTATGGGTCGGTGACCAGGCCGGTGGTTTCGCGGATGTACTGCTCGTGGCCGTCACGCTTGAGCTGGGCACAGATCTCGGTGCTGCGGCGGCACTGCCAGACGATGGCGTTGTATACCGGGCGACCGGTTTCCTTGTCCCACACCACGGTGGTTTCGCGCTGGTTGGTGATGCCGATCGCTGCCACCTGGGCGTGGCTCAGGCCTGCCTGCGCCAGGGCCTCGACCATGGTCGCGCTCTGCGTGGCGAAGATCTCCATCGGGTCGTGTTCGACCCAGCCAGCTTGCGGATAGTGTTGGGCGAACTCGCGCTGGGAGGTGCCGACCACATTGGCGTCGCGGTCGAAGATGATCGCCCGCGAACTGGTGGTGCCCTGGTCCAGGGCGATGATGTAGTTCTTATTCTGGGTGTCTGTCATGGTCGTTGCCTTGCACGAAAAGGGAGTGAGTCGGGGAGGGTGGGCGAGATCGCGCAGCGCCGGTCTCAGGAAGTTTGAGTATCGCCCTGGGTAGCAGCATCTGTCTGTGGGTTCGTGGCGTCGGCCGTCGGCAGGTTGCGGGCAATCAGGACGCGATAGCCCGCAGCCCCCAGGCACGCGCCGATGATCGGTGCGAACACCGGAACCAGGAAGTAGGGAATGTCCCGTCCACCCGTGAAGGCAATTTCGCCCCAACCCGTCAGGAATGTCATGAGTTTGGGCCCGAAATCCCGTGCCGGGTTCATCGCGAAGCCGGTGAGCGGCCCCATGGCGCTGCCGATCACCGCGATCAGCAGGCCGATCAGCAGCGGTGCGGTGGCGCCACGCGGCAGGCCGTTGTTGTCATCGGTCAGCGCCATGATCACGGCCATGAGAATGGCAGTGATCACCACTTCAACCAAGAACGCCTGGCCGATGGACAGCGACGGATGCGCATAGGTGGAAAACACCGACGCCAGCTCGAGACTGGCCTGGCTGCCCCTGACCATGCTGTGCGCCTGTTCGAAATCGAAGAACAGCGTGCTGTACAGGGTGTAGACCAATGCCGCACCACAAAACGCGCCGCAGACCTGGGCGAGTATATAGAAAGGCAGTTTGCGCCTGTCGAAACCGGCGAACAGGGCCAGCGCGATGCTGACGGCCGGGTTCAGGTGCGCACCGGAAACGCCAGCGCTGAGGTAGATCGCCATGCTGACGCCGACACCCCAGATGATGCTGATTTCCCAGAGTCCGAAGCTGGCACCCGCGACCTTGAGCGCGGCCACGCAACCGGTACCGAAGAAGATGAGCAATGCTGTACCCAGGAACTCGGCCATGCACTGGCCGGAAAGCGTTGGTTGTCGTAGAGCTGTCGTCATGTAGGGCCTTCGGTTCTTGTTGTTGTGAGGCGCTGGGCGCTCGGGTGTCGACGCCGGTTGTCCATCCCCATGAACGACCGGCGAGTGTACGGGTGTGCACTATTTATGTGCGCATTTTCTTCATAAACGAAAAAATATAGACAAGAAACGCTGATGTCAAAGGTCGAAAGTGAACGGTCGGCCACATTCTGACCCACGAACATGAACCTGCCTGCACAGGTCCGGTGCACGCCCCGAAGTCCGCTGGCTGGCCCCCGGGATTTGCCCTAAAGTAGCCGGCAAGCTGTCATTGACTGGAGCTGTACATGACCCCCGCACTCGACCTGCTGAAGAAGGCGCGCGCCGAACATCGCGTGCTCAGCTACGAACACGACCCCAAATCCGCCTCCTATGGCCTGGAAGCCGCCGAGAAGCTCGGGCTCGATCCGCAGCAGGTGTTCAAGACGCTGCTGGCCAGCAGCGAGAAAGGTGAGTTGCTGGTGGCAGTGGTGCCGGTGATCGGCACGCTCGATCTCAAGGCGCTCGCCCAGGCTGCGGGGGTAAAGAAGTGCGAGATGGCCGACCCTGCCGCGGCCCAGCGGGCCACGGGTTATCTGGTCGGTGGCATCAGCCCTTTAGGGCAGAAGAAGCGCCTGCGCACCTTCATCGATGAGTCGGCGCAGCAGTTCGCCAGCATTCATGTCAGCGCCGGACGGCGCGGGCTCGAGGTGGAGCTGGCAGCCGCGGTGCTGGCCGAGCATACCCAGGGCACGTTTGCCGGGATCGGCAGAGGCTGAGGGCGTGCAGGAAAGCGGCTTCAGGTCGCCGAGCTGTAGCGGCGCACGCCGTTTTCCTGTATCTGCAACTGCGCCGCGACACTTCCCGGTACGGCGAACAGCACCAGATGGTCAGCCGCTACGGCGATGCCTACGTCCTGGCCGACCTGGTGATCGACATGACTGGGGAAAATCGCCTCCAGCTGGCTACCGGTGGGCAATTCCAGGCGATAGAGCGTCGAGGCGCCCAGGAAGCTCTTGCCATTGATGCGCGCGCGCAGCGTGCTGTCTGGTGCGTGCACGATGTCGTCCGGACGCAGCAGGACATCCACCGAACTGCCCACCGGCATCAGGTAGGCACGATTGCCGCGCAGTTCACCGAGCTCGGTGTTCACCGATTCCGGGCTGCTCATCTGGCCGCGGATGAAGTAGCCCTGGCCGATGAAGCTGGCCACGAACGGCGTCTGTGGCTCGTGATAGAGGTTGTAGGGCGTATCCCATTGTTCCAGGCGACCTTCCTTGAACACGCCGACATGATCGCTGACGGCGAAGGCTTCTTCCTGGTCGTGGGTGACCAGAATTGCGCTGGTGCCGCGGCTCTTGAGAATGTCGCGCACCTCGTGGCTCAGGCGTCGGCGCAGCTCCACGTCGAGGTTGGAGAACGGTTCGTCGAGCAGCAGCAATTGCGGCTCTGGCGCCAGCGCGCGGGCCAGGGCGACACGCTGCTGCTGGCCGCCGGAAAGTTCATGGGGGTAGCGTGCGCCCAGACCGCCGAGCTTGACCAGCTCGAGCATTTCCTCGACCACTTCGCCTTGGCGTGGATGCTTGCCGATGCCGAAGGCAATATTCTGTGCCACGGTCAGGTGTGGGAACAGCGCGTAGTCCTGGAACACCATGCCGATCCGGCGTTTTTCGGGGGCGAGGGTGAAGCCTGCGCGGGAGATGACGTCCCCGGCCAGCTGGATCTCGCCGTCATGCACCGGCTCGAAGCCGGCGATGGCGCGCAGGGTGGTGGTTTTGCCGCAACCCGAAGAGCCCAGCAGGCAACCAATGTCGCCTGCGTTCAGGTGCAGGTTGAGGTTCTGGACGATGCGCTGCTCGCCATAGCCACAGGCGAGGTTGCGCAGGTTGAGCAGCAGGGGTTGACTCATGCGTGGTGGTAAGCCGGTTCTACAAGGAATTCAAGAAGGGCCTTCTGTGCATGCAGGCGGTTCTCGGCCTGGTCCCAGGCGACCGAACGTGGGTCGTCGAGTAGATCCTGGCTGATTTCCTCACCGCGGTGGGCGGGCAGGCAGTGCATGAACAGGGCGTCGGGTGCCGCCAGGTCGAGCAGTTCGCGGGTGACCTGGTACGGCGCGAAATGCGCCAGGCGCCGTGCAGTTTCCTCTTCCTGACCCATGGAAGTCCAGACATCCGTGGTCACTAGGTGCGCGCCGCGTACCGCTTCCTTCGGATCACGGATGATCCGTACGCGTTCGCCACCGAGCTCGAGGAAGCGTGGATCGGGCTCGTAGCCCTCCGGGCAGGCAATGTGCAGCTGGAAATCGAACTGGCGGGCCGCCTCGATGTAGGAGTTGCACATGTTGAAGCCATCGCCGATCCAGGCCACGGTCTTGCCCTGGATCGAGCCACGGTGTTCGACGAAGGTCTGCATGTCGGCCAGCAGTTGGCAGGGGTGCGATTCGTCGGACAGGCCATTGATCAACGGCACCTTCGAATGCGCGGCGAATTCGGTCAGGGTGCTGTGGGCATGGGTGCGGATCATCACCGCGTCGACCATGCTCGAGAGCACGATGGCGCTGTCGCTGATCGGCTCGCCGCGACCCAGTTGCGTGTCGCGCGGGGACAGGAAGATCGCCTGGCCGCCGAGCTGGATCATGCCCGCTTCGAACGATACGCGGGTGCGGGTCGATGACTTCTCGAAGATCATGCCCAGCACGCGGTTCTTCAGGGGTTCGAAGAGCACGCCTCGCTTGCGCAGGTCCTTCAGCTCGATGCCTCGACGGATCACGCCGAGCAATTCGTCAGCGGTGAAATCCAGCAGGGAGAGAAAGTGCCTGGTGCTCATGATTGACTACCTTATCTGCAACGGTTTGCAGGTCGACCGTATGGTTTTTTTTGACAACGGGAGTGACCTGCGGCGTAAGCCGCACGGGGCGGACGGAATAGGGAAAGGCGCAATACTATAATTAAATGTCGCCTGAAACCAAGAGGGGAAACAGCGGGGCTGTTTCAAAGGGTGTCGTAAACCCTTGTGGAAGGTCTGTTTTTTATTTTCTACAGGGGGTTGTACACGGCTTGGCAGGGCTTTGGCAAACGCCGTGTCGCGAATCGTGTGCCTGATGACGTCCGATTCACACGACTAAGCGGCGTGGCATCGGTGATCGGCCGGGGGCATAGTCGGAGCTTCCAGAACAACAAGGCAGAGGCGGCCATGACCAAGACCCTGCATCACCGTGCCTGTCACCTGTGCGAGGCCATCTGCGGCCTCAATATCGAAGTCAGCCATGCGCCCGATGGGCGGGCGTCGATCAGCGCGATCAAGGGCGATCCGCAGGACCCATTCAGCCGAGGACACATCTGTCCCAAAGCGGTGGCTCTGCAGGACATCCAGGAAGACCCTGACCGCTTGCGCCAGCCTCATCGGCGCGTGGGGGAGCGCTGGGAGCCAATCGCCTGGGATGAGGCATTTGCGCTGGCTGCCGAACGCTTGTGGAGCATCCAGCAGGCGCATGGGCGCAACGCCGTGGCGGTCTACCAGGGCAATCCCAGCGTGCACAATTACGGCCTGATGACTCACAGCAACTACTTTCTGGGGCTGCTCAAGACGCGCAACCGGTTTTCCGCCACCTCCGTCGACCAGTTGCCCCAGCACCTGACCAGCCACCTGATGTATGGCCATGGCCTGCTGCTGCCGATCCCCGATATCGACCACACCGATTTCATGCTCATCCTCGGCGGCAACCCATTGGCGTCCAATGGCAGCATCATGACCGTGCCGGACGTGGAGAAACGCTTGAAGGCGCTGCGTGCCCGCGGCGGGCGGCTGGTGGTGATCGACCCCCGACGCAGTGAAACGGCGGCGATGGCCGATCAGCACCTGTTCATCCGTCCTGGCGGTGATGCGGCGTTGCTGTGTGGCCTGCTCAACACCTTGTTCAGTGAAAACCTGGCGCGCGGCTCGCATCTGCCTATCGATGGGCTTGAGCAGGTGCGCGAGGCGATCTTGCCCTTCACGGCGCAAGCCATGAGCCCGCTGTGCGGCATCGAGGCCGGGCAGATTCGCCAGCTGGCGCGCGATTTCGCTGCGGCCGGCAGTGCCGTGTGCTACGGGCGCATGGGTGTCTCCACCCAGACCTTCGGCACGCTCTGCCATTGGCTGGTGCAACTGATCAATCTGGTCACCGGCAACCTCGATCGCCAAGGTGGGGCACTGTGCACCGAGCCTGCGGTTGACCTGGTCGCCAGTACCGCGGGCGGTCACTTCAACCAGTGGCAGAGCCGGGTCTCGGGCCTGCCAGAGTACGGCGGGGAGCTGCCAGTTGCGGCGTTGGCCGAGGAAGTGTTGACACCCGGCGAAGGTCAGGTGAGGGCGCTGGTGACCGTCGCCGGCAACCCGGTGTTGTCCACGCCCAACGGCCGCCAGCTCGACGGGGCGCTGGCGGGCCTTGAGTTCATGCTCAGCATCGACCTGTACATCAATGAAACCACGCGCCACGCCGACCTGATCCTGCCTTCCACGTCGGCGCTGGAAAACGATCACTACGACAGCACTTTCAATCTGCTGGCAGTGCGCAACGTCACCCGTTTCAACCGAGCGATCCTGGCCAAGCCAGAGGGGGCGCTACATGATTGGGAGATCTTTGTCGGGCTGGCGCGGGCGTTCGCCGAGCGTGCGGCGCTCGAGTTAAAGCCGACCCTGCCTCCGGCGCAGATGATCGACCTGGCGCTGCGCAAAGGCCCGCGCGGCGAGGCGTCGCCATGGGGGTTGTCGTTGCAGGCGCTGGACGCCTACCCTCATGGACTCGACCTGGGGCCGTTGCAACCCAATCTTGCTGCTCGGCTGCGTACCCCAGGTCAGGTTGTGCAGGCCGCGCCACAGGTGCTGCTCGACGATCTCCAGCGCTTGGCGCGGCAGGTGCCGATGGCGCAAGACCAGTTGTTGCTGATTGGCCGTCGGCATGTGCGCAGCAACAATTCCTGGATGCACAACTTCCATCGCCTGGTCAAAGGCAAGCCACGGCACCAATTGCTGATGCATCCGCAGGACTTGCAGCAGCGCCAGCTCGAGGACGGGCAATGGGTAAGGGTTCGCTCGCGTACCGGTAGCCTGGAGGTGCAGGTTCTGGCCAGTGAAGAGGTGATGCCCGGGGTGGTCAGCCTGCCGCATGGCTACGGGCATGGTCGCCAAGGTGTTCGCTTGCAGATTGCCCACGCACAGCCGGGGGTGAGTGCCAATGACCTGACCGATGAACGGCTGCGCGATGCGTTGTCGGGCAATGCCGCGCTCAATGGAGTACCGGTGCAGGTGGAGGCGGCCTGATTGCGAAATGGGGCGGCTTGACGCCCCAGATCCATTACCGAGCACGACACTCGGCTTTCCGATACAATGCGTCACCGTGCCGACGACCGTGTCGGAAAGTTCAGCCGAGGTGCTCCATGGATATCATCGAAACAATCAAAGAGCAGATTGCCAACAACACCATTCTGCTTTACATGAAAGGCTCGCCGAATGCCCCGCAGTGCGGCTTCTCGGCCCGTGCTTCGCAGGCTGTGATGGGTTGTGGCGAGAAATTCGCCTACGTCGACATCCTGCAGAACCCGGAAATCCGCGCCAACCTGCCCAAGTATGCCAACTGGCCAACCTTCCCTCAGCTGTGGGTAGGTGGTGAGCTGGTGGGGGGCAGCGACATCATGCTGGAGATGTTCGAGAAGGGTGAGCTGCAGACCCTGATCAAGGAAGCAGCCGCCAAGGCCAAGGCTTCCGAGGCCTGATCCAGGTTTACCGCCGGCATGAAAAAGCCCCGCCTAGGCGGGGCTTTTTCATGGGTGCTATCCAGGGAGGCTTATTCTTCGCCCATCTGCGACTGCAGGTAGTTCTCGATGCCGATCTTGTCGATCAGGCCCAGCTGGGTTTCCAGCCAGTCGATGTGCTCTTCCTCGGACTCGAGGATGTCTTCGAGCAATTCGCGGGAGCCGAAGTCGCCGACCGTTTCGCAGTGCGCGATGGCGGCTTTCAGGTCAACCAGGCCTTTCTGCTCGATCTTCAGGTCGCACTCGAGCATTTCCTTGGTGTGCTCGCCGATCAGCAGCTTGCCCAGGTCCTGGACGTTGGGGATGCCTTCGAGGAAGAGAATACGCTTGATCAGCTTGTCAGCGTGCTTCATCTCGTCGATGGATTCCTTGTACTCGTGCTTGCCGAGCTTGTTCAGGCCCCAATCTTCGTACATGCGTGCGTGCAGGAAGTACTGGTTGATCGCGACCAGCTCGTTTCCGAGGATCTTGTTGAGATGCTGGATGACGCTTACGTCGCCTTTCATGATCGGGTTCCTGCCCTGTAGAAGTGTGCCAATGCAGGAAGTTTGAGCCCGACAACTTCGCGTGTCAAACCTAAGTTCTTGAATAATAAGTGAAAATTAATAGGAATAAGAATGTTTGTGAACCGCGTTCGAAGGCTAACTTATTGAATTACAGGCATAAAAAAACCGGACACGAGGTCCGGTTCTTCAAAATCGGGGTGTTTCAGGCGGCGTTAAATTCTACCGGATAAGGCAGGGCGGCCGTTTGACTGAGCTGAAGGTCTGTCAATGTTTCACGGACCACCTGCTTGGCGAGGCACGCACACTTGCCGCACTGGCTGGCGACGTTGGTGGCGGCACGGACTTCCTTGTAGCTGCAGCATCCTTCGTAGATCGCATCACGGATCTGTCCATCGGTTACGCCGACGCAGAGACATACATACATAAGGTCAGACCATCGCTGGTTGAGTCGATGGGGTGGAGCTTAATGGTAATGAGAATGCTTGTCAAAGCACTTGAAGAAAGCTTCATCTTCCCGCGACCGGTGGTTCGATTCGGCCTGTCACGATAAGCCGTGTATGATGGTCGGCCTTTGTTGGATGCCGGGCGTGCCAGCCTCGCCCGGGCAACGGTTTTTCACCATCATCAGGAGATAACGAATGAGCGTGCTCGTTGGTAAACAAGCCCCGGACTTCACCGTTCCAGCCGTGCTGGGCAACGGCGAGATCGTCGACAGCTTCAACCTGGCTTCGGCCATCAAGGGCAAGTACGGCCTGGTGTTCTTCTACCCACTGGACTTCACCTTCGTCTGCCCGTCCGAGCTGATCGCCCTGGACAACCGCATTCCTGACTTCGAAGCCCGTGGCGTGGAAGTGATCGGCGTGTCGATCGACTCGCACTTCACCCACAACGCCTGGCGTAACACCCCGGTCAACAACGGCGGTATCGGTCAGGTCAAGTACACCCTGGCGGCCGACATCACCCACGAAATCTGCAAGGCCTACGACGTCGAGTCCGAAGGCGGCGTAGCCTTCCGTGGTGCCTTCCTGATCGACAAGAACGGCGTTGTTCGTTCGCAGATCGTCAACGACCTGCCACTGGGCCGTAACATGGACGAGCTGCTGCGTCTGGTTGACGCCCTGCAATTCCACGAAGAGCACGGCGAAGTCTGCCCGGCCAACTGGAAGAAAGGCGACAAGGGTATGAACGCTTCGCCGGAAGGTGTTGCGGCCTACCTGAGCGAGAACGCTGGCAAGCTGTAATCGCCACGCGTAAAAAAACCGGCCCATGTGGCCGGTTTTTTTGTGTCTGGCATCCTGGAGCGCTGCGCGCCCCAGGATTTCGACTCAGTCGTTGAAGTCGCGCCAGCCGCCCATCTCTTTCCAGCGGTTGACGATCCCGCAGAACAGCTCGGCGGTCTTCTCGGTGTCGTAACGTGCCGAATGCGCCTCGCGCCCATCGAAGTCGATATCGGCACTCTGGCAGGCCCGCGCCAGTACGGTCTGACCATAGGCCAGCCCCGCCAGCGTCGCGGTGTCGAAGCTGGAGAACGGGTGGAAGGGGTTGCGCTTGAGATCGTTGCGCGCCACCGCGGCGTTGAGGAAGCCCAAGTCGAAGCTGCTGTTATGGCCGACCAGGATCGCCCGCTTGCAGCCATTGGCCTTGAGCGCTTTGCGCACGCCGCGGAAGATATCGGTGAGCGCGCTTTCTTCGCTCACGGCCATGCGCAGCGGGTGGTCCAGCTTGATGCCGGTGAATTCCAGCGCCGCCGCTTCGATATTCGCGCCTTCGAAAGGCTCGACACGGTAGAAGTAGGTGTGTTCCGGGAACAGGAAGCCCTTCTCGTCCATGCCGATGGTGACGGCGGCGATTTCCAGCAGCGCGTCGGTGGCGCTGTTGAAGCCGCCGGTCTCGACGTCCACGACCACCGGCAGGTAGCCACGGAAGCGCTCGGCCATCGGGTGGCGCGAGCTGCTGCCTACCTGACCGTCCTGGTCGTCATCGTAAAGGTCTTCGCTCACGCGTTGTCCTCCAACAGGCGCCAGCGCAGCGTTTCGCCAGCGCGCAGCGGAACCACGGTGGTGTCGCCGAACGGCAGGCTCGCCGGGGCGGTCCAGTCCTCGCGCACCAGGGTGATGGTGTCGGTGTTTGCCGGCAGGCCGTAGAACGCCGGGCCATGCAGGCTGGCGAAACCTTCCAGCTTGTCCAGGGCGTTACGCTGTTCGAAGGCTTCGGCGTACAGCTCGATCGCCGCGTAGGCGGTGTAGCAGCCTGCGCAGCCGCAGGCAGCTTCCTTGGCGTGCTTGGCGTGTGGCGCCGAGTCGGTGCCGAGGAAGAACTTCGGATTGCCACTGGTGGCCGCGTCCAGCAATGCCAGCTGGTGGGTGTTGCGCTTGAGGATCGGCAGGCAATAGAAGTGTGGGCGAATACCGCCGACCAGCATGTGGTTGCGGTTGTACAGCAGGTGCTGGGCGGTGATGGTTGCACCGACGTGGGCTGGCGCCTCGGTGACGAACTGCGCGGCATCGCTGGTGGTGATGTGCTCGAACACCACCTTGAGTGTCGGGAAGCGTTCGACCAGGCGACGCATGTGCTCGTCGATGAAACGCTTTTCGCGGTCGAACACGTCGATCTCCGAGCGCGTCACTTCACCGTGGACCAGCAGCGGCAGGCCAGTCTCGGCCAGTGCCTCGATCGCCGGGAAAATGTTGTCGATGCTGGTCACGCCCGAGTCGGAGTTGGTCGTGGCACCGGCCGGATAAAGCTTGGCGGCATAGACGATGCCGCTGGCCTTGGCTGCGCGGATGTCCTCGGGGCTGGTACGGTCGGTCAGGTACAGCACCATCAGCGGCTCGAAGCGACTGCCGGCCGGACGGGCGGCGAGGATGCGCTGGCGGTAGGCGTCGGCTTCAGTGGCGTTGCGTACCGGTGGAACCAGGTTGGGCATGATGATGGCGCGGGCGAAGGTGCGCGCCACGTCGCCGACGGTATGTTGCAGCACAGCACCATCGCGCAGATGGATGTGCCAGTCGTCGGGACGCAGGAGGGTCAGGCGATCGGACATTGGGGTTTCCAGGCGGTTCGAACTCAGGCGTCAATGCTACCGGAAAACCCAGTGGGCAGCACGGCTATCAAGTTTTCCGACGAGCGTCCGATAGCCTGCAGGTAAGCCGTCAGAATCTGTGGAGCCGCCCGTGCGCCAGCGTTACCTACTCCTGTTCAGCCTGTGTGCCAGCCTGCCGGCTGGGGCACTCACCTTCCAGACCCGCATGGAGAACATCGCCTGGAAGGTCGAGGGCGATCAGTTCGAGTGTCGGCTGATCCAGCCGATCGACGGCTTCGGCAGCGGTGAGTTCGTGCGTCGTGCAGGCGAGCAGCCAGTCTTCCAGCTGCGCTCGGACAGCAATGCGTTGGGCGCAGGTTCCGCAACGCTGCTGGCCGCCGCTGCCCCATGGCAGCCCGGGCGTGGCGACATCAACCTGGGTGCGGTGCGCATGAGCCGCAATGGCGTGCTGTTCAGCTCTTCGCAGGGCCAGGCCAGCCGGCTGATCAATGGTCTGCTGGACGGTCGCAGTACGGTGGTGCGCAACTATGCCGGCGAGGGCGGGCGGCCGATGGAGGTGCATGTACTGCCGGTGAGTTTCGCCAAGGCCTATAGCGATTACCAAGTGTGTGCCGCGAAACTGCTGCCGATGAACTATGACCAGATTCGCCAGACCCAGGTGCCGTTCCCCGGCACCGGTTTCGATCTGGACAGTGCGGCCCGTGCGCGTCTGGACGTGATCCTCGACTACCTGAAGGCCGATCCTACGGTCAATCACATCGAACTCGACGGCCATTCCGACAACAGCGGTAATCGCCTGACCAACCGCGATGCCTCGCGGCGTCGTGCGTTGGCGGTGGCTGAGTACCTCAAGGCCCATGGCGTGCCGGACGAGCAGATCACCGTGCGCTTCCACGGTGAGCGCTATCCCTTGGCCAAGAACAACACGGCTGCCAACCGGGCGCGCAACCGTCGGGTGAACATCCAGCTCGACCGCGTCACGCCGGTCGAGAAGCCCGTGGAGAAACCTCACGACGCGGCGCCCACCGCCCCGGCCCAGCCTGCAGCACACGCGCCTGCGGCGCCGGTGCCGACGACTCAGGCTCCGCCCCCGGCATTGCCAGCGGGCGCGAAGAAAGCCTGAGTGCGGCGACGGGTCGCGCTCACGACATTTCCTGTCGCTTTGTCATCACAAGCTGTCGCCCCACTGTAAATTCTTCACCGAGGTCGGTAGAATCGGCGGCTTTCCGTACAACCCCGTGGAGTGATGGCATGGCGGACGTAAAAAAGGTCGTATTGGCGTATTCCGGCGGCCTTGATACTTCGGTGATTCTCAAGTGGCTGCAAGACACCTACAACTGCGAAGTGGTGACCTTCACCGCTGACCTGGGCCAGGGCGAAGAGGTCGAGCCGGCCCGTGCCAAGGCGCAGGCAATGGGCGTCAAGGAAATCTACATCGACGATCTGCGCGAAGAGTTCGTGCGAGACTTCGTCTTCCCGATGTTCCGCGCCAACACCGTGTATGAAGGTGAGTACCTGCTGGGTACTTCCATCGCTCGTCCGCTGATCGCCAAGCGCCTGATCGAAATCGCCAACGAAACCGGCGCCGATGCCATTTCCCATGGTGCCACCGGCAAAGGTAACGACCAGGTCCGCTTCGAGCTCGGCGCCTACGCGCTCAAGCCAGGGGTCAAGGTCATCGCACCATGGCGCGAGTGGGACCTGCTGTCCCGCGAGAAGCTGATGGACTACGCCGAGAAGCACGGTATCCCGATCGAGCGCCACGGCAAGAAGAAGTCGCCCTACTCGATGGACGCCAACCTGCTGCACATCTCCTATGAAGGTGGTGTCCTGGAAGATACCTGGACCGAACACGAGGAAGACATGTGGCGTTGGAGCGTCTCTCCGGAGAACGCGCCTGACCAGGCCACCTACATCGAGCTGACCTATCGCAACGGTGACATCGTCGCCATCGACGGCGTCGAGAAGACCCCAGCTACCGTGCTGGCAGATCTCAACCGCATCGGTGGTGCCAACGGCATCGGTCGCCTGGACATCGTCGAGAACCGCTACGTCGGCATGAAGTCGCGCGGCTGCTACGAGACGCCTGGCGGCACCATCATGTTGCGTGCCCACCGCGCCATCGAGTCGATCACTCTGGACCGCGAAGTCGCTCACCTGAAGGATGAGCTGATGCCCAAGTACGCCAGTCTGATCTACACCGGCTACTGGTGGAGCCCTGAGCGTCTGATGCTGCAGCAGATGATCGACGCTTCGCAGACCAATGTGAACGGTGTCGTACGCCTGAAGCTGTACAAGGGCAATGTTACCGTGGTGGGCCGCAAGTCGGATGACTCGCTGTTCGACGCCAACATCGCGACCTTCGAGGAAGACGGCGGCGCCTACAACCAGGCGGACGCCGCTGGCTTCATCAAGCTCAACGCACTGCGCATGCGCATTGCCGCCAACAAGGGCCGTTCGCTGCTCTGAGTGTCGGTATGTGGTGAGAAACCCGGTCATTGTTGGCCGGGTTTTTTTTGCGTTCCTGTACCTACAGCGCAACCTTTTCTCCTTTCTTGATGGCCCGCACCGACAGCTGAATGCAGGAGTGGGCGCTCAGGTTGTAGAGCGTCCAGCGGCGCTCGCGCTGCGGGGGTTGAATCAACTCGGGCAGGATCTGGGTTTCGATGGCTTGGCGCACATCCTGCCCTGGCAGAGTGATGACCGTGGCTGCTTCGCTGTCGCCACGATCGTCGAGTGGCGGGTGTATGGCCCTGTGTTCCGGAATGTAGAGCGATTCGCAGTTGAAGTTGAGGGTCAGGAAGAACAGGACGGTCAGAAAGAAGGGGAACCCCATTAGAAACCAGGTGTAAATGGCCTGGCTCTCTGGATTCAGGAACGGTAGCGAGGCGAGCGCCGACGCTTCGATGATGCTAGCGAAGATGGCGATAATTCCCAAGGGTGTGATCTTTGCGGGACTGTTCATGGCATTCGATCTCCTGGCGTTAGCGCATCTGTATCGCTTCTGGCGCCCCGTGGAAAATGTCTGCTGTTTCCTCACCAGTAAAGTATTCCCGCTTATATGGCGGGTGATAAATGTTTCTTTATCAAAAGATAGAAATATCCCACCGCTTTGAAGCGCTATCCCCACCTGCTGCTTTCCCGGTTCATGCTAGCTTTCACGAGCATCTGGTCGAACGGATGGACATCGATTCGAGTCACGCAATGAATGTAGGAAGTTTCTATTAACGATGTAAGTTTCATCTTTGAATGCCCTCTGTCAGGGAATGGCTGCGCCATTACGCTATTGGCTCGGTTATCTTGGCGCGTCACAACTAGAATAATGGATCAATGGATATCCCATGAATAAAGTACTTATCGTGGATGATCATCCGGTCATTCGCTTGGCCGTACGTATGTTGATGGAGCGGCATGGATATGAAGTGGTGGCGGAAACGGACAATGGAGTGGATGCGCTGCAACTGACTCGAGAGTGTTTGCCGGATATCGTGGTGCTCGATATCGGCATACCCAAACTCGACGGGCTTGAAGTGATCGCGCGGATGACTGCTGCCAGTCCCCGCAGCAAGGTGCTGGTTCTGACATCGCAGGCGCCGGGGCATTTTTCCATGCGTTGCATGCAGGCCGGCGCCGCAGGTTATGTGTGCAAACAGCAGGAACTGACCGAGCTGCTCAGTGCAATAAAGGCCGTGCTGTCGGGCTACAGCTACTTTCCCAACCAGGCGTTGCACAAGACCCGCAGTGGTGTCAGTGGCGGCAGTGAGACGGAGATGGTCGAACGCCTTTCGGGACGCGAAATGATGGTGTTGCAACAGCTGGCGAGGGGACGTACGAACAAGGAGATCGCTGACAGCATGTTTCTCAGCAACAAGACGGTCAGCACCTACAAGACCCGGCTGTTACTCAAACTCAATGCTCGGTCACTGGTCGATCTGATCGAGCTGGCCCAGCGTCATGGCTTGGCCTGAAACACAAAAGCCTCCTTTGCGGGAGGCTTTTTCGCAGGGCTACAGGTCGTAATCGAAATCAGCCAGCTGCCGTTGCAGGCGCCGCTCTTCCAACAGATTGTCGATGGTGCGGCGCTTGCTGAGGTTGGTCTTTGCAGGTTCTACCTGAGGTTCGTCTTCGTCCTGCGCAGGGAAGTCATCTTCGATCAGCTCGTCTTTATCGGTGCTCATGTGTCACTCCAAGCCAAAGGGCCATTGGCCGTCCTTATAGCGAGAATCACGGAGTCGGTAAAAAAGATTTTTTCAATCGAATTGGTTGATTTTTCGCTATTGCCTCAATCGTCAGAGGTCTTGCCCCTGTACTCGCACAAGTCTTCGATCCTGCAGCTGCCGCAGCGTGGCTTGCGGGCCTGGCAGACATAGCGGCCGTGGAGGATGAGCCAGTGGTGGGCGTCGAGCAGGTAATCCCTTGGTACGAATTTCAGCAGCTTCCTCTCGACCTCCAGTACCGTCTTGCCCGGCGCGATGCCGGTGCGATTGCTGACGCGGAAGATGTGCGTATCGACCGCCATGGCCAGTTGGCGGAAGGCTGTATTGAGCACCACGTTCGCCGTTTTGCGCCCCACGCCGGGCAGTGCTTCGAGTGCTTCCCGGGTTTGCGGGACTTCGCTGCCGTGTTGCTCTATCAGCAAGCGGCAGGTCTCGATGACGTTCTTCGCCTTGCTGTTGTAAAGGCCGATGGTCTTGATGTATTCGCTCAAACCCTCAACCCCCAGGGCATAAATAGCCTCGGGCGTATTGGCGATAGGGTAGAGCCGCGCGGTCGCCTTGTTGACGCTGACATCCGTTGCCTGTGCGGAAAGGATGACGGCGATCAGCAATTCGAAGGGCGTGGTATAGGCCAGTTCGGTTTTGGGTTCAGGATTGTCTTCGTGCAGCCTGCGGAAGATCTCCAGGCGTTTGGCGGCATTCATGGGGTCAAAGCGTTCCTTGACGGCTTGAGGTGGCAGGGGCCGGACGCAGGCGATTGTACAAGGCCAGGAGCAGGCCGAGCAGTATCAATGCGCCGGGTGCCAGGTTCGCCAGGTGGATGCCGGCACTCTCTCCCAGCCATTGGCGGCAGGCGCCCAGTATCAGGCACAGGCCCGTCAGGCCAAGCAGGTGCCGGATGAGCGCCGACCAGCGTCCAGGGTGCGGTGCCAGCGCATCCACCGCGAGGCATTGCAGGCTCAGCAGGGCAGGGTAATGGCCGAGGCTCAGGGCAAGGGGCAGGGCCCAGGCGTTCAGGCCCAATTGCAGGCAGCTCGCCAGGGCGGCGGCGAGTATCAGGCTGGCGATAATCCGCGGCGCGCCGATCATGCGGTGCAGAGGTCGCATCAGCGCCTGGTGGCCGAGTACCAGCAACAGGGCGGACAATCCGATTGCCAGCGCGTTCGCCAGGGTCTGGGTGGCGCCCAGCAGGGGAGCCAGGGCACTGCCCAGGAGCCAGAATCTATTCATCGCTGGTGTGCTCCAACAGGCTGCTGCGCTGTGCATCGAAGTAGCGCAGAGCGTCCTGCAAGGCCGCCATTACTGCGCGTGAGGTGACGGTGGCACCTGCCAACTGGTCGAAGTCGCCCTTATCGCGCTTCAGCGCCCAGTTGGCCGCTGCGCCCTGCCGGTCGAATTGCTCAAGCCAGTGGCTCGCGGGGTCGCCAAGTTGCCCGCCAAGCCCTGGGCTTTCTTCCTGCATCAGCACCCGGGTAGCGATCAGGCGGCCATTGGGATCGATGGCGATCGACAGCATGATGGGCCCCGCATACCCCTGGATCTGGCTGCGCAGCACGATGGCACTGGTCGTACCGGCGAGGGTTGCGCGGTAGCCGCCCAATAGCTGACTGTGCTGCAGTTGAGCGCTGGCGATCGGCAGAGGCGCTTGCAGGGGAGCGTTGTCGTACCGTTGCGGGGGCAGCACCGCGAGCCATTGTTGTTCTTGCAGCTCTCGTGCGGCATCGGCAATGGGGGCCGCGGTCCACTGCCGCCAGGCCAGGGTGGCGGCAACGGCCAGGGTAGTGACCAAGGCAAGCAAGAGCAGGTCGCGCACTCTGGCGTTCATGAGGCGAGTGCCTGGCGTCGGGCTGCAATGCGATCGAGCGCCGGTGCTCCCAGGTTCATCAGCAGCACTGCGAAGGCCGTGCCGTCCGGGTAGTTGCCCCAAGTGCGAATCAAGTAGATCAGCAATCCGCAGCCGATGCCGAATAGCAGACGGGCCAGCGGCAGGCGAGGGCCGGACACCGGCTCGGTGGCGATGAAGAAGGCTGCAAGCATGGTCGATCCGCTGAACAGGTGCAGCAACGGTGAGCCGTGGGAGTCCGACCCTGAACCGTTCCAGCACAGCAGGCTGACGACCAGCAACGCACCCAACAGTCCCGCTGGGGCATGCCAGCTGAATACGCGACGCTGCAGCAGGAACACGCCGCCCAGCAGGAACGCTAGATTGATCCATTCGCTGGCGCGCCCACCGAGGTTACCGAAGCCTGAGTTACTGGCGAACAGCTCGTCGAGGGTCAGGCTGCGGTTGTGGCGCAGCACGTCGAGTACCGTGGGGCGGGCCCAGGCATCGATCTGCGTGCCGTGGCCGAACACCAGGCTCAGGCTGTCGGTCAGGTCGAGGTGGCCCGCCGGCCAGTGGGTCATCTGCAGCGGGAAACTCAGCAGCACGAAGGCGTATCCCAGCATGGCCGGGTTGAAGGGATTGCGGCCGACGCCGCCGAATACGTGCTTGCCCAAGGTGATCGCCACCAGCGCAGCGGTTATCGGCAGCCACCAGGGCGCCAGTGCGGGCAGGGCGATTGCCAGTAGCACGGCGCTGACCAGGGCGCTGCCATCGCTGAGGAAGGGGCGTATTGGCTGACCACGCAGATACAGCGAGAGCGATTCGCAGGTCAGTGCTGTTGCGCTGCACAGCAGCAGGTTGAACAGCACGCCCCAACCCTGCAGCCAGAGCAGGCACAACAGGCCGGGAACACAGGCCAGCAGCACAAGGCCCATGGCGTTGCGCTGTCGGCGATCAGGCGCCTGCATGGCCCGGTCCGGCCAGCAGAACGTCCAGCTGTTGCTGCGCTTCTTGCGCTGCCGCCTCCAGTCGCTGGATTTGCGCAAGCTGTGTCTGGTCCGCTGTCGCACCCAGGGCGCTACGTGCAGCGTTCAACTGCGCGCGGCTCATCGCCGCCGCGACCTTGGCCCGCTTCAGTGCGATCTCCTTGGCAGTCCCTTGGGCGTCGGTGCTGCGCTGAGCCCGGGCTTGGCGCTCGGCCTGGCGTCGTGTCTCTTCGCGCTGCAGGCGTGCGGCTCGTTGCTCGTGGCGCAGTCGTGCCTGATTGCGACGATGGCTGCGCGCGATCAGGTGCTCGGCGGTCTGCGCCAGCCCGCCAACGATCGGCACCAGGTTGTCCGGCAGTGGCAGCAGCTCGATGCAATCGACCGGGCAGGGCGCCACGCACAGGTCGCAGCCGGTGCATTCGCTGGCGATCACGGTAT
The DNA here is from genome assembly GCF_057197165.1 of Pseudomonas sp. SYWMCR5. Lineage (NCBI taxonomy): Bacteria > Pseudomonadati > Pseudomonadota > Gammaproteobacteria > Pseudomonadales > Pseudomonadaceae > Pseudomonas > Pseudomonas sp. SYWMCR5. The sequence goes on from NZ_JBXUNH010000004.1 coordinate 371,212, forward strand.
GCATAAGCTTGCTGGCGCCAACGATGGCATCTACCGGGCAGGCCTGTATGCACTTGGTGCAGCCGATGCACTCGGCTTCGCGGATGAACGCGACCTGCGCAGGGGCTGCACGGCGCTCGGGGTCCGGGGCGATCACTGGCACCAGCAGCAGTTGGGCCAGGGCGGCAATGGTTTCGCTGCCGCCAGGCGGGCATTTGTTGATCGCTTCGCCCGCCGCGAGGCCTTCTGCGTAAGGCCGGCAGCCTGCGTGATCGCATTTGCCACACTGGGTCTGCGGTAGCAGGGCGTCGATGCGTTGAATCAGGTTCATTGTGTGAACAGTCCGTTGAAGCCGGAAAAGGCCATGGCCATGATCCCGGCGCCTATCAGTTCGATCGGCAGGCCGCGAAAGGCGCGGGGCGCATCAGGATGATCGAGACGTTGGCGCAGGTCGTCGAACAGTGCCAGTGCCAGCCAGAACCCCATTCCCAGGCCCAGCGCCCAGGCGACAGTGGCGGCTGGACGGGATTGCGATGTGGCCATGTGCAACAGCAAGCCTAGCACCGCGACATTGCTCAGCAGCAGCGTTGGCAGATTCTGTGTAGGCCAATGAGGGCGCAAGCGCGTCAATGCCGTCGGGATGCCCCACGCCAGCACTGCCAGCCATGACAAGCCCAGTAGCGGTTCCAGGCCTTCAAACTGCGGCTGGCGCAGCAACAGGGCCGCGGGCACCAGCAACAGCATCGACAGTGCGCTGCTTAGGCCAAGCAGGTGCAGGCGTGCGCGGTCGGGCGTGCCGCTGTGCAGGATCAGGTGATTGACCAGCGCAGCGCTGACCAGAACCAGGACGAAATCGCTCATGGAGGTGCCGAGGGCCGGGGATGGAACGATTATCCGGCAGGGGGGCAGGCATTGGAAATGCCCAAAGAGGGGAGGCAAGCCTGGGGATCGCAGGACGATCCCCAGGGCAAGCGGGCCTTACTTGATGCGCTGACCGGGCTTGGCGCCGCTGTCCGGGCTCAGCAGGTAGATCTCTTCGCCGCCAGGGCCGGCGGCCATGACCATGCCCTCGGAAACACCAAAGCGCATTTTCCGAGGCTTGAGGTTGGCCACCATCATGGTCAGACGGCCTTCGAGCTTCGAGGGGTCCGGGTACGCCGACTTGATGCCGGAGAACACGTTGCGACGCTCGTCGCCGATGTCGAGGGTGAGTTGCAGCAGCTTGTCGGCACCGGCCACGGCCTCGGCCTTGACGATCAGCGCCACGCGCAGGTCGACGGCGGCGAAGGTGTCGAACTCGATCTCGGCCGACAGCGGGTCCTTGCTCAGCTCGCCGTTGCCGGCTGGTGCCTTGGCTTCGGCGGCCAACAGGTCTTCCTTGCTGGCGGCGACCATGGCTTCGACCTTGGCCGGCTCGATGCGGCTCATCAGGGCCTTGAACGGGTTCAGCTTGTGGTTTTCCAGGCGCGACTGCAGGTCGTTCCACTCGAGCGGTGCGACGTTGAGGAAGGCCTCGGCGTCGGCAGCCAGCACAGGAAGTACCGGCTTGAGGAAGATCACCAGTTGGCGGAACAGGTTGATACCCTGGGCGCAGATGGCCTGGACTTCATCCTGCTTGCCTTCCTGCTTGGCCAGCGACCACGGTGCCTTGTCGGCGATCCAGGCGTTGGCGCGGTCGGCCAGGGCCATGATTTCGCGCATGGCGCGGCCAAAGTCACGGGCCTCGTAGGCTTCGGCGATCGACGGTGCGGCGGCCAGGAAGGCTTCGGTCAGCTCCGGTGCGGCGTCGCCGGCAACCATTACGCCTTCGTTGCCCTTGTGGATGAAGCCTGCGCAGCGGCTGGCAATGTTGACCACCTTGCCGACCAGGTCGGAGTTGACCTTCTGCACGAAGTCCTCGAGGTTCAGGTCGAGGTCGTCGACCCCGCGGCCCAGCTTCGCGGCATAGTAATAGCGCAGGTATTCGGGCTGCAGGTGGTCGAGGTAGGTGCGCGCCTTGATGAAGGTGCCGCGCGACTTGGACATCTTCGCGCCGTTGACGGTCAGGTAGCCGTGCACATTGACGGCGGTCGGCTTGCGGAAGCCTGCGCCTTCGAGCATGGCGGGCCAGAAGAGGGCGTGGAAGTTGACGATGTCCTTGCCGATGAAGTGGTACAGCTCGGCCTTGGAGCCTTCGTTCCAGAACGCGTCGAAGTCCAGCTCCGGGCGGCGGTCACAGAGGTTCTTGAAGCTCGCCATGTAGCCGATCGGCGCATCCAGCCAGACATAGAAGTACTTGCCCGGCTCGCCGGGAATCTCGAAGCCGAAGTACGGTGCGTCTCGGGAAATGTCCCACTCCTGCAGACCGGAATCCAGCCACTCGGCGAGTTTGTTGGCGACCGCGTCCTGCAAGGTGCCGCTGCGGGTCCACTGCTGCAGCATGGCCTGGAAATCGGGCAGCTTGAAGAAGAAGTGCTGGGAGTCGCGCAGTACCGGCGTGGCACCGGAAATCGCCGACTTGGGGTTCTTCAGCTCGGTGGGGGCGTAGGTGGCGCCGCATTTTTCGCAGTTGTCGCCGTACTGGTCCTCGGTCCCGCACTTCGGGCAGGTGCCCTTGATGAAACGGTCGGCCAGGAACATGCCCTTCTCGGGGTCGTAGTACTGGGTCACGGAGCGATTGGCGATGTGCCCGGCTTCACGCAGGCGCGTGTAGATCAGGCTCGACAGCTCGCGGTTCTCTTCGCTGTGGGTGGAGTGGAAGTTATCGAACTCGACCAGGAAGTCGGCGAAGTCACTGCTGTGCTCGGCCTGGACGTTGGCGATCAACTGCTCGGGCGTGATGCCTTCTTTCTCTGCGCGCAGCATGATCGCCGAACCGTGGGCGTCGTCGGCGCAGACGTAGATGCACTGGTTGCCACGCATTTTCTGGAAGCGTACCCACATGTCCGTCTGGATGTACTCAAGCATATGGCCAAGATGGATGGATCCATTGGCATAGGGCAGGGCGCTGGTGACGAGAATCTGGCGTGGCTCTGACATGGTGGCTCGGCTACTTATCTGGCGACGGGTAAAAATTGAGGGTGATCGGCCACTATAAAGGGCTGGGAAATATATTTCACCCCGCAGACGCATCTGCTGACGGTTGACGGGTTAGCATAGGCGCCTGATTCACTTTTTCGGAATGCCACGGGAGTCTCCATGAGTGCCGTCACACGTGCCGCCATTGAAGGCGTGCTTCGCCAGTACACCGACCCCTACCTGAACCAGGATCCGGTCAGCGCCGGTTGCGTGCGCGCGATCGACATCCAGAACGGGCAGGTCAGCGTGCAGTTGCAACTGGGCTATGCCGCTGCACTGTTTCGAAATGGCTGGGCCCAGGTGCTGCAGACGGCGATCGAGAACCTCGAAGGCGTGACGGCAGCACAGGTGAGCATCGACACGCTGATCGCCACGCACAAGGCCCAGGCCCAGGTGCCTGCGCTGGCCAATGTGAAGAATGTCATTGCAGTGGCCTCTGGCAAGGGCGGTGTCGGCAAATCGACCACTGCCGCCAACCTGGCCTTGGCCCTGGCGCGCGAGGGCGCGCGGGTCGGTATCCTCGATGCGGACATCTACGGCCCAAGCCAGGGCGTGATGTTCGGGATCCCCGAAGGCACCCGCCCGCAGGTGCGCGAGCAGAAGTGGTTCGTGCCGATCAAGGCCCATGGCGTCGAAGTGATGTCGATGGCGTTTCTGACCGATGACAACACGCCAATGGTCTGGCGCGGCCCGATGGTTTCCGGCGCCCTGTTGCAACTGGTGACCCAGACCGCCTGGGACGACCTCGACTACCTGGTGATCGACATGCCGCCGGGCACTGGCGACATTCAACTGACCCTGGCGCAGAAGGTGCCGGTAGCCGGTTCCGTGATCGTCACTACCCCGCAGGACCTGGCGCTGCTGGATGCGAAGAAGGGGGTGGAGATGTTCCGCAAGGTCAACATCCCGGTGCTCGGTGTGGTGGAGAACATGGCGGTGCACATCTGCTCGAACTGCGGCCATGCCGAGCACCTGTTCGGTGAAGGCGGCGGTGAGAAGCTGGCGGCGCAGTATGGTGTCGAGTTGCTGGCGTCGTTGCCGTTGTCGATGCTGATTCGCGAGCAGGCCGACAGCGGCAAGCCGACTGCGATCGCCGAGCCGGAAAGCCAGATTGCCATGGTCTACCAGGAGCTGGCCCGCCAGGTGGGCGCTCGGATCGTGCTGCAGGAAGCGGCGGCGCCCGCAATGCCGAGCATTACCATCAGCGAGGATTGATCCGCTGCTGGCCGCTCCTGCATTGGGGCACAAAAAAACCCGCCGGAAGGCGGGTTTTTTTTGAAAGCGAGGAAGCTAAATCGACTTAGGCGATTTGAACTTCTTCAGCCTGCATGCCTTTCTGGCCGCGGGTAGCGACGAAAGTAACAGCTTGGCCTTCTTTCAGGGTTTTGAAGCCGTCAGCCTGGATGGCTTTGAAGTGTACGAACAGGTCGTCACCCGACTGAGGAGTGATGAAGCCGTAGCCCTTCTCATCGTTGAACCACTTAACAACACCGGATTGGCGATTGGACATGTGTCTGTCTCCTTGGACAAAGTAGATTTCGGCTCAGGAATTGCCCTGGCCGGGACTGAGTGCAAAGAGAGCGGAAAATTCAGCGATGGGCCGATCAGGATCGTGCATCAAACAGATTCTCGGTGTCACGTGCAGCACAGTGGCGCCACCTTACCCCACTTTCCGCAAGCTGCCAATGGCCAACAGCGGCTTTGATGAAATTCGGATCGACGGGTGGCCCAGCCCCCGTCCGGCGCGGGATAGGGCGCGGAACTTTAACGCGCAGGCCAGGACCGGTAAGATGCGCATCTCGTTTTTTCACCTCGTACTTTCAGGACATCCCGCCATGAGCATCAAATCGGACAAGTGGATTCGCCGCATGGCGCAGGAACACGGCATGATCGAGCCGTTCGTCGAGCGCCAGGTGCGTGGCGAACAGGACAGCCGAGTCATCTCCTTCGGCGTCTCGAGCTACGGCTACGACGTGCGCTGCGCCGATGAATTCAAGGTGTTCACCAACATCAATTCGGCCACCGTCGATCCGAAGAATTTCGACGCCGGCAGCTTCGTCGACATCAAGAGCGACGTCTGCATCATCCCGCCGAACTCCTTCGCCCTGGCCCGTACCGTCGAGTACTTCCGCATTCCACGCGATGTCCTGACCATCTGCCTGGGCAAGAGCACCTATGCCCGCTGCGGCATCATCGTCAACGTCACCCCCCTGGAGCCGGAGTGGGAGGGGCACGTCACCCTCGAGTTCTCCAACACCACCACACTGCCGGCGAAGATCTACGCCAACGAAGGCGTGGCGCAGATGCTGTTCCTGCAGTCCGATGAAGAATGCGAAGTGTCGTACAAGGATCGCGGCGGCAAATACCAGGGCCAGCGCGGCGTAACGCTGCCACGTACCTGAGCCGACGAGCCGGGGGAATTAGTTTCCCTTTTGCCACTCCAACGAGGTAAGTCCCCGGCGTGCATGACGTACGCCGGCCCTCGTCAGGAGCAGCCCATGAAACTCGATCCTGCAATCAGCGCGAAGCTGGCCGTCCTGCAGCCGAACCAGATCGGCATGATGGCCTGGACTCTGCTCGCGCACCCGCATCCGCCGACGGATTTGCACGCCGGTGGCGTCCCGCACCAGCCTGATCCCGATACCCCGCAACCCCCCGAGCCTGGCGAGCACCCGCCGATGGAGCCGGGCGAGCCGACCTTGCCCGACGAGCCGCCTCCAGCGCCAGTCGCCTGATCAGGCCGGCACTGCCCAGACCCGTTGATCGCCCACGACGAACAGACGGGCGCCGGGCTCTGGTTGCACCGTCCAACCGCCGGTGAATTCGCCGAACGCCGGCAGCAGGCTGACCTTTGGGTGGAACATGAAGCACGCCAGGCGCAGGCGTTGGCGGCCACGACCGCGCAGCACGCACGCCGGATGGACATGGCCTGCGATCACCGGATGCTCAGGGTGAGCGCCGGTCTCGTGCTGTAGCGCGAATGGCGGCAGTAGCAACGGTTCGTCGACGACTTCGATAGCCAGCTCCTGCGGCGGATCGCCAGCATGACGGTCGTGATTGCCTCGCACCAGGACCACCCGTAACCCTGGGTGCCGTTCGCGCCATGCAGCTACACGGGCTAGGGTGGCAGGTGCTCGCGCAGTACGTGCGTGGAGAAAGTCGCCGAGCACGATCAACTGCTGGCAATCGTAATGCCGCAAGAGCGTGTCCAGGCGATCCAAGGTCGCCTGGGTAGTGCCACGTGGCACCGGCTGGTGCAGGGCGCGGTAGCTGGCGGCCTTGCCAATGTGCAGGTCGGCAACCAGAAGGGCGCGCCGGGCTGGCCAGTAGAGCGCTTTTCCAGGTAACAGCCACAGCGTTTCGCCGCAATGTTCGATCGCCAGGTGGTGCACGTTCAGGATTTCCTCCGTTCAGTCCCCGCAAGGTCGCTCATGGTTCGGCTCGCGGCCTTTTCGAGATCCGCCACCATCCGGGCGATGCGGTCTGCCAGTTTTTCCGTGCTCAGGGTTTCGCGCATGCCCTCGACCAATAGGGCGAAGGCCAGCGGCCCGGGCCGGCGCAATGCGTGCAGATCGAGGCGCAATCCCGCCATTTTCTGCAACTGCTGATGCAGGCGCTCGATCTCCAGCTCTTCACGCAGCACCTCGTCACGCGCCTGGCCCAGCAGCAGATTGCCAGCGTCATGCTTGCGAAACACTTCGTAGAACAGACCGCTGGAGGCCTGGAGCTGGCGCGTGCTTTTCTGCGCGGCGGGATAGCCGCCGAATATCAGCCCGGCGATCTGGGCAATTTCACGAAAGCGCCGCAATGCCATCTCGCCAGCATTCAGGCTGGCCAGTACATCTTCCAGCAAATTGTCCGCAGCCAGTGCAGCGGGCAAGTGCGCGGCCCAGTCCACAGGGCTTGCTGCGAGCAGTTCGAAGCCGTAGTCATTGACCGCGATCGATACCGACAGCGGCTGCACGCGGCTGACCCGCCAGGCGATCAGGTTGGCAAGGCCCAGATTGGCCATGCGCCCGGCAAAGGGATAGAGAAACAGGTGCCAGCCCTGGCGCGAGTGCAGGGTTTCGGCCAGCAATGTGCGCTGGGTGGGCAGGGCGGACCAGCTTGCCTGAAGTGTCAGCAAGGGGCGAACGGCATTCATTTCCGCGCCTTCGTAGCGGCCGTGGGCAGCAGCATCCAGACGCTCGACCAGCGCCTGCGCCAGCTCGCTCGACAGCGGCATGCGTCCGCCATTCCAGCGTGCTACCGCTGCTTTGCGCGCGGTGCTGCGGCGCACGTAGGCGGTCATGTTCTCGACCCTTACCAGCTCCAGGATACGTCCGCCGAACAATAGCGCGTCACCGGGCTTGAGACGGGCAATGAAAGATTCCTCCACGCTGCCCAGCGACTTGCCACCGCCCCCTTTGCTCCAGTACTTCAACTGCAGGCTGGCGTCGCTGACGATGGTGCCGATACCCAGACGATGACGCCGGGCGAGGCGCTCGCTGGCCACGCGCCAGATGCCGTCGGGGTGCGCTGCGACGCGCTGGTAGTCCGGGTAGGCGGTGAGCGAGCTGCCGCCATTGCGCACAAATGACAGTGCCCATTGCCACTGGCTCTCTTCGAGATCGCGAAAAGCCCAGGTGCTGCGAACCTCCTCGAACAGTTCGGCCGGTCGGAAACCACTGCCCAGCGCCATGCTGACCAGGTGCTGGACCAGCACGTCCATGCTCAGGCGCGGCGAATAGCGTGCCTCGATATGCCCGGAAGCCAGCGCCTGGCGTGCTGCGGCCGCTTCCACCAGTTCAAGGCTGTGGGTTGGTACCAGGGTCACCCGCGAGGTACGCCCAGGTGCGTGCCCAGAGCGGCCTGCACGTTGCAGCAGGCGGGCGATGCCTTTGGCCGAGCCAATCTGCAGGACGCGTTCGACGGGCAGGAAATCCACCCCCAGGTCGAGGCTTGAGGTGCAGATCACCGCCTTCAGCGTGCCCTGCTTGAGGCTGCGCTCGACCCAGTCACGGGCGTGCCGGGCAAGCGATGCGTGATGCAGAGCGATCAGTCCCGCCCACTCGGGATGCGCCTCGAGCAGGGCCTGGTACCAGAGCTCGGCCTGGGCGCGGGTGTTGGTGAACACCAGGCTGTTGGCGCTGGCCGCGATCTCGGCGCTGACCTGAGGGAGCATCTTCAGCCCCATGTGCCCGGCCCAGGGGAAGCGTTCGATCGCGCTCGGCACCAGGGTGTCTACCAGGATGCGCTTGTCCTGACGGCCCTGAACCAGTCGCCCGCCTGCAGGCAGCAAGACCTCAAGGGCGTGCGGCAGGTTGCCCAGTGTGGCCGACAGCCCCCACACCACCAGTTGCGGTTGCCAGCGCCGCAGCCGGGCCAGGGCCAGTTGCAACTGCACGCCGCGCTTGTTGCCGAGCAGTTCGTGCCATTCATCGACCACCACCAGGCGCAGGCTGGCGAAGTCGGCGGCAGCCTGTTCGCGGGTGAGCAGCAGGGTGAGGCTTTCGGGAGTGGTGACTAGCGTGCTGGGCAGGCGCCGGGCCTGGCGTGCACGTTCGGCACTGGTGGTATCACCGCTGCGTACGCCGATGGTCCAGTTCAGCCCCAATTCGTCCAGCGGTGCTTGCAGCGCGCGCGCGGTATCGCTGGCCAGGGCGCGCATCGGTGTGATCCACAGCACTTGGAGTGGCGCCGGTCGGCGTACGTCGTGCAACTGTGCGAAAGCGCGCAGGGCGCCGAGCCAGACGGCGTAGGTCTTGCCGCTGCCGGTGCTGGCATGCAGCAGGCCCGACTCGCCGCGCTGGATCGCCGCCCAGACGCTGCGCTGGAAGGCGAACGGCTTCCAGTTGCGGGAGGCAAACCAGGTGCTGGCGAGGTCGGAAGGGGATGGCATCGGCGGCCGGTCTCGTCGAAGGCTGTGCTTCTACAGACCGGCCGCAAGGTGCTTTGGTTTGATCGGGATCAGTTGGCCAGCAGATAGCCGCTGCGGCAGACTTTTTCCCCTGCGACATGGGCGATCACCATGCCGGTGGTGGCCATGCGCCGGACGCTGCGGGCGTAGAGCAGCCCGCCCTGGACGTTGCGGATCGGGGTCACCCGGTCGCTGAGCGGATCGATGACCTCGGCGATCAGTTGCCCAGGCTCCAGGTACTGCCCCGGTTTTGCGTGGAACACCAGCAGGCCGCCCAGCGGTGCGATCAATGGCTCCACGGCAGCCAGCGGGGTGGCGGGGTGGCGCAGCGGCGGCAATGCTGCGGGCTGACCTTCGATCACACCGCTGTGGGTGAGGAAATCGAGGATTGCCTGGCAGTCCTGGCTTGCCAGCTCGTGGTTGACGTCGGCCTGGCCGCGCAGCTCGACGGTCACCGAGAGGCTGCCCATGGGGATCGGGAAACGCTTGGCAAAACGCTGCTGCAGTTGCCACCACACCAGGCTGAAGCATTCGTCGAACGACTGCCCTCCGGAGTCGGTGGCCAGCAGGCTGGCCTGGGCGCCGAGGTAGCGTGCCAGCGGCTCGACCTGGGGCCAGGCGTCGGGAGTAGTGTAGAGGTGTTCGACGGCTTCGAAATCGCAGTGCAGGTCCAGCACCATGTCGGCATCGCAGGCCAGGCGCTGCAAGGCCAGGCGCTGGGATTGCAGGGGGGTGACGGCGGGGTGGCTGTCGAGCCCGCGGCGTAGATATTCACGGATCAGCGAGAGGTTGCGTGCCGGGTCTTGCGTGAGGTGGCTTTCGATCTGGTCGCCGATGCTGTCGGACAGGTCGACGAAATTGCGATTGAAGTTTTCCCCACTCTGCAACTCGAAGCGCCCCAATGGTGCGTCCAGCAGCACCTGTTCCAGGCCCACCGGGTTGGCCACTGGCACCAGCACCACCTCGCGGCGCAGCAGGCCTTGCTGGTGCAGTTCGTTCAAGCGCCGCTTGAGGTGCCAGGCCACCAGCATGCCGGGCAATTCGTCAGCGTGCAGCGATGCCTGGATGTATACCTTGCCGCCACCGCGCGGGCCGAAATGAAAGCTGTGCAACTGGCGGCAGATGCCGGGTACGGGGGACAGCAGTTCGTGGGTCGAGTGGTGCATGGGGGGCCTGATCTGCGCTGGGTTGTGAACGTGGACGACTGGAAATAGAAGCATAAACCAGGGATTTGTGCATGCGGGTGTGCGCAGAAGCGGCCACGGGCCTGGTTATACAGGGCCCAGCAAGCTCTGCAGGGTGGCCAGGTCGTCGGCCTCCTCGACCGGTTTGTCGAGCCGCCAGCGCAGCATGCGCGGGAAGCGCACGGCGATGCCGCTCTTGTGTCGCTTGGACAGGGCGATGCCTTCGAAACCCAACTCGAAGACCAGCGTCGGGGTGACGCTGCGCACCGGGCCGAAGGTGTCCACAGTGGTTTTGCGGATGATCGCATCGACCTTGCGCATCTCTTCGTCGCTCAAGCCTGAATAGGCTTTGGCGAAGGGCACCAGGTTGCGTTGCGCTGCTCCTGGTGGAGCATCCCAGACGGCGAAGGTGTAGTCGCTGTAGAGGCTGGCGCGTCGACCATGGCCGCGCTGGGCGTAGATCAGTACCGCATCGACGCTGAAGGGGTCGACCTTCCATTTCCACCACAGGCCCAGGTCCTTGGTGCGGCCGACGCCGTACAGGGCATCGCGCTTCTTCAGCATGAGCCCCTCCACCCCGAACTCGCGCGACTGCTCGCGTTGCTCGGCCAGGGCTGCCCAGTTCGATGCCTGCAACAGGGGTGAAAGCCGCACAGGTGCCAGGGGGTGTTCGACCAGCACGCGCTCCAGTTGCCTGCGGCGCTCATGCTGTAGGCGGTTGCGCCAGTCATCGCCGTGCCATTCCAGCAGGTCGTAGGCTTGCAGCACCACCGGCGCATCGGCCAGCAGCTTGCGGCCCAGGGTCTTGCGGCCCAGGCGCTGCTGGAGCAGGGCAAAGGGCTGCACCGCCAGGGTGTCGTCGCAGATGCCAGGCTTCCATACCAGAATCTCGCCATCGAGCACGGTGCCGTCAGGCAAGGTCTCTGTCAGGCTGTGCAATTCGGGAAAACGCTCGGTGACCAGTTCCTCGCCCCGTGACCAGATCCACAACTGGCCGTCGCGCTTGACCACCTGGGCGCGGATGCCATCCCACTTCCATTCCGCCTGCCAGTCCTCGACCGGGCCGAGCAGTGTCTCGAACTGTTCCAGCGGCGCCTGCAGGGCGTGGGCGAGAAAGAACGGGTAGGGCTGGCCGCCGCGCTGGGCGTGTTCGTCGGCGGACTCGGGGGCGATCAGCTTCAGGTAGCTTTCAGCAACGGGGCGATGAGCCAGGTCGGTGTAGCCGACCAGGCGCTGGGCTACACGCTTGGCATCCAGCCCCGACAACTGCGCCAGCGCCCGGGTGACCAGCAGCTTGGAGACGCCGACACGGAAGCTGCCGGTAATCAATTTCAGGCACAGCATCAGGCTGGGGCGGTCCAGCCGTTCCCACAGTGCCGGCAAGCGCTGGCGCACCTCGTCCGCAGGTTGCCCGCGCAAGGGCAGCAGGTGCTGCTCGACCCACAGGGCCAGGCCCTCGTCGGTATCGTGTCGGTGCTGGGGCAACAGCAGGGAAATGGTCTCGGCCAGGTCGCCGACAGCCTGGTAGCTCTCTTCGAACAGCCAGTCGGGCAGGTCTGCCAACTGTGTGGCCAGCTCGCGTAGCAGACGGGTCGGCACCAGTTGGCGCGGGCGGCCTCCGGCCAGGAAGTACACCGCCCAGGCCGCATCGGCGGCGGGAGCCTTGGCGAAATAGTCGCGCAGGGCCTGCAGCTTGGCGTTGCTCGAAGTGGTGGCGTCCAGGCGCAGGTAGAGTTCGGCGAAGGCCTTCATGTGGCGCTCTCCGACGGGGGCGTGTCGTCTTCCTCGCCGTATTCGGTGGCGAAGGCCCGAGCGTCCAGGCCCTGCTCGCACAGGTAGCGCACCAGCACGTTGACCGAGCCGTGGGTGACCATTACCCGTTCGGCACCGGTTTCGCCGATCGCCCACAACAGGCCAGGCCAGTCGGCATGGTCGGATAGGACGAAGCCGCGATCGACGCCACGCCGACGCCGGGTGCCACGCAGCAGCATCCAGCCACTGGCGAAGGCATCGCTGTAGTCGCCGAAACGACGCATCCAGCTACTGCCACCTGCCGAGGGTGGTGCCAGCACCAGGGCTTCGCGCAGCCGTGGATCGTTGCGTGGCAGATCTCCGGCGTACAGGGTGTCGGGCAGGGCGATCCCGGCTTCGCGATAGACGCGGTTGAGCGGCTCGACCGCGCCGTGCACTACGATCGGCCCTATATCTGCGTCCAGCCCGTGGAGAATGCGCTGGGCCTTGCCGAAGGCGTAGCAGAACAGCACGCTGGCCTTGCCCTGGTCACGATTGGCGCGCCACCAGGCATTGATGCCGCTGAACACCTCGGCCTGCGAGGGCCAGCGATAGATCGGCAGGCCGAAGGTGGATTCGGTGATGAAGGTGTGGCAGCGCACCGGCTCGAACGGCGCGCAGGTGCCGTCGGGCTCAACCTTGTAGTCGCCGGAGGCGACCCACACCTGGCCCTGGTATTCCAGGCGCACCTGGGCCGAGCCAAGCACATGGCCGGCAGGGTGGAAGCTCAAGGTGACACCGTGATGCTGCAGACGCTCTCCATAGGGTAGGGTCTGCAGGGCGATATCCTGGCCAAGACGGCTGCGCAGGATACCGGCGCCGGGCTCGGCGCACAGGTAATGGCCGTTGCCGGTGCGCGCATGGTCGCCGTGCCCATGGGTGATCACCGCACGGTCAACCGGGCGCCAGGGGTCGATGTAGAAGTTCCCGGGCGGGCAGTACAGCCCTTCGGGGCGGGCGATGACGAGGTCCATGGCGTTCGCGCTGGCTGGGGTTACCAGTTAGGAGCGCAGCGCTGGCCTGGAAGTTCGGATGGCGTGGTGCTGGCGAGCGGCCCGGACGAGCCGCTCGGGGTTACTGCCTACTTGCCCGGCACCAGCGTCAGGCGCTGGCTGCCATAGGCGCGGGCAAAGTTCTGTGGTTGCAGCGGCAGGCTCATGAAGCGCCCCTTGAACCAGGCGTCCAGGCCGTCACCGTAGTGAGGGCTGGCCGGGTTGCCGGACTGGCCGCTGCTGGTCAGGATCTGCAGCGGTTCGGTCTGGCCGAAGTCGACGACCATGCGCGCGGAGGCCGGCAGGCTGGTTTCGAAACCGTTGCCCCAGGCGTAAGGGGTCAGGGCCAGGGTGCTGAAGTCACCGCCAGTGGCCATCGGCGCGCGGCTGAGGCTGTCGCCGAGCCCGTGGTAGCTCGGTGCGGGCCAGCGGTACTGGTGCAGCTTGCCCCATTGCCAGGCACGCCGGTCGGCGCCCATCTGGGCGACACCGGCATCCACTGCAGCGGCCAGGCTGCGGGCGAGGATGGTCGGTTTGTCTTCTTTCTGCGGCGTGTTGCGGTCATCCCAGAACGGGCTGTCTTCGCGGCCAAGCAGGTGATCGGCCTGGGCCGAGTACGACAGCCGGGCGTTGCTGACGAACGCTTGCCAGGCCGGGGAGGACTCGGGGCCGAGCTCGTCGAGGAAGGTCTGGCGGGTGACGGCCTGGAGGAACAGTTCGTACAGCGCCGCATCGGCCGAGACCGGGCTCAGGCGGCCATCGAAGGCCTTGAGCCGGGTGAGGGCTTCGCGGGCCTTGTCGCGCTGTTCGGCGGGCAGGGCATCGATGGCCTGTTTGAGCGGCTGGGCCATGCCAGGGGCGTCGAACATGCGCTTGAGCTTGTCGGCCAGCAGGGTGACCTGGTCGTTCTGCAGGGCCATCAGGCTGCGGCTGTCATAACGCCCGTTGGCGGCCAACTGGCCCAGGCGCTCGGCGCGTTCGGGGTAGTACCAGGTGCTGGACAACTGCATGCCGTAGCCCTTGGGCAGGCTACGTTGGTTGGCATGGCCGATCCAGCCGCTGGGCGGATCCTGGTCGTAGGGGTGAAGCATTGCATCGGCGAAACCGTCCCAGTCGAAGCGTCCGTCCCAGCCCGGCGAGGGCAGCAGGCCCTGGCCTTCGCGGCGATTGGGGTAGCGGCCGCTGACCTGCCAGCCGATGTGCTCGGGCTCGGCGAAGACGAAGTTCAGCGCAGCGGCGCCGATCTCGCGGGTGCTGTCGAAAGCACGTTCGATGTTGCTGGCGCGGGTAAGGTCGAACAGCGCATCGAGGCTTTTGTCGTCCTTGAGCTGCGGCAGGTGCAGGGCCAGGCCATAGCCGTTGCCGGGTTGTCCGAGCAGGGTGCCGTGGCGGGTGTCGTACAGCACTTCGCGCACCGGGCGCTGGCCGCGCACGAAGAAGGTTTCGTTGCGCGCGCGGGCCGGCTGCCACTTGCCGTCGGCCAGGTAGGTGAGTTGGCTGCCCTGGCGGCGCAGTTGCTCGAGGAACAAGTCCTGGTTGTCGGCCATCACCGCGCTGCTGCTCCAGGCCAGCTTGCCGTTGTAGCCGGCCAGCACGATCGGCAGGCCGGGCAGCGACAGGCCGGCGACCTGGTACTTGCCGGTATGGATCTGCACCGGGCTCAGCGCCCAGGCGGCGCGGCTGTCGCTGGCCAGCAGGCTCTTGCCGCTGCGGCTGCGCAGCGGGCCCAGGGCCAGGTTCGAGGAGCCGGGGCTGCCCAGCAGGTCGAGGTCGGCAAGCTTCTGGCTGGCGGCGGCGACGTCGTTCAGGCCGGGGATCTGGCTGGCCAGGTTGATGCCCTTGAGCTTGTCGGTTTCGCCCTCGGCCAGAGGCTCGTCGGGTGCGCCGGGCAGCAGCCAGGCAAGCTTGTCGCTGCCGATCTTCTGCGCCAGGGTCAGGGCCGAGAGTTCTTCCTGCAGGTTCACCGACTGGCTGAAGGCATAGAGGCTGAAGATCAGCGCCGAGTCTTCGGGTTTCCAGTATTCGGGGCGATAGCCGCTGCGGGCGAGTTCGGCCGGCAGCTTGTCGCGGTAGCGGAACAGATAGGCGTTGACCCCGCGGGCATAGACCTCGAAGAAGCGCTTCAGGCGCGGCGAGGCGTCGGCATACAGCTGGCCGGCGCTCTGCTTGAGGTTGGCCGCGCGCATCAGGCGGTCGATGTCCAGGGCTTCGCTGCCCGCGATCTCGGCCAGTCGCCCCTGGGCGAGCAGGCGCATGGCGACCATCTGTTCGATGCGGTCGCCAGCATGGACGTAGCCGAGGCTGAACAGCGCGTCATGGAAACTGCTGCTCTCGATCAGTGGTGCGCCCATGGCGTTGCGCCGTACCGAGACGTTCTGCGCCAGGCCTTTGAGCGGCTGGACGCCGGTGGTCGGTGGCACGCTGTCCTGGTAGCCGCCCATCTGGCAGCCGGCAAGCCCGAGCATGCCGAGCAGCACGGCGCTGGTGCCGAACCGAGGGCGGAAGGGAGGAAACACGGGGGCGGCCATGACGAGGGCTCCTGGGCGGCGTGGCGGGGTCGGAAAGGCGCTAAAGGTAGGGCGGCGCGCGTCGGGCTGCAAGCGGCAAACGCTGCGCCACCCGGAGCCGCGTTACGCGCCGTGGCACTTCTTGAATTTCTTCTCGCTGCCGCATGGGCATGGATCGTTGCGTCCGACGTCCTTCAGGGCGTTGCGCACCGGTTCCTGGTGGCCGTGGTTGCAGTGCGGGCCGTGCACATGGCCGTGCTCATGATCATGGTGATGATCGTGACCGTGGTTGCAGTCGGGGCCATGGACATGGGGTTGCTGGGTCATTGCGGGTTACTCCGGTTGAAAATCGCCGGGGATTATCTCACCACTGCGCGACAAGTGCAGGTCCCGTTGACTGATCAGGCCGGTATTGAGTTCGCCTTGCAGGGTGTAGTGCAGCGGATCGCCGCTTTTCAGCAGCTTGGCGAGGGGCTTGAGGTGCTGCCACAGGTTGGTGCGCGCGGTGATCTTGAAGGTACGCCGGGCATGGCCGCCGACACTGCGCCAGACACTGGTCTCGTCCTGCACCAGCAGCAGGTCGTTGAGCCGGATTGCGTACGACAGGCTGCGGATGAACAGGCGGCTGTCGTTGGGGTTGTCGATGCGCAGGTGCAGGACGAACTCCTGCTGGTGCAGGCGCGCCTTGACGGTTTCCACCCTGACCAGGTGCACCTCGGGCTCGCGCCAGTGGTTGCCGCCCCATCCCGCACAGCCCCCCAGCAAGGCCAGGGTGAGGCCGAGCAGGAGCAGGCGGGCCAGGGCATTCATCATTGATTACCGAGGTAGCTGGCGCAGCATTTCTTGAATTTCTGCCCGCTGGCACAGGGGCAGGGGTCGTTGCGTCCGGCCTTGAGCTCGACGGTCGGGTCGATGAAGTACCAGCGCCCGCTGTTCTGTACGAATGCCGAGCGCTCGCGGTGCTGGTGGTCGCCCTGCTGGTCGTGCCAGCGTGCGGTGAAGGTGACGAACGCATGCTCCGGCTGCCCGCCCAGGACCTGTGCGCTTTCCACCTCCAACCCCAGCCAGGTGCTCTGTGCACTCCAGGCGGCAATGCCGCTACGGTCCAGCCCGGCCTGCTGGGCGGGAAGCGTGGTAGCTACCAGGTAATCCACCAGCCCCAGCACATAGGCGCTGTAGCGCGAGCGCATCAGTGCCTGGGCATCCGGTGCCGGGGTGCCGGCATGGTAGTGCCCGCAGCATGCGTCGAGAAGATTGCCGCTGCCGCAGGGGCAGACCGAGACACTCATGAAATCACCACCAGTACTTGCCAAAGTTTTGCGGATTCGCCCAGAACTGAGTGGGGTATGGCGGCAGGCCAAGCGTAGCGGGCTTCATAGAGGACCTCAAGGAGTTTGGTGACAAAGCTGGTGACAGTGTTGGTGACAGACAGCGAGACCGCAAGGGCGAATTAACCGGGGTCCTTAACGCGCCCACGGGCACCCATGCGAGGGCCTACGGGGGAGCCTGCGCGGGGAGTCTTGTAATGGTGGTCTCTCAGATTTTTCTGTCAGATTCTCAAGGGGGCCTATGAGTCCACAACCAGAACCCCAGTTGAACGGCCAGACAGACCCAGTAGAGGGCCTGTAGGTGGTCCATGAGGGGTTCTCCTATTGGTTGATGGTTATTTGATGACCCTGCCCCACTGGTCGATGCGTGAAGCCTTGGAGGCTCGCTTGGCTTTAGCCTTGAGGGCCTTCGTCTCGGACACGTTGAGGTTAATCTCTTGGGCCTTCTCACGGAGCCAGTCGAGACCACGGGGTTTTACCCGCCATCCTTCACGGTTACCGAAGTCCGATGAGACCTTTACAAAGGCCCCCACCTCAAAGCCCTTCTTGTGTGGCCGTGGTGAGCCATCTCGGGTCCCGAAGTTGTCTAAGGGGTACACGAAGGCTTTCATGGAGACCAGAGCCTCAAGGGCAAGGCGTGGCTGTTGAATACCAGCAACCCGGCAAGCCTCAGTCCATGTGAGACCAGAGCCTCGGGCTTTCATGTCGAGGGTCGAAGCCTTGGGCATGTTGGCGTCCAAGAGAGCATCCTTATGCCGAAGCTCACTGACAGCATTGTTGCGCTGTGCGACGAAGGCACCAGCGACCATCAGGTAGAAGTCCGTCGAGACCCACATGGCATAAGCAATTGTCCCCAGTTCGTCAGCGAAGGTGCCGCTGCCGTCCAAGCTCCGCAAATTTCCGGAGGTTCGTAACTCCATGGAGACCGCATTGCGCCACTCAGACGGAGACTTAGAGTCCGGGAGGTCGAGACCCTTATGGATTTCGTTGAGATGCCACATCCGGTCCTGATTGGCAGTGAAGATCTTGCCCATGAGGGCTACGGGGATTGGGTTGTTGCTCATGTTCATTGTCTTGTTCCTCTTGTTTGCTCCCTCACGTTCGCTCCCACGGCCCAGCGCAGAGACCCGACAAAGGTTCTGGACGGTGGCATGAAGAAGCAAACAGGAAGACTCTGCGATTGGGTGGGTGTGCCCAGCGACGGGCAGGTGCCCTATCACTTCAGGATAGGGGTCTGATAATTTGGCAGCTCAAATCTGAGCCACGAGATTTCAGCTCGTTGAAGCCGTGCCCCTGCCGGTCCCTCTTTAGGTCCGGCCTTACGGGGCGCTTTTAGATCAGCTCAGGGCAATGCGAGTGACCATCGGGAACGGCACTTGGACAGTCTGAAGACCATCGGTAGTCAGTTTCACCTTGACCATGCCATTGGCGATGATGTCCACCTCAGCCATGATCTCAAGGTCCCAGCCTTGGGCGTTCGGGTTACGGGTCGCTTCAATGCGCCAGATGTTGCCGTCCCGGCGCTCACGGTAGCTCAGGGAGGTGAACAGCTTGGGCAACATGAAGATGCCGTGGTCGGTCCCAGTGTACGGCTGTACGCCTGCGCCAATGAGGTCCTCAATAGAGTCCTGACCAGCACGTTGAGCAGCACGCTCAAGGACAGCCACCAGAGACACTGGGAGCAGGATCACGAAGTCACTCAGCGAGGTCCCTACAGTCTGGTTAACGTGGGTCGTGAGGATGTCGATGAGGTCCTCAGCGATCTCGGCAGGCTTGCCCGTTGGCTTGGCCTCAGAGACGCTCTCGGTGCTTGGGGCAGTCGCCAAGATGGCAGCGACCTGACCGGCTGCACTGTGCTCGATGTCACGGAGCATCTTGTCAGCGGTTTGCTCCATAGATTGGACGGTGAAGCCTGCCATCAGATTGTGGTCGAGGATGGTGACGCGGTGGCTGATGACCAATGCCGTGTCTGTTGCCTCGGTGAAGATCACAGAACCGGCCAGCACTTCACCCTTGTCGATGGTCTGGTTATCCCAGTTCTTGCGAGGGTCGAACTTAACGGAGCGGTCAGCCATGGTGATGATCTGTTGACCAGTGGCCTCAGAGCCAGCCGGACGGAACTCACAAGGAGTCGCCTCCATGGCAGCCTCTCGCCACTCATCGCCGTTTAAGTAGTCCTCAGCGGCTTCCACGAGGGCCTCCACATAGACGGAAACATCGGTGGCCGCTTGGGTCTCTGGACGGACATCGGCAGTGTTGAATCGGATTGACCCGGTGTTTCCATCGACAATGGCAGTGGAATAGGTCGAAGGCTTGGTGTACTCGAATGGTTTAGTCATGATTTTTGTCTCCTGAATAGATGAATGAAGTGGTTGTGTGTCGAGGTGCTGTTACCAGCCAGCGCTATTGGCACGGGAGGCGGCACGGATACGGGCACCATGCTCACGAATGGCAGCGTCTCGGGCTTCCTTATCGGCCTTCGCTTGGGCGATCTCACGAGGCGACCATTCACGGCACCGCTCGGCATGGGCATTGGCCTCAGCCTGCAAGCGAGCACGCTCCTGAGCCTTCTGGTATTGGTCTTGGCGGTACTCTCGGGCAACTACGGGAATCGCTTGGAGCGATAGACCGGCCTCATCGAACGCCTTAACGATCTCGAATTGCTGGCCCTTAACGGTCCCGCATTGGGCGACCAGCATGGGCAGCATGATGTTCTCGACGTACTCACGGGTCTGGGTTTGGCCGCAGATGGTGACTTCGTTCTTCAGGACTTTCGTGATAGTGATTTTCATGGTTTGGGTTCTCCTATTGGGGACCCTTTGATTCGTCCTTGCGCCATAGACGCGCACGACCAGACGGCCAAGGAGAAAGCCTTCGCGGGCATCTTCAAGGACGATCAAAAGGTTCTGGGTTTCAAATGGTTTTGATGACGCTGATTCAGGACATGGCAACCCATAGGCTCCATCGACCAGAGGCACTTGCCGGATGGAGAAGTCATTTTTCAGGGTCTTTCCCTTCTCGTCCTTGTTGATGTCGATGACGGTGATCCCGTCCACTTGCTTTATGTCGTCCTGAGTCAGTTGGTACAGCTCGCCAATGCGGGCACCTGTGAGGACTCCCAGAGACAGTGCCCAGCGCTTCCAGTCGGTCACAGGCAAGGTATTAGCGTGGTCCATGATGGTCGCCACTTCCTCACGGGAGAACGGTCTACGCTCGCTTTCAGCGCCTTTCTCGATCTTCAGGCCCTTGTCATAGGAGCGCTCAAGGAAGCCATTGTTTACGGCCCAATCCATGACAGTGGATAGCTGGGTCAATAGCTTGTTGACTGTCAGGACCTTGCGGCCATCCATCACACGCTCTTTGAGCGCCACCATGTCAGCTCTTGAGTGGGTCTTGATGTCGAGGTCCCCGAGAAGCCCCGAGAGAGTCCTACAGTTCGATTGAATGGCCTTCAGGGTCGAACCTTCCACGTTGCCTTGGCGTTCCTTGATGAACAGCTCAGAGAGGCCCTCGAAGGTAATCGGGTCTGTCGAGGACGCATTTACAGATAGGGACACGGAAGGGGCTACAGACGTGCTACAAGACAGCTCTCCAATGATCTCTGTGAGTTCCTGAGGGCGACCCTCAAGACGCTCCTGAGCAGCCCTGAGAACCCGCTGGCCTGTCCCGATGGCTCGCTGCTGGCTCCCAGTGAACCGACCCAGCGAGGCAGCCTCAGCGAGGTGGTTGCTCATCTGGTCATAGATTTCCATGTAGAGGCCCCGTGAGTCCTCGCTATGGCCCTGTAGGGCGTCCTCAGCGATCTCCTTGAGGCGCTCCTTGAGGTCCTCCCACGAAGCCTCAGGGCGGTCGAGGTGGAAGACAGCCAGTGTCTTGAGGATGTCCTTTGAGAACTGCATAGCGGTTGGCCTATCGGTGGAACGGAGAGAGATGGCGAGACTACGGGTTGAGCATCCCCGAGGGCGAACTCTCAGGTAATAGATTCCTGACCGTCTGTAGTGCCAGACCGAAAGGGCCTGAGCTGGTCGTTGGTGACAAGGCTGGTTACAGGCTGGTGACAGTTGGCCCTGCTCGGGCATAGCTTCGATAGCGTTCATGGTGATGTAAGCCCTTGATATTCATGGGTTTACCACCAGTACTTGCCAAACATTTCCGGGTTGGCCCAGAACTTGGCATTGAGCCAGTCCGGGACCTGCTTGTAGTCATGTAGATCATAGGTGAACAGGCTCAGCACCTGTTCGTCGCGACGGAATTTCTCGCTGGCCGACAGCGCCAGGGCGAAGAAATCGGTGTCCTGCCAGCCACAGGCGGACAGGTCGGCCAGTACCGCGACCCTGCTGGCATTCAGATTGCGAATGCCGCCGAGCAGTTCCAGCCCACTGCGCTTGGGCAAGTGCTCCAGGCAGTCGACCAGCACCGCGAGGTCGAAACGTTGCGCCGCCAGGTCGGCAGGCAGCGGACCGGGCGCAGCCACTGACAGCTGCACCGTCGGGTGGGCTGCGGCAAAGGCCTCCAGGGCCGGGAAACGTGTGCCGACCAATAGCAGGCGCGCGGGGGCGAAGCGCTCGAGAAGGGCCGCCAGGGCCTGTTGGGGGGTACGCTGGGAAAAACCGTCGGTCATTGCCAATCCTCGTTCAGGTCGCTCAAGACTAGCGGTCCCAGCCCTGGCGGCAAAGAGGCGCGGCGTCGCGTCGTGGCTTATTGCTGGCAGAGAGGGAATAGGCGGTCTTTACTCCCAGAGCATCGGTTTTGCACCGATCCCCCTAGGAGAAGCAACGAAAATGAGCATAGTACGCACAGCGATACCCCTGGTTCTGCTCACCAGTGTGTTGACTGGTTGTGCAGGTTTGCAAAAAACCGACTGGCCGAAGTGTGCTGCCGTCGGGGGCGTGGGAGGCGCAGCCCTGGGCGCCATCGAAAGCTCCAGTTGGGCCGGCTGGGGCGCGTTGCTCGGCGGTGGCCTGGCGGCGGGCTACTGCTGGGCCCATGGCGACGGTGACGAAGATGGCGATGGCGTGCCCGACAGCCGTGACAAGTGCCCTGGCACCCCGCGCGGGGTGCAGGTCGATGCCAACGGTTGCCCGCCCGAGCCGGTCGCCGTGGTCGAGGAAGTCGTCGTGGTCGAGAAGGAGGAAGTCATCGTCATTCGTGACGTGCACTTCGAGTTCGATTCCGCGCGCCTGACTGCCACCGACAAGGAACGCCTGAACACCATTGCCACGCGCCTGAAGCAGGAAGCGCCGAGCGCTCGTCTGAGCGTGACCGGCCACACCGACAGCGTCGGCTCCGACCGCTACAACCAGAAACTCTCCGAACGTCGTGCCCACTCGGTGACCGACTATCTGGTGAGCAGCGGCGTGCCACGCAGCAGCTTCGTTTCGGTAGTGGGGGCAGGCGAGGCCCAGCCGGTGGCTGACAATGCCACGGCTGATGGTCGTGCGATGAACCGGCGCACCGAGATCAAGATCCAGCGCTGACGGCCCGCGCCCACGTCTTTAGCCGTGGCGTGGGCGCATTCACCGGGGACATGATCCATGAATACCTTGTCGAAGACGGCTGTGTCGCTGCTGCTGGCCTCCAGCCTGCTGAACGGGTGCGCTACCCACAGTGATGGCAGCGCCCCCCTCAATCAACGGACCTGGCCGGTCTGCAGTCTGCTCGGCGGGCTGGTCGGTGGCGGCCTGGGTGCGATCGAAAGTTCCAGTTGGGCGACGGGGGCCGGTGTTGCCGGAGCCATTGCCGGTGGCCTGATCTGTTATGCCCAGGACGGTGACGAAGATGGCGATGGGGTGTTCGACCGTCGTGATCGTTGCCCGGACACCCCCAAAGGTACGGCGGTCGACCACATGGGTTGCCCGCTTGCGCAGTATCCGCCTTCGACGCCCAAACCCGAGGCTCCAGCACCTGCGCCTGAGGTGATCACCCTCGACGATCAGGGCCAGGTGCTGTTTGCGTTCGACTCTGCACAGTTGTCGGCCGCTGCCCAGCAGCGCCTGCAAGCGCTGTTGCCGAAGCTCGGCGATCCCGGCGTGACCGCCATCAGGGTGATCGGGCATACCGATAGCGTAGGCACCGACCGCTATAACCAGGGCCTGTCCGAGCGCCGCGCGGCCAGTGTTGCGCAGTACCTGATCGGCCAGGGGCTGTCGCCGGCCAAGGTGACCAGCCAAGGTCGCGGTGAAAGCGAGCCGGTGGCCGACAACGACACCGACGAGGGGCGAGCGAAGAACCGACGGGTGGAGCTGCACCTGAACTGAATCGCCTCTGGCGCGCGCCCTGGCGCGGCGGTACTGTTGTGCGCACGGCCCGCTCGAACGGGCCGCGTGCACATAACAAGACAGTACAAGACAGTCGGGGGGCGGGGTATGAAGTTCATCCTGGGCCTGGGCAAGGCCCTGACGGTGGTTTTCTGGTGGGTGGTGCTGGTCAATCTGTTGATGCCGCAGCCCCTGCCGTTCAATCTGCTGATCAATGCGGCAGGCATCACGCTGCTGGGCTTGCATGTGCTGGAGGTGTTTTTCTTCAACGCCAGCCTGCGCGGGCGCAGCCATCGCTGGTTCGATCGCTTGCAGATCCTGCTGACCGGCATCTTCCATGTCATGTCCATTCCCCGTCCGCAGGAGGCTTCGCGCCATGCGTAAGTTGATGTTGCTGGCCGCGCTGGCCACCCCGCTGGCCCAGGCCGAGAGTCTCGAAGTCGCTGCCCATTCGATGCTGCGCCTGCCGAACAAGTCGTCCAGCGTGCACCTGGAGCGTGTGCAGGTGGCCGACTCGGCGACCTTGCTGCTGCCGGCCACGCTCACCGCGCTGAAGATCGATCATCTTGAACTGGGACGCGATGCGCGCATTGCCATCGCCCCGGCGCAAAGCGCCTTGAGCATCGAGGCGAGCAGTGCCGTGCTGGGCGTCGGTAGTGAAATCAGCGCGCCGGGGGCGCCGGGCAGCTACGAGCGTGCGGCGCGCCCCGGTCGTGACCTCGACCTGCGCCTGCAGACGCTGGAGGCCGAGCAACTGTCGATCGACGCCCGTGGCGGCGCTGGGGCACCGGGCTATGCTGGCCTCGATGGGGGGAATGGCACGTCTGGAGGTTGTACCTGGGGCACTGCCAGCCGCGGCGCGAACGGTGACAACGGCGGCAACGGGCATGACGGCGCGGCCGGAGGAAGGATTCGCCTGGCCCTGCCGGCAGATTTCCCGCAGGAGCGCATCCAGGTACGCCTCGATGGCGGTGCACCGGGCAAGCCGGGCGCTGCCGGCAAGGCCGGGCAGGGTGGTGCGAGCAAAGGGTGCCTTGTGTATCGCACCGAGGCCGGTGCCAACGGTCGTCCGGGCCTGCCAGGGCAACCGGGGCTTGCCGGTACGGCGGGGGAGTTGATTCTGCAGCGGCTTTGACACATGCGCTTTACGCGGCCGAGCGTTTGCGTTTCCAGGGCTGCGTCGCGGCCCTGGGTCAACGACTTCAGAACATGACGCGAGCGCTGGCCACTGCCACCACGGCAATGCCCAGCAGCAGGTTGATCCCCACCATCCGTCGGATCCTGCCCAGCACCCCGGCACCCGCCGGCCAGTCCTCGGCCTGCACCGCAGCGCGCAGCTCCGGCAGCAGCAGCGCGTGCACGCGCAGGAACAAGGCAAACATCACGATCCCGCCGCCCATCATCAGTTGTACATAGCGGGGCGCGGTCTCGAAGCCGGAAAATCGCAGGTGCAACATGCCGATACCACTTATCGCCAGCACCGCTATCGCCAGCCAGACCCATCCGAAGAAGCGTCGGAATACTTCCACCCACAGCCGCAGCCGCGCGGGCCCTTCCAGCGCTGCGACAGTCGCCGGGCGCAGTACCAGCCAGGCGAAGAACATCCCGCCAACCCAGACAAGGGCGGCCAGGACATGCAGTGTGTAGGGCAGGGCAAAGGCGAGCATCCGGATCTCCATGCGGCATAAAGGGCAATAGCGGGGTATGATAGCCGCCCCATGCGAAACACTGAAAATATATCCAGCCCTTTGGGCGCCCGCAGACCATGATCAGCAACGAACTCAAAGCCACCATCCAGGGCGCCTATTCGCGTTTTCTCGAAGCCAAGAGCCTCAAGCCGCGTTACGGCCAGCGCCTGATGATCGCCGAAGTGGCCAAGGTACTCGGCGACATCGCCTGCGATGATGAAGGCCGTCGGGCCGGCGAGCCTGCCGTGGTCGCGGTCGAGGCCGGCACCGGTACCGGCAAGACGGTCGCCTACAGCCTCGCCGCGATTCCCGCCGCCAAGGCCGCCGGCAAGCGCCTGGTGATCGCCACCGCCACCGTCGCCCTGCAGGAGCAGATCGTCTTCAAGGACCTGCCCGACCTGATGCGCAACAGCGGTTTGAACTTCAGCTTCGCCTTGGCCAAGGGGCGTGGCCGCTACCTGTGCCTGTCCAAGCTCGACGTACTGCTGCAGGAGGGTCACGCCCAGTCGGCTACCGCCCAGCTGTTCGAGGAAGAAGGCTTCCATATCGAAGTCGACGAGCGCAGCCAGAAGCTGTTCAACAGCATGATCGAGAAACTGGCCGGCAACCGTTGGGACGGCGACCGCGACAGTTGGTCGGAAACCCTCGAGGACCAGGACTGGGCGCGCCTGACCACCGACCACAGCCAGTGCACCGGCCGGCATTGCCCGAACTTCCAGCAGTGCGTGTTCTACAAGGCGCGCGAAGGCATGGGCAAGGTGGATGTGATCGTCACCAACCACGACATGGTCCTGGCCGACCTGGCGCTGGGCGGCGGCGCGGTGCTGCCCGACCCGCGCGACACGATGTACGTGTTTGACGAGGGCCACCACCTGCCAGACAAGGCCATCGGCCATTTCGCCCATTATTCGCGGCTGCGCTCCACGGCCGACTGGCTGGAGCAGACCGCCAAGAACCTCACCAAGCTATTGGCCCAGCACCCGTTGCCAGGCGACCTGGGCAAGCTGATCGAGCAGGTGCCGGAGCTGGCGCGGGAAATCCGTACCCAGCAGCAGTTCATGTTCACCCTGTGCGAGCAGGTCGCCGATTTCCGGCCCGGTGAAGACATGGAAGGGCGTGATCGTCCGCGCTACCGCTTCGAGGGGGGCGTGGTGCCCGAGCAGATCCGCGAGGTCGGCATCGAGCTGAAAAAAGGCTTCGCGCGTCTCAATGATCTGTTCACCCGGCTTGCCGACCTGCTCAAGGAAGGCATGGACGGTGAAGTCAACATCGGCATCGCCAGCCACCAGGCCGAAGAGTGGTACCCGCTGTTCGGCAGCCTGGTCACCCGTGCCCAGGGCAACTGGGAGCTGTGGACCGCCTTCACCGCCGAAGACCCGGAAGACAGTCCGCCCATGGCGCGCTGGCTGACGCTGGCCGAGAGTGGGGCGCTGTTCGACATCGAGGTCAACGCCAGTCCGATCCTCGCCGCCGAAATGCTGCGCCGCAGCCTGTGGAGCGTTGCCCATGGTGCACTGGTCACCTCGGCGACCTTGACGGCCCTGGGCAAGTTCGATCGCTTCCGCATGCGCTCCGGCCTGCCGCGCGATGCGGTGACCTGCGTCGTACCCAGCCCATTCGTGCATGGCGATGCCGGCTTGCTGCGGGTGCCCGATCTGGGTGCCGACCCGCGCGATGCGGCGGGCCACACGGCGGCGATCATCCGCGAATTGCCGAACATCGTCGAAGAAGCCCGTGGTGCGCTGGTGCTGTTCTCTTCGCGCAAGCAGATGCAGGACGTGTTCGATGGCCTGGACCGCGACTGGCGCAAGCTGGTGCTGATCCAGGGCAACCTGTCCAAGCAGGAAACGCTCAACAAGCACAAGGCGCGGGTCGATGACGGTCAGCACAGTGTGTTGTTCGGCCTGGCCAGTTTCGCCGAGGGCGTCGACCTGCCAGGTGCTTATTGCGAGCACGTGGTCATCGCCAAGATTCCGTTCGCCGTGCCGGACGATCCGGTCGAGGCGGCCCTGGCGGAGTGGATCGAGGCGCGTGGCGGTAACCCGTTCATGGAAATCGCCGTACCCGACGCCTCCCTGCGCCTGATCCAGGCCTGCGGTCGCCTGCTGCGTACCGAGCAGGACCGTGGCGTCATCACCTTGCTCGATCGACGCCTGGTCACCCAGCGCTACGGCAAAGCTATTCTCAATGCGCTGCCGCCCTTCCGGCGGGAGATCCAGTAACGGCCGGAGCATGATGCTCCGGCCCGTTGTCCATGACTCGATCAGGCCCATGAGGGCCTTGAAGGAGAGCCACGTCCACATGATCCGCCGTACCTTGCCCGTCGTTTTCACCCTGCTCTTCAGTACCCCGTTGCTGGCAGCCCAGCAGACTTTGTTCAGCTTCGTACGCCCGACTTCGGTCGTCACCGTGACCACCGAGGACACGGGCAT
Organism: Pseudomonas sp. SYWMCR5; assembly: GCF_057197165.1. Lineage (NCBI taxonomy): Bacteria > Pseudomonadati > Pseudomonadota > Gammaproteobacteria > Pseudomonadales > Pseudomonadaceae > Pseudomonas > Pseudomonas sp. SYWMCR5. Next base: position 398,326 of record NZ_JBXUNH010000004.1, read on the forward strand.
GCCGCAGTACAACGCGGAGCAAACAGCCGAAGGCGAGGTGCTGCGGCGCGTGGTGTTCAACCCGGTGGAGCGTCCGACCCTGCGCCTGAGCCCGCAGGCCGGTACCTGGGATTGGTCGACGGGGCAGTTTCTGACGCTACGCCTGCAAAGTGCGATGGACTGGGCCTTGACCGTGGACGTTACGCTGCTGGGCAGCGACGGGCGTACGCTCACCAGCCGCATCGACCTGCCAGCGGGCCCGGCACAAACGGTGATGGTGCCGCTCAAGGCCAGTTCGCCGTTGAGCCAGGGCATGCGTGCCGGTCCACCGATGCCCTGGACGTACGAAGGACAGCGTGTGCTGTTGACCAGCAGCGAGGGTGAGGTAGACCTCAAGCAGGTGGTTTCGATCAGCCTGAGCATTCCGCGACCCAAGGTCGCGCAGAACCTGCTGATCGAAAAGGTCGGGATACAGGATGATGACCAGGCATACCGGGCAGCCTACGGCGATCTGATCGACGCCTATGGCCAGTCCACCCGCGCACGCTGGCCGGAAAAAATCGTCAACGATGAACAACTCAAGGCCGCCGATACGCGTGAACGGCAGCAGCTCAAGGCCTGGCTGGCCGAGCGCGACAAGCAGAAACTGGACACCTACGGCGGCCTGGAGGCCGGCCCGGCCTTCGAAGCCACCGGCTTCTTTCGCACTGAAAAACGCGACGGACGCTGGTTTCTGGTGACCCCACAGGGGCACCCGTTCTACTCGCTGGGCGTCAACGCGGTGGCCGCCGATGGCGGGCGCACCTACGTCGCCGGCCGCGAATCGATGTTCAAAGGGTTGCCCGGGGAGGGTGACCCGCTCGCGGCGTTCTATGGTGAGGGCAACAATGACGACGGCAATGCGTCTTCCCAGGGGCGCGGGTTCAAGCAAGGGCGTTGGTTCGACTTCTATGCTGCCAACCTGCAGCGTACCTATGCCAAGCCCTGCGCCCCTGCGGCCGAGGGCCAGCCGCCAACGAACTGCCCGGCAGCCGGTGTCGATGCCGAACGCTGGCAGGTGCACAGCCTCGATCGTTTACAGGCCTGGGGTTTCAACACCCTGGGTAACTGGAGCGATCCGACCCTGGGTCAGGCCAAGCGCATGCCGTACACCCTGCCACTATCGATTGTCGGCGACTATGCCAGCATCAGCACTGGCATGGACTGGTGGGGGCGCATGCCCGACCCGTTCGACCCACGATTTGCCATGGCCACCGAGCGCGCCGTAGCCATTGCCGCGCGGGACCATCGCGACGACCCCTGGCTGATCGGTTATTTCGCCGACAACGAACTGGCCTGGGCGGCGCCGGGCGATGACCCCAAGGCACGCTATGGCCTGGCCTACGGCACCTTGCGTCTGACCACCGATGTGCCGGCCAAGCGCGCCTTCCTCAAGCAGTTGCGTGACAAATACCGAAACCAGGAGGGGTTGTCGAAGGCCTGGGGCATCGAACTGAAGGCCTGGGAGCTCATGGAGGACCCGGGTTTCGAGGCGCCCCTGCCCAACCCGGAGCATCCGGAAATCGAGCGTGACTACCAGCACTTCCAGCAGGTGTTCGCACAGACCTACTTCAAGACCATCTCCGATGCGCTGAAATGGCATGCGCCCAACCATTTGTTGTTGGGTGGACGCTACGCGGTCAGCACGCCTGAGGCGGTGAAGGCCTGCGCCGAGTTCTGCGATGTGCTCAGTTTCAACTTCTATACCCTCAAGCCCGAGGATGGCTACGACTTCGCCCGGTTGGTCGAGCTGGACAAACCGGTGCTGGTCTCGGAGTTCCAGTTTGGCTCCCGGGACCGTGGCCCTTTCTGGCCAGGGCCGCTCGAGGTGGCGCGTGAAGAGGACCGTGGGCCTGCCTACGGCAATTTCCTCAAGGCAGCCCTGGCTCAGCCGATGATCGTTGGCGCTCACTGGTTCCAATACCTTGACCAGCCCGCCAGCGGGCGCCTGCTCGATGGGGAGAATGGGCATCTGGGCCTGGTCGCTATCACCGATGTGGCGTATTCGGGTTTTGTCGAGGCCGTGCGTCGGAGCAACCAGCAGGCCCTGGAGCAATTGCGCGCGGGGCTTGAGGTCAAGGCGCCCTGAAGGTGACAGTTGGTTCAGCCAAACCCCAAGGTTTTCCTTACAACCTTCCAGCCACATTCAGTATGCAAATCCGCCAACTACTGAAACAATGCACGACTTTGTAAGACAGGTCGTACGGAGAGTAGGCGGGTGCAGATCCAGGGTCACTATGAGCTGAAGTTCGAAGCGGTGCGCGAGGCATTTGCGGCATTGTTCAATGATCCCCAGGAGCGTGGCGCGGCGCTGTGCATCCAGGTAGGGGGCGAAACCGTCATCGATCTTTGGGCTGGAAGTGCCGACAAGGACGGCCAGCAGGCCTGGCACAGCGATACCATCGCCAACCTGTTCTCCTGCACCAAGACCTTCACTGCCGTGACTGCGTTGCAACTGGTGGGCGAGGGCAAGCTGGCCCTGGACCTTCCGGTGATTCGGTACTGGCCGGAGTTTGCCCAGGCGGGCAAGGAAGGCATCACCCTGCGTCAGTTGCTCAGCCATCGCGCCGGCCTGCCGGCAATCCGTGAGCTGTTGCCCGCCGAGGCCCTCTACGACTGGCAGGTCATGGTCGATGCCTTGGCTGCCGAAACCCCGTGGTGGACCCCTGGCAGCGAACATGGCTATGCCGCTATCACCTATGGCTGGCTGATCGGTGAACTGATCCGCCGCGCCGATGGCCGCGGCCCTGGTGACTCGATCGTTGCCCGCACTGCGCGCCCGTTGGGCCTGGACTTCCACGTGGGGCTAGCCGATGAGGAGTTCCACCGCGTGGCGCATATCGCCCGTGGCAAGGGTAATCCTGGTGATGCCGCCGCCCAGCGCTTGCTGCAGGTGACCATGCGCGAGCCCGAGGCGTTGTCGACCCGCGCCTTCACCAACCCGCCGGCGATCCTCACCAGCACCAACAAACCCGAGTGGCGACGCATGCAGCAACCGGCTGCCAATGGCCACGGCAATGCCCGCAGCCTGGCGGGTTTCTATGCCGGCCTGCTCGATGGGAGCCTGCTGGAATCCGAACTGCTCGATGAGCTGACCCGCGAGCACAGCCTTGGACAGGATCGCACGCTGTTGACCCAGACCCGTTTTGGCCTGGGCTGCATGCTCGACCAGCCGGATGTCGCCAACGCCACCTTCGGTCTGGGGGCTCGGGCCTTCGGTCATCCGGGGGCGGGCGGATCGGTTGGTTTCGCCGATCCTGAGCACGACGTGGCCTTCGGCTTCGTCACCAATACCCTGGGCCCTTACGTATTGATGGACCCCCGTGCGCAGAAGCTGGTGCGGGTACTGGGCAGTTGCCTTTGATCGGGTAATGCGGGTAATGCCCGATCCCTTTGACTATCCTCAATGCCAACGCCTCGCGTGCGTGGGCAAAATTTCTTTCTAATTCATGGTGTATCGCTGATGTCCTCACAAAAAACCTTAGCACTTGCCCTGTGCCTGGCCATGACCGGCTGCGCCAGCCACTCCCAGGACGCCTCGAAGGACGGTGGCCTCAGCTGGTGGCCGTTCGGTTCGGACAAGGTTGCCGAACAGGACGTGAAGGACGCGGTGACCGAGAAGGTCGCCCAGGCCGATGCCAAGTCCGAAAGCAGCAGCCGCTGGTGGTGGCCGTTCGGCTCCAGCGACAAGCAGGCCGAGGCGCCCGCGGTACCCAAGATCGACCAGAAGGCTACCCAGGCCTGGCTGGACGAGTATGAACCAAAGCTGCGCGAGGCGGCCAAAGACAGCAAGCTTGAAGTCGAGCGTCGTGACAACGTGCTTGCAGTGACCCTGCCGGTCGACGGCTCCTACAACCCGGACCGCCCGAACATGCTGCTGCCGTCTTCTCTGGGCCCGATCACCCGCGTGGCCAAGATCGTTGAAGGCGATCCGAAGACTGCCGTGCTCGTGCTCGGTCACGCTGACACCAGCGGTGTTGCAGTTGCCAATCAGAAGCTCAGCCTCGAGCGTGCAGCCTCGGTCTCGGCGATTTTCCGCTTGAGCGGCCTGCAGCGTGACCGCCTGACCCTCAAGGGCATGGGCGCAGTGATGCCGCGTGCCGCCAACGACAGCGTCGAGGGCCGTGCCTTGAACCGCCGTGTGGAAATGCTGCTGACGCCGCAGAACACCATGGTTGCGCTGTTGGCCAAGTACCAGCAGGCCGCGCCAGCGTCCGTACCGGCAGCGATGGTCGCCACCCAGGACGCCAAGGCCCCGGCCAAGGCCCCGGCCAAGGCCGTTGAGGCCAAACCGGCCGCCAAGCCAACTGCCAAGGCTGCCGCCAAACCGGCTGCGAAGAAGGCCGTGGCGAAAACCGCAGCCAAGCCAGCCGCGAAAAAACCAGCGGCCAAGCCAGCAGCGAAGAAGACAGCTCCAGCTGCCGACAAGAAAGTCGCCGCCAACAGCCCTGCGAAGACCAATTGATCGTCTGAGGAAACGCAGTCATGACTCAATCCCTGGCCGATATGCGCCGCGACTACACCCGTGATGGCCTGGCCGAGGCCCAGGCCCCGGGCGAGCCGTTCGCGCTGTTCCATCACTGGTTTGGCGAGGCGGTGAAGACCGAGCAGCCACCGGTGGAGGCCAACGCCATGACCCTCGCCACCGTCGATGGCGAGGGGCGTCCGCACTGTCGTGTGCTGTTGCTCAAGGGGCTCGATGAGCGCGGCTTCACCTTTTTCACCAACTATGACAGTGCCAAGGGCCAGCAACTGCTGGCCAACCCGTTCGCGGCCATGACCTTTTTCTGGCCAGCGCTCGAGCGCCAGGTACGGATCGAGGGACGGGTGGAAAAGGTCAGCGCTCAGGAGTCGGACGACTACTACCAGGTACGTCCGCTGGGCAGCCGTCTGGGCGCCTGGGCGTCGCCGCAAAGCCGGGTGATTGCCGATCGTGCCGAGCTCGAAGGGTTGGTCAAGGCCACCGAGGCGCGGTTCTCCGACACCCAGCCGCATTGCCCGGAACATTGGGGCGGCTACCGCCTGCTGCCTGAACGGATCGAATTCTGGCAGGGGCGCTCCAGTCGCTTGCACGATCGCCTCAATTACCGCCTGGTCGATGGTCAGTGGCTGCGTGAGCGGCTGGCACCGTGATCATCAGGGGCCGCTTGCGGCCCCGCCATTGCTCGGCAGGACGTGGTCCCCATCCAGCCATTCAGCGGCAAAATACCGACCTGCAACGCCTGTCACTGCGACGATGAAGTAATCCACGACTATTATTGGTCTCATTGGTGAAGTGGGCGGCAAGTCGCTTGGCGCCTGTACTCGAGCTGAATGAAAACAATTTAATAACGTTTGTGTCGTGACACCCATCTACACGGGGAGTCTAATGGACACCTGACTTATGGAGATTCCCCATGCGTAAATCCGTTTTGATGGTGGCGAGCTTCACCACCATGGCGCTGTTGCTCGGCGGCTGCCAGTCCAGCCTGACCGGTGACAGCTATTCCCGAGATGAAGCCCGTCGCGTGCAGACCGTGCGCATGGGCACCATCGAATCCCTGCGCCCGGTCAAGATCGAGGGTACCAAGACGCCGATCGGTGGTGGTGCCGGCGCCATCGTCGGTGGTGTCGCGGGCAGTGCCGTCGGCGGTGGTCGTGGCAGTATCGTCGCTGCGGTGATCGGCGCCGTGGCCGGTGGCCTGGCAGGTTCGGCTGCTGAAGAAGGCCTGACCCGCACCCAGGGCGTTGAAATTACCGTGCGTGAAGACGACGGCAGCATGCGCGCCTACGTGCAGCAAGTGCAGCAGAACGAGATCTTCCGCGTGGGCGAGCGCGTGCGCATCATGACCGTCGACGGCACCAGCCGCGTCACTCACTGATTTCGCAGCGCAAAGAAAACCCCGATCCGGCGAGGCCGGTCGGGGTTTTTTTGTGCCTGGTGCTATCAGCTGGCTGCAACCGCCACTTGTCGCTTGCGGCTGGCCGCCGCAGTCACGGCATAGCCGATCAATGCTGCGAAGAGCGAGCCGGTGAGGATGCCCATGCGGTCCTCTCCGGCATACTCGCTGACACCGGATGGGAAGGCCAGGGAACCGACGAACAGGCTCATGGTGAAACCGATGCCGCAAAGAATCGCGACGCCAAGCACCTGCCCCCAGTTGGCGCCCGCCGGCAGGGCGGCCAGGCGCAGTTTGATGGCCATCCAGGTCAGGCCGAACACGCCGACCGTCTTACCCAGCAGCAATCCGATGGCGATGCCCATGGGCACCGAATGCGTGAAGCTCTCCGCGCTGGCGTTGACCAGGGATACACCTGCATTGGAGAAGGCGAACAGCGGCAGGATCGCGTAGGCCACCCAGGGGTGTAGCGCGTGCTCCAGGGTGAGCAATGGAGAGGTACTTTTCTTGCCGCCAGCGCCCAGCGGGATGAACATTGCCAGGGCCACGCCGGCGAGGGTGGCATGCACGCCGCTCTTCAGCACGCAGACCCAAAGTACCAGCCCCACGATCAGGTAGGGTGCAAGCTTCTTCACCCCTAGACGGTTCATGCCCAGCAGAGCCAGCAGACAGCCCCCTGCAAGCATCAATGCCATGCTCGAAAGCTCGCCGGAATAGAACAGGGCGATGATGATGATCGCACCCAGGTCGTCGATGATCGCAAGGGTCATCAGGAACAGTTTGAGCGACACAGGCACACGCTTGCCGAGCAGCGCCAGCACGCCAAGGGCGAAAGCGATGTCGGTCGCGGTAGGGATGGCCCAGCCGGCAAGTGTCGCGGGGTTGTCACGGTTGATGAACCAGTAGATCAGCGCCGGGACCAGCATGCCACCGACTGCGGCGGTGGCCGGCAGGATGATCTGCGAAGGTTTCGACAGCTGGCCCTCGAGCACTTCGCGCTTGACCTCCAGCCCGATCAGCAGGAAGAACAATGCCATCAGGCCGTCGTTGATCCACAGCAGCAGCGGCTTGGCGATCTCCAGGGGGCCGATTTGCACAGCGACGGGGACGTCGAGAAAACTGACGTACAGATGCGACAGCGGGGAGTTGTTGACGATGAGGGCGATGATCGCCGCGATGATCAGCAGCAAGCCGCTGGCGGCCTCCAGCTGAAGGAAACGATTGATGAGGCTGCGCACGGGGATGGGTCTCCAGTACGTTGATCGAACGGAACGGGAGTACACCCTAACGCGCAACGATATTCTTTAAAACAAAAATTATATTCTTTTTTGTTATAAGTGGTTTCACTTTGGCCTTGTGAGTCTTGCGCGGAAATATTCGCTTGGATTTTAGGATTACTCAGACAACTAACGGGCCTTTCTACCATTGAAATGCACGTTGAAATACTCGTGGGAAAACGTCGCAGCCGAACATGCACGAAGGAAGGAGAGTTGGATGTCGCACAGTAACCTACATCCTGCTTGGATCGTTCACCCGCAAGGTTGGCTACGACAAACCGCGTTCAGGCGACGTGGCGCCTGAGTTTCTCGTGTTCTACTGGGGCAACTGGCTGCGGGGTGCGTTGCCGCTGGCAGCTTTCGATCTTGATGAGCGCAGCGGTTATCGGCAGGCAGTTGCGCCAGCGGCTAGCTTGATGGTGACGCTGGCTCCGCAGCAGCTTGTGGGCGACAGCGACTTCACTGCGCGCCAGCTGGGAGGTTATCGCAGCGTGACCGCAAGGAGCTGGACAAGACTGCGAGTCGCAAGTTGGGCTATGTGGCCGAGTACCGCAAGAACCGCAGTGCTCGGCAATAGCCGCAACCTCGTGCAACTGGCCTGGCTTGGGGCGTCAGGCCTTGATTCCGAGTATGTCGCGCGCGACCGCTTCAGCGATCCGAATGCCATCGACGCCGGCCGACAGGATGCCGCCGGCATAGCCTGCCCCTTCACCGGCCGGGAACAGGCCCTTGAGATTCAGGCTCTGGTAGTCCTCGCCACGGGTGATGCGCAGCGGTGAGGAGGTGCGCGTCTCGATACCGGTCAGCACTGCATCGTGCAGGTTGTAGCCCTTGATCTGGCGATCGAAGGCCGGTAGCGCTTCGCGAATCGCCTCGATGGCGAAGTCTGGCAGGCTGGGGGCCAGGTCCCCGAGGGTGACGCCTGGTTTATAGGAGGGTTCGACGCTGCCCAGCGCCGTGGACGCACGACCTGCGACGAAATCGCCGACCAGTTGCGCCGGCGCCTGGTAGTTGCTGCCACCCATGACATAGGCGTGGGCTTCCAGGCGTTCCTGCAACTCGATACCAGCCAGCGGGCCGCCCGGGTAGTCACGCTCAGGATCGATGCCCACGACGATGCCAGAGTTGGCATTGCGCTCATTACGCGAATACTGGCTCATGCCGTTGGTGACTACGCGCCCCGGCTCGCTGGTGGCCGCGACCACGGTACCACCCGGGCACATGCAGAAGCTGTAGACCGAACGACCGTTCTTGGCGTGGTAGACCAGCTTGTAGTCGGCGGCGCCCAGTTTCGGGTGGCCGGCATACTTGCCCAGGCGCGCCTTGTCGATCAGCGATTGGGGATGCTCGATACGGAAGCCCACCGAGAATGGCTTGGCCTCCATGAACACGCCCTTGGCGTGCAGCATGCGGAAGGTGTCGCGGGCGCTGTGGCCCAGGGCCAGCACTACATGGCGTGAGTGCAGCTGTTCGCCGCTTTCGAGCACCACACCGGTGAGCTGTTCGCCCTCGAGCAGCAAGTCGGTAACCTTTTCCTGGAAGCGGATTTCACCGCCCAGGCTGATGATTTCCTCACGCATCTTCTCGACCATGCTGGTCAGGCGGAAGGTGCCGATGTGTGGCTTGTTGATATAGAGGATTTCTTCCGGCGCACCCGCCTTGACGAATTCTTCGAGCACCTTGCGGCCATGGTGCTGCGGATCCTTGATCTGGCTGTACAGCTTGCCGTCGGAGAAGGTGCCGGCGCCGCCTTCGCCGAACTGCACGTTGGATTCGGGGTTGAGCACGCTCTTGCGCCACAGGCCCCAGGTATCCTTGGTGCGCTGGCGCACTTCCTTGCCGCGTTCGAGCACGATCGGCTTGAAACCCATCTGCGCCAGCAGCAGGCCTGCAAAGATGCCGCACGGGCCGAAGCCGACCACGATCGGACGCTGCTGAAGATCGGCAGGTGCATGTCCGACGAACTTGTAGCTGACGTCCGGTGCCACGCTGATATTGCGATCATCGGCGAACCTGTGCAGAAGCTCGGCTTCGTTGCTGGCTTCGAGGTCGATGGTGTAGATGAACAGCAGCTCGCTGTTCTTCTTGCGCGCATCATAGCTGCGCTTGAACAGGTTGAAGCCGAGCAGTTGCTCGTCGCGGATCCCCAGGCGCTGGACGATAGCCTCGCGCAAGGCTTCGTCGGGATGGTCCAGGGGCAGCTTCAGTTCGGTGATTCGTAGCATGGCAGGGTCCAGTATCCCGGCCATGGGCGGCCGGCGGCTTTACTCAAACCGCCAAGTATAAGCTGTTCGCCGGCCTGACTGGCAGGATAAAAGTACCCGATGATCAGTTGTCGCGCGCACCGCCGTAGTAGGCGCAGCCTTGCAGGGTCTGGCCATCGATGCGCAGTTCGGCGCGTAGATGGCGCACGGCACCGGTGCCAGGCTCGACGCAACGCTGCGGCGCGACCCACAGCTCGACGCGCTGGCCGTTGGCTTCACTGGACAGGCTAAGGCCGCCGCCGGGCATCTGCTCTTCGAGGAACGGCAGCGGCAGCGGATCCTTGTCGGCACGGTTGATCACCATGCCCTTGCCGCTGGCCTTGATGTCCCAGTCGGGTGCATGCCCGCCGGCACGCAGGGTCAGTTGCTTGAAGTTGGGGTCTTCGCAGGCGCTGGCGGAGTTTTCGACGCGGTACAGCCGGGTGACGTCCAGCTGACCGTCACTGTTGGCCTCGCGGCTGCCGGCCAGGCGCCCGCGGAGGTCGGCGAACAGTGAGGCCTTGGGGCCATTGGCGAGGTTGGCGGCTTCCTGCAGGACACCGGTGCCGGCGGCATCCTTGACCACGAAGCGGCGTGCCTCGCTGCAAGGCTTGAACAGCAACTGACCGTTGGCTGCGCTCAGTTCGCCTTGCATGCGCGTGGTGCCGACGTTCGGGTCGCTTGGTTGCTCGGCGAGCATCTGGCAACCGGCGAACAGGGGCAGCAGGGCAGCGAGCAGCAGGGGAGGGGTGAGGCGCATCGGTGGACTCCGGGGTCGCGGCGGGTTGAAGTTGGCCACGTTACCCAGCGGGGAGCGGCTTCACAAGGGGCAGGCCGCAGGAACAGTACCGGCCACCGAACCTCCACCCCCATGAAAAAAGGGCCCGCAGGCCCTTTGATCATTCAACCACCCAGGTACGCGTCCCGTACCTTCGGATCGGTCAGCAGTGCTTCCCCGGTCCCTTGCATCACCACCTTGCCGTTCTCCAGCACATAGGCGCGGTCGGCGATCTTCAGCGCCTGGTTGGCGTTCTGCTCAACCAGGAACACCGTCACACCATCACGGCGCAGCTGTTCGATGATATCGAAGATCTGCTGGATGATGATCGGCGCCAGGCCCAGCGACGGCTCGTCGAGCAGCAGCAGCTTGGGCTTGCTCATCAGCGCCCGGCCGATGGCCAGCATCTGCTGCTCGCCACCGGACATGGTGCCGCCGCGCTGGGTGAAGCGCTCCTTCAGGCGCGGGAACAGTTGCAGGACCTTGTCCATCTGCTCCTGGTAATCGCCCTTGTCGGTGAAGAAACCGCCCATGGCCAGGTTTTCCTCGACGGTCAGGCGGGCGAACACACGGCGGCCTTCCGGCACGACGGCGATGCTCTTGCGCATGATATGCGAGGAGGGCTGGCCGACCAGCTCTTCGCCCAGGTACTTGATGCTGCCGCTGTGTGCCTGTGGCGAGCCGCACAGGGTCATCAGCAGGGTCGACTTGCCGGCGCCGTTGGCGCCGATCAGCGTGACGATCTCGCCCTGGTTGATTTCCACGTTGACGCTGTGTAGCGCCTGGATCTTGCCGTAGAAGGTGGAAACGTTCTCGAACTTCAGCATTTACGCTTCCCCCAGGTAGGCCTTGATCACATCAGGATTGCCGCGAATCTGTTCCGGCGTGCCATCGGCCAGCGGCGTGCCCTGGTTGATCACCACGATGTGGTCGGAAATGCTCATCACCAGTTTCATGTCGTGCTCGATCAGCAGCACGGTCACGTTGTGCGATTCGCGCAGGTAGCCGATGAGGGCCTTGAGGTCTTCGGTTTCCTTGGGGTTCAGGCCTGCTGCCGGTTCGTCGAGCATGATGATCCGTGGCTGGGTCATCATGCAGCGGGCGATTTCCAGGCGGCGTTGCTGACCGTAGGCCAGGGTGCCGGCGGTACGGTTGGCGAATTCGGTCAGGTTGACCTTCTCCAGCCAGTACTGGGCCCGCTCCATGGCTTCCTTCTCGCTGCGGCGGAAGGACGGGGTCTTGAACAGGCCGGCAAAGAAGTTGGTGTTCAGGTGCCGGTGCTGGGCGATCAGCAGGTTTTCCAGCGCGGTCATTTCCTTGAACAGGCGTACGTTCTGGAAAGTCCGCACCACACCCTTGCGGGCGATCTGGTGGCCGGCCAGGCCTTGGATCGGCTGGCCGTCGAGCAGGATGGTGCCGCCACTTGGCTTGTAGAAGCCGGTCAGGCAGTTGAACACCGTGGTCTTGCCGGCGCCGTTCGGGCCGATCAGGGCCACCACCTGTTTTTCCTTGACGGTCAGGCCCACGCCGTTGACCGCCAACAAGCCGCCGAAGCGCATGCTCAGGCCGCTGACTTGCAGAATTTCGCGGCTCATCGACGCAGCTCCATGTGTGGACGTTGCATAGGCAGCAGGCCTTGCGGACGCCAGATCATCATCAACACCATCAGCGCACCGAACATCAGCATCCGGTATTCGCTGAACTCACGCATCAGCTCAGGCAGCAGGATCATCACGATGGCCGCTAGAATCACGCCCAGCTGAGAGCCCATGCCGCCAAGCACGACGATGGCGAGGATGATCGCCGACTCGATGAAGGTGAACGACTCCGGCGTCACCAGGCCCTGGCGCGCAGCGAAGAAGCTGCCGGCGAAACCTGCGAAGCAGGCGCCCAGGGTGAAGGCCGAGAGCTTGATCACGGTAGGGTTCAGGCCCAGCGCGCGGCAGGCGATCTCGTCTTCGCGCAGCGCTTCCCAGGCACGCCCGATCGGCATGCGCAGCAGGCGGTTGATCACGAACAGCGCCAGCAAGGCCAGCAGCAGGGCGACCAGGTAGAGGAAGATGACCTTGTTGATCGAGTTGTATTCCAGCCCGAAGAACTCGTGGAAGGTCTGCATGCCCTCTGCCGCGCGGGGTTGGAAGGTGAGCCCGAAGAACTCGGGTTTGGGGATGTTGCTGATGCCGTTGGGGCCGCCGGTCCAGTCGGTGAGGTTGCGCAGGAACAGGCGAATGATTTCGCCGAAGCCGAGCGTGACGATCGCCAGGTAGTCACCGCGCAGGCGCAGTACCGGGAAGCCGAGCAGGAAGCCGAAGGTCGCGGCCATGAGGCCGGCGATCGGCAGGCAGACCCAGAAGCTCCAGCCCAGGTAGTGCGAGAGCATGGCGTAGCTGTAGGCGCCGACGGCGTAGAAACCGACGTAACCCAGGTCGAGCAGGCCGGCCAGGCCGACCACGATGTTCAGGCCCAGGCCCAGCAACACGTAGATCAGGATCAGGGTGGCGATGTCGACCGCGCCGCGCGAGCCGAAGAACGGCCAGATCAGCGCGGCCACGATCAGGCCGAGGATGATCCAGCGCTGGGTCTTGGGCAGGGTCAGGAAGTTGCTGACCGAAGGCGGGATCAGTTTGCGATCCGAGCGCCCGCCCATCACCGAACTCCACTGCTTGTCGAACAGCACGCGCAGGAACATCAGTATCGAACACACGGCAATGATGCTGATGGTGAAGCTGCCCTGGCTGTGCACGATCAGGCTGATGCCGTCGATGCTCAGCTTCAGGCCCAGCACCGGGAAGGCGACGGCCCAGACCAGCAAGGCGCTGAAGAACGCCTGTTTGAGATTTCTGTTCATACTTTTTCAACCTCCGGACGGCCTAGGATGCCGGTCGGCCGGAACAGCAAGACGAGAACCAACAAGCCAAACGCCACCACATCCTTGTATTGGTCGCCGAAGATGTCGGCGCCGAAGGCTTCGGCCACACCCAGCACCAGCCCGCCGAGCATGGCGCCCGGAATGCTGCCGATGCCGCCCAGTACCGCCGCGGTGAAGGCCTTCAGGCCCACCAGGAAACCGGCGTTGGGGTTGATCACCCCGTACTGCATGCTCAGCAGTACGGCCGCCACGGCCGCCAGGGCAGCACCGATGACGAAGGTCAGGGCGATGATGTTGTTGGTGTTGATGCCCAGCAGGTTGGCCATCTTGATGTCCTCGGCGCAGGCGCGGCAGGCGCGGCCCAGACGGGAGCGGGAGATGAACAGGGTCAGGCAGGTCATGGCCACCAGAGTGACCACGAACACCAGGATCTGCATGTAGGACACCAGCACTTCCTCCGCACCGCCCGGGCCGAACGAGAAGGCGCCCGGAATCAGGTTGGGGATGGATTTGTCCTTGGAGTCCTGCGACAGGAGCACGGTGTTCTGCAGGAAGATCGACATGCCGATGGCGGAAATCAGCGGGATCAGGCGGTTGCTGTTACGCAGCGGTCGGTAGGCGACCCGCTCGATGCTGTAGCCATAGGCACTGGTGACGCAGATGGTGGCGACGAAGGCCACGGTCATGAGGATCGGCAGCGAGTGAATGCCCATCATGGCCAGCCCCGCGAGGGCGATGAAGGCCACGTAGGATCCGATCATGTACACCTCGCCGTGGGCGAAGTTGATCATCCCGATGATGCCGTACACCATCGTGTAACCGATGGCGATCAAGGCATAGGTGCTGCCGATGGTCAATCCATTAACCAGTTGTTGGAAGAAATGGTAGATCTCAGGCATTACAGCGCTCCTAAAAACCTGATTTGCATTTCGCTGGCGGGCGATGGGCCCGGCCCGTTTCGTGGTCTTCGCCAAGTCAGTGGGCACAGCCAGGAAACCGCGGGTGACGGTTTTAAGATTTTCAGGTGAACCGGCTCCCGGATCGCGGGAATCAGGTCCATGAACCTCGTAAAACAAAGCCCACTGCTCGCACAGTGGGCTTCTCGGTCAGCTATTAGTCACGCAGTTACTGAGGGGAGACTTCGGTCTTCGGCTTGCCGAAGTGCCATTCGTAGACCACGAACTTGAAGTCTTTCAGGTCGCCTTTCTCGTCGTAGGACAGCTCGCCGGTCGGGGTCTTGAACTTGCCGGCGTGGATGGCGGCTGCCACCTTGTCGGTGTCTTCGGACTTGGCGGCTTCGATACCCTTGGCGATCAGCTCGACAGCGGAGTAGGCCGGGAACACGAACGGACCGCTAGGATCCTTGCCGTCAGCCTTGATGGCGTCGACGATGGCCTTGTTCTCAGGGGCAGCGTCGAACGACTTCGGCAGGGTGACCAGCAGGCCTTCCGAAGCGCCCTGGGCGATCTGCGAGATGGAGTCGTTGCCGACACCTTCCGGCCCCATGAACTTGGCTTTCAGGCCCTTCTCTTGCGCCTGGCGCAGGATCAGGCCCAGCTCTGGGTGGTAGCCGCCGTAGTAGACGAAGTCGACGTTGTTCTGCTTGAGCTTCTGGATGATCGAGGAGAAGTCCTTGTCACCGGCGTTCAGGCCTTCGAAGACGGCGACCTTGGTGCCTTTCTTCTCGAGGGTCTGCTTGACCGCGGTAGCGATGCCTTCACCGTACTGCTGCTTGTCGTGCAGGACGGCAACGACCTTGGGCTTGACGTGGTCGGCGATGTAGTTGCCGGCCGCCGGGCCCTGGGCGCTGTCCAGACCGATGGTGCGGAAGATCAGCTTGTAGCCACGCGCGGTGATTTCCGGGGAGGTGGCGGCAGGGGTGATCATGATCACGCCTTCGTCTTCGTAGATGTCGGACGCAGGCTGGGTGGAGCTGGAGCACAGGTGGCCGATGACGAACTTGACGCCGTCGTTGACCACTTTGTTGGCGACTGCAACGGCCTGTTTCGGGTCGCACGCGTCGTCATATTCCTTGGCCTCGAGCATCTTGCCGTCGACGCCACCCTTGGCGTTGATGTCTTTGATGGCCTGTTTGGCGCCGATGAACTGCATGTCGCCATATTGCGTGACCGGACCGGTCTTGGGACCGGCGATGCCGATCTTGATGGTGTCGGCGGCAAACGAATGGCTGGCTACCCCGGCCAGGACCATTGCGGCGAACAGCTTGGAAATCTTGATCATAGTGCTCCACTCATTCTGTTGTAATTCTTATAGTCCTGGCGGCCAGGGCTACAGACCGGGCGGGATTTGCGGCACGCTCGTGCCATGTCGCAAGCCCACCTTCCCCCGGAACATGTCCCGGAACTGTACCGGTACAGTGTAGAGCGCTGTCCGAGCGCTTGAAAAGCGGGCGAAAAGCGCCTGTTTCCCGGGGTGTCGCATGATCGACATAAAGATATAGAAAAGCGCCATCACTTTGCCTCTATCCCGAGCCCAACCCCATATAACCGGGGCCCGTCGATCAAATTACGTATTTGAAACCGGGTTTTTCTGCAAAAATGCCGGCCTTTTCAAATGGCCATTCTGTCGGCAGGAAAACCCATGACTGATCACACAAGCACCCTCTATGCCAAATTGCTCGGCGAGACCGCGATTATCGAGTGGAAAGCCTTGGAGCGTTTCTGGGCCAAGGGTGACCTGATTTGGGTCGACTCCAGCCTGGATCTGATCGCCGTTGCCGAGGCGATGGCCGAGAATCGCAGCGAAATCTTCGCCAAGTGGCGTAACGATGGCGTTGTCGGACCGCTCAGTGCAGAGCAGGCGCTAGACCTGCAAAGCCGCGATCCCGAGATCTGGGCGGTGGTAGTTTCGCCGTTCATCGTGATCCAGGTGAAGAAAGCGGAATAACTGCGGGCTTTTTTAGTGCGTAAAAGTAGTTGATTGCACCTTGTTGGTGCGTGTTGACGCTGACGTAAGGTGGAAGTAAGTAACAAGTCGCCGCTGCGTTCGCCACTGCGGTAACAGTTTACGGGATGCGTAATATCCCCGTAGGAGCGGGCTTGCCCGCGAATGCGTCGCCGACGTCACTATCGCATTCGCGGGCAAGTCGCAGCGGCGAACCGCCACTCCTACAGGAATCATGTGCAAGACCTCAGTAATCCACCCGCCCGGTATGGCTGTTGAGCGAAATCACCCGGGTCTTGCCGATCCGATGCCTGAAGATCTCGCGCAGGTACTTCACCGCTTTCTTCACGCATTCGCGCGACAGGCGGATGTCGTTGATCGAGACGAAGCGGCTCTTGTCGTTGATCAGCTCACGGTACTTCTTCTCGTACATCGGTTTGATCGCATACCAGTTGGTATCGAGGATCTTCGCCGGGTTCTCGAATTCGTTGAGCAGGTCGTCGATACGGTCTTCATCGAAATGCTCGCTGGTGATGAACTCCAGGATGGCGTTGTCCAGCGTGTCGTCGAAACGGTAGGGCGCGCGTGCGAAGCAGCGCTTGATGAAGGCCACGATCAGCGTCAGGAAGTCGTCCGACAGGCAGGGGCTCTTGGCGATCAGAGTGGTCAGCGACAGGTTGGCCGAGGCACCGATCACCAGCGCGTAGCGCTTGAGCGTGGTGTTGGGGAACAGGCTGTTGAGGTGGGTCTTGAGCCGGTTCAGGTCCATGTACGACAGCTTGTAGTCCTTGGGCAGCGATACGATCGATACCACCGACGAGCAGTTCTTGAAGAAATGCAGGTCGTGCAGGGCCGCTGCGTCGAAGCCCGAGGCCTGGTACTGCTCCAGTGCCGCGCGATAGCGACGCGACTCGATGGGCAGCAGGCTGATGCCCTCGATGGCCTGGGTCTGCTTGTTGAAGTGGGGCAGGTCGATGGAGCGCAAGAACAGGTCGTCGATGTCCAGGCGCGGCGATTCGCGTTCGAACACCTTGAACTTGTCCGAGCCCTGCGCGGGCGCCTCCGGCACTACCGATTCGGCATAGGCGATGGCGACCGGGCCCGCGAGGCTCATGAACAGGTCGTTGGCATCCAGGCGGATGGTTTCGCCAATGTCGATGCCGGCACGGCGGAAGTAGTTCTGGTCGTAGTCGGTGGTTACGGCCTGGGCGGTGAGGATGTTGAAAATCTGCTGAGAGATGTACTGGTTGGCATGCTTCTCCATGGCATTGACGTCGATGTTCTGGATCGTGCCGTCATCGCTCTCTTCGGCATAGCGCATGATGTCGTTGGAGATCAGCATCATTGCGTTCCAGGGGCGGATGCGCCCCATCACGCTGGCCTCGCTGCTGTCTTCGTTGTCGAAGTTGTACGAGAAGTCCCATTCTTCGGACAAATACTTGCACAGCAGGCGCCCGGCATTGATGTGCAAGGCTTCGGACATTTCGCTGCGGTGGTCGGAGGCATTGGGCAGTACGCAGATGCCGCTGGTGAAGATCGGCTCGAACACGAACGAATGCCCGCCCTTGCCGTCGTTCTCGTCGGCCGGCTTGGTGTCGAAGGTCTTGTTCATGTACGAGTACTGCTGGGCCAGGCCGAACTCCGAGGCCATCCCTGAGCCGGTACCGCCGCCGGCGCTGAAGATGTAGAAGTACAGGCGCGATTGGTTGGCCTTGATGCCGCAGGAATCGATCAGGTAGGAGTGGATGAGTTTCCAGTCGGCGCTCGAGAAGCGCTGGGTATCCTTGTTGAGGATGATCTTGGCCAGGTACTGGCCGAGGATCGGCGCATTGCCGGCGCCACCGGCGTGCACCTCGGACAGGTCCATGATCTTCATCTTGCTGTAGTCGCGCAGGAAGCCCCCGCGCTCACCCTTGCGCGAAAAGCGGATGCGTCCGGCGATGTCCTTGTCCAGGTCGCCGAGCATCACCAAGGGCTCGACCAGAAATACCGGCTTGGCGCCCTTGTTCTGCACCAGGCGCAGGTTCTGTCGGATCCAGCGTGCAGGGCTGTAGCCGCCTTCGCTTCTGTTGCGGTCTTCGTTGTTGAATTCGTTGAGGAAGAAGGTACGTGCGTTGTACACCAGTTCCGCCACGTCAAGGGCAATGTTCGAACCGCAGCGCCCCAGGCCGATCAGGCATACCGAAGGGAACTGCTGGTCCAGACGCAATTGGCTTTCGTCTTCCGCGTGCAGGCCCTGCGGGAACACCAGGTCACGCAGGCCGTCGAGGTTGTCGAGGATGCGTTGGATATCGTTCTCGGTGAAGTACAGATATTGCGCGGGGACGTTGCGGGTGGCCTGGCCGCCACCGAGGGTCAGCGAGGTGATGCTGGTCGAGGGCTCGGGCACTGCATTGGCAGAAGTATTATTGGAGGTCATAGTGCGCCATTTGCCTGGAGTGGTGGACGGTCGGAAGATATGTCATCTGGCCATTACGTAAATCCGGCGACTGTAGCAGTGCGCCTTTTGCCCATGCGATAGGGGTTTACCCTATGGTCGATAGGGGTTTTACGCTGGCACCTGCACTGCATCGCCCGAGAGCCACGCTTCTTTAATCCTTGCCTGGAGTCATTCATGAGTACTGCATTGCCTTCCCTGGGGTTTGCCGGCATCGGTCTGATGGGGCTGCCGATGTGCCGTCGCCTGCTGGCTGCCGGCTATCCGCTGACCGTGTGGAACCGTAGCCCGCAGAAGTGCGCCGAATTGGTCGCCGCCGGGGCACGTCTGGCCGAGAGCCCGGCAGCGTTGTGCCGTGACACTGAGATCGTGCTGCTGTGCCTGGCCGACACGGGCGTAGTACGTGAGGTGGTGTTCGGCGAGCAAGGCATCGCCCAGGGCGGTCGCAGTGGCCAGTTACTGGTGGATTTCTCCAGCCTTGAGCCAACCGCCACCCGCGAGATGGCCGCGGAACTTGCGGCGCTGTGCGGCATGGCCTGGCTGGACGCACCAGTGTCCGGCGGTACGCCAGGCGCCGAGGCGGGAACCCTGGCGATCATGGTGGGTGGTGACGCTGCAGACCTGGCGCGCGTACGCCCGGTGTTGCTGACCCTCGGCCAGCGCGTGACGCACATGGGGGCGGTTGGCGCCGGCCAGGTGACCAAGGCCTGCAACCAGATGATCGTTGCTTGTAATGCCCTGGTGATTGCCGAAGTGGTGGCCTTGGCCGAACGTTCAGGGGTGGATGCCAGCCTGATCGCCGAAGCACTCTCCGGCGGGTTCGCCGACTCTCGGCCGCTGCAGATCCTCGCGCCGCAGATGGCGCAAAGCTGCTACACCCCGGTCAAATGGCATGTACGCACCTTGCTCAAGGACCTCGACACTGCGGTGAAGTTTTCCCGCGAGCAGGGTTCGGCAACGCCGATCAGTGGCCTCGCCGCGCAACTGATGCGCCTGCACGGCAGCCAGGGGCATCTGCAAAACGATCCGGCGACCCTTGTAGAGCTGTTCCGCGCTCGGGAATGAAGTCGCTGTCCAGATTGTCGAGGCGTTCCAGCACTGGCTGCAGGTCGGTCAGCGGGACCGGACGGCTGAGCAGGTAGCCCTGAAGGAAATCGCAGCCTTGGGCGGCGAGAAACGCGCGTTGTTCGTCGGTCTCCACGCCCTCGGTGACGACCTGCAGGTGCAGGGTATGGGCCATGATGATGATGGCCTGGACGATCTCTCGGTCTTGCTGGCTGCCCGGCACATCCTGGATGAACGAACGGTCGATCTTCAGCACGTCCAGGGGAAGGCGCTTGAGGTAGGCCAGCGATGAATAGCCGGTGCCGAAGTCGTCGATCGACAGGGCCACGCCCTGGGCGCGAATGCGTTTCAGCAGGTTGATGGTGCGGTGGATATCGCCCATCAAGGCGTTTTCGGTGACTTCCAGTTCCAGTTGGCGAGCCGCCACACCGGCCTGGAACAAGGCCATCTCCACCTCGCTGGCCAGTTCCTCGCGCCCCAGCGTCACCGCGGAGCAGTTCACCGTGACCTTGAGATGTCCGTAGCCAAGGCGGTTGAGTTCGGCGAGGTCTTCGCAGGCGCGGCGCAGTACCCACAGGTCGAGTTCGGCGATCAGGCCATTGGCTTCGGCAATTCCGATGAAGCGGTCGGGGCTGAGCAGGCCATGCTGCGGGTGCTGCCAGCGTACCAGGGCTTCCAGCTTGGCGACCCGTGTGCTGTGCAGGTCGAAGATCGGCTGGTAATGCACGCGCAGTCCGCGCTCTTCGAGCAGCGCCACGCGCAGTTCCTCTTCCAGTTGCAACTCCAGCGTGGCGCGGGTCTTCAGGCTGCTGTTGAAGAAATTCAGGTTGTTGCGCCCGCCGCCCTTGGACTGGTACAGCGCCAGGTCGGCATTCTTCAGCAACTCCTCAACGCTGCGCCCGTCGTCGGGAAAGATGCTGATGCCGATGCTGGTGGTCATGACCATGCGTCGCCCGCCCAGGTCGATCGGCTCCTTCATGCGTTGCATGATGCGTTGCGCCAGGTGGCGGGCCTCGTCGCGGTTGTGCAGGCTGGTGACGATGCAGAACTCATCGCCGCCAAAGCGTGCCACCACATCCTGGGAGCGGGTCGCCGCCTTGATGTGCCCGGCGATCACCTTGAGCAGTTCGTCGCCGGCAGCGTGCCCGAGGCTGTCGTTGATGCGTTTGAAGTGGTCGATGTCGAGGAACATCACGGCCAGCATGCCTTCGCTCGCGGTCTGCTCGGCCAGGCGTTCGGCAAAGACCTGGTTGAAGCCGCGGCGATTGACCAGGTTGGTCAGGGCATCGTAGTGGGCGGCCTGTTGCAGCGAAGCCCGGGCCTGATCGAGCTGGCTCAGCAGTATGTTGACCCGACGCAGATCATGTTCCTTGCTTTGCAGTTTCTTGTCGGCCAGGGCCGCGCTGATGCTGCTGCCACTGATCAGCAGGGTGATGAACGCGATGGTCAGCCCCAGCTGCAGGCTGTTGTTGGCTGAGGGCAGTTGCAGGGGCATGTTGTCTGGGATCACCAGCGACAGTGCAGCCATGCCGGTGAAATGGGTAAGGACGATGCCCGCCGCCATCATCAGGCTGGCGCCGTATTTCATCACCAGGTGCAGGGTCCCGCTGCCACTGCGAAAATGCCGGGCCATCAGCAGCGCCACCAGGCTGGTGACAGTGGCGATGCCCAACGAGGTGAGCAGCAGTGGGGTCTGGTAGTACTGCAGGGCGCTGGTCTGCAGCGCGGCCATGCCGACGTAATGCATCACGGTAATGCCGAGGCCGATCGCCAGTGCGGCCTGCAGGTAATGACGCCACTGCATCACCGTGCGATCCAGGCTGTTCATCGCCAACCACGCGGCGAGCAGGGCGATGATCAGCGAGAGGGCGGTCAGCGGCATGTCGTAATGCACTTCAAGTGGCGCCTGGAACGCCAGCAGGCTGATGAAGTGCATGGCCCAGATACCGCTGGCCAGGCAGCAGGCACCGAGGATCCGCCATTGGCGACGGGCGTTGCGTTGCTCGCTGTGACTCTGCCGTTCGGCCATGTCCAGGGTGGCGAAGCATGCAGCGCAGGCCACCAGGTAGGCGAGCATGACCAGGAAAGGGTTATGACGGCAGTCGAGGATGATTTGTCCGTTCGCCGGAAGCTCGGCGAACAATTGAAGTCCCAGCCACTCCATTGCCTGTCTCTTCGTCGAGTTTGCACTCGTCTCCTAAAAGCGTGGTGGAGACCGTTGAAACCCGAGTATAGGAAAGGGAAACTAGGCCTTCCTGATTAATGGCAATTTGATCTCTACCATTTGGGCATGGAGTCGATAGCGGAAGGTTATAAAAAGGGTGGGGCGACCTGGATTCTGATGTCGTCTCTTTCGCGGGCAAGCCCGCTCCTGCAGGTGCAGGAGCAGGCGAGCGAAAGGGGCCGCAGTTCTATCAGCCGGCCACCAGCACGCGAATCGCTTCCAGACGCAGTGCGGCCTTGTCGAGCATTGCCAGGCCTTCTTCGCGCTGCTTGCGCAGGGCGTCGATCTCGCTGTCACGCACGCTCGGGTTGACGGCCTTGAGCGCCGTCAGGCGCGCCAGCTCTTCGTCGGCTTCAGCCGCCAGGCGGCGCTGCGCCTCTGCGACACGCTCGTCGTGCACTGGCAGTACCTTCGCCTCGCCAGCGGCGATGCGCTTGGCCAATACATCGCGCTGGGCCTGGATGAACTTGTTGGCGCTGGCCTTGGGCACGCTCTCGAGCTGGTCGTTGAGGGTTTCGAAGGCAACCCGCGGCGCCAGGTCGTTGCCGTTGGTATCGAGCAGGCAGCGCAAGGCGGCCGATGGCAGGTAGCGACCCAGTTGCAGGCTGCGTGGCGCCACCACTTCGCTGACATAGAGCAGTTCGAGCAGCACGGTGCCAGGCTTGAGCGCCTTGTTCTTGATCAGCGCCACCGCGGTGTTGCCCATCGAACCGGACAGCACCAGGTCCATGCCGCCCTGGACCATCGGGTGCTCCCAGGTCAGGAACTGCATGTCCTCTCGCGACAGGGCCTGGCCACGGTCGTAGGTGATGGTCACGCCTTCGTCGTCGCCCAGCGGGAAGCTGGCGTCGAGCATTTTCTCGCTGGGCTTGAGCACCAGCGCGTTTTCCGAATGGTCTTCGCTGTCGATGCCGAAGGCGTCGAACAGGGTTTCCATATAGATAGGCAGGGCGAACTGGTCGTCTTGCTCGAGAATCGCCTCGACCAGTGCCTCGCCTTCGCCAGCGCCGCCGGAGTTGAGCTCCAGCAGACGGTCACGGCCGCTGTGCAGCTCGGCCTCCAGGCGCTCGCGCTCGCCGCGGGCCTCGGCAACCAGGGCGCTCCAGGCCGCCTTGTCGCCGCCGACCAGTTGCGCCAGCAGGCGTGGGCCGAACTGGTGCTGCAGGGCGTTACCGGTCGGGCAGGTGTTGAGGAAGGCATTCAGGCCTTCGTGGTACCACTGGAACAGGCGCTCTTGCGGGCTGTCCTGCAGGTACGGGATGTGCAGCTGGATCGTGTGTTTCTGACCGATCCGGTCGAGACGGCCGATGCGTTGCTCGAGCAGGTCCGGGTGCGCCGGCAGGTCGAACATCACCAGGTGGTGGGCGAACTGGAAGTTGCGGCCTTCACTGCCGATCTCCGAGCAGATCAGCACCTGCGCGCCAAATTCTTCGTCGGCGAAATAAGCAGCGGCGCGGTCACGCTCGAGGATGCTCATGCCCTCATGGAAAACCGTGGCGGGGATGCCGGAGCGCACGCGCAGAGCGTCTTCCAGGTCCATGGCGGTTTCGGCGTGGGCGCAGATCACCAGCACCTTGGTGCGCTTGAGCATCTTCAGGGTGTCGATCAGCCAGTCGACCCGTGGGTCGAAGCGCCACCAGCGTTCGTCGTCGCTGACTTCGCCCTGGGCCTGGAAGGCCACTTCCGGGTACAGCTCGGCACGCTCGCCGGCAGGCAGCGCGCTGTACGGCTCGGGGTTGGCGAGCGGGTAGGGGTGCAGTTGGCGCTCGGGGAAGCCCTGGATCGCGGCGCGGGTGTTGCGGAACAGCACGCGGCCGGTGCCATGGCGGTCGAGCAATTCGCGGATCAGGCGTGCGCTGGCCTGGCTGTCACCATCGCTGACTGCGGCCAGCAGGGCTTCGCCCTCGGCGCCGAGGAAATTGTGAATGGTGGCGTGCGCCTTGGGCGACAGGCGGCCTTCATCGAGCAGTTCCTGCACGGCTTCGGCTACCGGGCGATAGTGCTCGCTCTCGGCGCGGAACGCGGCCAGGTCGTGGAAACGGTTGGGGTCGAGCAGGCGCAGGCGGGCGAAATGGCTGTCCTGGCCGAGCTGCTCGGGGGTGGCAGTGAGCAGCAGCACGCCAGCAATGACCTGGGCCAGTTGCTCGACCAGCGCGTATTCGGCGCTGGCCTGTTCCTCGTGCCAGACCAGGTGGTGGGCTTCGTCGACCACCATCAGGTCCCAGCCGGCGGCGAACAGTGCGTCCTGGGCCTTTTCATCGTCGACCAGCCATTCCAGCGCCACCAGCGCCAGTTGGGCATCTTCGAACGGGTTGCTGGCATCGCTCTCGATGAAGCGTTCGGCGTCGAACAGTGCCACCTGCAGGTTGAAGCGCCGGCGCATTTCCACCAGCCACTGGTGCTGAAGGTTTTCCGGGACCAGGATCAGCACACGGCTGGCACGGCCCGTCAGCAGTTGGCGGTGGATGACCAGGCCCGCCTCGATGGTCTTGCCCAGGCCCACTTCGTCGGCCAGCAATACCCGCGGGGCGATACGGTCGGCGACTTCACGGGCAATGTGCAACTGGTGGGCGATCGGCTGGGCGCGGCAGCCGCCCAGGCCCCAGAGCGTGGAGAGCATCTGCTTGCTGCTGTGCTGCAGCGTGTTGTAGCGCAGCGAGAACCACGACAGCGGGTCGATCTGCCCGGCGAACAGACGGTCGCTGGCCAGACGGAACTGGATGAAGTTCGACAGTTGCGTCTCAGGCAGGGTACGCGCCTCGTTCTGCCCGTCCAGGCCATGGTAGACCAGCAGGCCGTCGACATCCTCGACCTCGCGCACGGTCAGCTTCCAGCCATCGAAGTGAGTGATCTGGTCTCCCGGCGAGAAGCGCACGCGGGTCAGCGGCGCGTTGCGTAGCGAGTACTGGCGGGTATCGCCAGTGGCCGGATAGAGCACGGTCAGCAGGCGGCCATCCTGCGCCAGGATGGTTCCCAGGCCGAGCTCGGCTTCGCTGTCGCTGATCCAGCGTTGCCCCGGTTGATACTGCTGCGCCATACTGCCTGAACTCCCGCGATGAAAAAGCGCACTATCTTAACGGATAGGCCCGGCGGACCAAAGCGTTCAGCCACTTCATCGACGAATACCCTTTAGTCAACGAGGGCCTCGCGCCAACATGCCTGTCACGCACCGCTGGTTGAACCTCTCCCTGGCCGTGGGCAGCGTGGCGCTCCTCGCGGCCTGTGACCAGAAGAAGTTCGAGATCCTCGCGCCGATCCCGGTCGAGCAACTGGAAGTCCTGGGCGTGCAGACACCGCTCAAGAGCGTGCATTTCCACGACCGCGAGGGCGAAGGCCTGCTGGTGCTCAGCCGTGTCGACGGCCAGGCGACCGATGCCGAGAGCGAACAGGAAGTCGACAAGGTCGTGCTCAAGGCCACGCTCTATGGGCGTGCGAGCGAAAGCGAGGCGTTCAAGCCACGCTGGCAGATCGACCAGGAAACGACCTGTCCCGGGCTGGACCTGGATGTCGATTTCTATACCGATGTCAGCGACGTCACCGACCTGAACAAGGATGGTGTCGCCGAAGTCACCGTGGCCAGCCACGCCTTCTGCGGCGGCGGCATCGACCCGCACGACATCAGCATCGAAATGCGCGAAGGCCAGGCGATCTACAGCATCAGTGGTCAGTCGCAGATCAGCCCGGCGGGCGAGGAGCCCATCGGCGGCGAGCGCGAGGACAGTGCGTCGCTCAAGAGTGCGCCGCAGGTGCTGCGCGAGCACATGGACGCGGTCTGGCAGCAGGTCTACAAGAGGCCCTGGAGCGAGACCAGCCAGCCCGCGGACGACGATCCCGACGACGAAGGCGAGTGATCGCGGTCTATACTTTGCAAACGGTATTGTGACCAGCCGCACAAACCCTTGCCCATGTGCTCAAGGCGCACCGTGACTGGCCGACACAGTGGCTACAGGAGAACCGACTCATGCTGCCGCCGATCATCCCGCTCAGTGCCGTGCCCGTGACCTCGCAACAAGACCCCGTCAAGCAGACCCCCAATATTCCTCCGGTGGTTCCGGCCCAGCCTGCCTCCAGTGATGGCACCATCGACCTCAAGCAGCAGCGCGACCCGCAGGATGAGGCCTATCGGCTGCGCGAAGAGCAGCGCCGCCAGCAGCAACGTCGTCAGCAACGCCGACAGGACGAGCAGGAAGAGCTCTACAGCGCCATGCCTGGCGATGAACTCAATGCCGACAACACCGTGCCGGTGGCGCCGCTGGGTGAGCGGCCGCGCCAGGGGCTGCTGGTGGACATCGAAGTCTGAGGCGGGGCTGTTCAGCGTCGCCATCAGGCTTCATCATGGGCGCATCCGCTGTCAGTCGAGCCCGCCCATGAGCCAAGACAACCTGATCGACTTCGGCGCCGAGCGCGCCAAACGTATCCACGACATCAAGGACAAGCGCCTGGATGAAATGCGCCAGGCCTTCGAGCAGGCCATGCCGTTGGCGAAAAGCAAGAAGAAGAAAAGCAAAAGCAAGCCCAAGAAACGCTGAAAACTGATGCAGGTCAAACCTGCGCCCCCTCTTGTGCCCGGTCCCGGGCCCTATTGACCCTGGTCAATTTCTCCTCCCCGCATATTCGTTACCTTGCACACATCGGACAACGGCAACGAATCGGGAGGCCGACATGTTCTTCGACAACGTGGTGATCGCCGGTGTGGTGACAGTCGGGTTGATGTTGACGTTCTTTGCCGGTCTGGGACTTTTCATCTGGAAGGATGCGAACAAGCGCAAATCGCGCTGATTCTTCCGGGTATACGAGCACGCAAGGCATTTAGGGCGACTTCGGTCGCCTATTTTTTTGCCTTTTTAAAAGATGATTAGCTAGCTAATTAGTTGATTGCATTTTATTCTTCCATCCGTTGTCTATCTTTCTACTCAATATCCCCCCGCAAGGTCCGCTTCGTGCCCATCACCCTCCAGGCCCTGTTCGCACCCACCAGCCCTGCTCTGAAGTTCGCCATCAAGACCCTGCTGGGCGGTGGACTGGCGCTGTGGCTGGCGCTGCGCTGGGGGTTGGAGCAACCCGCCTGGGCCTTGATGACTGCGTTCATCGTCGCCCAGCCGCTGTCGGGCATGGTGGTGCAGAAGGGCCTGGCGCGACTGGCCGGCACCTTGGTCGGTACGTTCATGTCGGTGGTGTTCATTGGCCTGTTCGCCCAGACCCCGTGGTTGTTCCTGCTGACCCTGGCCTTGTGGCTGGCCCTCTGTACCGCCGCTTCAACCCAATTGCGCAGTGCCTGGGCCTATGCCTTCGTGCTGGCCGGCTATACCGCAGCGATCATCGCGTTGCCGGCAATCGACCATCCCTTGCAGGTGTTCGACCAAGCGGTGGCGCGCTGCACCGAAATCTGCCTGGGCATCGTTTGCGCCACGGCCACCAGCGCGCTGATCTGGCCCATGCGCGTCGAGCAGCAACTCGGCGGCCAGGCGAGGCAGGCCTGGCAGAACGGCATGCAGACCGCCAGCGCCATGCTCGGCGGCGAAGACGAAGCGCGCCAGGGCTTGCTGGATATCCTTGGACGCATCGTCGCCATCGACGCTCAGCGTGAACATGCCTGGTTCGAAGGCAGTCGTGGTCGCCAGCGGGCCCGGGCGATCCGTGGCCTGAGCCAGAAGCTGATGGTGCTGCTGCGCATCTCGCGTTCGGTGCGTCGTCAGTGGCGTCAGCTTGACGAACATCAAGCGGCGCACCTGGCGCCTTGGCTCGAGGAGGTTCGGACCCAGTTGGCCAGCCCCGACCAACCCAGCCTTCTGTTGTTG
This sequence comes from Pseudomonas sp. SYWMCR5, assembly GCF_057197165.1. Taxonomy (NCBI): domain Bacteria; kingdom Pseudomonadati; phylum Pseudomonadota; class Gammaproteobacteria; order Pseudomonadales; family Pseudomonadaceae; genus Pseudomonas; species Pseudomonas sp. SYWMCR5. Next base: position 425,818 of record NZ_JBXUNH010000004.1, read on the forward strand.
CGCCAGCGCGTCTGGGACGCTGCTCACGATGAACAGATCAGCCCCGCCGAGCATTTCTGCCTGGCGCGCCTGGCCTTGCTGCTGGATTTCGCCATGGCCGCCACCCAGGCGTTGCTCGATGTGGAGCAGGGGCGAACGCCCAAGGATGTATCGCTGGGCCTGGCGGCGCATCGCGACTTGCCGCTGGCGCTGCTGTTCGGCTCGCGCAGTGCGTTGGCGTTTCTGGTCATGAGCAGTTTCTGGCTGGCCACGGCCTGGCCCTCGGCCCCCGGAGGCCTGGTGCTGACCTGCGTGGTCTGCAGCCTGTTCGCCAGCCGCGAGAACGGCGCACAGATCGGCTTGAGCTTTTTGCGTGGCATCTTGCTGGCGATTCCGGCGGCGTTTTTCGTCGGGCAGATCCTGTTGCCGCAATGGAGCAGTTTCGCCTTGCTGTGTCTGGGCATGGGCGTGCCGCTGTTCTTCGGTGCGCTGGGCATGGCCCATCCGCGCACGGGGCCGACGGCGACCTCGTACTGCCTGCATTTCATCGTGCTGGTGGCACCCCTCAACGCCATGCACTTCGACGTGGCCAGCATGCTCAACAGCGCCCAGGCCATGCTCATCGGTGTGGGGGCGGCGGTACTGGCGTTTCGCTTGGTCGTGCTGCGTAATCCGAAGTGGCTGGGGCGGCGCCTGAGGGCCGCCACCCAGAGCGACCTGGTTCGCCTGACCCATCGCGACCTGCGGGGTGCTGACAGTTGGTTCGGTGGACGCATGGCCGATCGCCTGATGCAGTTGGCCCGTCATGCCAGCGAGTTGCCCGAGGCCGAGCGCAAGCGTTGGGACGATGGCCTGCATGGCTTGGACATCGGTGACGAGCTGGTGCACCTGCGCATGTGCCTGGCGGTAGCCCAGGTGCCGCTGGCCGGTGCCGAGCGCCAGTATCTGCAGCAACTGGAGGCGGTTCTGGCCAGTGGCCCTGCGCCTGGGCGCGGCCAGCGTCTGGATGCCGCCAGCGAACAGTTCATCGAGGCCCTGCGCCGCCAGCCGCCGAGCGACCCGCTGCGCCTGGCCATCGGCGCGGTCCTGCAATTGCAGAAGAGCTGGGGCAAGTGGTGCCGTTGGCAGGAGGAAGTCCATGGGGTTGCGTGAGTGGGCGCTGGGCGGCGTATTGCTCAGCCCGTTTCTGATCTATGTGCTGATGGCGTTGGCGCTTACCGGCCTGTTGCGCCTGGTGGTGCAGGCGACGCCGCTAGGGCGCTGGATCTGGCATGAAGCGCTGTTCGATGCGGCGTTGTTCGTCTGTGTGCTGTCGTTGGTGGTACATCTGTTGGGACCTTTGTAAGGAGTCAGTCCATGCGTACAGCGGTACGTACCCTGGTCACCCTGTGCGTGGTGGCCATTGCCGTGTTTGCCGGGTATCACCTCTGGCAGTACTACATGCTCACCCCCTGGACCCGCGATGCGCGGGTGCGGGCCGATGTGGTGGTGATCGCCCCGGACGTGTCCGGCTGGGTGCGCGAACTGCGGGTACACGACAACCAGCCGGTGAAGGCCGGCGATGTGTTGATGACCATCGACCACGAGCGCTTCCAGGCCGCTTTCGACCAGGCCAGTGCCGTGGCTGAAACCCGCACCCAGCAGTTGCGCCTGCGTGAGCGCGAAGCGGCCCGACGCACGGCCCTGGGTCCGGAGGCGATCAGCGCCGAGCTGCGCGAGAACGCCCAGATCAACGCCGCAATCGCCCGTGGTGAACTGCACGAGGCGCAAGCGCAACTGCAAGTGGCGAAGATCAACCTGGCCCGCAGTGAAGTGCGCGCGCCGCGCAGCGGCCACATCACCAACCTGCGGCTGGCCCAGGGCAACTATGTCAATACCGGGCAATCGGTAATGGCGCTGGTGGACGAGTCGACCTTCTATATCCAGGCCTATTTCGAGGAAACCAAGCTGCCGCGCATACGTGTCGGCGATCCGGTGAAGGTCTGGTTGATGGGCGCAGGTGAGGCCATGCATGGGCATGTGGAGAGCATCAGCCGGGGCATCACCGACCGCAACTCGACGCCGGATGGACAGTTGTTGCCGGAGGTGGAACCGACCTTCAACTGGGTGAGGCTGGCGCAACGGATCCCGGTGCGAATCAGGCTGGACGAGATTCCTGCAGGGGTGAACCTCAGTGCCGGGATGACGGCGAGTGTGCAGGTGCGTGAGGATGAGGTGCAGCGCTGAACAAGCCCCCACAGGCACCCGGGTACCTGTGGGAGTGTTTGCCGATTAGGGTTGCTGGGCAGTGGCCGCCAGGACGATCTCGCGGATGCACACATACTGCGGCTGCTGGTACGCCCAGACGATCGCGCCGGCCACATCCTCGGCCTTGAGCACTACACCGCCCATGTCATTGGCTTTCCACGACTCGTAGTCGCGCTTGATGCCCTCGTCGGTGGTGTGGCCGAGCAGCTCGGTCTCGACCGCGCCCGGCGCGATGGTGACGACACGCACGTTGTGTGGCGCCAGCTCTTCGCGCAGGTTTTCCGACAGGCCATGCACGGCGAACTTGGTGCCGACGTAGGCGACATGGTTGGGGAAGGTCTTGCGCCCGGCGACGGAGCTGACGTTGATCAGGGTGCCGGCGCGACGCGCGACCATGCCGCTGGCCAGGGCATGCACGCCGTTTAGCAGGCCCTTGACGTTGATGTCGATCATCCGGTCCCACTGCTCGGGATCCTGCTCGTACACCTGGCCCAGCAGCATCACGCCGGCATTGTTCACCAGCGCGTCGGCCGGGCCGTACAAGGCTTCGGCTTCGTTCACGGCCGCGACCAGCGCAGCACGGTCGCGAATGTCCACGGCGCGGCACAGGCAGTTGGGCAAGGCCAATGCTTCGAGACGTTCCAGGCGACGAGCGATCAGCAGCAGCGGGTGGCCTGCGGCCGAAAATTGCTGAGCCGTGGCGGCGCCGATACCGGAGCTGGCGCCGGTGATGATGATCAGAGGTTTGTTCATGAGCGCCTCCTAGGCATAATCGTTCTCGATGGCCAGGATTGTAGGCGTCGATCCAGGCCATGAAAAACGGCTTATTCCTCTGGCTGGTATCGGTTCTATCTATGGATATTCGTCATCTCAAGGCGTTCATCGCCGTGTTCGAAGAACGCAACATCACCTTGGCCGCCCAGCGCCTGTGCGTGGCCCAGCCGACATTGTCGGTGACCATAAGGCAACTCGAAGACGACCTCGGCGTCAGTCTGTTCCTGCGCCAGGCCCGCGGGGTGGACGTCAGCGAGCAGGCGCGGGCGCTGTATCCCCAGGCGTGCCGCATGGTCGCGGAGGCCGAGGCGCTGCGCCTGCGCTTTCGCCAGGAGCAGGAGCGTGTCCCGCTCGCGCTGGGTATCGAGGCCGATATTGCTCCGGCCCAGATCGAAGCATGCGTGCGTCTTGCGGCTCAGGCCGTGCCCGGGCTGCAATTGACGTTGCTGGACGGTTGCGAGGGCGATGCGCGGCTGGCCGATGAAGCCGAGCGCTGTGAGGATGAGCTCTTCCTGGCGCTGTGGGAAGAGTCGTTTGTCCTGGTCATGGCCACCGGCAGCCAGGCCGACGGTCGCTGGATCACCTGCCCGCAGCACCCTTCGCACCAGCGCCTGATGGGGCTGTATGGCGAGGGTGAGCAGGTGGCACAGGCCGGATCGTTGCAACTGGCGTTGGCGCTGGTCGCCGCCGGAATGGGCGCGGCCTGGTTGCCACAGTCGCTGGTCGAACGCCACCCGGGGGTCTACTGGCAACCAGGGCCCGGCCCGGCGCTGCGGCGTCGGGTCGGGTTGTGCTACGCCGCCCAGGCTTTGGCCATTCCTGCCTTGGCCAGCTTGCAGCAGGTGCTGAGCGGCAGCAGCCTGGGTTAGAGGAGCATGCCGTCGGAGACTTCCAGGCGCTGCCCGGTTATCCAGCCATTACCGTCCTCAAGCAGCAGAGCGATGGCTGCGCCGATATCGTCGGGCAGGCCGGCGCTGCCCAGGGCAGTATTGCTGGCCACGAAGGCGTTGACCTGCGGATTGTCACGTATGGTGCCACCAAAATCGGTCTCGATGGCGCCCGGCTGCCGCGCTAGACACCCAACTCCTTGGCCTGGTAGCGGGTGAGCACCTCCATGTCGGCGGGCCCGGGCCATGCCAGTGACGATGCTGTACCTGCGCCAGCGGCATGTTCCGCGCCGCGTACAGGCGTTCATGGGATGGATGGAGGCGCTGTTGACCGATCAGCTCGATCCGGCGGTATCCGGCGCTCGCTGAAAAACCTTGGCGAAGGCGGCGCAGGTTGCGTTAGTCTGCGCAACAAACGATCTGCGCGTTGCCCGACAGAGGCAACCGTTCCCGCCCGGCGTGCGTTCCTTCCGATTTCATTGCGAGGTAGCGTCATGGCCATTACATCCCAGGATATCTGCACAGCTGCCGAGCAGCTCAACGGCTTCGTCGGTTTTCATGGCAAGCGTGGCACGCATATCGTGCGCTTTTCCGAGGACGCATTCGGTATGGATGTCGCGGATGCGACATTACACCCTGCAGCGAGTTCGTCTGGCGTCCCGAGTCGGGGCAGCGCATGGCGCTCTGCCGTGAGCGCCTGGCACTGTTGGTGCAGCAGCATGTGGACGATCGTCTGAACATTGGCGAGCCGCTGCGGATCTATCTGCGCCGCATCGACCTGCCGGAGATTGTCGCCGAGCGTAGCCTGCGGTTCAGTCGGGGTAGGCCAGCTTGAGAGGGCCAGCCTCGCTGCGAGCGACGTTGACCTGGTTGCGACCTTGATGCTTGGCGGTATAGAGCGCCTTGTCGGCGTCTTCAAGCCACTGCTCGGGCGTCTTCAGCCCAGGATGATAGGCCGAGAGGCCTATGCTCAGGCTGATGCGCAATTCCGGCAGTTGTGGGTTGCGATAGGCGCCGACCTGTTCACGCAGGCGCTCCATCGCAACACCGGCCTGGATCTGGTCGGTGGCAGGCAGGATCAGGCAGAACTCGTCACCGCCGTAGCGCCCGGCCAGGTCATCTTCGCGCAGGATGCGCTTGAGCTCATGGCTCAGTTGGCGCAGCACGCAATCACCGACCACGTGGCCGAAGGTGTCGTTGATGGTCTTGAAATGGTCGATATCGATCAGGGCGATGACGGCCGGTGCTTGCTGTTGCTGGCAGATCTGGAACCTCAGCAGCAGCAAGTCTTTCCATGAGCCGTGGTTGAGCAGCCCGGTGAGGCTGTCGGTGCGGCTCAGGGCGCTCAGTCGACGCTTGTGGTCGGCCAGCTTGATCGCCAACTGGTAGCAGACCCATCCGAGCGCCAGCGGGTAGAGCGTCAGCATTGGCAGGCAGGCATAGACCTGCAATGTCGTGGCTTGCAGTTGCAGGCCGGGGCCGAACAGCGCCATGGCCAGCAGCATGCCTGCCAGTTGCGCCAGCAACCCGCGCAGCACCAGGCGCTTGCCGCCTGCGGCGACGTTGTTCATGGTCATCATCGACAGGATGGTCACGGTCGGCAACGGATTGAAATGAATGGCCGCGGCCCAGAAGCCGCCGCTCAACGAATCGAGCAACAGGTTGCGCTGTTCGGCGCGGTAGGGCGCAGGGGAGCGGATCGCCCATTGATAAGCCAGGTGGGGCCAGGCCAGACCGTTGAGCAGCATCAGCAGCCACGCCCAGGTGGGCGGGTGCAGCGGGGCAAGTGCCGCCATGACGCTGAACAGGCCGATGCCCATGCCGATGGTGCGCGGCAGGTAGATGCGTCTGACGAATGAGAGCCCCTTGCCGCTTCTGTTGTCGATCATGTCTATCGTTCTTTTTCTGCAGAAGCCGTTTATCGCATAAGTTGCATGAATATTGTTGAACAATGATTCATGGCGGAAAAATGACCTTACAAGCCAATTCACGGTTGATCCGATCATTGTGAGGTAGCATCAAGCCTATCTTCCTCCTCGGAGTGCTCCTGCTGATGGCCCCCATGGCTTCCCTCGCCGGCGAGCCGGCACCTTACAGAGATGGGCGTTTCCACAATCAGGCCGAGCTGCCCAAGGATGGCGTGCTCAAGAAGTTGCGCATCGGTCTCAAGTACCTGCTGCTGCGCAAGCCTCCCGAAACACGACCTGCCACTCCCCCGAGCCTGCAGCCGATGACCCGCCAGCAGGTACTCGATGCTCCCGACCACAGTCTCTGGCGTCTGGGGCACTCCACTGTACTGCTGAAACTGCGTGGACATTTCTTTATTACAGACCCGGTGTTTGCCGATCGCGCCTCGCCGGTGCAATGGGCCGGCCCGCTGCGCTTCCACGCTTCGCCGCTGGCGATCGACCAGTTGCCGCCGCTGGCTGCAGTCATTCTGTCCCACGATCACTTCGATCATCTCGATGAGTCGGCCATACGTCAGTTGGCGCCAAGCACCGGCCAGTTTCTTGCGCCGCTGGGCGTGGGCGACCGTTTGGTCGAGTGGGGCGTGCCGAGCGACAAGGTGCGTCAACTGGATTGGTGGCAGGAAACCGAAGTCGCAGGCGTGCGTTTCGTCGCCACACCGGCGCAGCACTTTTCTGGGCGCGGCCTGTTCGACAGCAACAGCACCTTGTGGGCGTCGTGGGTGGTGATCGATGAAGGGCTGCGACTGTTCTTCAGTGGAGATACTGGATATTTCGAGGGCTTTCGTGAAATCGGCGAGCGCTTCGGACCCTTCGATCTGACATTGATGGAGACCGGCGCCTACAACCTGGCCTGGCCCAATGTGCATATGCAGCCTGAGCAGGGTCTGCAGGCACACCTCGATCTGCGCGGGCGCTGGATGTTGCCGATCCACAATGGAACCTTCGATCTGTCCCTGCACAGCTGGCAGGAGCCATTCGAGCGCATCGTCGCGCTCGCCGCGCAGGCCCAGGTTCCGTTGAGCACGCCACAGATGGGCGAGCGCGTCAGTCTCGATTCGCCCCATGCCGGGCAGAACTGGTGGCAGCCCAGGCCTTTGCGTCAGCGAGGCGACAGCACTGAGCGTGCAGTGGCGGTGCGCTGAGTATCAGCTTTCACGGCCCTTCTTTATTGGCGACTCTTGTTCATCATCCAGCAGCTTCGACGGCGGCTTGCCGCTGTCGCTGCGTACCTGGGCGTGGCTGATGAGGGCGAAGATGAAGCTGCCACCGATGATGTTGCCGGCCAGGGTCGGCAGGGCGAACTCCAGCCAGAAGCTGCGCCAGGTCTGCTCTCCGGCCCAGACCAGATAAGACACTTCTACCGAGCCGACGACGATATGGGTGAAGTCGCCCAGGGCCATCAAGTAGGTGATCATCAGGATGATCCAGATCTTGGCGTTCTCCATGGACGGGATCATCCAGACCATGGTCGCGATCATCCAGCCCGAGACGATGCCCTTGGCGAACATCTGGCTCGGATCGTTGTGCATCACCTTGCGCCCGATTTCGAGGAAGGCCACATCGGTCTTGCTGTCGAAGATCGGCAGCTCGAGCATCACCCAGGCCACCAGCAAGGTGCCGGCGAGATTGCCCACCAGCACCACGGTCCACAGGCGTAGCAGGCGACCGAGGTTGGCGAGCGTAGGGGAGGTCATTACCGGTAGCACGGCGGTCAGGGTGTTTTCGGTGAACAACTGCTGTCGAGCGAGAATCACGGCAAGAAAACCAGCGGCGTAGCCGAGGCTGGCGATCACCTGACTGCTGTCGTTGTCTGGCAGGCGTGCATAGAACAGCCCCATGGCCATCAGCGACAGGCCCATGGTCAGGCCGGCAGCCAGTGCCGACCACCACAGGGCCGCGAGGGTGCGCTCCAGTTCCTGATCGCCCTGGGCGCGGATGATCTCGTGCAGTACTGCCGCGCGGGGTGGCTGGTTATGGCTGACTTCCTGCTCTTCATCTGCCGACAGGCCTGGTGTTTTCTCGTTCTGCGCTTTGCTCATCGTGGTGCGCTCCAGGGGGTGTTTCTCTACAGATCGATTGCGCTCGGATTAGTTGCCAGTGAGCTCATGGAGGCGGATAAAAGTTTTTTTGGATCAAAGTGTTGACTGTGATTTCAAACCACGTATTATTCGCCTCCTCGCAGCGATGAACGCAGCGGGGCAGTCGGTAAGTCGTTGACGTTGAAGGCTTTTGAAAGAAAGCGGTTTGAAAAAACTTCAAAATAAACGCTTGACAGGCAATGAGGAAAGCGTAGAATGCGCGCCTCGGTTGAGACGAAAAGCTCTTAACCAAACGCTCTTTAACAAATTGAATC